>JAFIEK010000009.1 GCA_020832545.1 Pararhodobacter sp. | reverse complement strand
CCCCCCCCCCCCCCCCCCCCCCCCCCCCCCCCCCCCCCCCCCCCCCCCCCGGGGGCTACGCCCCCGAGACCTCTTGCAACCTTGCTGAAAAGGGAACCGGCGGGTTTTCTGGTGCTCGCAAAGCCCCGGAAGGCGCTTGCAACGGGCTTGCTCAATCGCGGTCTCACCGGTTTCGCATACGCGGCAGGTATGGTCACCTGAGGCCTTGCCTCTGCCCGCGCGCTGATCCAGTCTCGCGCCGCCAAGACCGGAGAGCTGCCGTGCCAATCCTGCACCACCGTCTGCCGTTTCACGTCTGGATGGACCCGCGCCTGAACCGGCTGCCAGGTATCCTGCCGCTGGATATGGATGACTGGCTGCGCATTGATGAAGCCTATGGTGCGCAGATGGCCGAACGCGCGCGCCTCATCGATGCGATCCCTGACAAGGTGCATGCCCTGCTGCCCCAGGCCAAAGACGCGGCGCGAGAGCTGTATGACATGATCGCGGACTGCCTGCCCCAGTTGGGTTTCGTACGCGAAAGCGATGGCTGGCTATGCCCCGACGGGCGCCGCGTGGCCGATGACCGCACCGCGCCGCTTCTGACGCTGGGCCGTCTGGTGCAGGAGGATCTGTGCATCCTTCAACCCGGCCCTGATGGCAGCCATGTCCTGACCGGTGCCATCCTGTGCTTTCCGGCCAGTTGGACGCTGTCGCAAAAGATTGGCCGCAACTTGCTGGGTATTCATGTTCCGGTTCCCAGCTATGACGCCGGGATTGCCGCGCGCGTGCAGCGCCTGTTCGATGCGATCCGCCCCGAACAGCCCCTGTGGCGCGGCAATGCACTCGATTACGCTGATCCTGCGCTCTACCAGCCCCGGCAGGAGGGCGAGATCAGGCCAGCACCCGCCGGCGAAAAAGCCTTTATCCGATCAGAGCGCCAGTGCCTGCTGCGGCTGCCGCAAAGCCGGGCGGTGGTGTTTTCGATCCATACCTATCTGGTTCACCGCTCCACCCTGAGCCCTGACGAGGACCGCGCGTTTCGCGCGCACCCGCACCCGGGCTGACGTGGCTGCCGGTATGTGCCTTCGCCCACGACCTGAAGCGTGCCGCGTTCACCCGCAGTCACGCGCCCCACTCTGACCCCTTGATATCGCATGCTCGAAGCGCAGAAAACCGGTTCCCACGTCCCGGAAACATGCGCTAAATCCAGCTGGAGAACGGCTGCAACAACACCGAGTACCACACAACCAGCGCAGTGATGTTGGCCACACGGGCGATGTTGAGCCGCCGCTTGCGCGCGCGCGCTGCAGCGTCAGCCTCCGGGGCGGGGCCTGCGCGCATGGCGTGAATGAGTCGCGCATCCTGCCGGTGCAGGCGAGGCAGGGCGACAGGGCGGGCGGCAGCACGGTCCTTGCCGAATAACTGCCCGGCCGAGCGGCGGTCTGCGCGGTCGCTGCGGCTTTGCAGGCGGCGCGCGCCA
The DNA here is from genome assembly GCA_020832545.1 of Pararhodobacter sp. GTDB lineage: Bacteria > Pseudomonadota > Alphaproteobacteria > Rhodobacterales > Rhodobacteraceae > Pararhodobacter. The sequence goes on along the minus strand of JAFIEK010000009.1, from coordinate 118,958 downwards.
TCGGCGCGCGGGGCTTCGGCCCCTGCGGGCACGACTGGCGCGTCGAGCAGGGCGGGATCGCCGGCCGCTTCTGGCTGAAACGCCGCGTCCAGCGTGGGGCGGTGGCGCGGGCGGGTGTTGTCGGTCGTCAGTTGTACCGGATGTTCGCGGTCGCCGGGCAGGATCAGCGTTTCGGCCCGGCTGGCAAGAAACTCCTCGCAGGTGAACGCCACCGCGCCGGGTTGCCAGATGACGGTGGCGGGGGGCGCGGCCTCGATCACCGGCTCAACCAGCGCGCGACATTCGCGCACCATGTCCAGAAGCGCCTCGTCAGGGTCAGAAGCGGGGGAGGGGCCGCGCGGGCGCAACAGGACACTGAGGGCAAAGGGGTGATGGCGCAGCGAATGCAGAACCCTGCCGCGCGCCAGATCGGCGCCCGCAAACGCCTCGTCTGCATCGGAGGGGACGGCACCGGCAAGGGGGCGCAGCACGCCATTGAATGCCTGTGGGGGCAGCGACGTTTCGGTATGGGCCAGCACCAGCTCAAAACCATCCAGCCGCAGGCGCAGGGAATTGCCCTTGAGAGCGATCCAGCCTACCTGACGTCCGTCAAAGCGCAGATCATCGATCAGGAACTGCATCGCCAGAGTCAGGTCAGGGGGCCGTGTTTGTGGCCCGTAGAGGAACATCGCCCCTGCGTATCTGGTTGGTCCCCGCATCGCTTCCTTCCTGTAGAAGCTGATTGTACGAAGCAATTCTGCTCGCCTGAAGACAAATCTATTGCCCGATTGTGGCACTATCAAGAAGGCTGCGGGCAAAACGGTCTGTTCGCGGACGCGCAACAAAAAGCCCCCGCGCCGGGACCGGCACGGGGGCAAAATGGTCTCAACGTATCAGCAGCTGTAGTAGAGCTGATATTCGATCGGATGCGGCGTGTGTTCGTAGGCGTAAACCTCTTCCCACTTCAGCGCCAGATAGCCGTCAAGCTGATCCTTGGTGAAGACATCCCCGGCCAGCAGGAAATCGTGGTCATCGGTCAGCGATTCCAGCGCTTCACGCAGAGAGCCGCAAACGGTGGGGATTTCAGCCAGCTCTTCGGGCGGCAGATCATAGAGATCTTTGTCCGATGCCGGGCCCGGATCGATCTTGTTCTTGATCCCGTCAAGGCCAGCCATCAGCAGGGCCGAGAAGGCCAGATACGGGTTGGCTGCGGGATCGGGGAAGCGGGCCTCGACGCGCTTGGCCTTGGGCGATTCGGTCCATGGGATACGCACACAGCCAGAGCGGTTGCGGGCCGAATAGGCGCGCAGAACTGGCGCTTCAAAGCCCGGAACAAGGCGCTTGTAGCTGTTGGTCGCCGGGTTGGTGAAGGCGTTCAGCGACTTGGCATGCTTGAGGATACCACCGATGAACCACAGGGCTTCCTGGCTGAGGTCGGCGTACTTGTCGCCTGCAAAGAGCGGCTTGCCGTCTTTCCAGATCGACATGTTCACATGCATCCCCGAGCCGTTGTCGCCCTTCATGGGCTTAGGCATGAAGGTGGCTGAGCGGCCATAGGCGGCGGCGACGTTGTGGATGACGTATTTGTATTTCTGGATGTTGTCGGCCTGCTCTGTCAGCGCGCCGAAGATCAGGCCCAGTTCGTGCTGGCACGAGGCAACCTCGTGGTGGTGCTTGTCCACCTTCATGCCCATCGCCTTCATGGTGGACAGCATTTCCGAGCGGATGTCCTGACCGTCATCAACCGGGTTCACCGGGAAGTAGCCACCCTTGTGGCCCGCACGGTGGCCCAGGTTGCCGCTTTCAAAATCGGCGTCCGTGTTCCAGGCAGCGGCGGTGGCGTCGATCTCGAAGGCCACCTTGTTAGGGGTGGTCGAATAGCGCACATCTTCGAACAGGAAGAATTCAGCCTCGGGGCCGAAATAGGCGACATCGCCGATGCCGGTCGATTTCAGATAGGCTTCGGCCTTCACAGCAGTGCCGCGAGGGTCGCGCGAATAGGGCTCATTGGTGTCCGGCTCGACCACGTTGCAATGCAGACACAGGGTCTTTTCGGCATAGAACGGGTCAATATAGGCGCTGTCGCCGTCCGCCATCAGTTTCATGTCGGACTGATCGATCGACTTCCAGCCAGAGATCGACGAACCGTCGAACATGAAGCCTTCTTCCAGAAAGTCGGCATCGACCAGATCAGCAATCACTGTCACATGCTGAAGCCTGCCGCGCGGATCGGTGAAGCGGATGTCGACATATTCGACCCCTTCATCCTTGATCATGTTGAGGATCGTTTCGACACTCATGTTGGTTCCCCTGATAGTGGTAATGAACGTTGGTTCAGACAGCATCCTCTCCGGTCTCGCCGGTGCGGATGCGGATGACTTGTTCGACCGGCGTGACAAAGATCTTGCCATCCCCGATCTTGTCGGTCCGGGCGGCAGTGACGATCGCCTCGATAGCGGCATCGACCATATCATCGGTCACCACCACCTCGACCTTCACTTTAGGCAGGAAATCGACGACATACTCGGCCCCGCGATACAGCTCTGTGTGGCCTTTCTGGCGACCAAAGCCTTTGACCTCGATCACTGACAGGCCCTGAATGCCAACATCCTGAAGCGCCTCCTTCACCTCATCGAGTTTGAAGGGTTTGATGATGGCTTCGATCTTTTTCATCCTGCATTCTCCTGCTCGGCACCGGACTTGAGGCCCACAGACCACGTTCCCTTGGGCGCGACAATCGATTAGCCTGAGCCGGAAGCGGGATTTCCCGGCGCGGGCGGCGAAACTGGGGCGAATGATTAAAAATTCATCGCCAAGCATCAAAAATACAGCAATAGTCTGACGGATTGAACGCGAAATGATCGAATTGCTGACATCTGCCCAAATGCGCGCCATCGAGATGGCGGCAATCGAGTCGGGGGCGGTCTCGGGCGGGGTGTTGATGGAGCGTGCGGGCCGCGGCGTGGCTGACGCGATCTGTGCGCACTGGGGACAGGGCGGCCGCGCGGTGGTTCTGTGCGGGCCGGGTAACAATGGCGGCGACGGCTTCGTGGTCGCGCGGCTGTTGCATGAACGCGGCTGGACCGTAAGGGTGCATGCCATGAGCGACGGCGCCGGGTCCGGGCCGGATGCCGCGCAGGCACGCGCGCGGTGGTCAGCACTGGGCGCAATCGCACCGCTTGATGCGCTGGAGGATAGTTGGCTGGCTCCGCGCACCGTGGTGGTGGATGCGCTGTTTGGCACAGGTTTGCAGCGTCCGCTGGCCGCCCCGGTCTGGCAGCTATTGACACGGGCGCAGGCGCGCGGCGCTGTTCTGGTGGCGGTGGATATCCTGTCCGGGCTTTGTGCCGACAGCGGCAAGCTGCGCGCTGAGGGCGGCTCACTGTCGCGACCGGTTGATCTGACGCTGACTTTTGAAAGCCTCAAGCTGGGCCATGTGCTCGATCAGGGGGGCTGGCTGAGCGGGCCGGTGTCGGTTCTGCCGATCGGTATCCGTGAAGAGTTGGCGGCACTGGCGCAGTCAAGCCAGTTGGCGCGGCTGGTCGAGGGGCCGGCGCTTGATCTGACTAAGGGGCCGGGCAACAAGTTCACCCATGGCCATCTGTTGGTTGTGGCGGGGGGAACGGGGCAGGGCGGTGCGGCCCGGCTGGCGGCGCGCGCGGCGCTGCGTATCGGTGCGGGGTTGGTGACACTGGGCTGCCCGCCTGAAGCGCTGGCCGAGAATGCAGCGCGGCTGGATGCGGTGATGCTGCGCGCGCTCACCGATGCCGCCGGGCTGGAGGCGCTGCTGACGGACCCGCGCATCACCGCGCTTTGTCTGGGGCCGGGGTTGGGGCTGGATGCGCACGCGGCAAGGTTGGTGGCGACGGCGCTGGAATCGCGTCGCGCTCTGGTGCTGGATGCCGATGCGCTGACCCTGATCGCCCGGGACCCGGCGCTGATGGCTCTGCTGCACCAGGGCTGTGTGCTGACCCCGCATGGCGGTGAGTTTGCGCGATTGTTTCCCAAACTCGACGACCGATTGCGCGACACCACCACCCCCGGCCCCGCCTTTTCGCGCTTTGATGCGGCGCGCGCGGCAGCCACGCAGGCCGGGGCCAGCGTGCTGCTGAAGGGCGCGGACACGGTGATCGCCGCGCCGTCGGGGCGGACGGTGGTGCACGCGGCACTGGGCACGCGGGCCGTGCCGTGGCTGGCCACAGCCGGGGCGGGCGATGTGTTGGCAGGGCTGATCGCGGGGCTGCTGGCGCGCGGCGCCGATCCGGTGCGCGCGGCTGAAACGGCGGTCTGGCTGCATGTCGAATGCGCGCGCGCCCATGGCCCCGGCCTGATCGCCGAGGACCTGCCCGAGGCCTTGCCGGGCGTGTTGCGCAGTGTGCTGCCCCACGTCCCGCAAGCGGGGGCGTGAAGGATCAGTCGCGGCGCTGGCCCGAAATTCTGACCCTGAGTGCTGGCCCGGTATTGGCTCAGTGCATCCGGTTGCGCGGGGGCGTGGCCTCTTCGTCGATCAGCTCTTCATCGAAGCCACTGAACGGCTGCGGTGCACGGGTTTTCTCGCTGGAGAGATAAAAACCGTTGCTCGCCACCATCTGCGGGCTGTCAAAATGAAGCCGGAACAGGCGCACAAGTTTGCGTTTCTCGCGCATGACGCGCACCCCGTCGACCAGCGACCCGGCTGGCGTGGCCAGCGAGGATTGCTCATAGACGACCTTGGCGCGCCAGTCGTCCACCGCGACCTGCTGCATGGCCGGAACGACCAGCAGCGGCTCGGCTTCGGTGTCAGCGTCGCTTTCAGTGTTGGGCAGGAACGCCACAACATCGATATCGCAGGCCACCAGCGTACTGGTGCCGCGCAACTCACAGGTGCCATTGTCGCGTGTCTCGATACGGTCGCCGGCCAGCAGATACTCCACCGGCCGGTCGCCCTCGGCGGTGCGGATCAGCGTGCCCTCCAGGAAGCCTGTGGGGCGCTCGCGCTGGTGCACGACGGGAATGGCGCCAGAGTGGATTTGCAATAGTTCGGGCATTGGACTCGCTCTTGCTTGGCAATGATTAACATCTGCGCGTCATTCATGGCCTAATTTTGGCACCTTTCCCGCATTTGTACGGCGATTTCCTCTCGCATCGGGGCGTGCTTCTTGCTAGAAGGCGCGCGATTTCGGCACTTTCCTTGGGGAAGGGCCGGGCATGGTATTGGCGGGTGTGGCGAAATTGGCAGACGCACCAGATTTAGGTTCTGGCGCCGCAAGGCGTGGGGGTTCAAGTCCCTCCACCCGCACCAGGTGAAACAAAGGGAAGACAAGATGCAGGTCACCGAGACCCTGAATGACGGCCTCAAGCGCGGCTACACAATCACTGTGAGCGCCGCCGAGCTTGACGCGAAAGTGAATGAAAAGCTCGTCGAGGCGCAGCCCGAAGTCGAGATGAAGGGCTTTCGCAAGGGCAAGGTGCCGATGGCCATGCTGAAAAAGCAGTTCGGCCAGCGCGTGCTGGGCGAGGCTATGCAGGAATCGGTCGATGGCGCGATGCAGGAGCATTTCGAAGCCACCGGCGACCGCCCGGCGATGCAGCCCAAGGTCGAAATGAAAGCCGGTGAGGACTGGAAAGAGGGTGACGATGTCATCGTCGAGATGACCTACGAGGCGCTGCCGACGTTCGATGAACCGGATTTCAGCGGCTTCACGCTGGATCGTCTGGTGGTCAAGGCTGATGAGGCCGCGGTGACTGAGGCGCTGGAAAATCTGGCGAAATCCTCGCAATCCTTCGCCGCCAAGGACGGTGCGGCGGAAGACGGCGATCAGATCGTGTTCGATTTCACCGGCAGCGTCGATGGCGAAGAGTTCGAGGGCGGAGCGGCCACCGATTTCGCTCTGGTTCTGGGCTCTGGCCAGTTCATTCCCGGCTTCGAAGAGCAGATGGTCGGCGTGAAAGCCGGCGAATCGCGCGATGTCACCGTGACCTTCCCTGAGGAATACGGTGCGGCCCATCTGGCCGGCAAGGAAGCGGTGTTTGCCTGTACCGTCAAGGAAGTGAAAGCACCCGAAGCCGCCACGATCGACGATGAGATGGCCAAGAACTACGGGGCCGATAGCCTTGAGGCGCTGAAAACCCAGATCGGCGAGCGGCTGGAAGCCGAATACGCGCAGGCCGCGCGTGCGGTCATGAAGCGCCGGTTGCTGGATCTGCTGGACGAGAAGATCGACTTTGACTTGCCGCCCAGTCTGGTCGATGCCGAGGCGGGGCAGATTGCCCACCAGCTTTGGCATGATGAGCACCCTGAGGTTCAGGGCCATGATCACCCAGAGATCGAAGCCACCGACGAGCACCGCAAACTGGCGGTTCGCCGCGTGAAGCTGGGCCTTCTGCTGGCTGAAGTGGGCCGCAAGGCCGAGGTTGAGGTGACGGATGCCGAAATGACCCAGGCCGTTCTGGGGCAGGCGCGGCAGTATCCGGGGCAAGAGCGCGAGTTCTTTGAATTCGTGCAGAAGAACCCGCAGATGCAGCAGCAACTGCGTGCGCCAATCTTTGAAGACAAGGTTGTCGACCTGATCTTCGGCAAGATCGAGGTGAACGAGAAAGACGCATCGAAAGACGATCTGCAAGCGGCCATCGAATCGCTGGAAGACGAAGCCTGATCGCAAGACAGGGTCTCGTGACACTTTCACACCCCCCGGTGACGGGGGGTGTTTTCGTTTCTGCGTGGTCTGGCGCTTGGTTCTGAACCGCGCTTGCACCGCCCGGCGTGGCAGGGGATAAGGCTGGCATGGCCAAAGCACAGCCCCAGTTCACCTGTACCGAATGCGGTGCGCGCCACCGCAAATGGATGGGCCGTTGCGAGGCCTGTGGTGCGTGGAACAGCATTATCGAAGAGGCCCCCCTTGCCGCCGGACCGCGCAGCCCGGGCGCGCGCGGGCGGGTGATTGAGCTGAGCACCCTTCAGACCCAGGAAACCCCACCGCAGCGCGCGCTGTCAGGCATTGCCGAGTTCGACCGGGTGCTGGGCGGCGGGCTGGTAGAGGCTTCGGCAATTCTGGTGGGCGGTGACCCCGGCATCGGCAAATCGACACTTTTGTTACAGGCGGTGGCGGCCTTCGCGAATGCCGGGTTGAACTGCCTCTATATTTCCGGCGAAGAGGCTGCGGCACAGGTGCGCATGCGCGCCCGGCGGCTGGGGCTGGGCGATGCGCCGGTCCGGCTGGCCGCCGAGACCGGCTTGCGCGACATCCTGACCACGCTGGACGCGGAACGCCCTGATCTGGTGGTGATCGATTCGATCCAGACAATGTGGCTGGACAGCGTGGAAAGCGCGCCCGGCTCGGTGGCGCAGGTCCGGGCCTCGGCCCACGAACTGGTCAGTTTTGCCAAAAAGCGCGGTGTGTCGGTGGTTCTGGTGGGTCATGTCACCAAGGAAGGCCAGATTGCCGGGCCGCGCGTGGTCGAACACATGGTCGATTGCGTGCTTTATTTCGAGGGCGAGCGCGGCCACCAGTTCCGCATCCTGCGCGCAGTCAAGAACCGCTTCGGCCCGGCAGATGAGATCGGTGTATTCGAGATGACCGGCGCGGGCCTGGCAGAGGTCGCGAACCCCTCAGCGCTGTTTTTGTCTGAGCGGGGCCGACCTGCGCCCGGATCGGTGGTGTTTGCCGGGATCGAGGGCACGCGCCCCATGCTGACCGAAATTCAGGCGCTGGTCGCCCCCTCTACCCTGTCGATGCCGCGCCGCACGGTGGTCGGACTGGACAGCGGGCGGCTGTCGACCATCCTCGCCGTGCTTGAGGCGCGCTGCGCCATTCCCTTTACCGGGCTGGATGTGTTCCTGAATGTGGCTGGCGGGATGAAGGTGAATGAACCCGCCGCCGATCTGGCGGTAGCTGCCGCACTTTTGAGCGCGCGTGAAGATGTGGCGATTGCGCCGGAAACCGTGGTTTTCGGAGAAATCTCGCTGTCAGGCGCGCTCAGGCCGGTGAGTCAGTCGGAAAACAGGTTGAAAGAAGCGAAAAAACTTGGTTTCACCAGCGCCATGCTTCCTGCGGGCGGCAAACAGGGCGGTGAAACCGGGATCGACCTGCGCGCGTTTGACGATCTGACCGGTTTTGTGGGCGAAGTTTTCGGCGCAGGATAGCGCCAGAGGAGAGTAAACGCATGGATGCCTTCACCCTCGTGGACGGCGTGGTCGCGCTGGTCATCGTGGTTTCCGCCATACTGGCCTATTCGCGCGGTCTGGTCCGCGAGACGCTGGCCATTCTGGGTTGGGTCGCAGCGGCGGTGCTGGCCTTTGTGCTGGCCCCGGTCGCCGAACCCCTGATGCGCGAGATCCCTTATCTGGGCAGCATTCTGGGCGACAGTTGCGAGTTGACGATCATCGCGGCCTTTGCGGCCGTGTTTGCCATTGTTCTTGTGGTGGTGGCGCTGTTCACACCGATCTTTTCCGGGCTGATCCGCAACTCTGCGCTGGGTGGGATCGATCAGGGCCTGGGCTTTTTCTTTGGCGTGCTGCGCGGGATCATTCTGGTGGCAGTGGCACTCATGGTGTTTGAGCGTGCGGTACCGCCAGGCAGTGTCGAGATGGTTGACAACAGCCGTTCAGCAGACGTCTTTGGCCGCATCCAGGCCTCGATCGCCGATGCGATGCCAGAAAACGCGCCCAACTGGATCGTCGAGCAGTATGAGGAATTGGTGAGCAGCTGCGCCGAGCGCCGCGGCTGAAGCACCGAGCGCCGCGGCTGACTGTCTCATTTTCGTGACACAGCGGCGGCGCGGGCTTGCCTGCGCGCGCGCGACCGCATAAGTCAGGGCCGACGCAGCTTCGAGGATCAAAGCCGATGCAGCAATGGCTCAGCGACCCCTTCGATGATGACAAACTGAAGGAGGAATGCGGCGTATTCGGCGTGATTGGTGTGCAGGACGCCGCCAATTTTGTCGCCCTTGGCCTGCATGCACTTCAGCATCGTGGGCAAGAGGCCGGGGGGATCATCACCCATTCGCCTGAGCAGGGGTTCCAGTCTGCCCACCGCTTCGGGCTGGTGCGCGACAACTTCACCCGCGCCAGCCTGATGGAAACGTTGCCCGGCGCCATCGGCATCGGCCATGTCCGCTACTCCACCGCAGGCTCCAAGGGTGCCACCGCCATGCGCGACGTGCAGCCCTTCTTTGGCGAGTTTGCCATGGGCGGGGCAGCGATCGCGCATAACGGCAACATCACCAATGCCAATGCGATTCGCCGCGAACTGATTGAGCGGGGTTCGATCTTTCAGTCCTCCAGCGACAGCGAATGCATCATCCACCTGATGGCGCGTTCGATCCAGAAGAACATCCCCGAACGCATGAAAGACGCGCTGCGCCGTGTCGAAGGCGCGTTTTCCATAGTTGCCATGACCCGCACCAAGCTGATTGGCGTGCGCGATGCGCTGGGCGTGCGCCCGCTGGTTCTGGGCCGGATCGGGCCTGAAAAAGACGGCGGCTGGGTGCTGTCGTCAGAAACCTGCGCGCTTGATATCATCGGCGCTGACTTCATCCGCGAGATCGAGCCGGGCGAAATGGTGGTTATCGACAAGTCCGGAGTGACCTCGACCCGCCCGTTCGAGCGACTGCCCTCGCGTTTTTGCATCTTCGAGCAGGTCTATTTCTCGCGCCCCGACAGCATTCTCGGCGGCCGCTCGGTCTATGAAACCCGCCGCCAGATCGGTGTGGAACTGGCGCGTGAAGCCCCGGTCGAGGCCGATCTGGTATGCCCGGTGCCCGATTCGGGCACCCCGGCGGCGATCGGTTACAGCCAGGAATCTGGTATTCCCTTCGCCATGGGCATCACCCGCAACCAGTATATGGGCCGCACCTTCATCGAGCCGTCCGAGCAGATCCGCAACATGGGTGTGCGCCTGAAACTGAACGTCAACCGCGCGCTGGTGGCGGGCAAGCGGATCGTGCTGGTCGATGATTCGGTGGTGCGCGGGACCACCAGCCTCAAGATCAAGGAAATGATCCTTGAGGCCGGGGCAAAAGAGGTGCATTTCCGCATCGCCTCGCCGCCCACCTCCTGGCCGTGTTTCTACGGTGTCGATACACCTGAACGCTCAAAACTGCTGGCTGCCCGGATGAGCGAGGACGAGATGCGCGATTTCATCGGCGTCGAAAGCCTCAGGTTCGTCTCGCTTGACGGTCTTTATCGCGCGGCGGGCGAAAGCGCGGGGCGCAACTCTGGCTGCCCGCAGTTCTGTGATGCGTGTTTCTCAGGCGAATACCCGGTCGCCCCCTCGGATATGATCGCACGCGGATTCGAGCTCAAGGTGCAGGGTGAAGCGGCTGAATAATCTGCCCGCAGTCATCCACGCAGTGATTCACACAGCCGGCCACACGGCGGCCTTGCCCTGATCCCCCTTGACGGCGCACCCCAGGCCTGTTGATCGTCTGCCCAGCAACAGCCGAAAGCTGCCCGATGCACCCGCTCGATACGCCCGGCCTCTGGTCGGACACCGCCCCGCCCGCGCCACCTGCCTCCCCCCTTGAGGGCACGCATGAGGCCGATGTGGCTGTGGTTGGCGCAGGCTATACCGGGCTGTGCGCGGCGATCGAGGCCGCCCGCGCGGGCGCGCGCGTCGTGGTGGTTGAGGCGGCGACAATCGGCGCGGGCGGCTCGGGGCGCAATGTGGGGCTGGTGAATGCCGGTCTTTGGCTGATGCCGGAGGAGCTGGAGCGCCGGCTGGCCCGCCACGCAGCTGACAGCCGACTGCCCGATTTGCTGGCGCAGGCTCCGGCGGTAGTCTGGGCGCTGATTGAACGCCATGGCATTGACTGCGAGGCCCGGCCCGTCGGCACCCTGCATTGCGCCCCAAACCGCGCCGGGCTTGATGCGTTGGCCGCTCGCGCGCGACAATGGAAGGCACGCGGCGTCGAACTGTCTTTGCTCGATGCCGCCGAAACCCGCGCCCGCACCGGCAGCCACAGGTTTTGCGGGGCCCTCTTCGATCCCCGCGCCGGGACCGTGCAGCCGCTGGCCTATGCGCGCGGACTGGCGCGGGCGGCGCTGGCGGCCGGGGCACGCCTGCATACCGGATCGCCTGTGAGTGATGCGCGCCTTTCCGGCGGTGCCTGGACACTGCAAACCCCCGCGGGCAGGCTTCGTGCACCAAAGGTCATCTGGGCCACCAATGCCTATGGCAGCGGGCCTGCCGCCGAACCGGGCAGGGCGCTGGCGGTGCTGCCCTATTTCAACCTCGCCACCGATCCGCTGCCCGAAGCGCTGCGCGAACAGATCCTGCCGGGCGGCGAGGGGGCCTGGGACAGCGCGAAAATCCTTACCTCGTTCCGGCTTGATGCCGCGGGGCGATTCATCATCGGCTCGGTGGGCGCGCTGGGGATGGCGGATCGGCGCGTGCATATCGCCTGGGCCAGGCGGCAGATGACGCGGCTTTATCCGCAACTCAAGGGGCAGACTTTCGCGCATCAGTGGTTTGGCCGCATCGGCACTACGCCTGATGCACTGCCACGCCTCTGGCAGCCGGGGCCGGGGGCCTTTGGGCTGCTGGGCTTCAACGGGCGCGGTATCGCGCCGGGCGCGGTGCTGGGGCGGCTCCTGGCACGTGCGGCGCTGGGTGAGGGCGATGCGCTGCCAATGCTCCAATCCGCCAACCCCGACCTGCTGCGCCACCCACGCAGCCTGTTTATGCGCGCTGGTGCTGCGCTCTGGCATCTCGCTGACCAACGACACTGAGGGGCCTTCCGGCGCTGCTGCCATGCGCAGAAAAAGCCCGCAGCACGGGCTGAGATCGAGCATGCGTATTTGCTGCAAGATGAAAGACGGGCTTGGGACAGGCTTCATCTACTCAAAAACATCCCGGGGGAGTCGCCCGGCACGGGCGGCGGGGGCAGCGCCCCCCCGCCGCGAAGCGGCCAGCAAACAGGCGTCTGCGCAGCAGTCCATCCGGTCACGGACGGGGCTGGACAGTTGCGCCGCCGCGCGTCAGTTTGGGGGCAGTTGAATTTACGCGAGGCGCGCGCTCATGCCCCAAGCTATTTCCACCCGGCCCTGGCATCTGTTGCCGGTTGCCCTGTTGCTGTTGCTCTGGCATGGCGCGCTGGCGCTGGATTATCTGAACGACCGTTTCGCCCTCGCATCTGACATGCCGTATCTGATGGAGAGTTTGCCTTTGGACGCGCTCTGGCTGAAGGTTGCCTGGGCGATGACCGTCTGGCTGGGGCTGTTGGGGGCGGTTTTTCTGCTGTGGGGTGACGATGCCTCGGTCCTGCTGATCTTTGCCGCCGCCGTGGCAATGCTGGCGGTGCTGACTGGCATCGTTCTGTCAGGCGCGCCGGTCGATCTGGCGGGGCTGCCTGCCGAACGCGGCTGGCAGATCGTTGCACCGGCATTGGTGCTTGTGCCGCTTCTGGGCTGGCTTTATGCGCGCTGGCAGAAGCGGCGCAGGGTTCTGCACTGAGCTGCACGGGCACCCCCAAGGGTGCCAACAAGGAAAGGGAGCGCAATGATCCGTCGCAATCTGGCCGAGGCCATCGGCAACACCCCACTGATCCGGCTGAACAAGGCAAGCGAGGCCACTGGCTGCGAGATCCTGGGCAAGGCCGAGTTCCTCAACCCCGGCCAGTCGGTCAAGGACCGCGCCGCGCTTTTTATCATCCGGGACGCCGTGGCGCGCGGCCTGCTCAAACCCGGCGGCACCATAGTCGAGGGCACGGCGGGCAACACCGGCATCGGGCTGGCGCTTGTGGGGGCCTCGATGGGGTTTCGCACGGTGATCGTGATCCCCGAGACGCAAAGCCAGGAAAAGAAGGACATGCTGCGCCTTGCCGGGGCCGAACTGGTCGAGGTGCCCGCCGCGCCCTACCGCAACTCCAACAACTATATCCGCTATTCGGGCCGCCTGGCCGAGGCACTGGCGAAAACCGAACCCAACGGTGCGATCTGGGCCAACCAGTTTGACAATGTGGCCAACCGGCAGGCCCATATAGAGACCACGGGGCCAGAAATCTGGGTGCAGACCGATGGCAAGGTTGATGGTTTCATCTGTGCCGTGGGGTCGGGCGGTACGCTGGCGGGTGTCGCTGAGGCGTTGCAATCGAAGGGCGTGAAGATCGGTCTTGCCGACCCTGACGGCGCGGCACTGCATTCCTTCTACACCACGGGTGAGTTGAAGTCTGAGGGTTCGTCAATCACCGAAGGTATCGGCCAGGGCCGCATCACCGCCAATCTGGAGGGCTTCACGCCCGATATGTCTTTTAACATCCCTGACAGCGAGGCGCTGCCGGTGGTCTTTGATCTGCTGGCCGAGGAGGGTCTGTGCCTTGGCGGCTCATCCGGGATCAACGTGGCCGGGGCGATCCGCATGGCGCAAAAGATGGGGCCGGGGCATACCATCATCACGATCCTTTGTGATTATGGCACGCGCTATCAGTCAAAGCTGTTCAACCCGGCCTTCCTGAAGGATAAGGGGTTGCCGGTTCCTGAGTGGATGGACCGTGCGCCGCACAATCTGCCGGATGTGCGTATCGACTGAGCGTCAACAGCACAGGTTTGTTCCGCATATGGGCTCCATCGTCGCAGGGTTTCACAGACGCGGCGTGAGACCGTGCAAGGGTCTGGCGCTGCTGCTGCTGGCGCTGGTGGTGTTTATCGCAGCCTGCGTCGCAACCGCTGCACAGTCCCAGAACGCCGAGGGCGAGGGGCCGAACTATGCGGTCTGGTCGTTTCTGGCGGAACGGGCTGAAAACGCTGTGGAGGCGCGCAACACGCCCAGCGATGAGCTGGAGGGGCTGCGGCTGCGCGTGGTCGGCTTTCGCAATCAGTTTCTGGATGCGCAGGCCGTCAATCAGGACCGCATTCTGACCCTGCGCGAACAGATTTCCGCCCTGGGCCCGCCACCAGCCGAGGGCGAGTCCGAGGCCCCTGAGGTTGCTGCGCGCCGTGCCGATCTGACCGAGCGGCTGGCGCTGCGGCAGGCACCGCTTCTGACCGCAGACGAGGCGTTTCGCCGCGCCGACGGAATCATCCGCTCGATCGACCGGGTGCTGCGCGAGCGCCAGGCCGATGCCCTGCTCACGCTGTGGCCGACGCCGCTTAACCCTGCGAACTGGATGTTGGGGTTCAATGTCCTGATCAGTTCAGGCCTGACGGTCTATGGCGAGGTCTTTAACGCCTGGCTGGACCCGGCGCGGCGTGAGGAAATGGTGGCCGATCTGCCAATCACGCTGGGGGCGCTGGCGCTGGCGGCGCTGCTGCTGCTGCGCGGGCGGGCGTGGATGGAGCAGCTGACCGTGCGGCTGATGCAAAGCACGGCCATCCTTCGCGGACGGGTGGTGGCGGCGTTCGTGCTCTCGCTTGCGCAGTTGCTGGTGCCGTTTCTGGGGCTGACCCTTCTGGCGACAGCGATTTCGTCCAGTCGCCTGACCGGCCCCACGGTCGAAGACCTGTCCGAGGCACTGGTTCTGGCCGGGATGATGGTGTTTTTTGCGCGCTGGCTGTCGCTGCAGATTTTCCCCATCCTCGCCGATCCGGGCCTGCCGATCCGGCTGGAAGATGACGCACGTCGGCGCGGACGGGTGCTGGCGCTGCTTCTGGGCATGGTCGGCGCAACGCGGCTGATCTATGAGCCGCTGATCGCGCCCTCGGTGCAGTCTGATGCTGCCAATTCAGCGCTGATGTTCCCGCTTGTGGCGCTGGCCGGGATTGTTCTTTTGCGGATGGGTCGGCTGTTGTGGGGGCAGCAGTCGCGCGAGACCGAGGGCGCTGCGGACAGCTCGGCCAGTTTCTTCGACCGGATGCTGCGGTTAGGGGCCAAGGCGATCATGGTGCTGGCGGCCCTGGCATTGGCACTGGGCGCGGTAGGATATGTCACGGCGGCGTTGCAGATCGTCTTTCCGCTGATCAGTTCACTGGCGCTGGTGGCTGCGACGATCATCCTGCACCGGTTGATCACGGCGATTTATGACGCGGTGGTCGATGATGGCCCGGAAGGCGCCTCGGAGGCGCTGGTTCCGGCGCTGGCCGGGATGGTTCTGGCGCTGGTCGCGCTGCCAGTGTTGGCGGTTATCTGGGGCGTGCGCACCACCGAACTGCTGGAGATATGGGCACGCTTTCGCGAAGGGTTCACGCTGGGCGAGACGCGGATCGCTCCTGCCAACATCCTGTTTTTCGTTCTGGTTTTCGTGATCGGCTTTCTGTTTACCCGGGCGCTGCAGGGGGCGCTGGCCGCGTCGATCCTGCCCAAGACCACGATGGAGCGCGGGGCGCAAAAGGCCGTTGTTTCGGGCGTGGGCTATGTGGGCGTGGTGTTGGCCGCGCTGGTGGCCTTTTCCAGCGCCGGGATTGACCTGACGGGGCTGGCGATCGTGGCGGGTGCGCTGTCAGTCGGAATCGGCTTTGGCTTGCAGAATATCGTGTCGAACTTTGTCTCGGGGCTGATCCTTCTGATCGAGCGCCCGGTGTCCGAGGGCGATTGGGTCGAAGTGGGGCCGACCATGGGCACGATCACCCGCATCTCGGTGCGCTCGACCGTGATCGAAACCTTTGACCGCTCCGAAGTGATCGTACCCAATGCCGATCTGATCTCGCACTCGGTCACCAACTACACCAAATCCAACAAGACCGGACGGGTGATCGTGCCGGTGGGCGTGGCCTATGGCACCGATACCCGCCGGGTCGAGGCGATCCTGCGCGAGATCATCGAGGCGCAGCCGCTGGTGGTGATGATGCCGCCGCCAAGCGTGCTGTTCATGCGGTTCGGCGCCGATGCGCTGGAGTTTGAGTTGCGCGCGATCCTGCGCGATGTAAACTTCAAGATGCGGGTGATTTCAGACATCAACCACGAAATCGCCCGTCGTTTCGTGCTGGAAGGGATAGAAATTCCGTTCTCGCAGCGCGATATATGGCTGCGCAACCCCGAGGTGCTGCCCGGTGCCGCGCCGGTGGCGAAAGCCGCGCCGGTGGCGGCTGCGACGGCGGTCGGGGCCGGGGTGCTGGCCGGCACCGCCTTGGCCGGAAGCGCCGCCGACACCCGCCCGCCCCCCAGCGTCGAGCTTGAATTCGACGGCGAGGACGCCCCTGAAACCGGAACCGACGAGCATGACGAATGACCCAACCGCTTTTCAGAACTGATTCCTACATGCGCGACTGCGACGCCCGCGTGAGCGGCCTGACGGACACCGGTGCACTGATCGTTGACCGTTCGGTCTTTTACCCGATGGGGGGCGGCCAACCGGGCGACAGCGGCACTTTGGAATGGAAGGGCGGGCGGCTGACGATCGTGGATACCGTCAAGGCAGGCGACGGGGTGGCACTGGTGCCTGAAGCCGGTGGGGGGGGGCTGCCTGCTGTGGGCGACACCGTGAAGATGACACTCGACTGGGAGCGCCGCTTTGCCCATATGCGCGTACATACCGCGCTGCACCTACTGTCGGTGGTGCTGCCGCTGCCGGTGACCGGTGGGGCGATAGCGGCGGGCAAGGGGCGGCTCGATTTCGATATGCCAGAGGCGCCCGACGACAAAGACGCGCTGAACGCGGCCCTCAACGCGCTGATCGCGCGTGATCTTCCAGTGAGCGAGGGTTGGATTACTGATGCCGAACTGGAGGCCAACCCGTCATTGGTCAAGACCCTGTCGGTCCAGCCGCCCAAGGGGCAGGGCCGGGTTCGGTTGATCCGGATCGGCACAGAGACCGCGCCGGTGGACCTGCAACCTTGCGGCGGCACGCATGTCGGCAGCACGCTTGAGATCGGGCCGGTGCGTCTTGGCAAGATCGAGAAAAAGGGCCGCCAGAACCGGCGCGTCACGCTTCTGCTGGACTAGCGCCCCGCCCATTCCACCGTTGAAAACAGCACCACAGGCGGGATCAGCACCACCAGTGCAATGATCTGCAACGATCCTGTTGGGTCACTTGGGCTGGCCGGATACCGCGTCAGCCGCCGGAAAGCAGCTGATCCAGCGTGTCGAAGGCCTGCTGGAACACATTGTCATGCACATTTGGGATCAGCGCCAGATCGTCCTGCGGCGAGGCGGTCCAGTCTGCGGTCCAGACGGCAAAGGTCTGATCCCGGTCAGTCAGCGGATAAAGCTGCGCACCCGCGTGGTAATTCAGCCATGGCATGGGGCTTTTCAGTATCCGGTAGCGAAAGGCATGGTCCTGATCGGACAGGAAGGTCAGTTCTTCATGCAACTGGCCATCACCGAACAGAAAATCGCGCACACCGGAGACCTTGTCCGAACGTACCCCGCCAATCATGTCCATCCGCGTGATATCGGCGTGCCAGTGCTTCATCCCGGCGAAATCGCGCATTTTTTCCCAGACAGCCGGCAAGGGCGCTCGGATCACGCTGGAGGTGAAGACCTTTGCAGGCCGCAGGCCTTGCCAACGCGGCTCCGGCACCTCGGCGGGGGCAGGGGCCTGCGCAATATGCGCCGCCAGCGCCTTCAGCCCGTCAGCGAAAACCGCCTTTGAGATCAGCGCGCTATAGGTGTCGCGGTCTTCAGGAGCTTCATCGAAACCAGCATGCCAACGCACAAAAGTGGCATCGCCATTGGTAACGGGGATCAGCTCCAGCGTGGCCAGATAGTTTTCCACGGGGAATGCCGGGGTTTCGAAGTTGTAGCGCATGCGATAGCGGCTGTCGTCCAGCTCCAGCAAGCGTTCGCGCACAAGACTGCCGTCCGCCAAATGAAAGGCACGGATGCAGCCTACACTGTCCGCATCACGGCCCTCTTCGATCAGACTGTCGCGCACGCCCGGATTCCAGACCGGCATGCCGTTGAAATCGCGCAGGACTGCCCAGACAGTTTCAACGGGCGCGTCGATAATGGTGCTGGCAAGGGCCTGAGCCATGGTCGTTTCCTCAGAAGGTGAGCGCCTTGAAGGCGCGGGTGGTTTCACAAAGCGCGGACTCGGTGGGCAGCCGCTCCATCGAGCTGGCACCGTAAAAGCCGTGGCAAAGCCGCGACTTGCGCAGAACATAGGCGGCATCCTGTGGTGTGGCGATTGGCCCGCCATGGCAGATCACCAGAATGTCGGGGCGTACGCGCAACGCCGCCTCGGCCCAGAGATCGATATCCTGCACGCAATCATCAAGTGAGCGCACGGTTTCGGCCCCGATCGTCCCGCCTGAGGTCAGGCCCATATGCATTACCAGAATATCGGCCCCGGCCTGCGCCATCGCCACTGCCTCGTCGGCGGAAAAGACATAGGGCGTGGTCAGGAGATCGCGCTCATGGGCCATGCGGATCATGTCCACTTCAAGGGCGTAGCTCATGCCCGTTTCCTCAAGGTTCTGGCGGAACAGCCCGTCGATCAGCCCCACTGTGGGGAAATTCTGCACCCCGGCAAAGCCCAATGCCTTCAGCCGGTCCAGATGCTGGCCCATGATCACAAAGGGGTCCGTGCCGTTTACCCCGGCCAAAACCGGCGTGTGGCGCACCACCGGCAGCACTTCGCGCGCCATGTCCAGTACAATCTCATTGGCGTTGCCATAGGCCAGAAGCCCGGCCAGCGAGCCGCGCCCAGCCATTCGGTAACGCCCTGAATTATAGATGACAATCAGGTCGATACCGCCACTTTCCTCGCTTTTCGCGGAAAGCCCGGTACCAGCGCCGCCGCCGATAATCGGAATGCGCCGTTCGGCCATATCTTGAAACTTGCGCATCAGCGCATTGCGGTCGCGGTGGCTGTTCTGGGCCTGGGTCATGGGAACATCCTGAGAAATTCAGCGGCCATTGCCTCGGCAAAGGCGGGATCGTTGATATGCAGCGGCAGTTCGATCAGTTTCCGCCCGGAGGTGGGGCGGAAGGTCTCGCGGATCGTGGCGAAGAGAACCGCGTTGGCGTCAGGGTCATGAAACGGCATTCCGGGTGCATCCACCGCCGAGACGCCGCCCAACGGCACAAACAGCGCCACCGGCCCGGTAGCCCGGTTCAACCGCTCGGTCAGAAAGCGGGCGATCGCGGCGTTCTCATCTGCCGTGGTGCGCATCAAAGTGATCTGCCGGTTGTGTTCCAGCAGCGTTCGTCCTGCAAAGCGCAGGGGCACGGTTTCGCGCCCGGCGAAATTGACCATATCCACCGCACCCACCGATCCGACCCAAGGCAGCGGTCGCCGCGCCAGCACGCCATAGCGGTCAGGCGTGCAGGGCATGACGCCGCCAACCAGATGATCTGCGATCTCGGTGGCGGTGACATCCAGAAGACCCGCCACCAGGCCGGATTCGGCCAGCTTTTCCATCGCCGCGCCGCCGGTGCCAGTCGCATGGAAAACATAGGGCTCGAACTGCCCCTCAAGCTGGGCTCGCAGCGCTTCCACGCAACTGGTGGTCACGCCGAACATACTTAGCCCGACGCCGGGCAGATCCTCAGCGCTTTGTGGGACAGGATGCAGCGCCATGCCTGCGGCCGCATGTGCGGCATTGCCGATCACCTGCCGGCTGATCGCGTTCAGCCCGGCGATATCGGTCACCGAATACACCATGCCCACGTCACTTGCGCCGACATAGGGCGCGACCTGCCCCGAGGCGACAGTGGAGACCATCAGCTTGGGCACGCCCACCGGCAGTGCGCGCATCGCCTGCGTGACCAGCGCGGTATTGCCGGAACCGCCCAGCCCCAGAACCGCGCCGATATCATCGCGCGCGGTAAGCCAGTGGGTCAGCGCCTCGGCCATGGCAGAAACCGCCGCGCCGCGATCGCCGCCGCCCAGCACCGCGCCCGCGCCATCGGGATGGCAAGCGGCTATCTCGGTGGCAATGACGTCAGGCGCGCGGCCCGCTCCCTGCGTGCTGACATCGACGAGCACTGCCTGCGCACCCGCCGCACGCACGCAGGAGCAGGCATAGGCAAGCTCTGCCTCTTTGGTGTCGCAGGTGCCGATGACATAGACCCGACTAATGCCCATGACTGACCCCCAAATAGCGGTTCTGCATCTCTCGGTCGGCAATCAGTTCGGCCGCGCGCACTGTCGCAGCTATCTTTCCGGTGACCATGATCGCCACCTGATCGGCGACCGAGGTGGCCACCCTCAGGTTCTGCTCGATCAGCAACAGGCCCATCCCTTCGGCGACGATGCCGCGCAGGACCTCGATCAGATGATCGACAATCACCGGCGCCAGCCCTTCCGAGGGTTCATCCATGATCACCAGCTTCGGATTCATCAAGAGCGCTCGCGAAATGGCCAGCATCTGCTGTTCTCCGCCCGAAAGCTGGTTGCCGCCGTTGCGTCGGCGCTCAGCCAGACGGGGGAAGGTTTCATAGACGCGTTCTATGGTCCAGGCGGGCTGACCGCGTTGCGCCACCAGCAACAGATGCTCGTGCACCGAGAGCGAGGGAAACATCCGCCGTCCCTGCGGCACCAGTGCCAGCCCCCGGCGCGCCACCTTGCCGGTGCCAAGGCCCAGAATTTCCTGCCCGTCCAGCCGGATGCTGCCGCTGGCGGCCACCATGCCCATCAATGCCGCACATGTTGTCGTCTTGCCCATGCCGTTGCGCCCCACCACCGAAAGTGGTTGACCTGTCACGGACAGGTTGACGCCTTGCAGGATCGACGCCCGGCCAAAACGCACACGCAGATCCTTGATTTCCAGATGCCCGGCCATCAGTGCGGATCTCCCAGATAGATGGATTGCACCACCGGATCATCGGCGATCTGGGCCGGGGGGGCCTCAACCACCACCAGCCCGTCCTTCATTACTGTCACCATATCAGCATTGGACAGTGCCACATCCATGTCATGTTCGATCAGGACCAGTGTCAGTTCGCGCGGCAGCCCGGCAAGCAGGGCGATCAGTTCAGGCCGCTCTGCCGCGGAGAGCCCGGCTGCAGGTTCGTCCAGCATCAGGAGCTTGGGGTTTCCCGCCAGCGCCATGCCAATCTCAACCTGGCGCCGCTGTCCGTGCGAAATGGCATCGATGCGCGTATCCAGAAACCCGGAAACCCGCACCCGCCCCGCCAGTTCGCGCGCCCGCGCCACATCAGGGTCCGCAGGTCCGGCCTTGCGCAGCGAGAACCGTCCGGCGCTCGCGGCGCGCACCGCCAGATAGAGGTTCTCCAGCACACTCAACCCGCTGAACAGGAGCGAGCTCTGATAGGTCCGCCCGATCCCCAGCCGCGCCCGGCGATGCACCCTCAGCCGGGTGATATCGGTGCCGAAAAAGGTGATCTGGCCTGCGGTCGGCGGGTAGTCGCCGCAGATCGTATTGAAAAGCGTGGTCTTCCCGGCACCGTTCGGTCCCAGGATCGCGCGCCTTTCGCCCTGACGGATGGTCAGGGTCACATCGCTGACCGCCTTCAGCGCGCCAAAGCGACGTGACACGCCAGTCAGTACCAGCGCCTCGGGAGCCTGAGAAAAATCAAAGGGTTCTGCCATTGAGAAAAATGTTCCGCTTCAGGGTGCCCCGCTCCCGGGGAGGGGTGGGAGCGGGGCAAGGCCGGTTTATAGCGCCGGCGGGCAATCAGGATTGTCGCGCGAGGGCGAACCGAGCGCGAGGAACTCCTCGGTGTCCATGCCCAGCGTCTGGGTGACATCGGGCGTGCGGCCGAAGGCCTCGGTGCGCATGGTGCCACCATCGTTGACGATCCGGGTCAGAAAGATATCCGAAATCGCCTGACGGTTGCTGTCCAGCCGGACATTGGCACCGGTGGGGGCCGTGAACTCGATCTCGGCCAGTGCCGCCTGGAAGGCCGCCTGATCATCCGACAGATCGCCGCCCACCTCTTCCAGCGCCTGCAACACGGCGATGGTGTTGGTGTAATAGTTCACCGCATGGATCGAGGGCGAATCGAACCCTTCGCTTCCCCAACGTTCACGGTAACGGGCGACGAAGTCCTGCCAGTTGGGATCTTCGTTGAGATCGGCAATCGGGCCTGCGGCCACCATCCCCTCCATCAGCCGCTGATGCGGTCCGCGTGCCGAAAGCAGCGTCTGATCGGCGGTGATAGAACCCCCGATGATCGGCAAATCGCCACCCACCTCGGCATACTGCGTCAGGAAGGCCAGCGCATCGGTGCCGCCCTGGATCAGCAGAACCGCATCAATATCCGAGGGAAACTGCGCGATGATTGACGAGAAATCGGTGGTGTTGAGGGGCGACCACAGCTTGGTCACTGCACCGCCAAGTTCGCAGTACTCATGCATGAAGCCGAAAACCTGCGCGTAGGGGAAGGCGTAATCTGCCGCCACCAGCGCAACATGGCGCGAGTCCATCTCTTCATAGGCATAGGTGCCCAGCCCCGCCATCCACTGCGTGCCTTCGGTGTTGAAGCGGAAGAAGTTCGACGACGGGTCACGCAGCGTGGTATCGGCCGCACCGGAGGAACCATTTATGATGGTGCGCCCGGTCAACGTGCGGGAGTAATCGCGCAGGGCGATCCCCTCGGCGCCGGAAAGCGGGCCGATAATGATATCCACCTCATCCTGTTCGATCAGCTTGCGTGCCCGTGCCAGCGCCACATCGGGCGTGGCATTCGAGGATTCGCGGATCCACTGGATCTCGCGCCCGCCAACCGTGTAGTCGATTGCTTCGAACGCCATCTCCATGGCACGATAGGCATCCTGACCGCCGGTGGCGAACGGACCTTCCAGCGTGGTGATCGAGCCGATGCGGATCGGCGGCTGGTCCTGGGCCATCGCATCGGACAGTGCGAAGACCGCCGCGACCGTGCCCATTGCCCAGGCCATTGCTGTTCTGCGGGTAAATGTCATTCGTATTTCCTCCTGTTGTGCCGGCGCTCCTCTGCCCCGGCGGTGACGTCTCGGACCCTTCGTCATTGCAGTGCAACGGGCGCGGTCGGGTCAGTGTGCCGCCCCCTTCGGCAAGGGTTAACTTCCCCTGTCCGCTGTTTCGTTGCCTGCTGCCTCCTCAACAGCAGGCTTGCTGCCTTTACCCTGAAGCGTGGCTTTCAGCCGCTCGCCGATTCCCCAGACCCCGTCAGGCGACAAAAGGACGATCGACAAGAATACCAGCCCGATCAATGTGTTGAAGCGATCATGGCCGATGATGGTCGAGGCAAAGGTATCCATCAGCGCGTAGATCAATGCGCCTATGAAAGCGCCCAGCGGATGGCCCAGACCGCCGATCACCGCCATGATCAACACCGCCACCGTGGCCCATAGACCGATGGAGCTGGGTGTAATGCCGATGTTGTAGAAGGTGATCAGCACCCCGCCCCAGCCGGCAATGAACCCTGCCAGCGCAAAGGCCGCAATCCGGTGCAGCGCGACGTTGAAGCCGATCGCCGCAGTGCGCCGGTTGGAATCGCGGATCGCTTGCAGGACCAGACCAAAGGGCGTGCGCACCACATAGAGCACCAGCAGATACATCAGGACGGCAACGATCAGCGCACTGTAGTAAAACACCATCGGTGTCCGGAAGGGCAGGCCAAAGACCTCAGGGCCGACAATATTGCGAATCCCCTCATAGCCGCGGAACCAGGTGATGTTGGATTGCGCGAACAGGCTGAACCCCACGGCCAGCGCCAGCGTGATCATCAACAGATAGATCTCGCGGGTATTGACCGCGATCAACCCGACCAGCGCGCCGGCCAGTGTCGCCGCCAGCACCGCCAACGGGATCGCCAGCGCATAGGGCATCGCCATTGTGCTGAGGGGTATGGCGGTCGGTGCCATCATTGCCACAGCGTAACCGGCAATCCCCGCAACCATGGTTTGCGCCAGCGAGATGAACCCGCCGTAATGCGCCAGAAAGGTCAGCGACAGTGCCACAACTCCGTAAACCATCGCCCGGCCCATTATGTTGACCAGCCAGAAATTGTGCAGCAACAGGGGCAGCACCATCAGGATCGCAACGCCAAGACCGGTCAGCGCCCACTGGCGGGTGCTCATCATGATCATACCGGCTTCCTCCCCAGCAGGCCCTGCGGCCAGACTGCCAGCACCGAGGCCATGATCACGAAGGTCAGGATCACCGAGTAGGTGGGGAACAGCACCTGGCCCCATTGCTCGGCCAGACCGATCAGCACCGCGCCCAAGGCGGTGCCCCCGATCGATCCCATCCCACCCACGATCACCACCACCAGCGACATCAGCAGAAAGCGCGCATCCACTCCCAGCGCCATCGGCTGCGCAGTCGCGCCGATCACGCCGCCCAGCCCGGCCAGCCCTGCACCCAGCGCAAAGACCGTGGCCGCTACCAGCGGCACGTTCACGCCGCAAGCCGCCAGCATCTGCCGGTCGTCCACACCCGCCCGCACGATGATGCCCAGCTTGGTCTTGTTCAGCAAAAGCCAAAGCCCGATCCCCACCGCAACCGCCAGCCCGACCTGGAACAGCCGGAACACCGGATAGCGACCGATGAACGGCACCTGAACCGGGCCGAACAGCATGTCAGGAGCAAAGAACTGGAAAGGATTGCCGCCAAAACGTGCCAGAAGCTGGTCAGCGATGATGATCGACAGGCCGATGGTCACCAGCGCCTGACGAAGTTCCTGCCCCTGCATCCAGCCCAGAAAGGCGACCTGCATGAATAGCCCCAAGAGCGCAGCGGCAAGGATGCCGGCGACGATTGCGATCAGCCAGGCTTGCGAGCCCCATGTGTTGGAGGCATACAAGGGGTCAAAGACCGCAAAGCCGACATAGGCCCCCACCATGTAAAGTGAGCCATGCGCCATGTTGACGGTCCGCATCAGCCCGAAGATCAACGAAAAGCCACTGGCCACGATGAAATACAGCGATGCCAGCGTCAGCCCGTTGAGGGTGACGATCAGAAAGAACTGCAAGGACACACTTTCCTCCTCGTCAGGCGCTGCCAGCCCAAGTGGCTCCTCCCACAGCGCGGCGACGATCCTTTGGTCTTCTATTCAGGTTAGTATTGCAGCGCACAGACGCGCTCACCACAGGCTAATTTGCAGGAAAATGGGTAAGAATGAGTAACACGGCAAGCCGTCATCGCGACCTTCCGCTGCCTGATCTGCTGATCCGGGTCAGTGTGCCGCGAACCGACATTCCAGGCGAATCGACTCAGGCGCAGATCGTCGCGCCCTGGCTTGCCGGACTGGAGCCAGCACAGCGCGATCTGCTGTCGCTGCTTCCGGTTTTGGATGTCAACGGCGCCGTCTTTTCTGCGCTGCAAGAGATCTCAGAAGAGCGTGAACGGGCCACGGTGAATGCAGCAGTCCAACCGGGTTCTGTTGCCGCTTTGTTTTGCGCCGACCCGTTTCTGCGGGTGCGGGACGCTGCAGCGCTGCTGCGCGCCGCGGGTATCGAGGGCGTGGCGAATTTCCCCACCATTCAGGTGATCGACGGTGTGGCCGCGCGCGGTTTTGACAGCGCCGATCTGGGCACCCACCGAGAGGCCGAAGTGCTGGCCAACTTTGCCCGCGAGGGGCTGGATGTGACCGGCTTTGCGACCTCGGCCCAGAACGGACGGTTGCTGCTGGATCATGGTGCCACGTCGCTGGTGGTGCATCCGGGCCCCGCCTCAAAGGACTGGCGGGCGCGTACCATTGCCGCGCGCGCAGCCGAGGCCACGCTCACCGCTTTGCGTGCGGATTGTACGGTGCCGCTGCGACTATACTGCGCCGATGGTTATGGGGGTGAACTGGACGCCGCGCGCGCGCTTGCCGATGGGCTGGTCCGCCATGGTTGAACACGCTTAGATGTTCGCCGCATGTACTTGATAGAGCTTGCGAAATCGCTGATGTGCCTGTTGAAAGGCTGACGCCATCGCGGGCTGCGGCTCGATCACCCGGGCAATCGGCGGTGGGGTACAGATCGGCGCGGGTGGCGCGCCGGTCGCCGCGATCAGCGCCAGCCGCGCCGCGCCAAGTGCCGCGCCATGATCGCCATGCGCGGGCAGTTCGACCGGCAGTTCCAGCGCATTGGCCACAATGTCCAGCCATCGGCGCGACTGCGTCCCGCCGCCCACCGCCACCAGTCGCTCAGGCGCGGTGCCCTGATCGCGCAGCACGGCCAGCGCATCTGCCAGCGCAAAGGCCACACCCTCCATCACTGCGCGGGTCAGCGCGGGGCGGTCGGTCGCATGCTCCAGCCCGGCAAATGCACCACGGATGCGGGCATCATTGTGCGGCGTGCGTTCGCCTGAAAGATAGGGCAGAAAGACGGTCGCCCCGGGCGCTTGCAGGGTCTCGGGCAGTTCGCCGTCCAGCGCCTCGTGTGTCATGCCGCAAATCCGCGCATGCCAGTTGAGCGCATCCGTGGCGCTGAGGATCACCCCCATCTGGTGCCAAAGCCCGGGCAGCGCGTGGCAAAACGCATGGACCGCGCTTTCAGGCTTTGGCCGGAAGGCGTCAGTCGCGGCAAAGATCACCCCTGACGTTCCCAATGAGACAAACCCCTGTCCCTGCGCCAGCACGCCCATGCCGATCGCCGCAGCCGCATTGTCACCCGCGCCACCGGCCACCGGGACCGGCGCCGAAAGCCCCCATTGCGCCCGCAACGCAGGCCGCAATTCGCCGGAAACCGCACTGCCCTCGACCAGCCGTGGCATCTGATCGCGCGTCATCCCGCTGGCGGACAGCAACTTTTCTGACCAGCCGCGCGCCGCCACATCCAGCCAACCTGTTCCCGAGGCATCGGACATCTCGCTGACATGTTCGCCGGTCAGCCAAAGCCGCAGCGCATCCTTTGGCAGCAGCACTTTCGCGGTGCGGGCAAAGATTTCCGGCTCATGGCGCAAGACCCACAGCAGTTTGGGCGCGGTGAAGCCGGGAAAGACGATATTGCCGTTCAGGTTGCGAAAGACAGGCTTCGCGTCAAGTTCGGCGGCTTCGCTGGCGGCGCGGGTGTCATTCCAGAGAATCGAGGGGCGCAGCGCCTGATCCGCCTGGTCATAGAGCGTCGCGCCATGCATTTGACCTGCCAGACCGATCCCGCGCAGCGCACCAAATTCTACCGGATGCGCCGCCCGCAACGCACAGATCGCGCGTTCGGCGGCGGCGATCCAGTCGGCCGGGTCCTGTTCGGACCAGCCCGAATGCGGGCGGCTGACCGACAATGGCGCACTGGCCGTGCCGATGGGCCGTTGCGTTTCATCGATCAGCAGCGCCTTCAGTGCCGAAGTACCCAGATCCAGCCCAAGATACATTGCTTGCCCTCTTAAAGCGTAACCCAGACGGCATTGGCGCGCGAGGAGCGCAGCGCGGCATCAATAAAGCGCATGCCCGCCATGCCCGCATCAATCCCCGGCAAAAGCCCCGGATCAGGTTTTTGCCCGGTCCCGGCCACGCGGATCGCCTCGGCGGCTTCGGAATAGAGATTGGCGAATGCCTCAAGATACCCTTCAGGATGCCCGCCCGGCGTGCGGCTGACACTATTGGCCCCAGTGCCCGCGCCATTGCCCGCGCGGGTGATCAGTCGTTTGGGTTCGCCAAAGGGTGTTAACCACAGGTAATTAGGGTCTTCCTGCGCCCATTCCAAACCGCCCTTTTCGCCGTAGACCCGCAGCCGAAGCGCGTTTTCATTGCCCGGCGCCACCTGACTGGACCACAGCATGCCGCGTGCACCGCCCGCAAAGCGCAGCAGGATATGGGCGTTGTCATCCACCCGCCGCCCCGGCACAAAACTTTGCAGATCGGCGGCTAGGCTTTCCACTTGCAAGCCGGTTACAAAGCAGGCGAGGTTATGCGCATGCGTGCCGATATCGCCGATGGAGCCGCCCGCGCCGGACCGGGCGGGATCGGTGCGCCACTCGGCCTGTTTGTTGGTTCCGCTTGTCTCGGTGGCCTCGGTCAGCCAGTCCTGCGGATACTCAACCTGCACCACGCGCAGGGTGCCCAGATCGCCCGCCAACACCATCTCACGCGCTTGCCGCACCATCGGATATCCGGTGTAGTTATGGGTGAGGATGAACAGCGACTTGGCAGCACGGATCGCCGCTGCCAGTTCATCGGCCTGTTCCATTGTGGCGGCCAGCGGCTTGTCGCAGATCACATGGATACCACGCTTAAGGAACGTGATGGCGGGGCCTGCATGCATGTGGTTCGGCGTGACGATGGAAACGGCCTGAATGCCGTCCGGGCGCGCGGCCTCGGCCTCGGCCATCGCCTCATAGCTGCCGTAACAGCGGTCGGCGGCCAGCCCCAGCGCCTGCCCGCTCTCAACCGAGCGTTCGGGCGTGGAGGACAGCGCCCCCGCCACCAGATCGAACTGACCATCCATGCGCGCGGCAATGCGGTGGACACCGCCGATAAACGCATCCTTGCCGCCACCGACCATTCCAAGACGGATTCTTTCCATGGCTTATATCCCCAGCATGCGGCGGTTTGCGGCCTCATCCGTGCCGCCGCCCGCGAAATCGTCAAATGCTTTCTCGGTCACGCGAATGATGTGGGCATTGACGAATTCCGCCCCTTCGCGCGCGCCATCCTCAGGGTGCTTCAGTGCGCATTCCCATTCGACCACCGCCCAGCCGTCAAAATCATTCGCCGCCATCTTGGAAAACACCGCGCCGAAATCCACCTGCCCGTCGCCCAGCGAACGGAAGCGCCCGGCCCGGTTTACCCAGCCCTGAAAGCCGCCGTAGACCCCCTGCCGCCCTGTCGGGTTGAACTCGGCATCCTTGACGTGGAACATGCGGATGCGGTCTTTGTAGATGTCGATGTTGTCAATGTAATCAAGGCATTGCAGAACATAGTGCGACGGGTCGTACAACATGCAGGCGCGGGCATGGTTGCCCGTTCGCTCAAGGAACATCTCATAGCTGATGCCGTCATGCAGGTCTTCGCCGGGGTGGATTTCATAGCAGACATCCACGCCGCATTCCTCGGCATGATCAAGAATAGGCAACCAGCGCTTCGCCAGTTCGTCAAAGGCGGTTTCCACCAGCCCGGCGGGACGCTGCGGCCATGGATAGACAAAGGGCCATGCCAGCGCGCCCGAGAAGGTTGCATGCGCGTTGATGCCCATGTTGCGCGAGGCGCTCAGCGCCTTTTTCACCTGATCGACGGCCCATTCCTGCCGCGCCTTGGGCTTGCCACGCACTTCGGGCACGGCAAATCCATCAAACGCCTCGTCATAGGCCGGGTGAACGGCAACAAGCTGGCCTTGCAGGTGGGTTGACAGTTCGGTCACCTCCACCCCGTTCGCCGCAGCCACCCCTTTGAATTCATCGCAGTAATCGCGGCTCTCAGACGCGCGGGCGAGGTCAATCAGGCGCGCGTCCCATGACGGCACCTGTACGCCCTTGTAGCCGCAATCAGCGGCCCATTTGGTGATGCTGTCCCAGCTGTTGAACGGGGCGTCGTCACCCGCAAACTGGGCCAGAAACAGGGCCGGTCCCTTGATGGTTTTCATGGTCTTTCCCTCCTGTTTCAGACATATCGATTAACGAGATTCTCCAGAATTTCCTGCCGTCCTGATACCGGCTGCGGGTCTAGCCCGCGCTTCTCGGCATCGTCGGCAATGGTGGCAAGACTGGCGCCTTCAGCCAGCATTGCTTGCGCGGCAGGGCGTTGCCAGCCGGCATAGCGGGCGCGCCGCAAGGCCTCCAGCTGGTCATCCTGCCACATCTTCGCGGCGGCCTTGAGCCCGCGCGCGCAGACATCCATCGCGCCGACATGTGCGGCCACCAGATCTTCGGCATCCAGCGACTGGCGGCGCAGCTTGGCGTCGAAATTGGTGCCGCCGGTGGTGAAGCCCCCGGCGCGCAGAACCTCGTAATAGGCCAGCGCCACCTCGGGCACATTGTTTGGAAACTGATCGGTGTCCCAGCCGGATTGATAATCATTGCGGTTCATGTCGATGGAACCGAAAATGCCCAGCGACGCCGCCAGCGCCAGTTCATGCTCGAATGAATGCCCGGCCAGAATGGCGTGGCCTTGTTCGATATTGACCTTCACCTCATCTTCCAGTCCGAAATCCTTCAGGAAGCCGTAAACCGTGGCGACATCGTAATCATACTGGTGCTTGGTCGGTTCTTGCGGCTTTGGCTCGATCAGGATGGTGCCCTTAAAGCCGATCTTGTGCTTGTGCTCCACCACCATGGACAGGAAGCGCCCGGCCTGGTGGCGTTCCTGTGACAGATCGGTGTTGAGCAGCGTCTCATACCCCTCGCGCCCGCCCCAGAGGACATAATTCTCACCGCCCAGCCGGTGCGTCACTTCCAGCACCGCGCGGACAGTGGCGGCGCAATAGGCAAAGACATCCGGGTCAGGGTTGGTGGCGGCGCCGGCCATGTAGCGGCGGTTGGTGAACAGATTGGCGGTACCCCAGAGCAACTTTGGCCCGCCATCTGCCATGCGCGCGGCCAGAAGATCGGCGATCCGCTCCAGCCGGTCTCGGCTTTCGCGCAGGCTCGCGCCTTCAGGCCGGATGTCATGGTCGTGAAAGCAGAAAAAGGGCACGCCCAGAATGCGGAAGAAATCAAAGGCGGCATCGACCCGCGCTTTGGCCAACGCCATCGTGTCGCCGGGAAACCATGGCCGCTGCAGGCTGGCTGCACCGAAGGGGTCGCCGCCTTCCCAGCAGAAGCTGTGCCACCATGCCACGGAAAACCGTAGATGATCTTCCATCCGCTTGCCCAGAACCACCTCATCGGGGTTGTAGTGACGAAATGCCAAACCCTCGGCCTGGGGGTCAAACCGGACCGGGGCTATCGAGTCAAAACCGGCGCTCATGGCGTCCCTCCTGTTGCGCCCGCTCCGGGCAGGTTGTCTGGCAGATAGATTGCCGGAACGATGGCCCGCGCCACGTCCTCGGGGCAGCGCCCATCGGCCAGTGCCTTCATCGCGGCGATGGCCAGCGCCACTTCTTCGGCGGGTTTCTGGTCAATCACCGCGTCGATCAGTCCGCACTCCAGCCCCGCACGGCTGACTGGCGTCAGTTCATGCAGCACCACGACTGGGCGCGGCCCCTCCAATCCTTCCAGCACATCGATCAGACCCCGGTTCCCCGCTCCGATCGAGTAGATGCCGGTTACGGCCTCGCCCGCGTTCGCGGCTTCGGCCAGTGCGTCAGACAGGCGTTTGCGCATCACTTCGGGGCGGTCCTGCACCTCGATCGCTGGCAAAAGCCGCAGCTTTGATCCGGCCTCAGTAAAGACAGCGGCGGCACCGTCAAAGCGATCACGATGATCGCGCGCCCGAAAAGCGCCCAGCACTGGCAGGATCTGTCCCTCCCGGCTGGTGTGTGCGAGCGCCAGCAGCCGCCCCGCCGTGCGCCCGGCCATCCGGTTGTCGATCCCGGCATAGGCGGCGCGCAGATCCGGCGCGGCATCGCCGACCAATGTGACCACCGGCAGGCCGCGTTGGCGCAGGTCAGTCAGGGCTGCGGCGATCTCGGGCGCCTCGGTGGCGACGACCGCAAGACAATCGACCTCGGTCGATGTGGCGCGTAGCGCTGCGGCCAGCGCCCCCGGGTCCAGTGCCGGAACTTCCTGCACCGAAATGCTGATCCGGTCTGCACGGCACTGCAGGGCCTGTGCCTCGACCGCCGAACGCAGCGCCTGAAAAAAACTGTGATCGCCGCGCGGCAGCACGAATACGAACCGATACACCCGACCGCGCGACAGATTGGCCGCGTGCAGATCGCGCACATAGCCCAGATCGGCGATCGCCTGCCGCACCCGCTGCTCTGACCCCGCCGCTACACCGCCGCGCGCATTCAGCACGCGGTCGGCGGTTGCATAGCTGACCCCTGCGGCACGCGCCACATCGCGCAGTGTCGGTTTGCGCATGATGATTCACCCCCCGGTCGGAGCATGGGGTTTGAAATGATAGACGTCAATCATCAAATGATATACGTCTATCATTGTGACTTTTTGCTGTTCTCCCGGCGTCGGACAGATACTCTGAAAGCGACGATGCGGGGGGCGGCCAGGATCTTGGAACGCGCGTTGAACCAGATGCTGCAAAAGCGAACGCCGGGCAGCGACACCTTGCTTATCGGCGGGGCCATCGGGATCGGCATGACCGCCGAGGCGGCGGTGCGCGGTGGCGCTGATTTCCTGCTGGCGCTCAATGCAGGGCGATACCGGGTCATGGGCGCGGCGTCGTTGGCGGCACTGTTGCCACTGAGCAATGCCAATCGCTTCACCGATCAGTTCGCCCGGCGCGAGATCCTGGACCGGGTGTCGGTGCCGGTGCTGTTCGGCGCATCGTGTTTTGATCCGGCTACCAGCCCCGAGCGGCTGGTCGAGCTGGCGCTGGAGGTGGGCTATCATGGCATTGCCAATTTCCCCTCGGCGATCCATTTTGATGGACGCTTTCGCCAATTGCTGGAGGAGGCCGGGCTGGGCTTTGCCCGCGAAGCACGCATGCTGGCGCTGGCGCGGGAGGCTGGTCTGCTGACCTTTGGCTATGCCAAGACGCGGAGCGAGATCGCGCAGCTGATCGAGGCTGAGGTCGCGATGATTTGCCTGAATTTCGGCTGGAATGCCGGGGGCGTGCAAGCGGTGGCGCAAAGTTTCACCATTGCTGAGGCCGCCGACCGAGCGCGGCGCATCTTCGCGTCGGTGCGTGCCCGTTCAGCGGCAACGCTGTGCTTTGTCGAGGGCGGGCCGATCATCAACCCTGACGACATGTTCCGCGTCTGCGACGAGGCGCGCGCTGATGGGTATGTTGGCGGCTCGACGCTTGACAGGGTGCCGCTGGAAACTTCGGTCAGCGAGCGGACCTCGGCTTTCAAAGCCTTCGGGATACTAAAGCAAACCGACAGCGCGCAATCGCGCGAGCTGGGCCGCGTGGCACGCATTGCAGGGATTGTCGGGCAGTCCGAATTCGTGCTGGCGGTGCTGGAGCAGATCGCGCGACTGGCGGGGTCACGCATACCCGCGTTAATCTGCGGCGAACCGGGCCTTGGTCGCGGCGCGCTGGCACGCGCACTTCACCCACTGTCCGAGCGCAGCGGGCCGTTGCTGATCCTGCGCGCCGCCGATCCTGAAACTGACCCCGAGGCCCTGCTCTTCGGCGCGGGGCCCCGTCAGCGCGCGATGTTGGCCCGGCTGGGCGCGACCGTGGTGATCGAGAACGCCGAGGCCCTGCGTCCCGAGGTTCAGCGACGTCTGGCCGACTGGCTGGAACAGGACGCGCTGGAACGTCGCGGCAATGGGCATGACCCGGGTGAACTGCGCCTGACGGCGCGGCTGGTGCTGGTCTGCAACCCGGTCTCCGGCAGCGGCGCGGCGCTGATCCCCGCTCTGGCGCGGCGGCTGCAAGCCGGCAAGATCGAGGTGCCGCCGCTGCGCGAGCGGCCCGAGGATGTCCCGGCTTTGGCCCGGCACCGGCTGGCCATGCTGGGGGGCGGGCGGCAGATTTCGGCCGATGGCTACCGCCTGCTGCTGGCGCACGCCTGGCCCGGCAATATTCCTGAACTGCGCGCAGTGATCGACCGTGCGGCGCTGGAAAGCGAAGGGCCTGTCATCGGTTCGGGGCCGTTGGCGGCCTCGATCGGCACTTCGCAAGCGGATGCGAGCGCCGAGGCGGACCAGACCCCGCAGCCTTTGAGCGAACGCGACTGGCTTCTGGATGCCCTGCGGCGCAACCGCTTCCGCCGGGGTGATACCGCCGCCTTTCTGGGCCTCTCGCGTAAGACGCTCTACAACAAGATGCGCCGCGCAGGGTTGCTGGAATAGCGTCCGCCCGTTTTATCAAGACAGACAACGACCAATGGTTGATATTTTGCTTCTGCTTTGACGAACGGCGCATCAAAACACTTTGTAATCATTGATCCTGAATGTAAAATTTGTAGCGGAATATTGAGTGTATCGAGGGTATAGAGTTAAACATACTGGCCAAAAATATGAAGCTCGGAAATCCAATAAAGTATATTTATAACAATAATTTGCCGTAAGTTATTTTGAGTCAGAAGATGTCTCGTGACCAAAGAATAATATAGCACGATCCATCAAGACACGAAAATTAATTGATAGTTCAAATTCATGATTATTGAATGTGGTGAGGCGCATTGTCGCTGCCCCGGTGTCGCTATTGTTATTTACACAACTAATTGGCGGCCATACCTTTGGTTAAAATATAAAAGGATGACACCATAATGAGCACCCGCATCCGCACGATACCGCCGGGCAGCGGTGTGGTGTCGCGTCTGGCCTGCACGATGGTGCAGCCGATCCTGTCGCGGGTAGTGCGGCGCATCGCCGCGCAGCACCCGTCGCTGTTTGCGCGGCTAGGGCCGCATCAGGGGACCGATTTTCTGATCGACCCGGTGGATCTGCCCTTTGCACTGCACCTGCGCCCGGATCCACAGGCGTTGCTGTTTCGCGCTGTACCGCGCGATGCAGCCCCGCAGGCGGGAGCTGTGATCCGGGGCCGCTTTCTGTTGTTGCTGGAGCTTGTGGACAGCGAAGAGGATGGCGACGCCGCCTTTTTCTCGCGCGATCTGGAAGTTTCCGGCGATACCGAAGCCGTTGTGCGCCTGCGCAATGCGCTCGACGATGTCGAAGGCTCCATCGCCGAGGAAACCGCTGCGATGTTCGGGCCGCCGGGCCGGGCGATCCTTGGCCACTTGCGCCGCACTTATTCCCGTGACCCGATAAGGACGTAAACGCCGATGAGCCATGCTGAACTGGTCTGTCCCGCCGGAACGCCCGCCGCGCTGCGCACCGCCGTCGATGCCGGTGCCGATGCGGTCTATTGTGGCTTTCAGAACGCGACCAACGCGCGCAACTTTCCCGGCCTGAATTTTACTCCCGATGAACTGGCTGTGGCGGTTCTCTATGCCCATGGCAAAGGCACCAAGGTGCTGCTGGCGCTCAATACCTACCCGCCTGCGGGCAAGTTTGACCTCTGGCGGCAAGCGGCTGATCTGGGGGCGCGGCTCGGCGTGGATGCGTTCATTGTGGCCGACATGGGCGTGGCCGATTACATCGCGCGCGCCCACCCGCAGGCACGATTGCACCTGTCAGTGCAGGCCGCCGCCTCCACGCCCGAGGCGATCCGCTATTATTGTGCGCATTTCGGGGTGAAGCGTGTGGTGCTGCCGCGCATTCTGACGATCCCCGAGATCCGCCAGATCCGCAAGGAGATACCCTGCGAGATCGAGACCTTCATCTTTGGCAACCATGGCCTGATGGTTGAGGGGCGGTGCAGCCTGACCAACTACCTCACGGGTCAATCGACCAACATGGATGGGGTGTGTTCGCCGGCCTCAGATGTCGAATATGTCCGCGACGCAGATGGCGCGATGTCTTCGCGGCTGGCCGGGTTCACCATCGACCGCTTCGGCCCAGACGAGATGGCGGGCTATCCCACCATCTGCAAGGGCCGCTACACCGCGCCGCACCGGCCAGAGGAGTATTACGCATTTGAAGAGCCGGTCAGCCTGAACCTGTCACGCCTGCTGCCCGAGCTGATCGGGGCAGGCGTACATGCCTTCAAGATCGAAGGGCGCCAGCGCTCGAAAAGCTATGTGCGGGGCGTGGTCGCCGCGTTTCGGCAAGCGGTGGATGACATCCGCGCCGGGCACGCGGCCAATATCGCTGATCTGCTGGCGCTGACCGAGGGGCAAAAGCAGACGCAAGGCGCATTCGAAACCAAGAAGTGGCGGTGAACAAGATGACGAAACTGACGCTGGGGCCCATCGCCTATCACTGGTCGGCGGACAAGCGCCGGGATTTCTACGCCCGAATCGCCGATGAGGCCCCGGTTGACGAGGTTTATCTGGGTGAAGTGATCTGTTCCAAACGTGCACCGTTCCATGAGGGCGATTTACCAACCACCATCGAACGGCTGGAACGCGCGGGCAAGGTGGTGGTGCTGTCCTCGCTGGCCGAGGTGATGCTAAAACGAGAGCGCATGGCGACCAGCGATCTGGCGGCGATGGATCATCCTGAGATCGAGATCAACAACGCCGCCGGGCTGTATGCACGGGGCCAGCGCCCGCATCGTATCGGCCCGTTCATGAACGCTTACAACGAGGCGACGATCATGTGGATGGCGGGGCAGGGGGCGACCCACATCTGCCTGCCGCCCGAACTGCCCGCCGAGGCCATTGCCATCGCCGCCCGGTCTGCGCGCGCGCTGGGGCTTGGGGTTGAAGTGCAGGTGTTCGGCCGCCTTTCGCTTGCCGTGTCGGCGCGCTGTTATCATGCACGCGCGCATCGTCGCACCAAGGACAGCTGCCAGTTTGTCTGCGCAGATGATCCCGACGGCATGCCGTTGCGCACCCGTGATGATATGCCGATCCTGCGGGTGAACGGTATCCAGACGCAATCTGAAAGCTATGTCGATCTTGTGCCCGATGCGGGGCGTCTGGTGGCTGATGGTGTCACGCATTTGCGGATCATGCCGCAAGAGGTGGACATGGTTGGCGTTACACGTCTGATCCGCGCTGTGCTTGCCGGTCAACTGCCTGTGGCCGAGGCCGGGGTTCGGCTGCAAGAGCTGTGCGCGGGCAGGCAGTTCAGCAACGGATTCTATCATGGTCAGGCGGGTTACCGGCGGATTGCCAACGCCACACTGGCACCTTGATAGGGGTCCGGCAGCTGCCATATGCTGCCCGGGCATTGATTGAAGAACGGGCAGGCCGGGTCAGATCACTGTGGTCGGGTCGTCATATCCTTGCGGAATGATCAGGTTGTGCCGACCCAGGTTATGGACATCGCGTTCGCCGCACAGCGCCATGGTGACCTCCAGTTCGCTTTGGATGACTTCCAGCGCCCGGGTCACACCTGCCTCACCCATCGCGCCCAGCCCGTAGATGAAAGCGCGCCCGATATAGGTGCCGCGCGCACCCAGCGACAGCGCCTTGAGAACGTCCTGGCCTGAGCGGATACCGCTGTCGAGGTGAACTTCGATCTTGTCGCCTACGGCCTCCATGATCGACGGCAGCATGCGGATCGCGCTCATGGCCCCGTCCAGTTGCCGCCCGCCATGATTGGACACCACGATCGCATCGGCCCCCACCCGCAGCGCCATTTTCGCGTCTTCCGCATCCAGAATGCCCTTCAGGATCAGCTTGCCGCCCCACAGGTCGCGCAGTTTCTCCACCTTGCCCCAGTCCAGCTGCGGGTCAAACTGCTCGGCCGTCCAACTGGACAGCGACGAGGTGTCGCCAACGCCCTTCGCATGGCCGACGATATTGCCAAAGCTGCGACGTTTCGTGCCCAGCATCCCCAGCCCCCAGCGCCATTTCGTGGCAAGGTTGATCATGGTTGGCAGGGTCAGTTTGGGCGGGGCGGAGAGGCCGTTCTTCAGATCCTTGTGGCGTTGACCGAGGATCTGCAGATCCAGTGTCAGCACCAGCGCCGAGCATTTCGCGGCCTTGGCCCGCTCGATGATGCGGCGCACGAAATCCTCGTCCTTCATCACGTAGAGCTGGAACCAGAAAGGTTTTGTGGTGTGTTCGGCGACATCTTCGATCGAGCAGATCGACATGGTCGACAAGGTGAAGGGCACGCCGAAACGTTCTGCCGCGCGGGCGGCGAGGATTTCGCCATCGGCATGTTGCATCCCGGTCAGCCCCACCGGCGCCAGCGCCACCGGCATCGCCACGTCCTGTCCGATCATGGTGGAGCGGGTGGAGCGGTTGGTCATATCCACCGCAACCCGTTGGCGCAGGTGTAGTTTGTTGAAATCTGAGGTATTTTCGCGAAATGTCTGTTCTGTCCAACTGCCGGATTCGGTGTAATCGTAAAACATGCGCGGGGCGCGGCGTGCGTAGATGCGGCGCAGGTCTTCGATACAGGTGATCACGGGCATTGGCGCTACTCCGAAGATTGGTAAGGTTTGCTTACCAGAGCCCCTTTGCGCAGGCAAGCGCCGCCGCCTCACCCGGTGCTGGAACTGTTGTGGCCAGCGGGCGTTGTTGTGGTGCAAGGGCCGTGCCGGGCAAATCCGGCGGCGGTCGTCAATGAAGAGGAGAAGACGATGAATGCCAAGATGATTGCTGGCGGTG
The DNA here is from genome assembly GCA_020832545.1 of Pararhodobacter sp. Classification (GTDB taxonomy): domain Bacteria; phylum Pseudomonadota; class Alphaproteobacteria; order Rhodobacterales; family Rhodobacteraceae; genus Pararhodobacter. The sequence continues at coordinate 81,176 of JAFIEK010000009.1, read as the reverse complement.
CGCTGGCAGCCAGTCTGCTTGCGTCCACCGCGCTTGCCGAGACTTCGGCCACGGCCACCACGGACCTGAACCTGCGCGCCGGGCCGGGACCGATACATGAGATCCGCAGCGTGATCCCTAAGGGGGCGAGCGTCACTGTTCTGGGCTGCCTTGAGGCTGCGAACTGGTGTGAAGTCGGCCATGACGGTATCGACGGCTGGGCCTATGGCGATTATCTGGAGGCCGAGTTCGAGGCAGAGCCGGTTGCCCTGTCCGCCCCCGAAGTGCGCAGCGAAATCCGCGTGGTCGAGCATGAGGATGCAGGCGCCAATGTGATCGGCGGGGCCACCATGGGGGCTATCGCCGGTGCCATTCTGGCCGGGCCTTTCGGTGCGGCGGTCGGAGCTGCGGCAGGTGCTGGTGCAGGCGGTCTGGCGCCACGCACCACCACCGTAACCTATGTGCGCGAAAACCCGGTCGAGCCGGTCTTTCTGGATGGCGAGGTCGTGGTGGGTGCCGGCCTGCCCGAGGACGTGATGCTGGAGCCGGTGCCGGAAAGCAACTTCCGCTATGCCTATATCAACGGCGTTCCGGTGATCGTTGACCCCGATGAGCGCCGCATCGTGTATATCGTGCGTTGACGCCACTTGAGACGACGCGGTTCAGTCGTCTTGATGGCCCGGCCCCGGATTCGGGGCCGGGCCTTTGCTGTATCAGATGCCGACGGCGGACATGTCCAGCAGCCAGGTGGCCATCGCAAAGTAGATCACCACGCCGATCGCATCCGCCAGCGAGGTGATCAGCGGGGCCGAGGCCGCCGCCGGGTCCATCCGGAACTTTGACAGGATGAAGGGCATCGACATTCCCAGGACCGAGCCCACCAGCACGATGATCACCATCGTCAGCGACACCACGACCGCAATCTCCGGCCCGCCCCGAATCACCCCGATGCCCGAGACCGCCAGCGCCATCGTCAGCCCCAGCGCGCCCGCCACCATCACCTCGCGGCCCAGCATCTTGCCCCAGTCGGACATTTTCACATCACCCGTGGCCAGTGCCCGCACCATCAGCGTGGCTGACTGGCTGCCCGCGTTGCCGCCGCTGTCCACAAGCAGCGGCAAAAAGAACACCAGCGCCACATAAGCCGCGATCGTATCCTCGAAATAGGCGATGCCCGCGCCGGAAAAAATGTTGCCGAAAACCAGGATCACCAGCCAGGGCACCCGCTTGCGATAGAGCAGACCGACCGAGGCGCTCAGCATGTTGGTGCCCAGCCCCGCCACGGCCGAGGTTTTGTGAAAGCTCACATCCTCGGCCTCGCGCGCGACGTCCATCGCGTCATCGTAGGTGACGATCCCGGCCAGCCGCTCGCCGCCATTGATCACCGGCAGCGCCAGCAGGTCATATTTGCGGATCATCTCGACCGCGCGCTCGCGCTTGTCCTCGGCGCGCACAAACGGTGGCTCGCGCCGCATCACCGATTCCACGGTGGCATCGTCATGCGCGACGATCAGATCGCGCAGGCTGACGGTGCCGACAAGGCGGCGCTCATCATCGACGACATAGGAATGATAGATCGTTTCGGCATCGGGGGCGACGCGGCGCAACTGTTCGACCGCCTGCACGGTGGTCAGATGCGGCGGCAAGGTCGCATAGTCCGAGGTCATGACCGACCCCACCGTGCCCGGCGGGTAGGAGGCCAGCTTGCGCATATCCTCGCGCTCAGCCTGCGCAAGGCCGGGCAGCAGCGCGTTGCGCTGCTCATCGGTCAGATGGGTGAACAGATCGGCGCGTTCGTCATGAGCCATTGCACCAAAGATGCGCGCCATCTCGGCGCGCTCGATGGTGCGGGCCAGTGCAGTCTGCATGGCGGGGCTGAAATAGCCAAACAGCGTGGCCTGACGCTCATGATCAAGGCACAGCAGCACGCGGGCGATATCGTCCGCTGGCAGATCGCCGATAAGACCGACGATATCGGCTGCGTGCTCATGGCGCAGTCCTGCGGCGATGGCGTTCATGTCATCCAGCCGCAGGTAGCGGGCGATGGCATGGGTGTTCAGGGCAGTGGTCTGGGTTGCGGTATTCATTTGTCATGCTCCGTCACGAAAAAGGGGCCGGTCGGCCCCCGCATGACACATGTCAGTCGTTCAGCCGCCGGTCCGGAATGCGCGTATCAGGAGAGCATCGGCCACAGCACGCAGGTCGCGGGGTGCAGCCAAGCTACTACTTCCGTCTTCCAAGGTGGCCTCCATCAAAATGCCCGGCATGGGCGAACGCGGCGGGCTTAAACGGGCAATGCGGTGTGTGTCAACCGCTGCCGGGGCAGAACATGGTCTTTTCACAGTGTCGTTTCATACGGGCGCGCCGTCAGCCCCGGTGCGCCCCGTCGGCCAGCCCTGCGACAAAGGCCAGAACCTCATCCACCGGTTTGCCTGCACCGATTTCCTTGACGATGGCCGAACCCACCACACAGCCATCCGCCACGCTGGCAATCGCCTGCGCGGTCTCGGGGGTGGAGATGCCGAAGCCCACAATCACCGGCAGATCGGTGGCGGCCTTGATGCGTGCCACCTCGGGGCCCACATCAACCGCCTGCGCCGCCGCCGCCCCGGTGATGCCGGTAATCGACACATAGTAAACAAAGCCCGAGGTGTTCTGCAGCACTTTCGGCAGGCGCTTGTCATCGGTTGTCGGCGTGGCCAGCCGGATGAAGTTCAGCCCGGCGGCCTGGGCAGGCAAACACAGCTCCTCATCCTCTTCGGGCGGCAGATCAACAACGATCAGCCCATCCACCCCGGCCTGCGTGGCATCGGCCAGAAAGCGGTCAACGCCCCGGTTATAGATCGGGTTGTAATACCCCATCAGCACGATCGGCGTTTCTGTGTCTTCGGTGCGGAACAGGCGCACCATCTCAAGCGTACGCTCCAGCGTCATGCCGCCTTCCAGTGCGCGTTGCCCGGCCAACTGGATGGTGGGGCCATCGGCCATCGGGTCGGTAAAGGGCACGCCCAGTTCGATCACATCGACGCCCGCACCCGGCAGGCCCTTCATCACCGCCAGCGCGGTGTCAAAATCCGGGTCGCCGCCCATGATGTAGGAAACAAAGGCCTTGCGGTTCTGGTCGCGCAGGCGGGCAAAGGTGGCGTCGATTCTGGTCATGCGGCAATCCCTCACTGTCGCCTGCGGTTTGCACGGCGCGGGCGCAAAAATCAATGGCGCATTGGCGCGGGTCGCAGTGCTTGATCCTGCCCGCGCCAGCGCCTAGAAGCGGCCCGGAATGGACCGGAGGGTGCGATGGGCTTCAAGATGGGTATCGTGGGTTTGCCGAATGTCGGCAAATCGACGCTTTTCAATGCGCTGACGCGCACCGCCGCCGCGCAGGCGGCCAATTTTCCGTTCTGCACCATCGAGCCCAATGTGGGCGAGGTGGCGGTGCCCGATGCGCGGCTGGACAAGCTGGCCGCCATCGCAGGGTCGAAAGCGATCATCCCCACCCGGATCACATTCGTCGATATCGCGGGCCTTGTGCGCGGGGCGTCCAAGGGTGAGGGGCTGGGCAACCAGTTTCTGGCCAACATCCGCGAAGTTGACGCCATCGCTCATGTGTTGCGCTGCTTTGAGGATGGCGACATCACCCATGTCGAAGGCCGCATTGACCCGATAGCTGATGCCGAGACCATCGAGACCGAGCTGATGATCGCCGATCTGGAATCGGTCGAGCGGCGGCTGGCCAATCTGTTGCGCAAGATCAAGGGCGGCGACAAGGAGGCCGTGCAGCAGGATCGGCTGTTGCGGCTGGCGCAGGCAGCACTTGAAGAGGGCAGGCCCGCGCGCACCATCGACGTGGATGCCGAGGACCGCCGCGCCTGGGACCTGTTGCAGCTTCTGACCGCCAAGCCGGTGCTGTTTGTCTGCAATGTCGAAGAGGCCTCGGCGGCGACGGGCAACAGCCAGGCGGCCCGCGTGGCGGAAATGGCGGCGGCGCAGGGCGCGGCGCATGTGGTGATCTCGGCGCGGATCGAGGAAGAACTCGCGCAACTGGCGCCCGACGAATCCGAGATGTTTCTGAGTGAGATGGGGCTGGAAGAGCCCGGCCTCGACCGGCTGATCCGCGCGGGTTATGAACTTCTGGGCCTGCAAACCTATTTCACCGTCGGCCCGAAAGAGGCCCGCGCCTGGACCATTACTGAGGGCACACTGGCGCCACAGGCGGCAGGCGTGATCCATGGCGATTTCGAGCGCGGCTTCATCCGCTCGGAAACCATCGCCTTTGACGACTACATTGCATGTAATGGCGAGAGCGGCGCGCGCGAGGCGGGGAAACTGCGGGTCGAAGGCAAAAGCTATCTGGTCAAGGATGGCGACGTCCTGCACTTTCTGTTCAACGCCTGACAGACGGGGGCGGGGGAAGGGGGGCGTTGCCCCGCTCTTGGCCTCTCGGCCAATTCACCCCCCAGCGTATTTCTGGCAAGATGAAAAAGCGCGGACCTGACTTTTCATATGCTCCTGCATATCCCCGGGGCTAAGGCACGGCCCGCGCCCCCTCGCGTAAATGTCAGTTTCCGGACAGGAGCTTGCCGGGGTTCATCAACCCCTCCGGGTCCAGTGCAGACTTGATCGCGCGCATCACCTGCCAGGCCTCGCCATGTTCGGCCTGCATGTATTTCATCTTGCCCATGCCGATTCCATGTTCACCGGACACTGTGCCACCCAGCCGCAGCGCACGTTCGGCCATGTTGGCGGCCAGTTTCTGCGCCACTTCCCATTGCGCCGCATCATCGGCTTGTGGCAGCAACAGGGCGTGGAAATTGCCATCCCCCACATGCCCGACAATCGGCCCGGGAATGCCGCTGTCTGCGATTTCTCTGGCGGTTTCCTCGACCGCTTCGGCCAGCCGCGAGATTGGCACACAGATATCGGTGGTGATCGGTGCCGCACCCGGGTTGGCGGCCAGCATCGCCCGGTAGGCATTATGGCGCATCGCCCAGAGCGCGGTGCGCTCCTCTGGCTTCGAGGCCCAGCGAAACCCGCTGCCGCCGAAATCCGTGGCGATCTCGCCAAAGCGCGCGGCCTGTTCGGCGACCCCGGCTTCTGATCCGTGGAATTCGACCATCAGATGCGGCGCATCGTCCCAGCCCGCCTGTGACTGCGCGTTGAAAGCCGCCGCCGAGGCCTGATCGACGAATTCGATCCGCGCCATCGGGATGCCCGACTGGATGGTCGCGATTACCGCATCGACCGCGCCTGCCATGTCGTCAAAGGCGCAGACGGCGGCGCTGACGGCCTCGGGCTGACCGTGCAGTTTCAGCGTCAGTTCGGTGATCAGCCCCAGCGTGCCTTCGGACCCCACGAACAGCCCCGTCAGGTCATAGCCGGTCGAGGATTTGGGCGCACTTGTGCCGGTGCGGATGATCCGCCCGTCGGCCAGCACCACCTCCAGCGCCAGCACATTGGCGCGCATCGTGCCATAGCGCACCGCCGTTGTGCCGGACGCGCGGGTCGAGGCCATGCCACCAAGCGAGGCATTCGCGCCCGGGTCCACCGGAAAGAACAGCCCCGTGGCGCGCAATTCGGTATTCAGCGCCTCGCGCGTCACGCCGGGCTGGATCACCGCGATCATATCCTCGGGCATGACCTGCAACACCTTGTCCATCCGCGTGAAATCTACCGTCACGCCCCCTTGCGGGGCCAGCGCATGGCCTTCCAGCGAGGTGCCTGTGCCCCAGCCGATCAGGGGTAGCCCGGCGCGCGCGCAGATCTGCACGATCTCGGCCACCTCGGCGGTGTTTTCGGGATAGGCCACGGCATCGGGCGGCATCAGCGGGAAATGCCCTTCTGATCGCCCATGCAATTCGCGGTCGGATTGCGAGCGGTTCAGGCGTGGCCCCAACATGTCAGCGAGTTGATCAAGGGCGGCGGCCCTGGTGGATGGGTCAGGCATGGAATGCTCCGGTCAATGAGTGGTCATGCGGCGAACCTAACGCGCCCCTGCGGCGGGCACCAGAGCGCGCGGTGATTGCGCCCGCCGCCCGGTTGGGCGAAGCTGGAGGCCGTGGACGCAGCAGCGCAAGCTGACGGGAGGGCAACGGATGGCGCAACGCACCGGCAAGCAGGACCCCGCATGGCAGCGACAGGCGCGGCTGGGCTGGCGGCGGGTGCGTCATCACGGGCCGGGCCAGTTGCAATTCTGGCTGATCGCGCTGGTGATCGGCATCGCCGCCGGGTTTGCCGCCCTGCTGTTTCGCGCCGGAATCGATGCGCTGCAAACGCTGCTATATGGCGCTGACGACCGGGCGATTCTGGCGGCCGCCGCAGCGTTGCCCTGGTATGCGTTGGTGGCCATTCCGGCAACGGGCGGGCTGGTCGTGGGGCTGATCCTGAATCGCTTCACCCCGGACGGAAGGGTGCGCGCTGTGGCCGATGTGATCGAGGGCGCGGCGCTCAGGCGCGGGCGGGTGGAGATGCGCGAAGGTCTGGCCTCGGCGGCGGCGTCGCTGATCACGCTGGGATCGGGCGGGTCTTCGGGCCGCGAGGGGCCGGTGGTGCATCTGGCCGGGGTTATCTCCAGCGCGATTGCCGAGCGCATCCGTGCCAGCGGCATCACCGGGCGCGACCTGCTGGGCTGCGCGGTGGCGGCGGCGGTCTCGGCCTCGTTCAATGCGCCGATCGCGGGCGCGATCTTCGCGCTGGAGGTGGTGCTGCGCCACCATGCAATCCACGCTTTCGCGCCCATTGCAATCGCCTCGGTCGCGGGCACCGTTATCAACCGGCTGCATTTCGGCGATGTCGCCGAGTTCACCCTGCCGCTGGCGGGTGGTGTGGCGTTTTACTGGGAGCTTCCGGCGTTTCTGCTGCTGGGTCTGGTGGCGGGTGCGGTGGCGGTGGTGATGATGCGCGCCATCTTCTGGGCCGAGGACATGGGCAACCGGCTGCAAATCCGCACCGGTCTGCCACGCTGGTTGCGCCCGGCACTGGCCGGGGGGTTGGTGGGGATCATGGCGATCTGGTTTCCGCAGGTGATCGGCATCGGGTATGAAACCACGTCGCTGGCGCTGACCGGGCGTCTTGCGCTGCACGAGGCGGTGGTCTTTGCCGCGCTCAAGGTGGCGGCGGTGGCGATCACGCTGGGCGGACGGATGGGCGGCGGGGTGTTCTCGCCCGCGCTGGTTGTGGGGGCCCTGACCGGGCTGGCCTTCGGGCTGATCGCCACGGCGTTGGTGCCGCAGTTTTCCGGCGCGGCAACGGTCTATGCGCTGGCGGGTATGGGCGCTGTGGCGGCGGCGGTGCTGGGCGCGCCGATCTCGACCACGCTGATCGTGTTCGAGATGACCGGCGATTGGGAAACGGCGGTGGCGGTGCTGGCGGCGGTGTCGACGGCGACGGCGCTGGCCAGCCGCTTCGTGCATCGCTCGTTCTTTCTGACGCAGCTTGCCCGGCGCGGGGTGCGGATCGCGCTGGGGCCGCAGGAATACCTGGCCGATCAAACCGGCATTGCCCGCGCCATCCGCCGCGTCGGCAGCGCGAGGGGGCTGTCGCAGACCGCGCTTGACGATCTCATTCAGCAAGGGCTGACGATTGATGCCGAGGCGTCGATGAAAACCGCGTTGCGGGCATTCGATCGCCATGGCGCCATGCATCTTGCCGTGTTGCGCAAGGACGCCGGAGGGGCAGAGGCGATCGGCAGCCTGTCGCATGTCGATGCCCTGCGCCTCTATACCCGCGCTTTGGCGGCCACCGCCGCCGAGGAGCATTCCTGAGACGTAAAGCAGGGGGCAGTGCCCCCATATGTTCGATCAGATTTTGCGCGCCAGCGGGTGGTGGGCCATGACCAGATTGCGCAGCCGCTCGTCCAGTACATGGGTATAGATCTCGGTCGAAGACAGGTCGGCATGGCCCAGCAACAACTGGATCACCCGCAAATCCGCCCCTCCGGCCAGCAGATGCGTGGCAAAGGCGTGGCGCAGTACATGCGGGCTGGCGCGGCCCGGGTCGATCCCGGCGCGGGCCGCGATTTCCTTGACCAGGCCGTGAAACCGCATCCGGGTCATGTGCCCGGCTACCCCGCGCGCGGGAAAAAGGAACTTTGACGCCGATTTGCCAGTGCCGCGCGCCGCGTCGTCGGCCCGGTCGCGATGGGCGAGCCAGACGGCGACGGCGGCCCGCGCCGGGTCTGACAGCGGCACCATCCGGTCCTTGCCGCCTTTGCCGCGCACCATCAGCATTTCCGGCGCACCGCGCAGCGCGGCCTGCGGCAGGCTGACCAGTTCCGACACCCTCAACCCGGTGGCATAGAGCAGCTCGAAAAGGCAGGCGTTGCGCGCGCGGGTGGCCGCGTTCGGGCCATGTGCGCGCGCGGCTTCCAGCAGGCGGCTCACCTCGTCTTCTGACAGCGTTCCCGGCAGGCGCGCGGCCCGGCCCGGCCCGTGGATGCGCAGCACTGGGTTGTCGTCGCGCCAGCCCTCGTCATGGGCGAAGCGGTAGAATTGCTTGAGCGCCGACAGCCTGCGCGCGCGGGTGGCACGCGCCATGCCTGCTGTTTCAAGGTTGATCAAGTAGCCCTCCACCGACGCGCGGTCGGCCTGCAGCAGACCGCTGCCCTGACCCGTCAGCCATTCAGCGGCATGGCGCAGGTCGCGGCCATAGGCCAGCAGCGTGTTGCGTGCGACCCCGCTTTCGGCGGCGATAGCATCAAGAAAGGTGGCGATGCGGCGCAGGTCCGCGCCCGGCACGGCCGCAGGCGGGGGGGCGTCAGCGCCCGGCATATCAGCCCCGCCGTTCCAGCAGAAGGCTTTGCAGGGCCGTGCGCCGGGCGATGTCTTCCAGCCCGACATAGCGCAACAGCGCCAGCCCGTCGGTCATCATGCGGGGGTCGCTGGCTGACCCGAGGCTGATCAGGGTCAGCAACACTTCCTCACCCAGCCGCCCGGCATCAATACGCGCCCGCGCGGAATCTGTTACCGGGGCCGGGTCTTCGAAGGCTTCGGCCACCGCCGCCCAGTGCGGATCGCGCAGCGCCTCATCTTCGCGCAGGGTCTCGGCGGGTGGCAGGCCGCGTGCAATCGTCGAAAGAAAGCGTGCCCGTGCTGTTGTGCCGGGATGGTCCAGCGCCACCTGCTCATAGTCCGCAGACAAAAGCCCCACGATGATCGCCTGTTCAAGCGCCTCGCCGCTCAGCCCGGCCTCAAGAAGCCCCTGCGCGAAAAGCGCGGCAAAGGCCACCTCCAGTTCGCCCTCAACGATATGCGGCCAGGCCAGGAGCAGGGCGCTGCCGATCGCCTCGGCGTTGGCGTCGATCAGCGCACTGTCCAGCCGCTGGACGGCGCGTACCCGCTCCCAGATCCCGCCCGAGGCTGCGGCGCTGCGTTCGGTGTAAAGACCAAGCAGCTGGTTGGGGGGCAGCGCCCCCGAGCGCACCAGCCGTTCGGCGGCTTCCAGTTGTGCGCGCCAGCCAATCGTGCCGCGCAGATCGGCATGCGCAAAGGATACCGGCAGGCCATGCGTTGCAACCGGCGCGCCGATCGCTTCAAGCAGGCGCCAGGCCAGCGGCGACAGGCGCGAGGGCAGAATGGCCTCCAATTCCTCGGCGCTGTTGTGCAGATGATCATCTGCGTCAAGGAAATGGTCCAGCAGCGGCGCATAGACCGAGCCCAGTGTTCCCGCTTCGGTGGCGCGTTCAAGCTGCTCTTGCGCGCCTTGCCAGTCACCTTCCCGGGCCTTGCAGAAAATTACCGCGGGTGCGAAGGGAAAGGGCCGCGCGGCATCCAGAACCGAGGCACAGGCGCGTTGTTCCTGCTCCAGCAAGAGCGCAATCTCGAACCGCTGCTGACGCAAGCCGGGGTCGTCAGTGTCCAGCGTGTCCAGCATTGCTGCTGCCTGATCGATGGCACCGAAATCCATCAGCTTGTCGATCCGCGCAGCCAGGAAGGCGTTTGCACGAGCGTCAGCGTTGGTGGACTGCGCGGTGGCATCGTCTTCACGGGTGGGTGGGGTGTGCGGCGCTTCGAACTCGGCCAGCAGCAGTCGGTAGCTGAGGTCGCGCAGCGCGGGCAGGGTATCGACAGGAAGGCCACGGATCAGAACCAGCAGCTCGGTATCCGGGGTTGTGCCCCAGAAGCGGCGCGGCAGCCCGGCGCGCGCCGCCGGAAAGAGGCCCACCGATTCAGGGCGCACCGCGTCAATCGCACGGGTGGTGATCATGCTTTGCAGCCAGGCGTCCCCCGGAAGCGGCGTGACCGGGTGCGCGCCGTGCGCGGGCTCGCTCAGGTTATCGCGCAGCCAGTCTATGGCCGAGAGCGGGTCTTGCGCCGATGCAGAACCGCTCAGCCCCGCAACCACAAGCGCACAGGCCAGCGCGCGCCCCGGCCAGCGCCCGGCGTCACCCACGCGGCCCCGCATGCCCGCGCCTATTGCCCGCCCAGATCGACCGGCAAATTGCGCGGCGATGTGGGCACCGAAAGATCGCCAAAATAGGCGAAGGCCATAAACCCCAGTCCGCCCACGATGAGCAAGATCAGAATCAGGCGGAACAGATAGCCCAGAAATCCGGGCCGGTCGTCGCTGAGTGCCATGGTATTGCGCTGTTTCCCTAATCGTTGTCATTGCAGCCTGCCCTTGCCCGGTGTCGCTTGCGCCGGACCGGCCTGCGGGCGCGTGCCGGATTGGCCCGGTTCGCCATGATGTATATAGCGAACGCGACGCAAGATCACGCCATTCGATGCCGGAGCAGAAAAAAACCGCCCCGGACTGCGATGGCTGCGACGGCAGCGTGACGGATTTGGGCCGGAAATGAGCGAGACTGATCGGGACTTGGACAGGACATGGGTGCATCACTAAGAAAAACCGTGGTCATGGTGGGAATGATGGGCGCGGGGAAGACAGCCGTCGGTACGGAACTCGCCAGGATGCTGGGGGTTCCCTTCCTTGATTCGGATGCCGAGATCGAGCGGGCAGCAAACTGCACCGTGTCCGAGATTTTTGCACGTGACGGAGAGGCGTTCTTTCGCCGCAAAGAGGCGCAGGTGATCGCCCGTCTGCTGTCGGGGCGGCCCGGTGTGCTGTCGGTGGGCGGCGGGGCCTATCTGAACCCGGCAACCCGCGCGCTGATCCGCGACCAGGGGGTGGCGGTCTGGCTGAAGGCCGATCTGGACCTGTTGTGGAACCGCGTCAAACGTAAGGACACCCGCCCGCTTCTGCGCACGCCAGACCCTTACCGAACGCTGTCTGAATTGATGGCCGCTCGCGAACCCGCTTATTCGCAGGCCGATGTGATCGTGCAGGCCGTGCCGGATGCCAGTATCGAAGCCACTGCCGCAGCCGTGCGCAAGGCGCTGGCCACCCGCCCCGATGTTCTTGCCTGAGCTCGTTCTTCATGCCTGAGGAGGCCTGCCGAAATGATCGCAACTGATATTGTCCCCGTCGAACTGGGTGCGCGGCGCTACGAGGTGCGGGTGGGCCCGGGGCTTCTGGCACGCGCCGGTGCCGAGATCGCGCCGCTGCTCAGACGTCCGCGCGTGGCCGTGCTGACCGAAGACACCGTGGCCGCGCTGCATCTGGATACGCTGCGCGACGGGTTGGCGGCAGAGGGGATTGCCATGCAGGCGCTGGTGTTGCCGCCGGGCGAAGGCACCAAAAGCTGGCCGCATCTGGCACGGGCGGTGGAATGGTTGCTGGAGGCGCAGGTGGAACGCGCCGATATGGTGGTGGCGCTGGGCGGCGGGGTGATCGGCGATCTGGCGGGCTTTGCTGCGGCGATCCTGCGCCGGGGCGTGCGCTTCGTGCAGATCCCCACCAGCCTGCTGGCGCAGGTCGACAGCTCTGTCGGCGGCAAGACCGGGATCAATACCGCGCAGGGCAAGAACCTTGTGGGGGCGTTCCATCAGCCCAGCCTTGTGCTGGCCGATATCGATGTGCTGGACAGCCTGCCTGCGCGTGATTTTCTGGCCGGGTATGGCGAGGTGGTGAAATACGGTCTGCTGGGCGACGCCACGTTCTTTGACTGGATGGAGCGCCACGGCCCGGCGCTGGCCGCTGGCGACCGGTCGCTGCGCCAGCAGGCCGTGTGCCGTTCGGTGGCGATGAAGGCCGGTATCGTGGTGCGCGACGAAACCGAACAGGGTGAGCGTGCGCTGTTGAACCTGGGTCATACATTCTGCCATGCGCTTGAAGCGGCGACGGGCTACAGCGCGCGGCTGTTGCATGGCGAAGGCGTTGCGATCGGCTGTGCGCTTGCGTTTGATCTGTCTGCGCGGCTGGGTCTGTGCGCGCAGGAAACGCCGGGGCGCGTGGCGGCGCATCTGGCGGCGATGGGGATGAAACACCGGCTGGCGGATATCGAGGGTGAACTGCCAGACGCCGAGGCGCTGATCGCCCTGATGGCGCAGGACAAGAAGGTGGTGGACGGGCGCATGCGCTTTGTGCTGGCGCGCGATATCGGCAAGGCCTTTGTCACAGATGATGTGCCGCCCGAGGCTTTGCGCGCGCTGCTGGACGAGGCCTTGACCCAGCGCAGGCGTTGACCGGTTCTGCGCGCGTGGTCAGGCGCGGACCCGGTCAGGCTTTCGGACGTCGGTTTATCAGGATCAGCCCCCCGACCAGCAGCGCCAGTGCCACCGGGGTCAGGGCCGAGACCGGCTCGTTCAGCACCAGCCAGCCCAGAAGCGCGCTCAGGACCGGGGTCACAAAGCTGAAGCTGGCTACCGCCGAGGCTGGATAGCGCAGCAAAAGCCAGAACCAAAGCACAAAGCCCGCTGTCACCGCACCCAGCGTGTGGATCAGGAAGATCACTAGTTGAAAGCCGTCGAAGTCGCGCACCAGACTGCCGCCATAGAGCGGCGCCAGCGCCATCAGGATCGGGGCTGAGACCAGAAGCTGCCAGAAAAGCTGCGTTTCAGGCGGTGCGGTTTGCAGGCGCGTCAACCGGGCGCACAGTATGATCGCGGCCCAGAACACGCCTGCCAGCAGGGCCGCCAGATCGCCCAGCAGGCTGCCCCCCTCGGCCATGCCGGTCCTCAGTTGCGCCAACATCATCAGCGCCACCGCGGCAAAGCCCAGCAAAAACCCCAGCGCCCGTCCTGGTGTCAGGCGTTCGCCCTCGAACAGAAAATGCGCTGCCACCGCCAGCCACAGTGGCATCGCGTAGAAGATGATCGAGGCGCGGACCACGGTGGTGTTGTCCAACGCGATGAAGAGAAAGAAGAACTCTGTGGCGAAGGCCGCGCCGATCAGCAACCCCGGCTTCCACAGATCGAACCGGAACCCGATGCGCCGCCAGATCATCCAGCCCGCCAACGCCCCCGCCGCGACAAACGATCGCAGCGCTGCAAAAAAGACCGGCTGCAACCCGTCATTGCCCAGCTTGATCAGCAGGTTGTTGGCACCGAACAACAGCGACAGTCCCAGCAGCAGCCAGAAGCCCGGCATGTCCAGCGGGCGGCGCAGAGGCTGGGGCGGTGACTGGCGCGTGGAGCGCGGTTGCGGCAGGGGCATGGGGGGCCTTTCATTGAGCCCGCGCAGTCAACGCCGGGGCGCCGGTAAGGTCAATGCCCGGTCAAAGCGCTGTCAAAGCGGCGTCAATGCCGCGCCGGGCAGGCTGGCGCGGACTTTTCCCTGCCCGGCAAATAGCCTATGGTCAGGGCCGGATCAGCCAGCACCGGACCCGGTATGCCCAAAAGCGCCAGAAAACCCTCACTTCTGCAACGCTGCGAGGCGCGCGGCCTGCGCCTGACCGAGCAGCGCCGCGTCATCGCACAGGTGATCGAAACCGCCGAAGACCACCCCGATGTCGAATCGCTCCATGCCCGCGCCAGCGCGCTGGACCCGCGCATTTCCATCGCCACGGTCTATCGCACCGTCAAATTGTTCGAAGAGGCCGGGCTGCTGGAACGGCTGGAATTCGGCGACGGTCGCGCCCGCTACGAGGATGCCGAGCGCGCCCACCACGACCATCTGATCGACATGGCCACCGGCGAGGTGATCGAATTTTGCGACCCTGAGATCGAGCGCCTGAAAGAGGCCATCGCCCTGCGGCTGGGCTACCGGCTGGAAGGGCACCGGTTGGAGCTGTTCGGCACCAAGCTGACCCCCTGAGCGCGGCCTATTCCGCTGCCGAACGTGCCACATCAGCAGGGACGGGGTCGGCGGCGGGTGCCTGATTAGACCGATCCGCATAGAGATAATCGCGCGTGATCGGTGCGGCGGCCACATGGTGGGCCAACTGAAACTGAAACACGCACAGCCCCGCATGGCGAAAACTTTCTTCCGAGGCCGCAAGATAGTAGCGCCACATCCGGCAGAACCGATCATCGTAAAGCGCGCGCGCCGTGTCGATATTGGCCATAAAGCGCGCATGCCAGTGGCGCAGAGTCTCGGCGTAATGCAGCCGCCAGACCTCGATATCGCAGGGCACCAGCCGCTCGCGTTCCACCTCTGCCATGATCTCGGACATGGCAGGAATATAGCCGCCGGGGAAAATGTACTTGGTGATCCAGCGGCTGGTTGTGCCCGGCGGCGCGCTGCGCCCGATGGTGTGGATCAGCGCCAGCCCGTCGGGCGCAAGATGGCTGCGCAAGGTGCGGAAATAACTGCGAAACTGCGGTGCGCCGACATGTTCGAACATCCCCACTGACACCACGCGGTCAAAGGTGCCGGTGACAGCGCGGTAGTCGGTCAGCCCAAATCGCACCTGCCCGTCAAGCCCCGCATCCCGCGCCCGCGCACGGGCCGTGGCCAACTGCTCTTGCGAGAGCGTGATGCCCAGCACCTCCACCCCATGGTCACGCGCCAGCGACAGCGCCATTCCGCCCCAGCCGCAGCCAATATCAAGCACCCGCATCCCCGGCTTCAGCCGCAGCTTGGCGGCGATATGGGCCTTCTTGCGGGCCTGCGCTAACTCCAGTGAGTCGTCGGGGTTGCGGAAATAGGCGCATGAATACTGGCGGTCGGAATCAAGAAACAGATCATACAATTCGCCCGAAAGATCATAATGATGCGCCACATTGCGCCTTGCGCGCCCGGTTGGGTTGAACTGTGTCAGGAAGCGCAGCCGGGCGCGCAGGCGCATCAACATCGCCTGCCAGCCACGCATATGGCCCGCCCGCTGGTTTGACAACGCCAATGCCAGCAGCGCGTTGACATCATCATTCCTGACGCTCAGTCGGCCATCCATATAACCCTCACCCAAGGCCAGGTCAGGGTCCATCACCAGTTTGCGAGGCAGGGCCGGGTCATGCAGCGTTAAAGTGACCTGCGGTGTGCTGCCATCGCCGTAAATGCGGGTCTGGCCATCGGGCAGGGTCAGTGTCAGGCTCCCCTTGCGCACGAACCGGCGCAAAAAGCGATCCAGCAGACGGTTCCACATCTCAGGCCTCCGTTTGCCCTGATGTTTCCCATTTCAACTTTTGACAGCGCAATTTAGCTGATTTGTGCAAATCACGCAATCATGGCGTGTGGTCTGCGGGGGGCATCTGGCGCGCAGAGGGGCTTTCGTCTGCCCGGCGGGCGCGCTACGAGGTGGCAAATCTCCCGGAGCATGTGATGAACAATCTGCGCGGAAGCCTGATGATGGTCGCCGCGATGGCGGGCTTTGCCATTGAAGACGCGGTGATCAAGTATCTCGCCGCAAGCCTGCCCGTCGGGCAGATCATGGTGCTGATCGGCCTGAGCGGCGCGCTGGTCTTTGGACTGATTGCGCATCGGCGCGGCTACAGCCTGTTTGTGCCAGAGGTCCTGCGCGGCGCGGTGCTGGTCCGCAACCTGACCGAAATGCTGGGCGCGGCCGCATTTGTGATGGCGATTGTGCTGGCACCGCTGGCGGCGGTCACGGCAATCTTGCAGGCGATGCCGCTGGTTGTCACGCTGGGGGCCGCGCTCTTTCTGGGTGAGCCAGTGGGCTGGCGGCGCTGGAGTGCGATCCTGATCGGCTTTGCCGGTGTGGTGCTGATCGTGCGTCCCGGCTCGGCTGATTTTGACCCGGCGTCGCTTCTGGCGGTGATCGCGGTGCTGGCGCTTTCGGCGCGCGATCTGGCGACGCGGCGGGTGCCGGTGCGGGTGCACAGCCTTCAGCTCTCAGGCTGGGGCTTTGCCATGGTGGCGCCGGCGGGGCTGTTGCTGATGGTGGCTGCGGGTGCGGCCCCGGTGATGCCTGTAGCGTCACAGTGGGGCTGGCTGGCGGCGGCGCTGGGGGCGGGCATTCTGGCCTATGCCGCGCTGGTGAGCGCCACACGGCTGGGCGATATCGCGGTGACAACGCCGTTTCGCTATTCGCGGCTGATCTTTGCCATGCTGATCGGCTTTGTGATCTTTGGCGAGATCCCCGATGCGATGACGCTGGCAGGCTCTGCGCTGGTGGTGGGCGCGGGGCTCTACACGCTCTGGCGGCAACTGCGGTTGCAGCGCGCGATGCTGCGCCGTTAGCGTTATTCCGGCACTTGCGGGGCGGGCGGGGTTTTCCCGTGGTCCGCGGCAGGCTATAGAGGCGGCAATTCATCGCCAGAACAGGGCCTTGCCATGACCACGATTCTTGACATTACCGGGCGCGAAATCCTCGACAGCCGGGGTAACCCCACTGTTGAGGTCGATGTGATCCTCGAAGACGGCACAATGGGGCGTGCCGCAGTGCCCTCGGGTGCCTCAACCGGCGCGCATGAAGCGGTGGAGCTGCGCGACGGCGATAAGACGCGTTATCTGGGCAAGGGCGTCCTGAACGCCGTCGCCGCCGTCAACGGTGAGATCGCCGAGGCATTGGTGGGCAGCGATGCCACCGAACAGGTGGCGATTGACCGGGCGATGATCGAACTGGATGGCACGCCGAACAAGGCGCGGCTGGGTGCCAACGCCATCCTGGGCGTCTCGCTGGCCGTTGCCAAAGCCGCTGCCGAGGCCTGCGGTCAGCCGCTTTATCGCTATATCGGCGGCACTTCGGCGCGGATACTGCCGGTGCCGATGATGAACATCATCAACGGCGGTGAGCATGCCGACAACCCGATCGACATTCAGGAATTCATGATCATGCCCGTCAGCGCGGGCAGCATCTCAGAGGCCGTGCGCATGGGGGCCGAGGTGTTCCATGTGCTGAAAAGTGAACTGCATCAGGCCGGGTTGGCCACCGGCGTGGGTGATGAGGGGGGCTTTGCGCCCAACATCAGCTCTGCCCGTGAGGCGCTTGATTTCATTCTGAAATCAGTGGAGAAAGCAGGCTTCAGGCCGGGTGAGGATATCTATCTGGCGCTCGATTGTGCGGCGACAGAATACTACAAGAACGGCAAGTATGTCCTTGAAGGTGAAGGGAAAAGCCTGACTGGTGATGAGAATGTCACTTATCTGGCCGATCTGGTGCGCGATTATCCGATTCTGTCGATCGAGGATGGCTGCGCGGAAGATGACTGGGATGGTTGGCAGGCGCTGACCGAAGCGTTGGGCAACAAGGTTCAGCTGGTGGGCGATGACCTTTTTGTCACCAATCCCAAGCGTTTGGCCGAGGGCATTAAACGCGGCTGCGGCAATTCGCTGCTGGTCAAGGTTAACCAGATCGGCACCCTGACCGAGACACTGGCCGCCGTCGATATGGCCCACCGCGCCCGCATGACCTGCGTGATGTCGCACCGCTCGGGCGAGACCGAGGATGCCACCATCGCCGATCTGGCCGTGGCCACCAACTGCGGTCAGATTAAGACCGGCTCGCTTGCGCGCTCTGACCGGCTGGCGAAATACAACCAGCTGATCCGGATCGAGGAAATGCTGGGTGAAGCGGCTGAATACGCCGGGCGCAGCGTTCTGCGCTGAACTGTCGCAACGGGAGGGAAGAAGGGGGGCTCATGCCCCCTTTTTTTGTTTTTCCGGGCGGAAATGTGCAGAAAAGCGGCATTCAGCGGCTGCGACCCGCTAAATCCGCGCCTGCATATATTTTACCAGTTGATAAAAATACCAACTGTGGCAAGCTTGGGCAAAACAAGAACACCAGCAACCCAACGCCCGGAGGTAGCCCGTGACCAACTGCCCGCAGACCGATGGCATTGTGCCTGCGCGTCTAGACACTGACCAGCTTGCCAGCAATTTCGGCGATCTTTACCCGTGTTTTGATGACCACGAAGCGCGCGTCGCAGCTGACCGCTGCTATTTCTGCTATGACGCGCCTTGCATCACCGCCTGTCCCACGGCCATCGATATCCCGCTGTTCATCCGCCAGATCCAGGCTGGCCAGCCCGAAGCCGCCGCGCGCACCATCTTTGATCAGAACATCATGGGCGCGATGTGCGCCCGCGTCTGCCCCACGGAAACGCTGTGCGAAGGCGCCTGCGTGCGCGAAATCGCCGAGGGGCAGCCGGTCGAGATCGGTCGCCTGCAACGCTACGCCACCGACGCGTTGATGGAGCGCAACGATCATCCCTTCACCCGCGCCGCGCCAACTGGCAAGCAGGTCGCGGTGGTGGGCGCGGGGCCCGCGGGGCTGGCCTGTGCGCACCGGTTGGCTTTAAGGGGCCATGAGGTAGTGGTGTTCGATGCAAGGCCCAAACCCGGCGGGCTGAACGAATATGGCATCGCCGCCTACAAAGCCGCCGGTGGCATCGCGCAGGCTGAGGTTGACTGGCTCTTGGGTATCGGAGGTATCCGAATTGAAACCGGCAAGTCACTGGGCGGCGAGATCACACTGGAAGAACTGCGCAAGGATTATGACGCGGTGTTTCTGGGCATGGGGCTGGCCGGGGTCAATGCCCTGCGCGCGCCCGGTGAGGACCGGGACGGCGTGCGCAATGCGGTCGATTTCATCGCCGAGCTGCGCCAGACAACCGATCTGTCCACCCTGCCCATCGGCCGCCATGTGGTGGTGATCGGCGGCGGGATGACAGCTGTTGATGCCGCCGTGCAGTCGCGCCTTCTGGGGGCCGAGCATGTGAGCATGGTTTACCGGCGCGACCGGGGCGCAATGGGGGCCTCAGACTATGAGTTGGATCATGCGCAGAAAGAGGGCGTGAAGATCATCACCAACGCCATGCCACTGAGTGTGCATGGTAATGGCGCGGTGCGCGAGGTGGAGTTTGGATATACCCGTAGCGGGCCAACCGGGCTGGAACCCACCGGCGAAACCTTCCGCCTGCGCGCGGACCAGCTGTTCAAGGCTATCGGCCAGCGGCTGGAAGGCGTGCCCGAGGCACTGGCGCTGGAGGGCGGCAAGATCGCGGTCAGCGCGGAGGGGCGCACCAGCCTGCCCGGCGTCTGGGCGGGCGGCGATTGCGCAGCGGGCGGCGAGGACCTGACGGTCACCGCCACCGCCCAGGGCCGCGACGCGGCTGAAGACATCCACACTGCGCTGACTGGGGAGAACACATGAGGAAAAGGTTCATTGCGGTCATCGCGGTATTCGCCATTTTCCTTGCGTTCGGAGAGCAACCTGCTGAAGCAAGTAGCATTGGCACGTGGTGTGATCAGGAAGGTTCATATCGGGCGGCCATCCATCTTGTACGCCAAGGACCTACGAACGTTGTGGCCGAGACGTTGTACTTTGATGGATCGTCTGGACGTGTTTCAATGCGCGTCATTGCTTCAAACCGCTTTATCGACCCAGAAAGTGATTTCGGTGACGGCTTCTTCATAAGCGCCTCGGGGGCGTTAGAATTGTTTGACAATGACGGGCACATTCGGACCGCACGACGGTTGCCGCAAGGCGCGACTGCGTCCGACTGCCTTAACCGCTGAAGAAATACGAGGGCAACAACCATGGCCAATCTTGCAAGCACTTTCGCCGGCATCAGATCGCCCAACCCGTTCTGGCTGGCCTCGGCCCCGCCGACCGACAAGGAATACAACGTCGTGCGCGCCTTCAAGGCGGGCTGGGGCGGGGTGGTCTGGAAAACCCTTGGCTCCGAGGGGCCGCCGGTGGTCAATGTCAACGGCCCGCGCTACGGCGCGATCTGGGGCGCGGACCGGCGGTTACTGGGGCTCAACAATATCGAGTTGATCACCGACCGCCCGCTTGAGATCAATCTGCGCGAGATCAAGCAGGTGAAACGCGCCTGGAAAGACCGTGCGATGGTCGTCAGCCTGATGGTGCCCTGCGATGAGGAAAGCTGGAAGGCGATCCTGAAACATGTCGAGGACACCGAGGCCGACGGGGTGGAGCTGAATTTCGGCTGCCCGCATGGCATGGCCGAGCGCGGCATGGGCTCGGCCGTGGGGCAGGTGCCGGAATACATTGAAATGGTGACCCGCTGGGTAAAGCAGCACTCGCGCATGCCCTGCATCGTCAAGCTGACGCCCAATATCGCCGATATCCGCAAACCGGCTGAGGCCGCGCTCAAGGGCGGGGCCGATGCGGTGAGCCTGATCAACACGATCAACTCGATCACCTCGGTCAATCTTGATGATTTCAGCCCCGAGCCGATGATCGATGGCAAGGGCACTCATGGCGGCTATTGCGGCCCGGCGGTGAAACCCATTGCGCTGAACATGGTCGCTGAAATCGCCCGCAACCCGGAAACGGCGGACCTGCCGATCTCTGGCATCGGCGGGATCACGACATGGCGCGATGCCGCCGAGTTCATGGCGCTGGGGGCGGGCAATGTGCAGGTCTGCACGGCGGCGATGACCTATGGTTTTGGCATCATCAAGGAACTGACCGCCGGGCTGTCGCTGTGGATGGACGAGAAGGGTTTTACTGCAACTGATCAGGTGGTGCGCCGCGCGGTGCCCAATGTCACCGACTGGCAGTATCTGAACCTGAACTACATCACCAAGGCACGGATTGATCAGGACCTGTGCATCAGTTGCGGGCGCTGCTTTGCGGCCTGCGAGGATACGTCGCATCAGGCCATCGCCATGTCGACTGATCGCGTGTTCACCGTCAAGGATGATGAATGCGTGGCCTGCAACCTTTGTGTCAACGTCTGCCCGGTGGAAAACTGCATCACCATGGAGCGGGTGGCCCCGGGTGCGCTGGATGAGCGCACGGGCGAGGTGGTGCCGGCTGAATACGGCAACTGGACAACGCACCCCAACAACCCGATGGCCAAGGCTGCCGAGTAACCGTCCCTCCCCCTGCATGGGCCCCGGCACTTCGGGGCTCATGCCCCCGGCGCGTTCGTCTCCTGGCGCGCCGGGGCCTTTTGGAAAGGTGCGGTCAGATCATCGGATCAATCTGCCAGACCTCTGACATATAGCCCTTGATCGTCCGGTCGGCGCTGAACCAGCCCGAGCGTGCGATGTTGTGCGCGGCCATTGTCGTCCAGCGCTCACGGTCTGCCCAGACGCTGTCAACCTCGCGCTGCGCGTCCCAGTAGCTGTCGAAATCGGCGCAGACGGTGAAATAGTCATGCCCGCGCAGATTGGCGCAGAGCGCGGCGAACGTGTCACGGTTCCCGCCTGAAAAGGCGCCCGATTCGACCATCTCAAGCGCCGCTTGCAGGCGCGGGCTGGCGGCGATGGCCTGTGCGGCGTGGTCGGGCGCTGTGCGCCGCGCCACCACCTCGCCCGCATCCATGCCGAAGAGGAAGAAGTTCTCTGCCCCCACAAGCGCGCGGATCTCCACATTCGCACCGTCCAGCGTGCCGATGGTCAGCGCGCCGTTCAGCGCGAACTTCATGTTGCCGGTGCCCGAGGCTTCCTTACCCGCCGTCGAAATCTGTTCTGACAGATCGGTCGCCGGGATCAGTTTTTCGGCCATGCTGACGTTGTAATTTGCCGGATAGACCACGCGCAGCCGGTCACGTGTGCGCGGATCGGCATTGATCACCGAGCCGACGGCGTTGATCAGGTGAATGATCTCTTTTGCCATGACATATCCCGGCGCGGCCTTGCCGCCGTAGATCTTGACCCGGGGTGCCCAGTTTCCGCCCGGATCGGCGCGCATCTCTTGCCACAGGGCGATGGTTTCCAGAATGTTCAGATGCTGGCGCTTGTATTCATGAAAGCGCTTGATCTGCGTGTCAAACATCGCGCCCGGGTCGATGGTCTGGCCGGTGGTCTTGCCCAGCCAGTCGGCCAGCCGCGCCTTGTTGGCATCCTTGACCGCAGCGAGGGCAGCGCAGAAGTCCGGCTGGGTGATGGCCGGTTCCAGCTCGCTCAGGCGTTCGAGATCATCTTCCCATCCGGTGCCGATTGTGTCGGTGATCAGTGCGGCCAGCGCCGGGTTCGCGCCCTTGAGCCAGCGGCGCGGGGTTACGCCATTTGTCTGGTTCACAATCCGCTCAGGGTGCAGGCGGTGCAGATCGGCGAAGACGGTCGATTTCACCAGATCGGTATGCAGCGCCGAGACCCCGTTCACGCGGTGTGCCATGATGAAGGACAGTTCGCCCATCTTTACCGCGCCATCCTCCAGCACCGTGGCGCGGCGCGTGGGGTTCTGGCGGGCGTGCTGGTCGTCGATGCGTTCGATCAGCTGCATGTGGCGCGGCAGCACGCGGGCCATCAGCGTTTCGGGCCAGCGTTCCAGCGCCTCGGGCAGGAGGGTGTGGTTGGTATAGGCCAGGCAGCCGCGCGCGGTGTCCACCGCCGTGTCGAAATCCAGACCATGTTCGTCAAGGAGCAGGCGCACCAGTTCCGGCCCGGCGATGGCCGGGTGGGTGTCATTCATCTGAATTGCCACGCGCGTGGGCAGCTGTCGCAAATCAGCTTCCTCGCTGAGGAACCGGCGCAGGATGTCGCGCAATGAGGCGGCGGTGAAGAAAAACTCCTGCTTGAGGCGCAGCTCCTTGCCTTGCTCGGTGGTGTCGTCGGGGTAAAGCACCCGGCTGATGGTGCGCGCCAGCCCTTCCTGTGCTGCCGCCCCGGCATAGTCGCCGCTGTTGAAGGCCGTCAGGTCAAAAGCGCGGATCGGCTCGGCCCCCCACAGGCGCAGCGTGTTGGCCCACTTGCCCTGCCAGCCGATGATCGGCGTGTCATGGGCCTTGGCGATCACCGCGTCGGACGGGGTCCAGAGGGCGGTTTTGCCCTGCTCGCTGACCTCACCGCCAAAACCGATGCGAAAGGCGGCCTCGGGCCGCTCAAACTCCCAGCCATGGCGCTGGCGCAGCCAGTCCTCGGCCTCTTCGATCTGCTGGCCGTCCTGAAAGCCCTGCCGGAACAGCCCGTGTTCATAGCGGATGCCATAGCCATAGGCGGGGCAGCCAAGGGTGGACAGGCTGTCAAGAAAGCAGGCCGCCAGCCGCCCCAGCCCGCCATTGCCAAGCGCGGCGTCGGGCTCGTCATCCAGCACTGCGCGGAAATCATGGCCAAGCCCTGCAACCGCTTCCTGCGCGGCATCGCCAAGACCCAGATTGAGGATCGCATCTTCCAGCAGGCGGCCTATCAGAAACTCCATCGACAGGTAATAAACCCGCTTTGAGCGCGCGGCATAGGCTGCACGGGTGGCGCGAAACCAGGGTTCGATCACCTGGTCGCGGATCGCCAGGGTCAGCGCCATGCGCATGTCAAAGAGACTGGCATGATCCAGATCCTTGGCCTGCGAATATTCCAGATGCTTCAGAATTCCGGTGCGCAGCGTGCAGGCGGTTATCTGCGCGCTGTCGCTGTCAGAGGGCGTGGCCATCCAGCCGCCGCGAGTGTCTTTGGTGTTGTCAACGGTCATGGGGCGCATGGTTCTCATCAGGCAACTCCGGCAATGCTACGCACTCTATGGCGAAACGGTTTACTGTTCTCGCAGCGGCCCGGCGGAAAAACCGGGATTGCGCCACGAGAACCGTCATCGTTGCCAATACGGGCATAATGCGGGCGAAGTTGGGCTGGATTGTTGACAAGACCGAGGTATTTCCGGCGCGGTGGCCGGGGCTGCTGGCAATGACCCCCGCGCGGCCCTGCCAACAGATGACACCCGCAATGATGTCAGCGAGTGACCTCGGTCAGGCGGCGGCGGACATAGTCGCTCACATGGGTGATCATCGGGTTCATATGGGCCTCTTCGTCGCGGAAGAAGTGATCAGCCCCCTCGATCTCGGTATGGGTGATGGTGATGCCCTTCTGCTCATGCAGCTTGTTGACCAGCGTATGGGTGTCACGCGGCGGCGCAATGCGGTCGCCGGTGCCGTTGATCACCAGCCCTGAGGCCGGGCAGGGCGCAAGGAAGCTGAAGTCATAGCGCGCAGCATCCGGGGCGACCGAGATGAAGCCGGTGATATCGGGGCGGCGCATCAGCAACTGCATGCCGATCCAGGCGCCAAAGCTGAACCCCGCGACCCAGCAGTGGCGCGCGTTCTGGTTCATGGCCTGCAGGTAATCAAGTGCCGCTGCGGCATCGGCCAGTTCGCCATCACCGCCGCTGTATTCACCCTGACTGCGCCCGACCCCGCGGAAATTGAACCGCAGCACTGAAAATCCCAGCGCATGGAAGGCGTAATGCAGGTTGTAGACCACCTTGTTGTTCATCGTCCCGCCGAACTGCGGGTGCGGATGAAGGACGATGGCAATGGGGGCATCGCGGTTGGGCTGGGGATGGTAGCGACCTTCCAGTCGGCCTTCGGGTCCAGGAAAAATCACTTCGGGCATCGGGCAACCTTTGCAGAATCGGCGTCAGTCAGGATATCCGGCGGAATGGTTGACTCAAGAAGTCGGATAACCTAGAACGTTTCTAAATTACCGCATCGGAGACCGAGGCGGAGCCGGCGGGCGCGGGATAGCAGTTAAGCAACACCCGGTCGCGCGTCAATGTGTTTGGTGTGCTTCTTCTCTTTATGTGCCTTAAAAGGCGGGGTTGGTCATGAAACTTTCGACAAAAGGCCGCTATGCGATGGTGGCGATGGTCGATCTGGCGCTTATCCTCAAAGGGCAGGACGGACGGCATGTCTCGTTGGCAGAGATTGCCAAGCGTCAGGGCGTGTCGCTTGCCTATCTGGAGCAGCTGTTCGTCAAGCTGCGCCGCGCCGGGCTGGTCGAATCGGTGCGCGGGCCCGGGGGTGGCTACCGGCTGGCCCGTGCCGCCGCCGATATCCGCATCTCCGAAGTGCTTGAGGCGGTCGAGGAAAGCGTGTCAGCCATGGAAATGGGGGCAGGGGCCTCGGGCGCGATATCAGGCAGTCAGGCGCAATCCATGACCAACCGGTTGTGGGAAAGCCTGTCAGCGCAGGTCTACGTTTTCCTGCACCAGACCACGCTGGCCGATGTCGCCGGAAACGGGCTGAAGCCTTGCCCGGCGGTGCCGGGGTTGTTTCGGGTGGCCGGATGAACGCGAGGGCGTATCTGGACTGGAACGCCTCGGCCCCGCTGCGGCCTGAGGCACGCGCGGCGATGATTGCGGCCATGGATGTCACCGGCAACGCCAGTTCCATCCATGCCGAGGGCCGGGCAGTGCGCGCGCTGATCGAGCGTGCGCGCGCGCAGGTTGCGGCGGCTTTGGGCGCTGAGGGGGCGGATATCGTCTTTACCTCGGGCGCGACCGAGGCTGCGGCGCTGGCCTGTGCCGGGCGCGGGTTGCACTGTGCGGCCATCGAGCATGACGCGGTGTCAGCGTGGTGCGCGGCCGATCTGCCAGTTGATACGCAGGGCCGCGTGACGGTGGCAAACCCCGCGCAAACCGCGCTGCAACTGGCCAATTCGGAAACCGGCGTGGTGCAGGACTTGCCCGAGGGGTTGGCGGTGTCAGACCTGACGCAGGGTTTCGGCAAGCTGCCCGTGGCCTTCAACTGGCTGGGTTGCACGATGGGGCTGGTGTCGGCGCACAAGCTGGGCGGGCCGCGTGGCGTGGGCGCGCTGGCGCTGCGTCAGGGGCTGGATGTGAGCGCGCAGATTCGTGGCGGCGGGCAAGAGATGGGGCGGCGTGCCGGCACCGAGAATGTGATCGGCATTGCCGGCTTCGGTGCGGCTGCCGAGGCGGCTGCGCGCGATCTTGCCGATGGTGTCTGGGACGCGGTTGCCGAGATCCGAAATTGTCTGGAACAAGCACTGGAAGCCGATTGCGCAGGGATTATGTCAATC
Organism: Pararhodobacter sp.; assembly: GCA_020832545.1. Classification (GTDB taxonomy): domain Bacteria; phylum Pseudomonadota; class Alphaproteobacteria; order Rhodobacterales; family Rhodobacteraceae; genus Pararhodobacter. Next base: position 55,304 of record JAFIEK010000009.1, on the reverse strand, counting down.
GGCAAGGGCCAGCCTCGTCTGCCCAACACGTTGTGCCTTGTCACGCCCGGCTGGAAGGGTGAGACGCAGGTGATGTCAATGGACCTTGCGGGCTTTGCGGTTTCGGCCGGATCGGCCTGTTCGTCGGGCAAGGTGGCGGCCAGCGGCGTGCTGCGCGCCATGGGTCTGGATGCAGTGGCGGCGGGGTCGGCGCTGCGGGTGTCGATCGGCCCGGGGATAACGCGCGAGGATGCCTTGCGCTTTGCCGGGGTCTATACGGCAGCGTGGAAACGGGCGCGCGCCCGGCTGAAATGAGAGTTGAAAGGCGGGCAACCCCCGCAACGAAACGGAATTAAACGGGAAGATGAACATGGTTGCTTTGGACAACACGATGGATATCCGCGAAGGCGTGGACCGCGAAACGGTCGAAACCGTGCAGTCCATGGCTGGCAAGTACAAACACGGCTGGGAAACCGATATCGAGATGGAGTTCGCGCCCAAGGGCCTGAACGAAGATATCGTCCGCCTGATCTCGGAGAAGAACGGCGAACCGGAATGGATGCTGGAATGGCGTCTGGGCGCGTTCCGGCGCTGGCAGTCAATGGAAAGCCCTGACTGGGCGATGCTGAACATCCCCGAGATCGACTATCAGGACCAGTATTACTACGCTCGCCCCACAAGCATGATTGAGAAGCCGAAATCGCTTGATGACGTGGACCCCAAGCTGCTGGCCACCTACAAGAAGCTGGGCATTCCGCTGAAGGAACAGATGGTTCTGGCCGGGGTCGAAGGTGCCGACGGCGAGCAGGACCCTGAGCGTCGTGTCGCTGTGGATGCGGTGTTTGATTCCGTCAGTCTGGGCACCACCTTCAAGGATGAACTGGCCAAGGCGGGGGTGATCTTCTGCTCGATCTCGGAAGCGATCCGCGAGCACCCGGAACTGGTGAAGAAATACCTCGGCTCGGTCGTTCCGGTCAGCGACAACTATTTCGCCACGCTGAACAGCGCCGTGTTCTCGGATGGCTCGTTCGTCTATGTGCCCGAAGGGACTCGCTGCCCGATGGAGCTGAGCACCTATTTCCGCATCAATGCCGAAAATACGGGTCAGTTCGAGCGCACGCTTATTATTGCCGAAAAAGGTGCTTATGTAAGTTACCTTGAGGGCTGCACTGCCCCCAAGCGCGATATTGCCCAGCTGCATGCGGCGGTGGTGGAAATCGTGGTGCTGGAGGATGCCGAGGTCAAGTATTCGACCGTGCAGAACTGGTATCCGGGCGATGAGGACGGCAAGGGCGGCATCTACAACTTTGTCACCAAACGTGCCGATTGCCGCGAGGCTCGTGCCAAGGTGATGTGGACGCAGGTCGAAACCGGCTCGGCGATCACCTGGAAATACCCCTCGTGCATCCTGCGCGGCGAGGAAACCTCGGGCGAGTTCTATTCCATCGCCATCACCAACAACTGGCAGCAGGCCGATACCGGCACCAAGATGATCCATCTGGGCAAGAATTCACGCTCGCGCATTGTCTCCAAGGGGATCAGCGCAGGCCATGCCCAGAATACCTATCGCGGGCTGGTCAGCATGCACCCCAAGGCCACCGACAGCCGCAACTACACCCAGTGCGACAGCCTCTTGATCGGCGACCAGTGCGGCGCGCATACGGTGCCGTATATCGAGGTGAAGAACTCTTCCAGCCGTGTCGAGCATGAGGCCACGACCTCGAAGGTTGACGACGATCAGCTGTTCTATTGCCGCTCGCGCGGCATGGATGAGGAAGAGGCCGTGGCGCTGGTGGTCAACGGCTTCTGCCGTGAGGTGTTGCAGGCGCTGCCGATGGAGTTTGCCATGGAAGCGCAGGCACTTGTCGCCATCTCGCTGGAAGGGTCGGTTGGATGAGCATGACTGCGGCCCTTGCCCTGACTTGGCGCCGGGCGGTGTTTTTTGCGCTGGTCTTTGTGGTGATCGCCTTTGGCCTTGACGCCATGCTGGGGCGGAGTGTCGAACTGACCACGCGGGCGGCGACAATCCTGATCGCCTCAGGTGTGTACTGGGTTGTGACAGCCTGGCTGATGACGCGTCAGCAAAAATGACGGGTGTCAGAGAAATGTTGGACCAGAGAGTGTTGAGCCTGGCGGGCGTGGGGGTGCGCGGATGAACTGGAAATGGCTTCTGAGCGCCGCCGAACCGCGCCCGCGCTATGTGCTTCTGGTGGCGATCGGTGTGGTGGTGATGATGTCGCTCACCTATCCGATCTGGTCACCCGGCGGGCGCGTCATGGCGGCATTTGCAGCCGTCGCGGCCACCATCATCAGCCATATATCGGCGAAATTGATCATGCGCCCCTGAGCGCAGTTTACGGGAATGAAGAATATGCTGGAAATCAAGAACCTGCACGTCAAGCTGGAAGAAGAGGACAAAGCGATCCTCAAGGGTGTGGACCTGACCGTGGAAGCGGGCAAGGTGCATGCGATCATGGGCCCCAACGGCTCGGGCAAATCGACGCTGGCCTATGTGCTGGCAGGGCGCGAGGGCTATGAGGTCACCGACGGCTCGGCGAAGCTGGAAGGCGCGGAATTGCTGGACATGGAACCCGAAGAGCGCGCGGCGGCGGGCATGTTTCTGGCGTTTCAGTATCCGGTCGAAATTCCGGGCGTGGGCAACATGACCTTCCTGCGCACCGCCGTGAACGCGCAGCGCAAGGCGCGTGGCGAAGATGAAATGTCCTCGGGCGATTTCCTCAAGGCAATCCGCGCCAAGGCCAAAGATCTGAAGATCGACGCCGAGATGCTGAAGCGTCCGGTCAATGTGGGCTTCTCGGGCGGTGAGAAAAAGCGCAACGAGATCCTTCAGATGGCCATGCTGGAGCCGCGGATGTGCATCCTCGATGAAACCGACTCGGGCCTTGATGTCGATGCGATGAAGCTGGTGGCCGATGGCGTGAATGCGCTGCGCAGCACCGGGCGCGGCTTTCTGGTCATCACCCATTACCAGCGCCTGCTGGACCATATCAAACCCGATGTCGTGCACATCATGTCCGAGGGCCGCATCATCAAATCCGGCGGGCCGGAACTGGCGCTGGAGGTTGAGCAGAACGGCTATGCCGATATCCTGGCCGAGGTGCAGGCATGAGCGCGCAGGCCAGAGCAGGGACGCGCGCGGCGCGGTTTCAGGCGAAACTGGCCGCGACCGAGGCGCAGCTTGCGGGGCTGGAACTGCCCGCAAGCAGCGGCTGGCTGAGGCGTGCGCGTGAAAATGCCCTTTTGCGCCTCAAGGCCATGGGCCTGCCTGAAAAGCGGGACGAATACTGGCGCTATACCGACCCGGCGCGGCTGTCCGGGGCGACAGTCACGCCCGCCAAGGTGTTTCAGATCACCGACGAGAGCGCCGTTTTTGACGGTATCGACCGGCTGAAACTGGTTTTTGTCGATGGCGTGTTCGATGCGCAGGCCTCGGATGTTCTGGCGCTTGAGGGGATCGAAATCTCGCGGCTGGCCGACGCCGGGCAGCGCGATATCCATTGGGCGCAGGACCTTTACGGCGCAATCGAGACTGAGGGGCAGTCCCCCGTCGCGCGCCCGATGGCGGTGCGCAACACCGCATTGGCCAGTGATGGCGTGCTGATCCGGGTGACCGGCAAGCCGTCGAAACCCGTCTCAATCGTCTACCGCCGCAAGTCTGAGACAGCCGACGCAGTTCTGCACCACGTCATCCGGCTGGAGCCCGGCGCCGAGATGACGCTTCTGGAAAATGGCCCGGTGGCGGCGCGATTCAGCATCGATCTGGAGGCCTGCATCGCCGACGGTGCTACGCTGCACCATGTGCGTGCGCAGGGCCGCGACCATGAGCGCAGCGGCATCACCCATCTGTTTGCCCGGCTGGGCGAGAAAAGCGTGTTCAAGTCTTTCACCATGTCCGCCAACGGCGCGGTTTTGCGCAACGAGGCGGTGATCTGGCTCAACGGCAAGGGCGGTTCGGCCCATGTCGCCGGGGCGGCGATGGGTGACGGGGCGTTTCATCACGATGACACGGTGTTCATAACCCATGCCGCACCCGATTGCGAAAGCCGTCAGGTGTTCAAGAAGGTGCTGCACAACGGGGCGGTGAGCGTGTTTCAGGGCAAGATTCTGGTGAAACAGATTGCCCAGCTGACCGATGGCTATCAGATCAGCCAAGCGCTGCTGCTTGGCGACAACAGCCAGTTTCTGGCCAAGCCAGAGCTGGAGATCTACGCCGATGACGTGAAATGCTCGCACGGGTCCACATCCGGCGAGCTGGACCCTGATCAGCTGTTCTACCTGCGCTCACGCGGCATGCCCGAGGCCGAGGCGCAAGGCTTGCTGGTTCTGGCCTTCCTTGCCGAGGCGGTGGACGAGATCGCCAGCGAGGAACTGGCCGAGGAAATTCGCGTTCGGCTGGCAGGCTGGGTCAACCGGCACAAAGCGTAACCGGCGCGGACGGAGAGTGCGATGGCCCTGAGCGGCGATATCCTGCGCAGCTACCGCGCGCCCCGCGTGGTGCTGCGCGAGCGCCTCGCCCATTCCAGGCGCGAGGGGTCAGCGCTGATCTATCTGACGATCGCCTGTGCGCTGATCTTCGTGGCGCAATGGCCACGGCTGGCGCGGCAGGCCCATTTGTCGGACGAGGTGCCGCTTCAGGCGCTGATGGCGGGCGCGCTGTTTGGCTGGCTGTTCGTGGCGCCGCTTTTCTTTTATGGGATTGGTGCGCTACTGGGACTGGTGCTGCGGCTGATCCGTCGCGGCACCGACCCGTTCGCGGCGCGGTTGGCGCTGTTCTGGGCGCTTCTGGCGGTCAGCCCGCTGGTGCTGATGCAGGGGGCGCTGGTGGCGCTGGTGGGGCCGGGGATTCTTGCGCTGGTGTCAGGGCTGGCGGTAATCGCGGCTTTTCTGGTGATCCTGGTCGCGGGCCTTGGCGCGGCGCTTGAAGCGGACAGAGCAGAGGCGTAAGGGTTCGACATGAATGTCATTGATGTCAAAGCGCTGGTGCGCCTGTCGATAACCGAGCCCGAAAAGGGCGCAGCCGCTGTTCTGGGCCTCAACCCCCCGGTGGCCGCACGCTGGCTCATAATGGGTTTTGCCGTCACGCTGGGTGTGGTGCTGGCCTATTTGCTGCCGGTCATGTCCGGGCGCGCGGGTGATCTGCCCAGCCCCTTCGTGGCCACGCTGGTGCAGGGCGGCATGAACATTGCCGCCGTCATTCTGGCCACCACTGTCGGGCGCATGTTCGGCGGGCACGGGCGGTTTGAGGATGCGCTGTTACTTGTCGCATGGCTGCAACTTCTGATGACCGGGATACAGTTGATCCAGCTTGTCGTCATGGTGGCGATCCCGCCGCTGGGCGGGTTGATCATGGTGGCGGCGGTGGCGCTGTTTTTCTGGATGCTCAGTGGCTTTGTCTGCACGCTGCACGGTTTCCAGTCGCGCTTCACGGTGCTTCTGGGCACGCTGGGCACGCTGTTTGTGGCGGCGTTCATCATGTCGTTCGTGCTGATCTTTCTGGGCTTTGAGCTGCCGGAGATGGGCGATGTTTGATGTCGATGCTGTCCGCGGCGATTTTCCGATCCTGTCGCGGCAGGTCAACGGCAAACCGCTGGTCTATCTGGACAACGGTGCCTCGGCGCAGAAGCCACAGGTGGTGATCGATGCTGTCTCGCGCGCCTATAGTCATGAATACGCCAATGTTCACCGTGGCCTGCACTACCTGTCCAACCTCGCCACTGACAAGTATGAGGCCGTGCGCGCCACCGTGCAGCGGTTTTTGAACGCCGCTCATGAGGATGAGATTCTTTTCACCTCGGGCACGACCGAGGGGATCAACCTGGTCTCCTACGGCTGGGCCGCGCCGCGCATGCAAGCGGGCGATGAGATCGTGCTGTCGGTCATGGAGCATCACGCCAATATCGTGCCCTGGCATTTCCTGCGCGAACGCCAGGGCGTGAAACTGGTCTGGGTAGAGACCGCGCCCGACGGCTCTCTTGATCCGCAGGCCGTGCTGGATGCGATCACCGAGCGCACGAAGCTGGTGGCGCTGACGCATATGTCGAATGTGCTGGGCACGGTTGTGGATATCCGCACCGTTACCGAGGGCGCGCATGCGCGCGGCGTGCCGGTGCTGGCCGATGGCAGCCAGGCGGCGGTGCATATGCCGGTCGATATGCAGGCGCTGGGGGTCGATTTCTACGCGATCACCGGGCACAAGCTTTACGGCCCCTCGGGCTCGGGCGCGATCTATATCCGGCGCGAACGCCAGGCCGAGATGCGGCCGTTCATCGGCGGCGGCGACATGATCCGCGAGGTTACGCGCGACACTGTCACCTACAATGACCCGCCCCATAAATTCGAAGCCGGAACGCCCGGAATTGTGCAGCAGATCGGCATGGGCGTGGCGCTGGAATACCTGATGGCGCTGGGGATGGAGAATATCGCAGCCCATGAGCGGCGGCTGGGGGCTTACGCGCATGAACGGCTGAAAGGCCTGAACTGGCTGCAACTTCAGGGCGATGCACCGGGCAAGGGGGCGATCTTTTCGTTCACCATGTCCTCAGGCGCGCATGCGCATGACATCTCTACGGTGCTGGACAAGAAAGGCGTGGCCGTGCGCGCGGGCCAGCATTGCGCCGCGCCGCTGATGGATCATCTGGGCCTCAACGCCTCGTGCCGAGCGTCATTTGCGATGTATAACACCGAGGCCGAGGTGGATGCGCTGGTCGCGGGGCTGGAGTTTTGTCACGAACTCTTTGCCTGACCGGCCCCAAATTCGTCGTTGCGGCACCGCGCGTCGGCAGGTATAGACTTGGCGCAAGACGCACCCATAGCTCAGCTGGATAGAGCGCTGCCCTCCGAAGGCAGAGGTCAGAGGTTCGAATCCTCTTGGGTGCGCCAATTTCTCTGAAATGACATTGAATTCACACAGATTTTCGTGGAATCTGGAAACTGCAGCACGCGGTTTTTCGTGTTCTGCGCTGATCACAAGATTCATTATTGTTGTCTTGCCGATGGGTACAGGCCACCAGCTTATTTCGAGAAGAGGTGCAGCACGACACATGGTCGTTACACGCAATGCCTATTTTCGAGCAGAGACAGGAGTTGCCCGGTATCCGCTCCTGCCTGCAACGAATCGACTGGTTGCGGGGAAAATCGGATGCATCGCACCGAGAATATCTGCACGGAGTGACCCCATGAGAACTGACCGCATTCTGCACCACTTTGCCGGGTCCGCTGTCGCCACATTGGTGGCACTTTCGGCCCTGCTTATGGCCGTACCTTCCTGGGGCCTGTGGGGCGTTCTGGCTGCGGCTCTGGCCGGGCTGGGCAAGGAAGCCCTGAATGGCCGTGGCACCGGCACGATAGAGCCGTCAGACGTGTTCTGGACGCTCTCGGGCGCGGGGCCGGTCATGGCGCTTTGGTTGATCTGGGGCTGACCCGGTCGACGCAGCGTTGGCCGGGGCGCCCCGTTACAAGCCCCGGGCTGTGTTAACCTGCCGCCCCTTCGTTCACCGGGGCTGCCCAACCGCAGACTTGCCTTGCCACTTCTGTTGGCAGGCTGCGTGAGGCGGGTGCGCTGGAATTTTCGGCATTCGCCCGTGAATCGGGCGCGGCAGTTGTGATTTTGCTCAATTTTAATGCAGGCGGAGGCCCGGGGCCGCGTGTCGCCGGAAATGCATTGCAGCCGCATCGCGCACCCGTTTGTGCTTGGCACAAAGGAGAGCCGCATGCATGCCGCCGCGATCACCACCGGACATCAGCGCACCCGGGGAGATGCCTTTGTGGGGTTTGGCCTGCGTTCCGGCAAGGCAAAGCTGCGCGACCTGCGCCAGCAGGGGGCGGCCAAGGCGATCATCCTGCCGGGGCCGGAGGTGGTGTTTCTCAATACTGCGGGCGGGCTGACCGGCGGCGACAAGCTGCGCTACGGGCTTGATCTGAGCGACGGGGTGCGCGCGGTTGCCACCACCCAGACGGCTGAGCGGATCTATCGCGCCAACGAGGGGGTTGCGCGGATCGATCTGCGCTTCGAGGTCGGCGCGGGCGGGCATCTGGACTGGCTGCCGCAGGAAACCATCCTGTTTGATGGCAGTGCGGCGGAACGGCGCAGCACCATTTCGCTGGGCATGGGTGCCAGTTGCCTGTCGCTTGAGGCTGTGATTCTGGGCCGTGCCGCGATGGGCGAAACCGTCACCCGCACCCATTTCCGCGACACCCGCCAGATACTGCGCAAAAGCCGCCCGGTGTTTCTGGAGCCGTTGTTGCTGGATGATGAGCGGCTGGGCGCGGGGGCGGCGGTGCTGGACGGCGCGCGCGCGATCGCCAGTCTGGTGCTGGTGGGGCAGGGCAGCGAAGGCGCGCTGGCCCCTGCGCGCGCCGCGTTGAACGAGCCGGGGGTGCAGGGCGGTGCCTCGGCCTTTGATGGCAAGCTGGTGGTGCGGCTCATGGCCGGTGACGGCTGGCCGCTGCGCCGCCAGATCGCGCGGCTGCTTGCCGTGTTGCGCCGCGCGCCGCTGCCGCGTGTCTGGCAAATGCAGGAGGTTGCCGCATGAACCTGACCCCGCGTGAGAAAGATAAACTGCTGATCAGCCTTGCCGCCATGGTGGCGCGCAACCGGCTGGCCCGCGGCGTGGCCCTCAACCACCCCGAGGCCATCGCCCTGATCACGGATTTCGTGGTCGAGGGCGCGCGGTCTGGCCGCACTGTCGCCGATCTGATGGAGGCGGGCGCGCATGTGATCACGGCTGATCAGTGCATGCCCGGCATCCCCGAGATGATCCACACCGTGCAGGTCGAGGCCACGTTCCCTGACGGCACCAAACTTGTCACCGTTCATCATCCGATCCGCTGAGGTATTGCCATGCGCCGCTTGCTCCCCCTTCTTTTGTTGTTGCCTTCGCCCTTGATGGCCCATCCCGGTCATGGGCCTGAGGATGGCTTTGTCCATGGGATTCTGCACCCGCTGTTGGGTGCTGATCATTTGTTGGCCATGCTGGCGGTGGGCCTTTGGGCGGTGATCAGCGGCGGGCGGGCGCTCTATGTCTACCCGCTGACCTTTATGGCGGCGATGCTGGTAGGCGGCCTGTTGGGTGCGCAGGGGGTGGATTTCGCGCTGACCGAACACACGATCCTGGCCTCGGTCATCATTATTGGCGCGGCGGCGGGCATCGCGTTCAAGGCCCCCTTGTGGGTGGCGGCGCTGGCGCTGGCGGTCTTTGGCGCGGCGCATGGCGTGGCGCATGGGTTGGAAGGGCCGGGCAGCGGGGCCTATGCGGCGGGCTTTGTGCTGGCCACCGGCGGGTTGCATCTGGCGGGTATCGGGCTGGGCGGGTTTGGTTTGCGGGCCGCGCGGGTGATGGGGGCGGGTGTGGCGCTGGCGGGCGTCGCGCTGGCCTTTGTGTAAGCCGATGATTCCCGGTGAACTCCTGCCTGCTGCGGGCGAACACATCCTCAACGCGGGCGCGCCGGTCACGGTGCTGATGGTCGCCAATACCGGTGACCGCCCGGTGCAGGTGGGCTCGCATTACCATTTCGCCGAATCCAACCCCGGGCTGGAGTTTGACCGCGAGGCCGCGCGTGGCCAGCGCCTTGATATCCCCGCCGGTACCGCCGTGCGGTTCGAGCCGGGCCAGAAGCGTGAGGTCTCGCTGGTACCGCTGGGCGGCGCGCGGCGGGTCTATGGGTTCAACGCGCAGGTCATGGGGGATCTGTGATCTGCGCCCGGTAGCATAAGGAACCTATCCATGCCCTACACCATCACCCGCGCTGCCTATGCCGATATGTATGGCCCCACCACGGGCGACCGGCTGCGGCTGGGCGACACCGATCTGATCATCGAGGTTGAACGCGATCTGATCACTGAGCGCGCGGGCATCGGTGGCAATGCACCGCGCTATGGCGAGGAGGTCAAGTTCGGCGGCGGCAAGGTGATCCGTGATGGCATGGGCCAGAGCCAGATCACCCGCGCCGAGGGGGCCATGGACACGGTCATCACCAATGCGCTGATTGTCGATCACTCCGGCATCTACAAGGCCGATGTCGGCCTGCGTGACGGGCGGATTGCGAAGATCGGCAAGGCAGGCAACCCCGATACCCAACCGGGTGTCGATGTCATCATCGGCCCCGGCACCGAGATCATTGCGGGCGAGGGGAAAATCCTGACTGCAGGCGGGTTCGATGCGCATATCCATTTCATCTGCCCCCAGCAGATCGAGGATGCGCTGCATTCGGGCCTGACCACCATGCTGGGCGGCGGCACCGGCCCCGCGCATGGCACGCTGGCCACCACCTGCACGCCGGGTCCGTGGCATATTGCGCGTATGCTTCAGGCGACTGACAGCCTGCCGATGAACCTTGCCTTCGCGGGCAAGGGCAACGCCAGCCTGCCCGCTGCACTTGAGGAACAGGTGCGCGCCGGTGCCGCCGCGCTGAAGCTGCATGAGGATTGGGGCACCACACCTGCCGCCATCGACTGCTGCCTGAGCGTCGCCGAGGCGATGGATATTCAGGTGATGATCCATACTGACACGCTGAATGAATCCGGCTTTGTGGAGAACACGCTGGCCGCGATCAAGGGCCGCACGATCCACGCCTTTCACACCGAGGGCGCGGGTGGCGGCCATGCGCCTGATATCATCAAGGTGGTATCGAGCCAGAACATCCTGCCATCGTCGACCAACCCCACCATGCCCTACACGGTCAACACCATCGAAGAGCACCTCGATATGCTGATGGTCTGCCACCACCTTGATCGCAAGGTGCCCGAGGATGTGGCCTTTGCCGAATCGCGCATCCGGCGGGAAACCATCGCTGCCGAGGATATTCTGCACGACATGGGCGCGTTCTCGGTCATGGCCTCGGACAGTCAGGCGATGGGGCGGGTGGGCGAGGTGATCACCCGCACATGGCAGACCGCGCATAAGATGAAGGTGCAGCGCGGGCGGCTGCCGGAAGAGCAGGGCGACAACGACAACGCCCGCGTCAAACGCTACATCGCCAAATACACCATCAACCCGGCCATCGTGCATGGCATTTCGCGCCATATCGGCTCAATCGCAGAGGGCAAGCGCGCCGATCTGGTGCTGTGGTCGCCTGCCTTCTTTGGTGCCAAGCCCGAGATGGTGCTTATGGGCGGCTCCATCGTGCTGGCGCAGATGGGTGACCCCAACGCCTCGATCCCCACGCCGCAGCCGGTCTATTCGCGGCCCATGTTCGGCGCGATGGGCCGGGCGGTTGAACGCTCTGCGGTGACATTCGTCAGTGCAAGTGCGCAGGCCGATGGCGTGGGCGCGCAGCTGGGGCTGGCGCGCGACACGCTGGCGGTAGAAGGCTGCCGGGGAATCACCAAGGCCGATATGGTGCACAACAGCGCCACACCGCAGATCGAGGTGGACCCGGAAACCTATGAGGTGCGCGCCGACGGTGTGTTGCTGACCTGCGAACCGGCCAGTGAACTGCCCTTGGCGCAGCGGTATTTCCTGTATTGAGGGGGTTTCGTGCGAGTTGCGATAAAATACACCGCAGATGCCGCTTTTTCTGCCTGCTCGATGGGCACCAAAGCCATGTCCCTTGCGCAATGCTGCGTTGCGGCATTGCGGGTAGTTAAGTCAGCATCAGTGCCCTATATTGGTAGGCATGGGAGGAAACCTTCAAAGGAAAGGGTTTCCAATGGCATATGTATCCAAATCCGAGATCGGCCCCGATCTGCGTGCACAGATCGATCGCCTGTTTGCCAACATCGGGCAAGGTTTCAACGCTTACCTCGAAGCCCGCTCGCGCACTGTCGAAATCGAATATCTCAATTCGCTGAGCGATGCACAGCTGGAGGAACGCGGCATCTCGCGCGACCGGATCGTGCATTACGTGTTCCGCGACCGTCTGGGCTGCTGAACTCCACGCCCGGCATTTTTCTGGCCCGTCCGGCAGCATCTGGCTGCCGGGCGGGCTTTTGTTTTTGTGCCTGAAAGGAGCCCTCGCATGAGCACCACCACCACAACTGCCACGGCCACCGCCATCGCCATCCACCCGGCGGGAAGCTGGTCAGTGGCCGCCGATACTGTGCTGCTGGACTATGAAAGCCGCTTTCTGCGCCGCAAACGGTTGCGCGCTCAAGGGGGCGAGAGCTTTCTGGTCGATCTGCCGGAAACCGTCAGCCTGGGTGATGGCGACGCTTTCGCGCTGGATGACGGGCGCACCATAGCCGTGCGCGCCGCGGCCGAGGCGGTTCTGGTGGTGCGCGGGGATCTGGCGCGGCTGGCCTGGCATATCGGCAACCGCCACACGCCCTGTCAGATCGGTGATGACCATCTGGTGATCCGCGCCGATCATGTGCTGGAAAGCATGCTGCGTCGCTTAGGCGCGCAGGTCGCACCGGCAACCGCCCCCTTCACGCCCGAGGGCGGGGCCTATGGCCATGGCCGCACGATGGGGCATGATCATGGTCATGACCACAAACACGCTCACCCCTGAATGACCCCGCTTCTGACCCTCACGCAATGGCTGTCACCCGGCTTTCCGACCGGGGCGTTCGCCTATTCCCACGGGTTGGAGCAGGTGATTCATGATGGCGTTGTCACCGATGCCCCTTCGTTGGAGCTGTGGTTGGCCGATGTGCTGCGCTATGGCGCGGGCTGGCAGGATGCGGTGTTGCTGGTGCAGGCGCTGAACCCGGGTGCAGACCTTGACGCGCTCGACGCCACGGCCCGCGCCCTTCAGCCGGGGGCCGAGCGGTTGCAGGAAACGCTGGAACAGGGCGCGGCATTCGCCCGCACGGTCGCTGCGGTGAGCGGGCGCAACCTGCCTGCGCGCGCGCTGCCAGTGGCTGTGGGTGAGGCCGCTGCGCCCCTTGGTCTGCCCCCTGAACAGGTGGTTGCGCTGTTCGTTCAAGGCTTCACCGCCAATCTTGTCACCATCGCCGTGCGGCATGTGCCGCTGGGCCAGACGGCGGGGCAGGGCGTGCTGGCGCGGCTTGCGCCGATTATTGCTGACATCGCCACCCGCACTGCGCGCAGCACGCTGGATGCACTGGCCGGCAGCACCCTTGCCGCCGATCTGGCGGCGATCCGCCATGAAACCAAGGACGTAAGGCTGTTTCGAACATGACAAATACCGGACCCCTGCGCGTGGGCATCGGCGGCCCGGTGGGCGTGGGCAAGACCACGCTGACCGAGCATCTGGCCCGCGCCCTTGCGCATCGCTGCTCGATGGCGGTGATCACCAATGACATCTACACCCGCGAGGATGCCGAGTATCTGATGCGCGCGCAGGTCTTGCCTGCGGACCGCATCCGCGGGGTTGAGACCGGCGGCTGCCCGCATACTGCGATCCGCGAGGATGCCTCGATCAACCTCGCCGCCGTGGCCGAATTGCGCAGCGCCTTTCCTGATCTCGACCTCATATTAATCGAATCCGGCGGCGACAATCTGGCCGCGACCTTTTCGCCCGAACTGGCCGACCTGACACTCTATGTGATCGACACCGCCGCCGGGCAGGACATTCCGCGCAAGCGCGGGCCGGGGGTGGTGAAATCGGATCTGCTGGTGGTCAACAAGACTGACCTTGCGCCGCATGTCGGCGTTGATCTGGCACTGCTGGAAAGTGACACGGCACACGCGCGCGGGGCACGGCCCTACGTGATGGCGCGGTTGCGCCACGGCGACGGGATCGATGCGATTGTCGATTTTCTGGTACGCGAGGGCGGTTTGCCGCTGCGCTGAGTTTTAGTCAACCTCAGGCAGATGGCGCGCGGCGGGCAGGATGGGTCGGTTGGCGTCAGCGCGTAGGAACGCGATGATCGCGCCCACCTCGGGGCAGTCAGCATACCGGGCGGCAACCATGTCAATACGCGCGCGAAACGGCTGCCCCTCAGCCAAAAACAACGCGTGATAGGCCCCGCGCATCGACTGGATGGTTTCACGGCTGAAGCCTGCCCGCTTGAGGCCGACGATATTCAGCCCGCGCAGGCGTGCGTGGTTGCCGAATGCCGAGGCGAAGGGAATGATATCCATCGGCACAGCCGCGCAGCCGCCGACAAAGGCGCGCGCACCGATCCGCACGAACTGATGAATGCCGCTGACACCACCGATGATCGCGTGATCGCCGATGCTGACATGCCCGGCCAGTGTGGCATTGCCCGCCAGAATGACATGATCACCCAAAATGCAATCATGGCCGACATGGGTCTGCGCCATCAGCATCACGCCGGCGCCGATCCGGGTGACGCCGCCGCCATGCGCGGTCCCGCGATGGACCGAAACCTGCTCGCGGATATCGCAACCTGCGCCGATCTCCAGCTGCGTGCGCTCGCCCTGATAGCGCAGATGCTGCGGCGGGCCGCCCAGTACGGTGAACGGATGCACGCTTGTGCCCGCGCCGATGCGAGTGTCGCCCTCGATCACCACATGCGAGTGCAGCACAACGTTCTCTTCCAGCACCACATGCGGGCCGATGCGACAAAACGGCCCCACCTCGACCCCTGCGCCGATGACCGCACCGGGCGCGATGACGGCAAGCGGGTCAACCCGGGCGTCAGGGAAGGCTGTGACGGTGTGCGACAAACTGGGATGTCCATTCCGGGTTCGGTTGAGGGTCTGAATATCTGCACGCGCCGTTCGTTGCAATCTTTCAGCAGACAAAGGCGCGCACCGCCGCGATCACCGCGTCAACCTCGTGATCATGCAGATAGGGATGCATCGGCAGGCACAACAGCGTCCGGGCAAAGCTCTCGGTGCCGGGCAGGCCACCGGGAACGCAGGCGTCACCCGAATAGGCGGGCTGGCGGTGGATCGGCTGGCGGTAATACGCGACCGAGCGGATGTCCCGCGCGGCCAAATGTGCGGCCAGCTCATCGCGCCGTTCGTGGCGGATGGTGAAATAGCTCCAGACCGGGGTGGCGCCGGGGGCAACGGGCGGCAGAGCGCAGCAATCTGCAAGTTCAGTGAGATAACGCGCGGCGATCCGGCGTCGGGCGGCGATTTCGGTGTCGAAATGCGTCAGCTTGGTCAGCAGGACAGCGGCCTGAAGGGTGTCCAGCCGCGAATTGGTGCCGATCAGGCTATGCTCGCCTTCGCCGGGAAGAGCACCGTGATTGGCCACGCCCCGGATGCGCGTGGCAAGGGCGGTATCGGCGGTAAAGACCGCGCCGCCGTCGCCATAGCACCCCAGCGCCTTTGAGGGGTAAAAGCTGGTGGCAGAGGCCAGCCCCTGTGTGCCGCAGGGGCCATCAGCACTCATGCCGCCGTAGGAATGCGCGGCATCGACCAGATGCACCAGACCGTGGTCCTGCGCCAGCACACCGATCCGCTCATGGTCGGCGGGCAGCGCGAACAGATCAACCGGCAGCACTGCGCGCAGGCGCGGCAGCGCGCCCCCGGCAGCGGCCTCCAGTGCCTGCACCAGACTGTCGGGGCAGAGCGTGCCGCTCGCGGCGTCGGTATCGACAAAGACCGGCACGGCGCCTGTCAGCCGCACGGCCTCGGCTGTTGCGACGAAGGTCAGCGCGGGAAGCGCGACCCCGTCGCCGGGGCCGATCCCGGCGGCGCGCAGCATCAGATGCAGCGCGTCGGTGCCATTGGCGCAGCCGATCGCTTGCCAGCCGGGCCCCAGCCGAAGCGCCAGCGCCGCTTCCAGAGCGCGCACCTCGGGGCCATTGATGAACCCCTTGTGGTCAAGCACCTGCGCGATTGCCGCGCGCAGGGCATCGCCCATCGCCGCCTCCTGGCGCGCCAGATCGATCATGTTGACGGTCATGGCCAGGCCACGGCCAGCGGGCTTGCAGTGCCGGGCGCTTCGGCATCGGGGTGCAGATCATGAATGAAGCGCAGCACCTCATGGCCGCCATGCGCCGTGCCGCGCGCCATTGCGCCTCCGCGGATCGCATCGATGAAATGGGCCAGTTGCCCGGACAGCGGCTGAACGGGTTCAAGTGGCAGGTAGCTTGGCTCGGGTGGCGGGGCGCCCTTGGTGGGATTGGTGCTCAGACACAGGCGGCGCGGCCAGTCCTCGTTCTCGTCCCACAGGACGCTGGCGCGGTTGCCCTGCACCAGCATCCGCCGTTCGCGCACCGGGGCCACGCGCGAGACAAAGCACTCCACCATCGGCCCGCCCGGATAGGCGGTTTGCAGGCTGGCCACATCGGCAAGGTCAGAGACAACTGACATGGTCTGCATCTGCCCCCCCTCGGGCAGCGCGCCCATCAGATCGCGCACCAGCGACAGGTCATGCGGCATCAGATCCCAGACCACATCCGTACCCGGATAAAACCGTCCCTGACCGGCACGCACACAGCGGATGTATCGCAAATCCCCCAGCGCCTGTTCGGCCACCAGCGCGGCCAGCGCGCGATAGGCGGAGTGGAACAACAGCAGATGCCCGGTCATCGCCACTCGTCCCGCGCTCTGGGCACGATCGGCGATCAGCCGGGCCTCGGCTGCATCCAGCGCCATCGGCTTTTCCACCAGCAGATGCTTGTTTGCCGCCAGCGCTCTGAGCGCCACCTCGGCCTGACGGGCCGGGGGCAGGGCAATCACTACCGCAGTGATCGAAGGGTCAGCCAGCATCGCTTCGGTGGTCAGGGCGCGGCAGCCCAACTCGCTTGCCAGCGCCGCGCGTCGCTCGGGGATCAGATCGGCGACGCCGCCAAGCACCGACAGCTGCGCCAGCGTATGGGCATGATTGCGGCCCCATTTCCCGCATCCGATTACGCCAAGCTGCACCCGGTCCCCCGCCCTTGCCTGTAACCCGAACCGGGCTGCAGCCTTTCTAACCAATGCTGAATTCATTTCAAACCTCCCTTTTGTCGCGGTCTGAGAATACGCCTGCGCTTGCGCAGCACGCCTCGTGCCCCCATTGCCCGCGCACGGCAGCCGTGATCTATTGCGCCGACGCTGCAGAAAGGCCCGACCATGCCGCATTTCACCGCCGCTGACGGCGCATCGCTTTTCTATACCGACGAGGGTCACGGCATCCCGCTTCTGTGCCTTGCGGGCCTGACGCGCAACAGCACCGATTTTGACTATCTCGCCCCGCATCTGCCCCCCTTGCGACTGATTCGAATGGATTATCGCGGGCGCGGGCGTTCGGACTGGACGGGGGCAGACAGCTATACCGTGCCGCAGGAAGCCGCCGATGCGCTGGCGCTTCTGGACCATCTGCACCTTGAAAGTGCGGCAATACTGGGCACGTCACGCGGCGGGATGATCGCGCTTTTCCTGTCGGCCACCGCGCCGGACCGGCTGCGCGGCGTGATCCTCAATGATGTGGGCCCGGTATTGGAGCCACTGGCGCTGGAGCGCATTCAGGACTACTTAGGCCGCCGCCCCGCCGCGCGCACCCATGCCGCCGCCGCCGTGGCGTTGGAACATACCGCCGAGGGCTTTGCGGATGTCCCCCCCAGCCGCTGGATGGAAGAAGCGCGCAAACATTTCATCGAGACCGATCAGGGGCTGGACATCAACTATGATCCGGCCTTGCGCACGGCATTTCTGGACGGCATGAAGGCGCAAAACGGTGATCTGTGGCCCTTGTTCGATGCCGCCTGCGCCCGGCCGCTTGCACTGATCCGGGGGGCCAATTCCGACCTCCTGACCCAGACCACCGCTGATGAGATGGCCAGCCGCTGCCCGGCCATGATCTACGAAGAGGTGCCGGACCGTGGCCATATTCCGTTTCTGGACGAGCCCGAGGCGCTGCGCGCGATCAACCGTTTTCTGGGGCTGCTGATATGACCGACATCACCATGATCGATGCCGCTGCCGCGCGGCTCAAGGGGCATGCGCGGCGCACGCCGATGCTGTCGTCGCCGTTTCTTGATGATCTCGCCGGGCGGCGGGTGCTGGTCAAGGCCGAATGCCTGCAACATACCGGCTCGTTCAAGTTTCGCGGGGCATGGAATGCGGTCTCGGCTCTGGAACCGGCAGGCGTGATCGCGTTCTCATCGGGCAATCACGCGCAGGGGGTGGCGCTTGCAGCGCGGATCAAGGGGATCAGTGCGGTGATCATCATGCCCAGCGATGCCCCGGCTATCAAGATTGCCAACACCCGTGATCTGGGGGCCGAGGTGGTGCTCTATGACCGCGCGACCGAAGACCGGGATGCGCTGGGCGCACGCCTTGCCGCTGAGCGCGGTCTGACACTGATCAAGCCTTTTGACATGCCCGAGGTGATCGCCGGGCAGGGCACCTGCGGTCTGGAGATCGCCGAACAGGCGGCGGACGAAGGGGTGCACGAGGCCGATGTCCTGGTCTGCTGCGGCGGCGGCGGCCTGACCTCGGGCATCGCGCTGGCGCTGGAGGCCCGCGCGCCGGGCCTGCGTGTGCGACCCGCCGAGCCCGAGGGGTTTGACGATGTCGCGCGTTCGCTCGCCAGCGGCACCGTGCAGCGCAATGCCAGCCTGTCAGGCTCGATCTGCGATGCAATCATCACCCCGCAGCCGGGTGACCTGACCTGGCCGATCCTCCGGCGGCTGTGCGGCCCCGGTGCGGTTGTCAGCGAGGAGCAGGCGCTGAAAGCCATGGCACTGGCCCATGACCGGCTGAAACTGGTGTTGGAGCCGGGCGGCGCGGTGGCGCTGGCGGCGGCGTTGTTCCTGCCACAGACAGGCGATGCGGTCATCGCGGTGGCGACCGGCGGCAATGTCGATCGTGCGATGATGGTCCGCGCGCTCGGCCAGTAGGCCATGACGCGCAAGGGGTTGCCGGACCTTTCAGCGCTCGCCGTCCCGGGCGCGCGCATTGCGGTCCGCGCCACGCCGCGCGCGCGCCGCAATGCGCTTGAGCCGGGTAATCCCATCCGCATTCACGTCACCGATCCGCCCGAGGACGGGCGCGCCAACGCGGCGGTGCGTGCAATACTGGCGCGGGCGCTGGGGGTTGCCCCCACGCGCCTGACCCTGTTGCGCGGCGCGGCGGCGCGCGACAAGCTGTTTCAGCTGGACGGTTTGCCCGGGAACGGCCCGCCGCTGAGGCGGTAAATCCCCTCAGGCAGGTTCAGCGCCGCACGCAATTCGCGCAACTGGTTCATGGAAAAGGTGACCTTCATCACCCTGTCCGCCTGGGGGTCAAATTGCTCAACCGTCACGCAATCCTCGAACGAATTGATCGTCACATCTTCCTGAAGATGCTCCGACCCCTCGTCGACAAGGGTGATCACGGTGGCGTCAAAATCGTGTTCTATCGTAAACATATGTTAAATCTATCGTCATTCCTGCCATTTGCAAGCCGGGGGGCGGGCGGTTTTTCGCGTTGTGGCGGCTTAGCGCCCGCGTGCGACATACCAGGCGCGCAGGGCCTCCAGCCGGTCGGCATCCCAGCCGGGCGGTTCGCTGAGTGCATACCAGCCGTTGATGAAATCACGCGCAGCATAGGCATGGCCCACCCCGATCGGCGTGCCGAAGGCCGCCACCAGATCGGCCAGCAGTTGCAAGAACGTGACCACCGGCACCCAGCGGAAAGCTGGCGAGACATCGGGCGCACGCGGCGACAGCCAATCGGGCGGGCGATACAGGCTTTCGGGATAGAAAAAGGTAATCGCGTCCGAGGGGTATTGCAGATACAGAATGCGCACCGGCCCCCAGGGTGCATTGCCATGATCGGGGATACCCTGTTGCGAGGCAAAACGCACCAGACTGCCGCTGCCCACTACGGGGCGCCATGCGGGGCTGTCAGGGTTGCGGCGGGCGGTGAATTCCTGCCACAACGGATTGGTGAAGGTCGGACCCACCCAAAAGGCGCCGTCATAGGGGGCCGACAGGATATCCCAGACATCGGCCGACAATTCGGAATTGCGCGCGCCCAGGCTCAGGCCGTAAAGGTAAAGCCTCGGGCGCGTGTCTTCAGGCAGGCTGCGCCAGTGGTCATGGATCACGCGAAACAGCGCGCGCGCCGATTCCGCGCCATATTCGGGCTCGATCAGCAGGGTCAGCCAGCTTGGCAGGTAAGAATACTGCACCGCCACCGAGGCAACATCACCGCGCCAGAAAAACTCCATCACCGACAGGCTCGCCGGATGAATCCAGCCGGTGCCGGTCGGTGTGCCGATGATGAGGATCTTGCGCGAGAAGGCATCGGTCCGGATCAGTTCAGCCAGCGCCAGCTCGGCGCGTTCCTCCGGCGTCTCGGCCGAGTTCAGCCCCACATAGACCCGCACTGGTGTCTGCACCGGCGGGCCATCCGGCCCGGCCAGTTCGGCAATCTCGGCTGTCGTGGGATAGGACGATACGCGCGCGCGCCCAGCGGCCCCCAGATTGGTCCAGTCCAGCAGCGATCCGGCGCTGCCTGAGTGGACATCGGCGACGGGTCGCGGCTGTTCATCGAGGATCAGTGCATCAACCTGTTGCGCGGCCGAATCAAGGGCGCGCAGAATGGCCGAACCCAGCACCCCGTTGCCCACCGTCCAGAACAGCACCGCCGTCAGGACCAGTGCGCCCCCCAGTGCCAGCCGCACCGGCAGAAAACGCGCCAGACGGTTCGCCGCACTCACCACCAGAAGCCGTACAAGACGCCCCAGCGCCAGCGCGGGCAAAATGACGGCCAGCGCGAAGCCAGCGATGATGAACGGGCGCGCGGTTTCCACCGGGGCCATGCCAGCCACGGCATTCACCGCGTTCTGCCATTCGGTGACCTGCGCCAGACCATAAGCCATGATTGCCAGCGCCACGGCCTTGGTTGCCCAGATCAGCCATCGCGGGTTCCAGACAGGCAATCCCAGCCAGCGCCATATGCCTGTAACCCCCGCCGCCAGCGCATAGAGCGTGACAAAGGCGGCCCCGGCCAGCACGCCTTGCAACCCGCCGGTGCGCGGGATCAGCGACGGGGTCAGCGCAATGGTAAAGCCCAGTGCCGCGACAATCAGCGCGAAGGGTGCCAGCGGGGCAAGCAGAGAGCGGTGTTCGAACGAAAGCTGCATGAGCGCATTGAAACATATGTGCGCGCAAGTTCAATCCCGGCGCGGGGCTGCGCCGGTTGTCCCGCCCCGCGCCGGGTTCAGTCGCGCGCCCCTGCAAACCGCGAGGCCCAGTCTTCGCGCTGTTCGTCGGTGATCTTGGCGAACAACACTTCGGGCACACTGAAGGCATGGCCCGTGGGCATGTGCGCCAGCGCCGCAGCGACATCCGAGGGCCAGGACCAGTCATCGCAGTTCAGCGCCGCCATCATCCGGGCGCTCGCGTCAGGGATGAAGGGCTGCGACAGAACGGCGTAAAGCCGGATCAGGTTCAGCGCCAGCCGGATCTGGGCTGCGGCCTGCGCGGAGTCGGTCTTGAAAACCGACCAGGGTGCGGCCTCTTGCAGGTACTCATTTCCCAACACCCAGATCGCGCGCAGCTCGGTGGCCGATTTGCGCACCTCCATCGCCTGCATATGGCCTTCATAGGCGCGGATACGGGTGGTCAGTGCCGCGATCAGCGCGGCCTCCTGCGGCCCGAACTCCCCGCCCTCAGGCACAACCTCGCCGAATTTCGAGCGGCAGAACTTGGTCACCCGGCTGACCAGATTACCCAGCACATCAGCCAGATCCTTGTTCACACCGGCCTGAAAATTCTCCCATGTGAATTCACTGTCGCTGCTTTCCGGCGCATGGCTGAGCAGCCACCAGCGCCAGTAGTCGGCGGGCAAGAGGTCAAGCGCCTGATCCATGAACACGCCCCGGCCTTGCGAGGTTGAAAACTGGCCGCCGTCATAATTCAGGTAGTTGAACGATTTGATGTAATCCACCAACTTCCACGGCTCGCCAGATCCGATCAGCGTGGCCGGGAAGCTGAGGGTGTGGAAGGGCACATTGTCCTTGCCCATGAATTCGACATAGCGCACGTCATCGGCGCCTTTGTCAGTGCGCCACCAGCGCTCCCATGCACTGTCATCGAGGCCCTGCGCATCGGCCCATTCGGCGGTGGCGGCTATATATTCGATGGGGGCATCGAACCAGACGTAGAACACCTTGCCGTCCATCCCGCTCCAGGGTGCGCCGTCAAACTGCGCGGGCACACCCCAGTCCAGATCACGGGTGATGCCCCGGTCCTGCAAGCCGTCGCCATCATGCAGCCATTTCTTTGCGATGGATGTCGTCAGTACCGGCCAACCCTTCTGGCTGTCGATCCATTTGTCCAGCGTCTCGCGCAGGGTGGACTGGCGCAGGAACAGATGCCGCGTCTCGCGCACTTCCAGATCGGTCGAGCCAGAGATGGCCGAGCGCGGGTTGATCAGGTCGGTAGGTTCAAGCTGCTTGGTGCAGTTCTCGCACTGATCACCGCGCGCGCGCTCATAGCCGCAGTTCGGGCAGGTGCCCTCGATATATCGGTCCGGCAGAAAGCGGCCGTCAGCCACCGAATAGACCTGCTCCTCGGTGATCTCAGAAATCAGCCCGGCCTCGCCCAGTTTGCGCGCCATATGCTGCGTCAGCACATGGTTGCGCTGGCTGGACGAGCGGCCGTAATGGTCGAACGACAGCGCGAAACCGCGCGCCAGTTCCGTCTGCACCGCGTGCATCTCGGCGCAATATTCGTCCACCGGCTTGCCCGCCTTGGCGGCGGCGATTTCGGCGGGCGTGCCGTGCTCATCAGTGGCGCAGATGAACATCACCTCGTGGCCGCGTGCGCGCATGTACCGGGCGTAAAGGTCGGCGGGAAGCTGCGAGCCCACCAGATTTCCCAGATGCTTGATGCCGTTGATATAGGGCAGGGCCGAGGTGATCAGGATGCGCGCCATGTCGGGTCCATCTTCGTTCTGCAGGTGAGTGTTCGGTCACGTCTCTACATCAAGCGCCAACCGCCCGCCAGCGCCGGATTTGCCCGATTGCGGGGCCAGAGGCCTGCCCGGTGCCATCACGGTGCCAGCGCGGGGACTTCGCATGAACGCCCGCACCTGCCAGACCCATTGCGCAAGTGTGGCAAACGGGCGGTTGACGCAAGCGAGGCAAACGGGCAGTCTTTTGGGGCGTCGACCCCCGGGTGCGGCGCTTTTCATTCGTTTTTTGAAGGATCAGCCGATGCCGCGTGCTTCCCGTTCAACGCTGTTGCTTTCCACCGCCCTGGCTGCGATGGGCCTTTCACTGGGCACCACGGCTGCGCTTGCAGATGACGCTGCGGGATTCGCCATCGAGCTGGCGCCTTCCAGCGATTACTATGTTCCGATGCGCGTGGGCGTGCAGGCCTTTGGCCCGGCGGTCGAGCCCGCAGCGTCCTATGTGCGCGGCTGTCAGGGCCATGTCGTGGCCGAAGGGGCAGGGGTGGCGTTTGAGGTGATTGAACAGCTTGAAACCCTGTCGTTCACCGCTGCGGGGGACGGGTTGGTCAGCATGGTTTTGGGCACGCCGGACGGGCTGTATCGCTGCGCATTGGTTGGCGATGATGGGCTGGCCGCGACCCAGCTTGCCGGGGTTCAGACGGGCCGGTATCTGGTCTGGCTGGGCGGCGAAGAGGGTAGCCGGATCGACGCGCGGCTGTTCGCCAGCGACCGGCCCATCTCGGCGCTGGAGCTGTTTGGCCTTGATGTCGATGCCCTGGGGGCGCCGCGCGAAGGCACCCATGTCTTCACCGCCACCGCCGAGACCGGGCGCCAGGACCTGGTGATGGGCGGCCAGCTGCACGCAGACGTATCGATGAATGCGCTCAACACCGAGTATTGCCCGGGTTATGGCCGGTTTGATGCCGCCGACGCGGTGCTGACGCTGGATTCGTCCGAGCGTATGCTCAGCATCTTTGCCATGTCCGAGCGTGATCTGACAATTGCAGTGCGCGGCCCCGATGGCACCGTGTTGTGCAATGATGACAGCTTTGGCCTCAATCCGGCGGTCAGCTTCAATAACGCCCAGGCCGGGGATTACCAGATATTCGTGGGCGGCTTCTCGCAGGGCGGTCGGGCCAGCTATGACCTTTTCGCCTCGCAGGGTGCACCGGCCTTCACCGATGCCACGCTTGATCTGTCCGCCGAACCGCGCGGGGGCTATTCGACGCTGGATGTGAGTGGCGCAGAGGGCGGGATGCTTCTGACCTCGGGGCCGATCGTGGCAAACGATCCGTTCGAAATGCTGCCGATCGGCAATTACTGCCCGGGCTACACCGGCATCGATGCCGCCGATCTGGTGTTGTCTGTGGACGAGGCGCAGCCGATGCTGAGTTTCTATGCCATGTCGCAGACCGATCTGGTCATGGCGGTGCGCGGGCCTGATGGCCAGTGGTTGTGCAATGATGACACCTTTGGCCTGAACCCGGCGGTGGAGTTTCACAACGCAGCTGCGGGCGATTACCATGTCTTTGTCGGCGCCTATTCACGCGGCGCAAGCGGGGAGTTCAACCTCTATACCGCACTCGGTCAGCCCAACTGGGATGGCGCGCAGGCAAGTGCAGGGTCCAGCCAGCTTGATCCCGCGGCGGAACCGGCGGTCGGGCGGGTCAGCTTTGGACCGCAGACACGGGTGGACCCGCGGGTGATCTTTGATGTCCTGCCCAGCTCGTTCGAGGCCTTTGGCCTGGGGTCCGAATGCGCAGGCTTCATCGTGCCCGAACGCCCGGATTTGGTGATCGATGCCGAGGCGGGCTTGCCGCAACTGATGGTCTATATGGTGTCCGAGGCCGATGGCACGCTGCTGGTCGTCGATCCTGACGGGCAGATCCATTGCAACGACGATTTTGAAGGGCTGCACCCCGGCGTGATGATCCCCAATCCGCAGCCCGGCGATTACGCGGTCTTTGCCGGCACATATGGCGGCAATGGCGGCGTGGCGACACTGGGCGCCACCATCGCCAATCCGCTTTGGGTTATGGACCGCGAGCATTGAGACGCTGATACCCACCGGCCCCCGGCGCAACGCCGGGGGCCGGTCCGGCGGCAACAGGAGGCAGGGATGCCGAAGCCTGTCATCTTCGTTCTGGCGTTTGCACTTCTCGCCGCCCTTCTGGCACCGATGCCCGCGATGGCGCAGGACAATTCCTGCCGCTGGGCCAATGATGGTGAGTGCGACGAGGCGCGTTTCGGTGGCACCGGGGCCTGTCCGTCCGGCACCGATACCAATGATTGCCGGGCCGAGGCGTCGGCGCATCAGCGCCTCTGGGCCGGCGTGCCTGCGCAACTGCGTGCCCGGTTAGGCGATGACAGTTGCCGCTGGGCACATGATCTGGAATGCGACGATGCCCGCTTTGGCGGCACCGGGGCGTGCCCGGATGGCACCGACGCCTCAGACTGCCGGGCGATGGCGATCGGCGGTGACAATTCCTGTCGCTGGGCCAATGACGGCGAATGTGATGAGCCGGGGATTGGCACGGGCCTCTGCGCCTCGGGCAGCGATACCAATGATTGCCGGGCAATGGCCTTCCTGCGCAACCGTACGAATGATTGCGAACACGCTTTCAACGGGGTCTGCGACGAACCAGAGACCGGAACGGGGCTGTGCCGCGCAAATACCGACACCGCCGATTGCGTGGGCCGCGCGCGCCCGGCCGAGGCCCGCGACCACTTCTTTGGGCGCGATGAGCGGGTGCTTGTCGATGTCAGCGCCATGCCATGGCGCGCAGTGGGGCTGGTGCAGACCGCCGATGGCAGCTGCACCGGCGTGCTGATCGGCCCGCGACTGGTGGCGACGGCAGCCCATTGTCTGATCGGCGCAGGCGGAGCCACGGTCAAGGCGCTGCAGTTCCGCGCCGGGGCATGGGGCGACAGCGAACAGGGGCGCGCCGGGATCGGTGGTTATGTGATTGCGCCCGATTATTCGCCGCAGGATGCCCCGCCGCATGGCGGCAATGGCGACGATTGGGCGCTCATGACACTCGACCGCGACCTTGGGCTGGAACTGGGCTTCGTGCGGCCGATGCTGCTGGATAAGGATGACCTTCAGACCATCACGGACGGGCAGTTTGTGGTCAGTCAGGCGGGCTATAGCTGGGATACGGGGGCATGGCTGTCGGGGCATCTGGAGTGCCGCGTTCTGACAGCGTATCGCGACGGCTCGCTGATCCATGACTGCGATACGACCCGTGGCGACAGCGGCTCACCTATCATGCACCAGCGTGACGGGGAATGGCGGCTTCTGGCGGTGGACAGCCAGTTCTACGCTGCCCAACCGCCACATCTGGACATGTCGAGCGCGCATCTGGCGGTGGATACCCGTGCCTTTGCGCAGGCCCTGCGCGACGCCGGTGCCCTCCCGGACTGACCGGAATGCCTGCTGCGCAGACGCCTGTTTGCTTTGCCGCTGCGCGGCGTGAGGGGGCGCTGCCCCCGCCGCCCGTGCCGGGCGACTCCCCCGGGATATTTCCAGACACAAAATGGTATCTTCTGTTTGTCTCATTTTGTGTCTGAAAGTATCCTGGGGGTGAATGGGCCAAGAGGCCCAGAGGGGGCAAAGCCCCCTGCGCCGCGTGGCGCAGCCGCGCGGCCCGGCCAAACGGGATGAGTGTCTGGGCTGACAAGCCCATGCGCGAAGACGGGCGGGAGCGGCCCCGGCCCCTGTTTACAGATCGAGGTCGATCCAGACCGGCGTGTGATCCGAGGGTTTTTCCCAGTCGCGCGGCGCGGTTTCGACCCAGGCATCGCGTAGCCGGTCGGCGGCCTGGGGTGAGAGCAGCAGGTGGTCGATGCGGATGCCGTCATTGCGCGGCCATGCTCCGGCCTGATAGTCCCAGAAGGTATAGATGCCGGGTTCGGGGCGGCGCAGGCGCAGCGCGTCGGAGAACCCCAGCGCCAGCAGGCGACGGAAGGCGGCGCGGGTTTCGGGGCGGAAGAGGGCGTCCTGCGTCCAGGCCTCGGGGCGCGCTGCATCTGCGGGTTGGGGGATGACGTTGTAGTCCCCGGCCAGCACCAGTGGCTTTTCGGCTTTCATCAGGGCTTTCGCGCGCGCCTGCAGGCGTTCCATCCAGGCCAGTTTGTACTCGAATTTCGGTCCCGGCGCGGGGTTGCCGTTGGGCAGGTAGAGGTCGCAGATCCGCAACCCGCCCGCGCCCTCGACCGTGGCTTCGATCCAGCGCGCCTGGGGGTCTTCATCGTCACCCGGCAGTCCGCGCACCACATCGCTCAGCGGGGCCTTTGACAGGATTGCCACCCCGTTGAAACCCTTTTGCCCATGTGTTTCAAGGTGATAGCCGCGATCCTCGATCAGCGCGCGCGGAAAATTCTCATCGACCGACTTGATTTCCTGCAAAACTGCCAGATCAGGTGCGCTTTCATCCAGCCATCGGGCCAGCACATCGGTGCGGGCTTTCACGCCGTTGATGTTGAAGGTGGCGATTTTCATCCTGTCCCCCCGTTCGGCGCGGTTCAGCCGTTGCCGCGCACGAACAGCCCGGCATCCTCGGCTGCACGGCGCAGCGCGCGCGATTTGCTGACAGTTTCCTGCCATTCGGCCTCGGGGTCGCTGTCATAGACCACGCCGCCCCCGGCCTGAATATAGAGGACCTCGTCCTTGATCACCGCAGTGCGCAGTGCGATGCACATATCCATCTCGCCATTCGCTGAGAAATAACCGATCCCGCCGCCGTAGACGCCGCGCTTTTCCGGCTCCAGTTCATCGATGATCTGCATCGCCCGCACCTTGGGCGCGCCCGAGACCGTGCCTGCGGGCAGCCCCGCCAGTAGCGCCGAAAGTGCGTCTTCGCCATCATTCAGTTCGCCCACCACATTCGAGACGATATGCATCACATGGCTGTAGCGCTCGATGATGAACTCCTCGGTGGGCCGGACCGTGCCGATTTTTGCCACCCGGCCCACATCGTTGCGGCCAAGGTCCAGGAGCATCAGATGCTCGGCCAGTTCTTTGGTATCGGCCAGAAGATCGGCCTCAAGCGCCCGGTCTTCTTCTGGCGTCGCGCCGCGCGGGCGGGTGCCGGCGATGGGGCGGATCGTGACCTCGCCATCGCGCAGCCGCACCAGAATTTCGGGTGAGGCGCCGACGATGTGAAAGCCGCCCAGATCGAAATAAAACATGAAGGGTGAGGGGTTGGTGCGGCGCAGCGAGCGGTAGAGCGCGAAGGGCGGCAGCGGAAAATCCTGCGCCCAGCGTTGGCTGGGGACCACCTGAAAGATGTCGCCCGCGCGGATATAGTCCTTGGCCTTTTCGACCGCAGCCAGATAATCCGCCTTGGCGATGTTCGAGCGTGCCTCGCCAACCCGCGCCGTCCGGCCAAGGGCGCGGCCCATGCCCGGCGCTTCGCGTTCAAGGTCACGCAGCGCATCCATCACCCGCTCGGCCGCCTGCGCATAGGCGGCGCGCGCCGACAGGCCCGGGTCATACCAGGCGGGCGCCACCACCGTCACCTCGCCCTTCACGCCATCGAGCACCGCCACCACCGAGGGGCGCATCAGCACCGCATCGGGCAGGTCCAGCGGGTCTGGCCTGTCATCTGGCAGGTGTTCCACCAGCCGGATCATGTCGTAGCCCAGATAACCGAACAGCCCCGCCGCGATGGCGGGCAGATCGGCGGGCATGTCGATGCGGCTTTCGGCCAGAAGCCCGCGCAGCGTGTCCAGCGGGTGGCCATCGGTTGCGGTGAAGGCCTCGGCATCAAAGCGCGCTTGCCGGTTGATCCGGCTGGCCCCGCCCCGGCATTGCCAGATCAGGTCCGGCTTCATCCCGACGACGGAATAGCGACCGCGCACTTCGCCGCCGGTGACCGATTCCAGCATGAAACTGTCACGCCGGTTGCCTGCCAGTTTCAGCATCAGGGACACCGGGGTGTCCAGATCGGCCGCCAGACGGGCATGCACAAGGCCATTCTCGCCGCGTGCCCATCGGGCCTCGAACTCGGAGAAAGCGGGGAGGAGCGGGGCAGCTTCGGACACGGGCGGTTGGGCCTTGCGGTTAGTTGAAGTTGGCGTGGACCGCCTGAATCGCGGCTTCGTTGAACGAGATCCCGGCCTCGCGCTCAAGTGCGCGGGCGAAATAGCCAAATACATCCTGCGCCAGCGCGCCGCCGATCTGCTCGTCGATCGCTTCGACCAGACGCAGGGTCTGGGCGTCGTCGGGGTCCGGGGCCTGACGGTCGGTCACGACAACGAGAAAGGCGTTCTCGTCGGCCACCCGCACGACCGGCGTGCCGGGGTCGGTGTCGAACACAGCCTCAAGCAGATCCGAGGGCAGGCCGGGCAGGGTGTCGGTCCGGGTGATCTGCTCAAAGCTGTCGAAAGGCAGCTCCTGCGCCTCGGCGAAAGCGTCAGGCCCGCTGGTGGCCAGTTCCGCGCTCAGCGACTGTGCAAGCTCCAGCAGCGCCGTTTCGACAGCGCGGGCGCGCGCACCCTCGGCGGCCTGCGTGCGGACTTCGGCCAGCGGGCGCGGGGCGGGGGCGGTGATGCCGTCCAGCCGCAGGGCAAAGATACCGCCATCGGCCAGCCCGTGCACCTCGGGGAAATCGCCCTCAGCGGCGTCTTCGGCAGCGGCGCGGAACTCGGAATAGGCGGCGATCCCATCGCTGGAGCCCACTGCCCAGTCGATCTGGCCCAGTTCCATCGCGGTCTCGGTGGCCAGATCCTCGATCGAGGCGCCCCCGGCGAGAAGATCCTCATACAGGTCAAAATCATCGGCGATCATGCGCCGCGCACGGTCGCTGGCCAGTTCGGCGCGCAATTCGTCCTCAACCTCTTCCAGCGGCACTTCCTGCGCGCTGAGAATGGCGTTCATGCGAAAGATTGCCGGACCGACTGAGGTGGTGTGCGGGCCGGTGACGCTGCCCGGCTCGGTCAGGGCAAAGACCGCCTCACCTGCCGCACCCAGTGCTGAGCGTGTGACATCGCCCATATCGGTGTCATCGAGCGACAGGCCGCGCTCGGTCACGATGTCCTCGAATTCGGCGTCACCCGCTTCGATGCGCGCCACGGCTGCGGCTGCGGTGTCACTGTCAGGGAACACCAGCCGTTCGACCAGACGCCGCTCAGGTTGCACATAGTCTGACAGGCGGCTTTCGTAGAGCTGGCGCAGCGCGTCCTCATCCACCTCGATCGTATCCAGAACCATGGCCGGGGTCAGCCAGGCATAGGTAATGGCGCGGATCTCAGGGGCGGTGAAGCGCTCCAGGTTCTCGGTATAATAAGCCTCGATCGTGCTTTCATCAGGGGTTGCGACCGGGGCATCCAGCGCCTCTTCGCCCAGCGTGAACAGTGCGAAACTGTGACGGGCGGCGAAGTGATCTAGAAGCGCTTCGCGCAGGATCTGTGGCGTGTCGATCCCGGCTGCGGTGGCAGTCTGCAAGATGCTGCGGGCGGCATCGCGGCGGATCTCTGCTTCGAATTCAGACGGGGTCTGGCCTGCGTTTTGCAGCGTGAAGCGATAGGTGTCGCGGTCAAAGCCGCCGCCGGGACCACGAAATGCAGGTATCTCGGTGATGGTGCGCTGCACGGTTTCATCGCCAACCGAAATGCCGATACGCTCGGCCTCTGATTCCAGTGCGGCCCGGGTTACCAGTTGGGCACGCACCTGCGAATCAAGGCCCATTGCCTGCACCTGACTAAAGGGCATGGCCTGGCCGAACTGCTGCTCGATGGCGCGGATTTCCTGCTGAAGCGCGCGGGCATAACTGTTGGTGGAAATGTCGCGCCCGCCCACCTGCCCGATGGAACGCACAGTCTGGCCGAGGAAGCCGTCGATACCAAACCCGGCAAGCCCCACCACCAGGAGCGCCATGAGTATCCAGACGAAAAAATTCTGCGCGCTTTTCTTCCTGGCCATCGGGCCCCTCTCTGGCTGGTCGGTTTTGTGCCTGTGTAAGGACAAGCGCGCGCCGGGGCAAGCGGTTGCACTGGCTGCGCAGGAAGGGGGGCTGTCTGCCCCCCTCGTCGGCTGCGCCGAATTCACCCCCCGAGGACATTTCCGAGTAGATGAAGGGGTGAAAATCAGGGGCGATCAGGTGGAGGTTGTCGGCCCGGGGCAGTCAGGGGTCCCTGTCAGTTGGTGGTGGCAAGGCGGGCCTGGCTGATTGCCTCGGCCTCCTTGCCGTAGACCTCTTCGAAATGATCGAACCGCGCTTCGGCCCAGGCGGTGCCCTGTGTGGTGCCGGCCAATGCCGATAAGAGATCGTCGCGCGCGGCCGTGGGCAGGGTGGCGCGAAACAGGTCCCAGCCGCGAAAGCCCGGGTCGCGGTCGAAGCCCAGCACCTGCCCCTTGAGGCTGGACACCAGCGAGACCAGCGCGCCCGAGGCCACCGAGGGCACATGGATATCCACCCGGTCAATGCCTTGCAGCAACAGCGGGCGGCCCTGGGCCAGCCCCTCGCGCGCGCCCATTCGCGCGGCGGTGCGGAAGGCGTGATCGGAGCTGTCCACCGCATGGTGCTTGCCGTCGGTCAGCGTGACGGCGACATCTTCCACGCGAAAGCCCAGCGGGCCGCGTGCCATGGCTTCGCGCGCCCCTTCTTCCACGGCAGGGATGTAGTTGCGTGGCACCGCCCCGCCCTTGACCACCTCGTCAAAGGCAAAGCCCGTGCCGCGCGGCTGCGGCGCGATGATGAGCGAGACATCGGCGAACTGCCCGGCGCCGCCCGATTGCTTGCGGTGGCGGTATTTGACATCCGCGCGGCTGGCGATGGTCTCGCGCCAGCTGACCTGTGGCGCACGGGTGTCGACGCTGATGCCGAAATCCCCGCTCAGCGCGCCCAGCACCCGGCGCAGGTGCTGCGGGCCCTGCACCAGAAGGACTGGCTGGCCGGTTTCCTCTTCGGTCTGGAGGGCCAGAAACGGGTCGGTCTCGGCCAGCCGGGTCAACGCGGCGGACAGGCGCACCTCGTCGCGGTCCGATCCCGCGATCAGCACCCTCGCCAGCATCGGTGGCTGACGCCCGGCCCAGCCGGGGCAGGGCGTAAGCGCGGCGTGGCTGGCCGGGCGTCCCGCGCACAACTGGTCCGATTTCACCGCCAGCGCCACCGCGCCGGGGTCAAGCGTGGACAGGCTGCCACCACCGATCCGGTGCAGCCCGCCCAGATTGGCCCCGCCCAGCGTGCCGCCGGGGGCCAGCCCCGGGGCCAGCGCGCGCAGCGCCACCACCTTGCCCAGATGCTTGCGGATCTGCGCCTGAAAGGCCACCGCCTGCGGCTCTGTTCCGGTTTCACCGTAGAGACGCTGGCGCAGCGCCTCGCACCCCGGAGTTTCATGGCGCAGAGCCTTCATCAGCCGGGTGACACCATTCGCGCGTTCGGCGGCCCCCAGAAAGGCCGGTATCAGCACGTTGTCCTGCAATTCTTGGCTGGCGATCGTATAGAGCGCGCCGGTGGCAGGGGTGCGGTCTTCGACCAGTTCCTCCAGCAGCGTATCGTCATATTCGGACATGTGTTCGAGCAGGGCCGCCCGGGCCTCGGCCTCGCGCTCGGCCACCGGGCCGGAGGGCAGCTCCACCAGCGCCGATTGCTGCCCGTCGCGGTAGCGCCACGCGCGTTCCGAGATCAGATCGACCGCGCCGACCACCGTGTCATTCTCGCGGATCGGGATCTGACGCAACACGATGGTGTGGTTGGTATAGGCCTGCAATTCGGCCGCGATGTCGCGCACCCGCGCGCTGGCCGCGTCCATACGGTTGATGAACATCAGGCAGGGCGTGCCCGAGGCCTCGATCACCCGCAGCCAGGGCGCGCAGAGCATCGCCGTGTCAGGGTCTGGCGGGACCACCAGCACCGCCGCATCCGATGCCATCAGCGCACCTTGCGCCAGCACCGCGTATTCAGCCCCGCCGGGAGTGTCGAGCGCGCACCACGGCTCGCCGAGATAGGTGAATTCCGTCAGCGTCAGCGGATCAAGCGTTTCGCTGGCGACCTGCCCCCCGTCCAGCCCTGCCAGTTGCCGGACGAGGGTAGATTTTCCTGATTGCGAAGGCCCCAGAACCGTGATGCACCGCATGCCTGTCCCCTCCCGTAGGTGATCGCCGGGCTGATCCGGCGAGGGGCGCCACCGCGCAGGCGGCGCCTGCATATGAGGTGATGATCGCCCAGCGTTGACGTTGCGTCAATGACCGGTTCACATTGCCCTTGCGTGCTCAGGCCGGGCGGCGCAATTTTCTTGACTCGTTGACAGGCGGTTGCGCAACATTGGCGGGTTGCTGCCGAGCGGGTTTCCGGCGGTTGAATTCATTGTCGGTTCGTCTGTTCGGGGGTTCGGATGAGGCTGTTTGTTCCGGCCCTGTTGGCCGCCCTCGCGCTTGCGGCGATGCCCGGCGCGGCGCTGGCCGACAGGATTGTGGCGCGCGTGTCGATCAGTACGCAGACCATGCATGTCTACCGCGATGGCCAGTTGTTGTACGAATGGCCCGTCTCTACGGCACGCGCGGGAAGAATCACGCCCACGGGCAACTGGACCGCGCAATGGCTGTCACGCAACCACCGCTCCAGCCGTTACAACAATGCACCCATGCCCTATTCCATTTTCTATAGCGGCCACTACGCGATCCACGGCACCGATCAGATCAGCCGCCTGGGCCGCCCGGCAAGCGCTGGCTGCGTGCGGCTGCACCCGGACAACGCGCGCGTGCTCTTTGCCATGACGCAGGAAGAGGGCACGGCGAACATGCGGGTGGTGGTTGTCAACTGACCTGTGCCGCAGGTGAGTCTGCCGGGCAACAGCCCGGGCGCTTGATCTGGGGGGCAGTTTTTTCCCCTACCCAATCTGTGGCGGTGACCCTATAGTCCCTGTGGAAAACCCGGTCGCCACCCCGAGGGAGAGGTCATGCGCTGTCCGTTTTGCGGAAATGTCGATACCCAGGTCAAGGATTCCCGGCCCGCCGAGGACCATGTCGCCATTCGTCGTCGCCGCTTCTGTCCGGCCTGTGGTGGGCGCTTTACCACCTATGAGCGAGTGCAGTTGCGCGATCTGGTTGTGGTGAAATCCTCAGGTCGGCGCGAACCGTTTGATCGCGACAAATTGGAGCGTTCGGTGCGCATTGCGATGCAGAAGCGCCCGATCGAGCCAGAGCGGATTGACCAGATGCTGTCAGGTATTGTCCGGCGGCTGGAGTCGATGGGCGAGACCGATATCCCGTCGCGCACCATCGGCGAGATCGTGATGGAGACTCTGGCGCGGATCGATACCGTGGGTTACGTGCGTTTTGCCAGCGTTTACAAGAACTTCCAGGCCGCCGATGATTTCGATAAGTTCGTATCAGAGCTGCGGCCCCAGGGCCCCACTGAAGAGTGATGCGGGCGGGGGGGCTGTGCGCGCCCCCTTTCACACACACGGACCGCGTTCCGGGGATTTAGTATAACCACATGAAAGGGTGACGGCCGCGATGAGCACAGGAGCCGACAGCCGGTTCATGCGTCTGGCCATCGATCTGGGGCGGCGCGGGCAGGGCCGGGTCTGGCCTAACCCGGCGGTGGGCTGTGTGATCGTGCGCGCGGGCGTGATTGTCGGGCGCGGCTGGACGCAGCCCGGCGGACGGCCACATGCCGAGGTCTGCGCGCTGGCTCGGGCCGGTGCGGCGGCGCGCGGCGCCACAGCCTATGTCAGCCTGGAGCCCTGCGCCCACACCGGCAAGACGCCGCCCTGCGCCAATGCGCTGATCGCGGCAGGGGTGGTGCGGGTTGTCACCGCAGTGACCGACCCTGACCCGCGCGTGGCCGGAAAGGGCCATGCGATGTTGCGCGCCGCCGGTGTTGCGGTGGAGGAAGGGGTAGAGGCCGAGGCGGCGGCGCTGGCCAATGCCGGTTTCCTGATGCGCATCCGCCACGGGCGGCCCATGGTGACGCTGAAGCTGGCACTGACGCTGGACGGGCGGATCGCCACGGCCTCGGGCGCGAGCCGCTGGATCACTGGCTCTCAGGCGCGGCGGCGGGTGCATCAGATGCGGGCCAGCCATGACGCGGTGATCGTCGGCGCGGGCACCGCGCGCGCCGATGACCCCGATCTTCGGGTGCGTGACCTGGGTGTGGCGCATCAGCCGGTGCGGCTGGTGGCCGACAGCCGGTTGGGGGTTGCGGCCAGCGGTCGGTTGGGGCGCAGCGCAGGCGCGGCCCCGGTGTGGATGCTGCATGGCCCGAAAGCCCCGGGTGGCGCGCGGCGCGACTGGGAGCGCGCAGGTGCCGAACTGATCCCTTGCGGGCTGGACGCCATGGGACGGCTGGACATGGCCGACGCGCTGCGCCGTCTGGGCGCGCGCGGCATCACCCGGCTGTTTTGCGAGGGCGGCGGCGGGCTGGCCGCCAGTCTGATGCAGGCCGGGCTGATTGACGAACTGGCGGTGTTCAGTGCGGGCCATGTTTTTGGCGGTGACGGCACCGCCGCACTGGGCGCGCTGGGTGTCACCGACATTGGCCCGCACCCCTTCGGTCTGACGGGTTCGGCGGCTTGCGGGGCCGACCTGCTGCACCGTTGGCGTCGCACGGGACTGGCTGCCGCTTTGTTGACGGATTGATAACCATGGGTGCCTGTGCCGAGAAAATCCCCCCGTCAGGTCAAAGATTTGCCACAGACCGGAAACATACCGATGCCTGCGGAGAGTTGAATTCAGGACCGGTATGCCCCAGATATAGGCGTGTCCGGGGCACGCTCTACGGCATGCAGCCCGCAAGGAAGAGTTGAGGTAGGTTGATGGCAGTCGAAACAAACAGATACCCGGTATTGCCCCTGCGCGACATGGTGGTGTTCCCCCATATGATCGTGCCGCTGTTCGTGGGGCGGGACAAATCGGTGCGGGCGCTTGAGGCGGTGATGCGGGAGGATAAGCAGATTCTGTTGGTCGCCCAGGTCGATCATGCCGCCGAAGACCCGGGCCCGGAAGATCTGTTCCGTGTCGGCGTTCTGGCCAATGTCCTGCAACTGCTGAAACTGCCGGACGGCACGGTCAAGGTGCTGGTCGAGGGCAAGACCCGCGTGGCGCTGGAACAGTTTGTGGACAACGACCAGCATTTCGAGGCCGAAGTCCAGGTGCTGGAAGAAGAGGTGGGCGACGAGGCTGCAGTCGTCGCACTGGTCCGTTCGGTCACCGATGATTTTGAACGCTACGCCAAGATCAAGCGCAATATCCCCGAAGAAGCGCTGAGCGCGATTGCCGATGCCGCCGAGCCCAGCAAGCTGGCCGATCTGGCGGCGGGCCATCTGGGTATTGAGGTGGCGCACAAACAGGACTTGCTGGAAACGCTGCGCCTCGATGCACGGCTGGAAAAGATCTACGGGCTGATGGAGGGCGAAATTTCGGTCCTTCAGGTTGAGCGCAAGATCAAGAACCGCGTCAAGAACCAGATGGAGCGCACGCAGCGTGAATATTATCTGAATGAGCAGATGAAGGCCATTCAGAAGGAACTGGGCGACGGCGACGACGGACAGAACGAGATCGGCGATCTGGAAGCGCGGATCGAGGCGACCAAATTCACCAAGGAAGCGCGCGAAAAGGCACTGGCTGAGCTGAAGAAGCTGAAATCCATGTCGCCCATGTCGGCCGAGGCCACGGTGGTGCGCAACTATCTGGACTGGCTGCTGGCGCTGCCCTGGGGCAAGAAAAGCCGCGTCAAGAAGGATCTGGGCCGCGCGCAGCAGATCCTGGATGCTGATCACTACAGCCTTGAGAAGGTCAAGGAGCGCATTGTCGAATATCTGGCGGTGCAGGCGCGTTCAGCCAAGTTGCGCGGCCCGATCCTGTGCCTCGTCGGCCCGCCGGGCGTGGGCAAGACCAGCCTTGGCCGCTCGGTTGCGCGGGCCACAGGGCGCGAGTTCATTCGCATCAGCCTTGGCGGGGTGCGCGACGAATCCGAGATCCGGGGGCACCGGCGCACCTATATCGGCTCGATGCCGGGCAAGATCATTCAGGCCATGAAAAAGGCCAAGACGACCAACCCGCTGATCCTGCTCGATGAGATCGACAAGATGGGTCAGGATTTCCGGGGCGACCCGGCGGCGGCGATGCTGGAGGTTCTGGACCCCGAACAGAACGCCACCTTTGCCGACCATTATCTTGAGGTCGAATATGACCTTTCGAACGTGATGTTCATCACCACGGCAAACAGCTACAACATGCCCGGCCCGCTCTTGGACCGGATGGAGATCATTCCCCTTTCGGGCTATACCGAGGACGAAAAGGCCGAGATCGGGCGCCGCCACCTGATGCCCAAGGCGATCAGCAACCACGGCTTGCGCAAGGGTGAGCTGGCGGTGTCCGATGACGGGATGACTGACGTTCTGCGTTATTACACCCGCGAGGCCGGGGTGCGTAATTTTGAGCGCGAGCTCAACAAGATCGCGCGCAAGGCGGTGACCAGGATCATCAAGAAAGAGGAAAAGACGGTCACGGTCAACGCGGACAATCTGGGCGATTATCTGGGTGTGCGCCGTCATCGCTACGGCTTGGCCGAGAAAGAAGACCAGATCGGTGTAGTGACGGGTCTGGCCTGGACGCAGGTGGGCGGCGATCTGCTGCAGATCGAGGCGCTGAAGCTGCCGGGCAAGGGCCGGATGAAGACCACCGGCAAGCTGGGCGATGTGATGAAGGAATCGATCGATGCAGCGGCCAGTTTCGTGCGCTCCATCGCGCCGGAGGTGGGGGTGAAGCCGCCGCGGTTTGATCTGATGGACATCCATGTCCATGTGCCTGAAGGGGCGACACCAAAGGATGGCCCCAGCGCCGGGGTCGCCATGGTCACCTCGATCGTGTCGGTGGTGGCCGGAATTCCGGTGCGCAAGGATGTCGCCATGACCGGCGAGGTCACGCTGCGCGGCAATGTGCTGCCAATCGGCGGGCTGAAGGAAAAGCTGCTGGCCGCGCTGCGCGGAGGCATCACCAAGGTGCTGATCCCGCAGGAAAACGCCAAGGACCTGCCCGAGATCCCGGACAATGTGAAGGCCGGGCTGGAGATCATTCCGGTCAGCAATGTGCGCGAGGTATTGCGCCACGCGCTGGTGCGGATGCCCGAACCCATCGACTGGGACGCCGCCGCTGAAGAGGCTGCGCAGGCCGCGCAAATGGCTCGCCGTGCTGCCGAAACGGGGCAGACGGCACACTGATAGCGACACAGTGTCTTTGTGACAGACCCGCCAGCGATGGCGGGTCTTTTCACATCTGACAGGGGTGCGCAGGGCTTGCCCGAAAATGTATCGTCCCCTCTTGCGCCGCCCCACGCAGGGCGCTAAAGAACGCCGCGTGGGGCGATTAGCTCAGCGGTAGAGCGCTTCGTTCACATCGAAGATGTCAGCGGTTCAAATCCGTTATCGCCCACCATTTTCCTTGATTCGGTTTCGCCTGTATGTGCAACGCAAGTTTGCGCTTGCTGCTTGTTGTGGCTGGGCTAGCCTGACCGGAACCGAAGCCGGAACCGGAAAGGGAGGCCCCTTATGATTACGCTTTATGGATGTCTGCGTTCGCGTGCATCGCGGCCCTGGTGGCTGCTGACAGAAGCCGGCGTTGATTTTACGCATGAGCCAGTAATTCAGGCCTATCGGCTGCCCGATCCTGCATCAGCGCAAGCACCGTTCAACACTGCCTCACCGGCCTTTCTGAAGGTTAATCCGCTGGGTCAGATACCGGCGCTGGTCGATGGCGGGCTGGTCCTGACCGAGTCGCTGGCGATGACGCTGTATCTGGGGCGCAGATATGGCGGCGATCTGGGGCCGCGCGATCTGTCCGAGGAAGGTGAGGCGCTGCAATGGGCGTTCCTTGCGGGAACCGGGGTGGAAGCCCCGGCGCTGGATCTGCTGTTCACCCATATGCGCGGAGAGGCCACAACCGACGCGGGCAAAGCCAGGATGGCCGCATCAACCGAGGCACTGGCCCGGCCGCTGGCGCGCATCGATGCGCATCTGACGGGACATGAGTGGCTGGTCGGTGGGCGCTTCACCACTGCCGATATCGCGCTGGCGGAGTGTCTGCGCTACGCTCAGGGCCATGCGCCTGCGCTGGCCCCGTTCGACATGGTCCGGGACTGGATGGCCCGGTGTCAGGCGCGCCCGGCCTTTCAGGCGATGATGCGGGCGCGGGAGGCTGAACCAGTCTGATCAGATAAACGCATTTACAAAACCGGAAATATAGTTATGTTTGTGTCATGACCCAGAGTGACCCTCAGTTCCCGGCCACAGTGGCAGCGCTTGCGGCGCTGGGGCATGACGCCCGCCTTTCGATCTTTCGCTTACTGGTGCGGGCGGGGGAGGAGGGGTTGATTGTAGGTGACATCGGCGCGCATCTGGGGCTGGCGCCCTCGACCTTGGCGCACCATCTGAATGCGCTGGTGGGCGCAGGGTTGGTGGTTCAGGAAAAGCGCGGGCGCGAGGTGCTCAATCGCGCTGATTATGCCGCTATGAGGCGTATGATCGGTTTCCTGAGCGAAGAATGCTGCGTGGGTGTCTGCGTCACGGCTGAGCAGAGCGGGGCCAGCGCGGGCTGAGTTTTTTTTGGGAAGAAGAAACTATAAAACCGGAGATATAGACATGGCGGAACTTTCTTCGATACAGACGCCACAACGGGGCGCGATGCTCGCCGGCATCTGGCGGCGGGGCAGGGTCTGGCTGGCATCGGTGCTGGTACTGGCGGTGGTCGCGCTGGTTGAACCTGCGCAGGCCGGGCGCTCAGCGACCTTTGCGGTAACAGCGCTGGGGTCGATTGCGCCGTTCTTGTTGCTGTCGATCCTGTTCGCGGGCTGGGCCGGGGCCACGGGGGCCGATGCGCTGATCGCGCGCGCCTTTACAGGCGCCCCTGCCGCGATGATCCTGTTTGGCGCATTGGCGGGGGCGTTGTCGCCGTTTTGCTCGTGCGGGGTGATCCCGTTGATTGCGGCACTTCTGGCGGTGGGTGTGCCGCTGGCGCCGGTCATGGCCTTCTGGCTGGCCTCGCCCATCATGGACCCGTCGATGTTCTTGTTGACGGCGGGCGTGCTGGGGCTGGAGTTTGCCGTGGCCAAGACACTTGCCGCCATTGCGCTGGGGCTTTTGGGTGGATGGGTGGTGCATCTGACCATTCGGGCAGGTGGGTTGGCTGAGCCACTGCGTGAGGGCATCGGGAACGGTGGTTGCGGCGGTGCGAAGGTCCGCGCGCCCAAACCTGTGGTCTGGCGGTTCTGGCAGGACGGGGCGCGGCTTGCCAAATTTCGCACCGACGCGGCCACGATCGCGGTCTTCCTGCTGCAATGGCTGGTACTGGCTTTCATCCTGGAAAGCCTGATGCTGCGCTATATTCCTGCCGAGGCCGTGACAGCCGTGCTGGGCGGCGAGGGGCTGGCCCCAATCCTGACGGCCACGCTGGTGGGGGTTCCGGCCTATCTTAATGGCTATGCAGCCTTGCCGCTGGTTGGCGGGCTGATCGCGCAGGGCATGGCACCGGGGGCGGGGATGGCGTTTCTGGTGGCGGGCGGCGTGACCTCGATACCGGCGGCGATCGCGGTCTGGGCCTTGGTCAAACCGCGGGTCTTTGTGCTTTATGTGGCGCTGTCGCTGGGCGGGGCTTTTGCACTGGGGCTGGCGTTTCAGCTCTGGCAGGCGCTCTGAGCCCGTGGCGCGCGCGCTTTTTGCTGCATTGCGGCTTCACAGGCGCGCGCGCCCGCGCTATGGAACGCGCAGGCATTCAGGCAGGAGGCACGCATGAAAGCGGCTGTCATCACCTTTCCCGGGTCTAACTGTGACCGCGATCTGGCTGTCGCTTTTGCGGCAGCGGGCGCACAGGTCACCCGCGTCTGGCACAAAGACGCCGAACTGCCCGAGGGTACTGACGTCGTGGGCCTTCCCGGCGGCTTTTCGTTTGGCGATTATCTGCGCTGCGGTGCCATCGCCGCGCGCTCGCCCATCGCCCGTGCGGTGGTCGAATTTGCAGGGCGTGGGGGCTATGTGCTGGGTATCTGCAACGGCTTTCAGGTTCTGCTTGAGACCGGTCTGTTGCCCGGTGCCCTGATGCGCAACGCCGGGCTGAAGTTCATCTGCAAGCCCGTGACGCTAAAGGTTGCAACGACCGACAGTGCTTTCACCCGCGAGTATGCGCCGGATCAATCTATCACCATTCCGGTTGCCCATCATGACGGCAACTATCAGGCCGATCCCGAGACCCTGGCGCGCCTGCAGGCCGAAGGGCGTGTGGCCTTTCGTTATGCGCAGACGCCCAACGGTTCGGTGGATGACATTGCCGGTATCCTGTCGGCCAATCGCCGGGTTCTGGGTATGATGCCGCACCCTGAGCGGGCGATTTCGCCGGTGCATGGCGGCACCGATGGCCGGGCATTGTTCAGCGGATTGATGAGCGCCATGGCGCTGACGTGATCACACGCCGTTGCCGCGCCGCTTGAGCCGGAACACGCGCAGGCGTAGATTGGGCGCATGAGCACCGATCTCACCTCCAATCCGCGCCCAGCGGCCGCTGACCCGGCCCGCTCTGGCCCAGCACGTTCTGGCCCGGCGCCAGCGGCCGGTGGCCAGCGCAAGCGCGCGGATCCGGACGTGCAGCCCGGGTTGCGCAGCGGCATGCCGATCTGGGGCAAGCTCTTTGTCGGGTTTCTGGTGCTGGCGGCTGCGGCTTCGGTCTGGGTGCTTAACGATTGGCTGACCGAGAACTTCACCGTCGATACCCGCAACCGGGCCGAACTGCGGTTGGTGCTCTATTCCGGCAATATCGAATCTGAGTTGCAGCGCACGCAGGTGGTGCCGATCTTGCTGGCCCGCGATCCGGCGCTGCGCGAGGCGTTGCAAAGCTCCAACTATGTCTCCATCTCGCAGGTGCTGATGGATGTTCAGAACGAGGTCGGTGCAGCCTCGATCGAACTGCTGGACACACAGGGCCGAGTGGTCGGCGCAACAGACCGCAACCGGCTGGGCGTAACCCGCTCTACCGAGCCCTATTTTGTCGAGGCGCGGCGGACAAATGACACCATCTTTGCCGTGCATGAGCGAGACAGCGGCGGCTATGGCTTTGGTTTTGCGCGGGCGCTGCGTATGGGCGGGTTGCTGTTGGGGGTAGTCACGGTTGAGGTGGATCTGGCCAAGTTTGAGCGCGCCTGGGCCGGTTTTGCCGATGCCGTTGCGCTGACCGACAGCGAGGGGCAGATCATCCTGTCGACCGAGCCGCGCTGGCGCGGGCGCACCGAGGAAGAGGCACTGGCGCTGCGCGATGCGCCCTCGGCCATCCTGCGCGCGCTGCGCGCCACCGCTGACTGGGCAGGGCGGGGGCCGGATACCTTTGTGTCGAATGTGGGTGTTCTGCGTTCGGAGACACGGGTGCGTCACCGGGGCTGGAAGCTGATTTCCTACACCCGTTTTGATGGCGTGCGCGAGCAGGTGAACGGTGTTCTGGCCATTGTCATCATGGGCTATGCGCTGCTTCTGGCATTGCTGTTTTACGTGTTTTCGCGCCGTGCCTGGTCACAATCAGCGGCGTTCGAGCAGGAATCTGTGGAACTTCGCAAGCTCAACCTGCGTTTGCAACGTGAGATTGCGGCGCGGCAAAAAGCGCAGGAGGACCTGACTGTGGCCGAACAGACGCTGGCGCAATCGTCCAAACTGGCCGTTCTGGGCGAGATGTCGGCGGCTGTGAGCCATGAGCTGAACCAGCCGCTGGCGGCGATGAAAACTTATCTGGCGGGTGCGCGGCTGCTGCTGAACCGTCGCCGCGCCGAAGAGGCGCTGGTGTCGTTTCAGCGTCTTGATGACCTGATTGACCGGATGGGCGCGATCACCCGGCAGTTGAAATCCTACGCGCGCAAGGGTGGCGATGCCTTTGCCCCCCTTGATCTGCGCGATTGTGTCGCCGAAGCACTGTCGATGATGGAGCCACGCCTGCGCGAGCGCCGGGTTCTGGTGCAGCGCACCTTGCCCAATGTGCCGGTGATGGTTATGGGCGACCGGCTGCGGCTGGAACAGGTGATCATCAACCTGATGCGAAACGCTGTCGATGCCACCGCCACGGTAAACGCGCCGCAGATCAGCCTGATCCTGTCGCAGGGCGAAACCGTCATCCTGACAGTGCGCGACAATGGCGGCGGGATAGTTGATATCGACCAGATATTCGAGCCGTTCTACACCTCGAAGCGGGCGGGCGAGGGGGTTGGCCTGGGGCTGGCGATCTCATCCGGGATTATCGCCGACCATGGCGGGCGGCTGACCGCGCAGAACATGACCGAAGGAGGGGCGGCGTTTGAGATTGTGTTGCCGCTCTGGGCCGATGCCGAAGGCGCGGCGGCCTGAGAGACGGCCTGAGCGAGCGCTATTTGAAAATACCAGAAACGAAAGTAAAGTGATGAACAACGCAGAAGCCGAGTCAATCATGAGCGAAAGCGAACCCACACGCCACGCCGCGCGGATCGTGGTTATCGACGATGAGCAGGATATGCGGCAGTCGATCAGCCAGTGGTTGTCGCTTTCGGGGTTTCAGCCCGATACCTTTGCCAGCGCCGAAGAGGCGTTGCGCATGCTGGGTCCTGATTTTCCGGGTGCCGTGATCACCGATATCCGCATGCCGGGCATGGATGGCATGGTGCTTCTGAAGCGGCTGATGGGGATGGACTCGACGTTGCCGGTGATCCTGATCACCGGTCATGGCGATGTGCCCATGGCGGTCGAGGCGATGCGGCTGGGAGCCTATGATTTTCTGGAAAAACCGTTTGATCCGGAACGGATGACCGAACTGGCCCGCAATGCAGTCAAGGCGCGCGCGCTGGCGCTGGAAAATCGCGCGCTGCGCCATGAACTGGCGGACGGCAAGACCCTGATGCGCCGTCTGGTCGGCAATTCGCCCGAAATGGTGCGCCTGCGCGAGGATATCCTCGATTACGGTCAGGCTGATGGTCATGTTCTGGTCGATGGCGAAACCGGCACCGGCAAGACGCTGGTGGCCCACGCATTGCACGCCGTGGGGCCACGCGCGGGCAAGCGTTTCATTTCGGTTTCTTGCATCGGCGAAGAGGATGAGCGACTGGCCGCACGGCTTTTCGGCCCGGTTGAGGGCGGGGGGCTGCCGCTGGTCGAAGAGGTGCGCGGCGGCACCTTGTGCATTGAGGATATCGAGGCGCTCAGCCCGGTCCTTCAGGGCCGTCTGCTGGCCTTCATCAACGAACAGGGCAGCCCCGCCGCCACCCGGATCGTGGCGATCTGCAATCAGCATGCTTTGGGCCGCACGCTGGAAGATGCGCTGCGCCCGGATCTCTTTTTCCGGCTGGCCGCCATGCAGATCACCCTGCCGCCCCTGCGGATGCGCGGCGAGGATATTCTGGCGCTCTTCAACTCCTATGCCACCGATTTCGCCGAGGAATACGGCTGCCCCGCGCCCGATCTGTCCGCGCAGGATGCCGCGCATCTGTTGCAGGCACCCTGGCCGGGCAATGTCCGCCAGCTCATTTCCATCGCCGAACAGGCGGTCTTGCAGAACCGGCGAAGCGCGGGGTCGGTGGTGTCGCTGGTCATGGCTGACAACGAATCTGCCGGCGGCGCACTGACGACGGAGGGCAAGCCGCTCAAGGATTATGTCGAGGCGTTCGAGCGCACGCTGATCGACAACACCATGCGCCGTCACAAGGGGTCGATCGCGGCGGTGATGGAAGAGCTTTGCCTGCCGCGCCGCACTCTGAACGAGAAAATGGCGAAATACGGGCTTAGCCGGGGTGAATACATCTAACGCATATGGCGCACAATTGTGCACAGGCCTATTGATCAGGAAATGTGACTGAAAACAAAAGGGTAGGGCGGGTTTGTTGATCGGGGGTCAGCACAACCCGCTTCTGCGCCCGGCCGGAAGGCAGCCCCCGCCCCGGCGGCGCATTTTTCCCATTGCAGTGGATGCACCATACCCCCTATGCTTTGCAGGACGGTTGCCGCCCTTGTGCGCGCCGCGAAGAATTCACAGCCCACACCCCCTTAGGCCGGGTGCCGGGCGGGATAGGCCCGGCTTCGGGCCATTTAAAATAGCCTGGTGACAGCCCTTGGGCCAGCCAGGCCTGGAACGGGTGCCCCCGGGCATCGGAGCAACAACCGCGATGCCAGGCTGCGCATCACATCGACATGAAACAACGGCGCCCTTGCGGGCGCTGACCGGGGCACGGCTGCGCCCCGGCCTGTCGGACGCGCGCCTTGGCCAAGCAATCAACATAT
Organism: Pararhodobacter sp.; assembly: GCA_020832545.1. Taxonomy (GTDB): domain Bacteria; phylum Pseudomonadota; class Alphaproteobacteria; order Rhodobacterales; family Rhodobacteraceae; genus Pararhodobacter. The sequence continues at coordinate 10,395 of JAFIEK010000009.1, read as the reverse complement.
ATCCTGCCATGCGACCGCCCGGGCCCTCGGCCCGGCTGCGGCCGCCCTGCGGGTTTAGCGAGACATTATGGGAAAGAAACTACTTATTGATGCCACCCACGCAGAGGAAACGCGTGTTGTTGTGGTCGACGGAAACAAGGTCGAGGAGTTCGATTTCGAGACCATCCACAAGCGCCAGCTTGCGGGCAATATCTACCTCGCCAAGGTAACGCGGGTCGAACCCTCGCTGCAGGCGGCGTTTGTCGATTATGGCGGAAACCGGCACGGTTTTCTGGCTTTTGCCGAAATCCATCCTGATTACTATCAGATCCCGGTCGCCGATCGCAAAGCGCTGCTGGAAGAAGAGCGCGTCTTTGCCCAGGCCCAGGAAGAAGATTCAGGGCGCGGTGGCGGACGGCGCGGTCGCGGGCGCGGCGATACCCGCAAAGACGGTGCCGACAGCGGTAAGGACACCACGCAGGCCGACGATACTGCGCAGGCTGAGAACGCCGCGCAGTCTGGCAATGCTACGCAGCCAGACGATATCGGACAGGCCGGGGCCAGCGAAGCCCCCGAGACCTCGGGGTCAAACACCCCTCCCATCTCGATCGCCGCGCCGGTTGACAGCCCTGATGCCGTCACCACCCGTGAGATCGGCGGTATGGATATCGTCGATCTGGGCGAGGATAACGGCAGTGTTGAAACTGCTGAAACCAAAGAAACCGCGCCCGCCCCGCGCGGGCGTCGGCGCGGACGCGGGCGTGGCGCGGCCAAGTCTGATGCAACTGGCGACAATAGCAGCGATGATGCGCAAAACGGCGCATCGCAAAATGGCGACGAGTCCGACGAGGCCGAGCCTTACCGCGCCGCCGACCATGCGGCCGAGTTGGATGACCAGATCGAATCCATCGCCGATGAGGATGTCTCGGACGAGTTGCGCCCCGCGCGCCGTCCTCGTACCCGCCGCTACAAGATTCAGGAAGTGGTCAAAGTTCGCCAGATCCTGCTGGTGCAGGTGGTCAAGGAAGAGCGCGGCAACAAGGGCGCGGCGCTGACCACCTATCTGTCGCTGGCCGGTCGCTACTGCGTGCTCATGCCCAACACTGCGCGCGGTGGTGGCATCAGCCGCAAGATCACCGTGGCCGCTGACCGCAAGAAGCTCAAGGAAATCGCGCAGGAGATCGTGGTGCCCGAGGGTGCTGGCCTGATCATCCGCACTGCCGGTGCCAACCGCACCAAGGCAGAGATCCGGCGCGACTATGAATATCTCTCGCGTCTGTGGGAGCAGATCCGCGAACTGACCCTGAAATCCATCGCGCCTGCGCCGATCTATGAAGAGGGCAATCTGATCAAACGCTCGATCCGCGATCTCTATTCGCGCGAGATTGATGAGGTTCTGGTCGAAGGCGAGGGTGGCTACCGTGTGGCCAAGGACTTCATGAAAATGATCATGCCGTCCCATGCCCGCAACGTGAAGCAATACACCGACCAGCTGCCGCTTTTCGCGCGCTTTCAGGTGGAAAGCTATCTGGGGGCCATGTTCAACCCCACGGTGCAACTGAAATCAGGTGGTTATATCGTGATCGGTATCACCGAGGCGCTGGTGGCGATCGACATCAACTCGGGCAAATCCACCCGCGAGGGATCGATCGAGGATACCGCGCTCAAGACCAACCTTGAGGCGGCGGAAGAGATTGCACGCCAGTTGCGGTTGCGTGATCTTGCCGGGCTGATCGTGATCGATTTCATCGACATGGAAGAGCGCAAGAACAACGCCGCCGTTGAGAAACGGCTGAAGGAAAAGCTGAAAAACGACCGTGCCCGCATCCAGATCGGCCGCATTTCGGGCTTTGGCCTGTTGGAGATGTCGCGCCAGCGTCTGCGCCCCGGTATGCTGGAGGCCACCACCCAACCCTGCCCGCATTGCCACGGCACCGGGTTGATCCGTTCGGACAATTCCATCGCGCTGGCCATTCTGCGCGCTTTGGAAGAAGAGGGCACGCGCAACCGTACCCGCGAGGTGTTGCTCAAGGCGCCCGTGGGGATTGTGAACTACCTGTTCAATGCCAAGCGCGAGCATCTGGCACAGATTGAGCTGCGGTATGGTATGGCCATCCGGATCGAGGCGGATCCCACGCTGATCAGCCCTGACTATTCGATTGAAAAGTTCAAGACGGCGACCCGGATCGTCGCACCGCCACCTGCGGCCGTGATTTCGTTCGATGCGCAGACCATGTCTGATATCGACGACGCGATGTTCGATGCGGAAAATCAGGAAGAGGCCGAGGCTGAGGTTGTGGCCGAAGTTGCCGCAGAGGCAAGGGTCATTGGTGAGAGCGGCGATACCGGATCGAGCGATAGCGATGGTGAGGGTGGCGGGCGCAAGCGCCGTCGCCGTCGGCGTCGGCGTCGTGGCGGGGCCGAGGGTGGCCCCGGATCAGACGCGGAGGCTGACGATCAGGCCACAGATCACGCCGCAGATCAGGTCACAGATCAGGGCAAGGCGGCTGAGGTTGAAACGCCTGACGCGGCTGCGGTGCCCGAGGCGGCCGCTGGCGCGACCGCAGAGGCTTCGGCTGAAACGACCGACGATGAGGCCAAGCCCGTGCGCAAGCGCCGGACCCGCCGCAAGCCCGTCAAGGCCGCAGACACCGCCGAGGCAGCAGCAGTCGCGCCAGCCACCGAGGCTGCGCCAGCCACTGAGAGCGCGCCCGCAGCCGAGGAGGCTGCCAAGCCCGCGCCCAAACGTCGGCGCACCCGCAAGGCGCCCGTTGCTGAAGCCCCGGGTGCCGAAACACCTGTCGCGGACGCTCCTGTTGCTGAAGCCGAGCCTGTCGCTGAGCCAGAGCCCGTTTCGGACGCCGTGCCCGAACCTGCCGCCGAGATCGCCGCAGACGCGGTGATACAAGCCATGGCCCCGGAACCGGCACTTGCAGCGACCTCTGTGGAATCGGCGGCTGTAGAAACCGTAGCAGCGCCGCCTGCCGCCGAGGCTGAGACCCCGGCCCCGGCAGAGGCACCCGCAGAGCCGGTGGCCGAGGTGGCCACAGAGGCCGAGCCGGCGGTTCAGCCCAACCCCGAACCTGCTGAATCCACGGGCGGCACTGACGCGCCCGACGACGCTGCCACAGAAGCCGTGCCCGAAACCGCGCCCGAACCCGCATCTGACAAACCCCGTCGGCGCGGCTGGTGGTCGTCGGCACGCTGAGGTCGTCACTCTCAAGGCCCCGCTTCGGCGGGGCCTTGTCACTCTCAGCTCCCTGCGCCCGCCCGGATATGCCAGCGGTCTCGTGGTTGTGACAATGCGCCCGCGTGACCTTTGCTCCCTTTGCGACTAACAGGATAGAAACAGTCGGAGCGCAGGCATGTTCGGGATAGATCTTTTTGATGCAGCACTGATGCCTGCGCTCAGTGTGGCGCTGCTGGCAGGCGTGCTGTCGTTTCTCAGCCCCTGTGTGCTGCCGATCGTGCCGCCCTATCTGGCCTATATGTCCGGCATTTCCATGCGCGAACTGACCACGGAAGGGCAGGGCACGCGCAGCGCCACGCTGCCTGCGGTGTTCTTTGTCATGGGGCTGAGCACGGTCTTCCTGTTTCTCGGCTTCACGGCCTCCAGCCTCGGGCGGCTGTTTCTTGAATACCGCGAGTTGTTCGCCCAGATCGCCGGGGTGGTGGTGATCGTCTTTGGTCTGCATTTCCTGGGTCTGTTTCGCATTCCCCTCCTGATGCGCGAGGCGCGGATCGATGCGGGCGACAAGGGCGGCTCGGCTTTCGGGGCCTATGTGCTGGGGCTGGCCTTTGCCTTTGGCTGGACACCGTGCATCGGCCCGATCCTGGGGATGATCATCACACTCGCCGCGACCGAGGACACCGTCGCACGCGGCACAGGGCTGATGGCGGTCTATGCGCTGGGGCTGGGCTTGCCCTTCATTCTGGCGGCGATGTTCATCACCCGCTCGATGGCGCTGATGAAACGGATGCGGCCATGGCTGGGCGTGATCGAAAAGGCCATGGGCGTGCTTCTGGTACTCGTGGGGCTGGCGCTGATCACCGGTGCCATGGCCACCTTCTCGTTCTGGCTGCTGGAAGCCTTCCCGATATTCGAGCGTCTGGGTTAAGCGGGCGGCTGCCCTGTCATCTTGCCGAAAATACGCTGGGGGTGAATGGCCACAGGCCAGAGGGGGCAAAGCCCCCTTCTTCGTCGCCAGTGCCAGATCGCGGGGTGTTCACTTGCGCCAGCATCCGCCTTAAGCTCATGGCAAACATGGATGACAGGCGATGACATCGGAACAGGCAGGGCAGGTACGGCGGCGGCGGGTGTTCTATGTCCCCGGCTTTGACCCGTTTCCGCCACGCCGCTACCGCGAGCTTTATCGCAGTGAGGGCATGAAGCAGGCCGATATCTCGGGCTATACGCTCTCGCTTGCGCCGCTCTCAGGTGAGGCGGGGTATGGCTGGTGCGTCGACACCCGGATCAATGATGCGCAAACACATGCGCAGGTAACGGTGCTGGTGTGGGCGGATCTGGTACAGGAGAGCATGCGCAGCAGTGTGCTTGCGGCCTATTGGCTGATGCTGCGCACTTTGTGGGTATTTGGCAGAACCGGCGCGCTGGTGGCGATGATCCGGCTCAGGCCGGGGCCGATGTTGTCGGGCCTTTATCCGGTATCGATGCTGGTGGTGCAGGCGCTTCTGGCAGTCTTGCTGGGCTGGGGCGCAGGCTGGCTGGTGGCATGGCTGACAGGCAGCGGGGTGCTGGCATTTCTTGCGGGGCTGGCGGTGGGCTATGCGTTTCTAAGCGTGGCACAACGCTTCGACAGTCGGCTTTACGCCTATTATCTGCTCTATGATTTTGCCCATACCGCGCGCCATTACGGTGCCAACCCGCCAGAGTTGGAAGACCGGATCGCCGCCTTCACCGCCAGCGTGCGCACCGCCCTGACCGAGGACTGGGATGAAGTGCTGATCGTCGGCCATTCCTCGGGCGCGGCGCTGTCGGTGTCGGTGACGGCGGATGTACTGCGGGCCGGTCTTGCGCCGGACGCGCCGCCGCTGGCGCTTCTGACGCTGGGTCAGGCGATCCCGATGCAGAGCTTCCTGCCCAAAGCCCATCGCCTGCGCGCTGATCTGCGGTATCTGGCCACGCGCGATGACCTGTTCTGGCTCGATGTGTCGGCACCGGGCGATGGCGCGTGTTTCGGCCTGTCGGATGCTGTGGCGGTCACGGGGGTGGCGCCACCGGGCAAGCGCTGGCCGCTGGTCATCTCGGCTGCGTTCAGCAAGAGCCTGAAACCTGAAACACTGGCGCGGCTGCGTTGGCGGTTCTTCCAGTTGCATGTTCAGTATCTGTCAGCCTTCGACAACCCGCTCGATTATGACTATTTCCAGATCACTGCGGGCCCGCGCACCCTTGGCACCCGTTTTGCCGCGCGTAAGCCCTCGCCCAGCCGCGATGTCCGCCCGCTGTCGCCCCATACCTCGGTCAGCGCGCCATGAGCGGGCGCATCTTGCCGCCAAAGCCAACCGCGCGCGCCGAAAAGGTGTCGGTCTGGGGGTATATCAAGCTTTTCCGGCAAGACATTCTCTCGGCCCATCCGGCACGCCTATACCGCGCCAAGATGGCAGAGTTCCGCACGCCGTTCTTTACCTCTTATCTGGTCAATGAACCGCCCCTTTGGAAGCTGGTGCTGAATGAGCGCCCGCAGGATTTCCCCAAATCTGAACGCATGCGCGCCGGGCTGGAGCCGGTAATGGGCAATTCGCTCTTTGTCAGCAACGGCGCCGATTGGGAGCGCCAGCGCCGCATCATCGACCCGGCGTTCGAGGGCGGGCGCTTGCGTGACAGTTTTCCTGCCATGCTGGCCGCAGCCCGTGCCGCCGTCACGCGGCTGGGGGAGGGCGGGCGCGTCGAGGTGGAAGAACGGATGAGCCATGCCGCCGCCGATGTGATCTTTCGCGCGCTCTTTTCAGTGCCGATCGGCGATGGCGAGGCCAGCGCCGTCTTTCATGCGTTCCGTGCCCATCAGGGCACGCAACCCCTGCTGAACCTCGCCGGGTTCCTGCCCTTGCCGCGCTGGTTTCCCCGGTTCCACCGCCGGTCTACGCTGAAACACGCCCGCCGCATCCGTGCGCTGATCACCACCATGACCGAGCGCCGCGCTGCCGAGATCGGCGCCGGCACCGCGCCTGATGATCTGGCCACCAAGATCATGACCACCGCCGATCCGCAGACCGGCGAGCGGTTCAACACCGGCGAGATGGTTGATCAGGTCGCCACCTTTTTTCTGGCCGGGCATGAAACCAGCGCCTCGGCTCTGGCCTGGACGCTCTATCTGATCGCACTGGACCCGGAGTTGCAGGCGCGGCTGGCGGCCGAAGCAAATGTGGTGCTGGGTGACAGCCCCCAATTCGGCGCGGTCAGTCGCTTGCGGTTGGCGCGAGATGTGTTCCGCGAGGCGCTCAGGCTCTATCCGCCCCTGCCGATGCTGGTGCGTCAGGCAGCCCGGCCCGAGTGTTTTCGCAAGCGCGATGTGAAACCCGGCGCGCAGATTGTGGTCAGCCCCTGGCATCTGGGGCGGCATGAAAACCTGTGGTCCGACCCTGACGCCTTTTGCCCCGCCCGCTGGCAAACGCCTGAGGGCAAGGCGGCGGCACGTGACGGGTTCATTCCGTTCTCATCGGGCCCGCGCGCCTGCTCAGGGGCGGGGTTCGCCATGATCGAAGGGCCGCTCTTGCTGGCCATGCTGGCGCAACGCTTCACCTTCGCACCGGTGGCGGGGCAGGAACCGGTGCCGGTGGCCTTTCTGACCGTGCGCGCGCGCGACGGTATCTGGCTGGACGTCAGCCCGCGCGGTTGATGAGCGTCTGTGCGTTTTTCATTTGACGCGACTCAGCTACGCCGGTAGCTATTTGAACGGGTGTTCAATTACCGGAGGAGGGCCCGATGTTCACCGCTTCCATGCGTTTCGATCTGGGTGAAGATATCAACGCGCTGCGCGACATGGTGCACCGCTGGGCGCAAGAGCGGGTCAAACCCTTGGCCGCCGAGATTGACCGCACAAACAACTTTCCGCCCGAGCTGTGGCGCGAAATGGGTGATCTGGGCCTTCTGGGCATGACCGTTGAGGAAGAATTCGGCGGCACCGCCATGGGCTATCTGGCGCATACCATTGCGGTTGAAGAAATCGCGCGTGCTTCGGCCTCGGTCAGTCTGTCCTACGGCGCGCATTCCAACCTCTGCGTCAACCAGATCCGGCTCAATGGCAATCCGGCGCAGAAAGAGCAGTATCTGCCAAAGCTGGTGTCCGGCGAGCATGTCGGCGCTCTGGCCATGTCAGAGGCGGGGGCAGGGTCTGATGTGGTCGGCATGAAGCTACGTGCCGAGAAGAAGAATGACCGTTATGTGCTCAACGGTACCAAATACTGGATCACCAATGGGCCGGACGCCGATGTTCTGGTGGTCTATGCCAAGACCGACCCGGATGCGGGCTCAAAGGGCATCACGGCTTTTCTGATTGAGAAAAGCATGGCCGGTTTCTCCACCTCGCCGCATTTCGACAAGCTGGGGATGCGCGGCTCCAACACAGCTGAGCTGGTGTTTCAGGATGTCGAGGTACCGTTCGAGAATGTGCTGGGCGAAGAGGGGCGCGGGGTGCGCGTGCTGATGTCCGGCCTTGATTATGAGCGTGTGGTGTTGTCGGGCATCGGCACCGGCATCATGGCCGCCTGTCTGGATGAGGTGATGCCCTACATGGTCGAGCGCAAGCAGTTCGGCCAGCCGATTGGCAGTTTCCAGCTGATGCAGGGCAAGATCGCCGATATGTACACGGCCATGAATTCCGCGCGCGCCTATATCTATGAGGTTGCGCGCGCCTGCGACCGCGGGACGGTGACACGTCAGGATGCCGCCGCCTGCGTGCTCTATGCCTCGGAAGAGGCGATGAAACAGGCGCATCAGGCGGTGCAGGCGATGGGCGGGGCGGGTTTCATGAATGACAGCCCCGTCAGCCGCCTGTTCCGCGATGCCAAGCTGATGGAAATCGGCGCGGGCACCAGCGAGATCCGGCGTATGCTGGTGGGGCGCGAGCTGATGGCGGCGATGGGGTGACCGGATGCGCGTTTTGTTGGCATTGGGGCTTGTGGCATTCGCTTTTCCGGCGGCAGCCGAGGGCCTGAAGTTTTCGCCGCAGGCGGTGGAGACTTGCCTTGAACAAGGGGGCTGGCGCGATTGCGTGGGCGTGGCCGCGAATGCCTGTATGGAAGAGACCGTGGGCGGCTATTCCACCCCGGGCATGGCAGGTTGCCAGGATGCCGAGCGCGAATACTGGGACGGGCAACTGAACGCGGCCTATGGCGAGTTGCGCGCGCGCGCACAAGAGATCGACGCCGAGGCGCCGATCGAAGGCCTGCCGCCACGCCCCTCGGACATGGACGCGCTGCGCGACATGCAGCGCGCCTGGATCGCCTTTCGCGATGCCACCTGCCGCTACGAAGAACTGCAATGGTGGGGCGGCACCGGGGCCTCGGGCGCCTATATCGGCTGCCTGCTGCGCTTGACCGGCGAACAGACGCTGACACTGCGCTCATATCTGGCTGAAGGCTAGGGCCTGCGGGGCCGCTGCGAAAAGGATTACCCCTATGAAACTGATCTCCAGCGTCCTGACCGGCTCCGAGGCCTTCCGCGCCAACCGCGACGCGCATCTGGCGGCGCTTGCACAAGTCACCGAGGCCGCCGCGCGTGCCGCTGAAGGTGGGGGCGAGAAGGCCCGCGCCCGGCATCTATCGCGCGGCAAGATGCCGCCGCGCGAACGGGTGGCCAACCTGCTGGACCCGGGCTCGCCATTTCTGGAGATCGGCGCGACAGCGGCGCATGACATGTATGACGGTGCCGCCCCCGGCGCGGGCGTGATCGCGGGAATCGGCCTGGTGCACGGCCAGGAGGTGATGGTGGTGTGCAATGATGCCACCGTGAAGGGCGGCACCTATTTTCCGATGACGGTGAAAAAACACCTGCGCGCGCAGGAAATCGCCGCCGAGAACCATCTGCCCTGCGTCTATCTGGTGGATAGTGGCGGCGCCAACCTGCCTCAGCAGGATGAGGTGTTCCCCGACCGTGACCATTTCGGCCGCATCTTCTACAATCAGGCGCAGATGAGCGCGAAGGGCATTCCGCAGATCGCTGTGGTCATGGGCTCGTGCACGGCGGGTGGGGCCTATGTACCCGCCATGTCGGATGTGACGATCATCGTGCGCAATCAAGGCACCATCTTTCTGGCCGGGCCGCCACTGGTGAAGGCCGCGACCGGCGAGATCGTCAGTGTCGAGGAACTGGGCGGCGGCGATGTGCATACCCGTCTGTCCGGCGTGGCCGATTATCTGGCCGAAGATGACGCACATGCGCTGGCGCTGGCGCGGCGCGCGGTCAGCCATCTGAACCGGGGCAAGCCGCAGACGGTGCAGTGGCAAACCTCAGAGGACCCGGCCTATGACCCCGATGAGATCCTCGGTGCCGTGCCTGCCGATCTGCGCACCCCCTATGATATCCGCGAAGTGATCGCCCGGGTGGTTGATGGTTCGCGCTTTGATGAGTTCAAACAACGCTTCGGTGAAACGCTGGTGACCGGGTTTGCCCATGTCATGGGCTGCCCGGTGGGGATCGTGGCCAATAACGGTGTGCTGTTTTCCGAGGCCGCCGTGAAGGGCGCACATTTCATCGAGCTGTGCAGTCAGCGCCGTATCCCGCTGGTGTTTTTGCAAAACATCACCGGCTTCATGGTCGGGCGCAGGTATGAAAACGAAGGCATCGCGCGCCACGGGGCCAAGCTGGTCACGGCGGTGGCCACCACTTCGGTGCCCAAGATAACCTTGCTGGTGGGTGGCAGCTTTGGGGCGGGCAATTATGGCATGGCCGGGCGCGCCTACCAGCCGCGCTTTCTCTGGACATGGCCCAGCAGCCGCATTTCAGTCATGGGCGGCGAACAGGCGGCGGGCGTTCTGGCCAGTGTCAAACGCGACGGGATCGAGCGCGGCGGCGGTGAATGGAGCGCCGCCGACGAGGCCGAGTTCAAACGCCCCACGCTGGAGATGTTCGAGCGCCAATCACACCCGCTCTACGCTTCGGCGCGGCTATGGGATGACGGCATCATCGATCCCAGGCGCACTCGCGAAGTTCTCGCCCTGTCGCTGCGCGCCGCGCTCAACGCCCCCATTGAAGAGACCCGCTTCGGCGTCTTCCGGATGTGACCATGACGCGGCCCGCGCCCTTTCATCTTGCCAGAAATACGCCGGGGGGTCCGGGGGGCCGGCCCCCCGGCCCCCGCCCCGCCCAGGAGCGCCGCCAAAGTTCCACACCAACCTGATCGCCAACCGCGGCGCAATACCAGTACGCGTCATCACCACCCCGCGCGCCCGGGGAAT
>JAFIEK010000086.1 GCA_020832545.1 Pararhodobacter sp. | reverse complement strand
CAGAATGGCCGGATCAAGTCAGAAATGGCAGGAGGGGATCGGCGTCGCGCTTACGCTCTACGCGGAGCAAACCTCAACCCACGGAGCCGTCGCCTGAGAGAATGTGCGAAAGATCTTTGACACTACCGGGCACGTCAAATGTTGACTAGGCGTTGACCAGAACTGGCGCGCCTTATACACGAGCGAAATGCTCGGGTTTTAAGTATTTGTTTTATTTATCTAATTTGGTTGCGGGGGTAGGATTTGAACCTACGACCTTCAGGTTATGAGACCTATTCCTTCTGTTGCTCAAGGCATTGTTTTCTCTAGTGTAACCCTGTATCACACTGATATTCAGTGATCTTTGGGGCACCTCGGGACATGAGCGGACAGGACGCTACGGACACATACAGGATAGATGCGGACACAGCGCGGACACAAGAAGCGCCGCAGCGCATCTCGGACAAGCTGGTGCGCGGGCTGGAGTCGCCCTCCAAGGGCAACCGTATCACCTATGACGCCAAGCTTGCCGGGTTCGGTGTGCGGGTCACGGCGGCGGGGCGCAAGTCCTTCGTTCTGAATTATCGCTTCAAGGGGCGCGAACGGCGTATCACCATTGGCAGCTATCCCGAATGGACCGTACTTGCCGCCCGAAAGCAGGCCGAAGGGTTCCGCTTGCAGATTTCCAACGGAACCGATCCGTTGGAAATGCGCCAGACTCTCTATGCCGCACCAACCATGCGTGACCTGTTTGAACGCTATGCAAGCAACCATCTGCCGAAACTGTCGGTCCGGTCTGCCGCTGATCAGCGCTCCATGTTCGAGAAGATCATTCTGCCCAAGCTCGGGGCCAAGAAGATCGAGGATGTAACCCATAGTGATTGCGAAGCCCTGCACCGGGCGATCTCGAAAGACCGGCCTGTGCGCGCCAATCGGGTGCATGAAGTATTGCGCCGCGCATTCAATCTGGCGATTTCGTGGGACTGGATCGACCGCAACCCCGCCGCGCGGGTCGAGCGCAACACCGAACACAAGCGGGCGCGGTATCTGACGCCAGATGAGATCGCACGGCTTCTGGACGCACTCGCCGCGCATCCGCAGCGCGCCTCTTGCGATGCGATCATGATGATGTTGCTAACCGGCTGTCGACGGGGCGAAGCCTTGGGCGCGCGCTGGGACCAGTTCGACCCGGCATTTCGTATCTGGACCAAACCAGCGGCCACCACCAAACAGCGGCGCGAACACCGGGTTCCGGTGTCGTCGGCCGTGTCGGAATTGCTGCGGATGCGGCGCACTGAAGCTGAGGCTGCGGCAGGCGATCCGGCGCGGGTGCTGCCTTTCATCTTCGCCTCGAATGACGGCAAGGCGCTGGTTGATGTAAAGCGAACATGGGCCGCCGTCCTGAAGCAAGCGCAGCTGAGCAACACCCGCATGCATGACCTGCGGCACACCTTCGCCAGCATCATGGTGTCGCAGGGGCAATCGCTGCCGGTGGTGGGCGCGATGCTGGGCCATACCCAGCCGCAAACAACGGCGCGGTATGCCCATCTTTTTGATGATCCGCTGTTCGCTGCCGCCGAGTCGGTGGGCGCGGCGATCAGACCCAAGTCTATTGAACGGACATAAGCGGACAGGACGAGACACTTTAGGCCAAGACACTTTAAACGCTTGACAATAAATCCGGCGGTGCCAATTCTGTCTGCGATGGCACCCAAAACACATAGACATTCATAATACAGCAAAGCACCTCGCACCCCGGGCACACACCCTACACACACACAAAGTGCGCGAGACCCTCTTACTCATAACAAACCCGAACCATGCCCCGCCATCATGTCGCCGAAGCGTATAGCGCGCGGGGAACAAGCATGTGCTCCGCAGCTATCGCTTCTCGGGTTTTGTTGCTCGCCTCTCGTGCGGGCATATCGAGGGGATTGCTGGAATGTCGGTTACTCCATCCAAGCAAGAGACGATTCTGAACAAGGGCCAAGCCGCTGATCTGATCGGCGTCAGCGAACGGACCCTTTCGCGCCTTCATGCTGAAGGCTCGGGTCCGCCGCGCATCCGTATCGGTCGGCAAGTACGCTATCTGCAATCAAGCATCTATGAATGGCTCAAGGCATGCGAACTCAAGCCCGTTCGGTGAGCCATGATGCGCACCGTTGCCCCGCCTTGTCTGCCGCAATCTCAGCAATTCACCGGCGCACGGTTTCCGGGGGAACTGATGCCATTGCCGCCCCAGCGGCGGAGCCGCGAACGATGAGCGGAGAAACGTCGGCCAAGAGCCTGCCGCCCATTTACGGACGCGCAAAAAAGGCCGAAGGCCGCGCGGCCCTAGTCCCAGCATATGCCAAGGAGCGGCGGGGCCATGAGTGCGCGCCGCTGCCACGGGTGGGAACGGCGGTGCAAAACTGGGCCACGGTAGCGGCGGGATAGTCCTGCTGCGGGCGGAGTAAAATCCTGCCACTTTTCCCTTCTTGCGGCTGCAGGGAGGGTGGGGAGATCTATACCGTGGAACTTTACAAGAAGGTTCGTCTGGCGTGTGCCGAGGGCATGAGCGCGCGGGCGGCAGCGAAGCATTTCAACATTTCGCGCGGGACGGTTGATAAGATGTTGGCCTTCTCGGCGCCGCCTGGCTATCGGCGGGAGAAGCCGATCAAGCGCCCGAAGCTGGACGGGTTTACCGAGATCATCGACGCCTGGCTTGAGGCTGACAAGGCCATGCTTCGCAAGCAGCGTCACACGGCCAAGCGGATATGGGAGCGACTTCAGGCCGAGCATGGCTTCACCGGCGGCTATACGATCATCAAGGATTACGTGCGCGAGCGTGAGCGGCGGAGCCGGGAGATGTTCGTGCCGCTAGTCCATCCGCCGGGCCACGCGCAGGCGGATTTTGGCGAAGCGGTCGTCGTCATCGGCGGTGTCGAGCAGAAGGCGTATTTCTTCGTCATGGATTTGCCGCACAGCGATGCCTATTTCGTGCGGGCCTATCCGGCGGCGACGGCGGAAGCTTGGATGGACGGGCATGTCCATGCCTTCGCCTTCTTCGGCGGGGTGCCGGAGTCGGTGCTATACGACAACGACCGCTGCCTGGTCTCGAAGATCCAGCCGGATGGCACGCGCATCCGCGCCGCGCTGTTCAGCGGCTTGCAGTCGCATTACCTGTTTCGGGATCGCTATGGTCGGCCTGGGAAGGGGAACGACAAGGGTGCCGTCGAAGGGATGGTCGGCTATGCGCGCCGCAACCACATGGTGCCGATGCCCCGATTTCCCGGCTGGGATGATTTCAACGCCGATCTTGAAGGGCAGTGCCGCGCGCGCCTCACACACACGCTACGTGGTCACAAGGAAACGATCGGCGAGAGGCTGCAGCACGATCTGGCCGCGATGCGCCCACTCCCTGCCGCCCCGTTTGACGCCTGCGACCAGGCGGGTGGCAGGGTCAGCTCCCAGTCGCTCGTGCGCTATGACACCAACGATTACTCGGTCCCCGTCGCCTACGGCCATCAGGATGTCTGGGTTCGCGGCTATGTCGATCAAGTTGTGATCGGCTGTCGCGGAGAGGTGATCGCCAGGCACCCGCGCTGTTACGACCGAGAAGACATGATCTTCGACCCGGTCCACTACCTTCCGCTGATCGAGCGCAAAATCAATGCCCTGGACCAAGCCGCACCCTTGGCGGAATGGGACTTGCCCGAAGAGTTCCAGACTTTGCGCCGCCTGATGGAGGCGCGCATGCTCAAGATGGGCCGGCGCGAGTATGTGCAGGTGCTGCGTCTGCTTGAGACCTTCGGCATGGATGACCTGCATGCCGCCGTGAAGAAGGCCCTGAAGCTGGGCGCGGTCGGCTTCGATGCCGTGAAGCACCTCGTGCTCTGTCAGGTCGAGAAGCGCCCCCCGAGGCTTGATCTCGATTTCTACCCCTACCTGCCGCGGGCGAATGTCGAGACGACGCGTGCGGCCAGCTACATGGCCTTGATGTCGGAGTTGACGCAATGACCGAGGCTCCGAATATCCTGCTCGCCCACCATCTGAAGACCCTGAAGCTGCCGACCTTCCTGCGGGAACACGAGAAGGTCGCGCGCCAATGCGCCGCCGAAGGGCTGGACCATGTCCAATTCCTGACGCGCCTGGTCGAACTGGAACTGATTGATCGCGAGCGAAGGATGGTCGAGCGACGCATCAAGGCGGCAAAGTTCCCGGCAACCAAAAGCCTCGACAGCTTCGACTTCAAGGCGATCCCGAAGCTGAACAAGATGCAGGTTCTGGATTTGGCGCGCGGCGAATGGATCGAACGGCGCGAGAATGTGATCGCCCTCGGCCCCAGCGGAACCGGCAAAACCCACGTAGCTCTGGGCTTGGGGCTGGCGGCCTGCCAGAAGGGCATGTCGGTCAGCTTCACCACCGCCGCCGCGCTGGTCAACGAGCTGATGGAGGCCCGCGACGAACGCCGTCTGCTCCGCGTCCAGAAGCAAATGGCTGCCGTGAAGCTGCTGATCATCGACGAACTCGGCTTCGTACCCCTGTCCAAAACCGGCGCCGAACTCCTGTTCGAGATGATCTCTCAGCGTTACGAGCGAGGGGCCACGCTGATCACCAGCAACTTGCCTTTCGATGAATGGACCGAGACCTTTGGCACCGAGCGGCTGACAGGCGCGCTCCTCGACCGGTTGACCCACCACGTCAGCATCATCGAGATGAATGGCGAGAGCTATCGCCTCGCTCAAAGCCGCGCGCGCAAGCCAGGCGACAACAACTGATCCACACCAACCAGACTTGGCCCTGAAGGGCCAAGGCGGCCAGTCACCCGCCAGCTACATGGAGAGCGCGGCTGACTGGCCGCCGCCTACCGCACGCGTTCCGTGCAAGCCCAAAGTGGCCCAGTTTTGCGCCGCCCCGTGGCCCAATTTTACTCCGGCGTTGACAGCCACGGGCAGCGCGCGGCGCGCGCTCGTGGTCCCGGCGCAGGCGCGCAGCGCCCTGAGGGGGGTCCTTGTAACACCCCCCCCATCAATTACACATCACCATAAGGAACTAGCCTATGTACCCAATCGCCTATCAAGGCGTTGACACGCTGGACGTCGCCATCATGGGCGCAGCATCCGATGAAGTTCTTGCCACTCTGGAAACCTACCAAGGCTATGCCAAAGACGACAAATACAACAAGTTCGGCGTCCCGCTCTTGCTTGGTTCTGAACACCGGCAGTTCATCATCAAAGCACATGGCAAAATAGGTGGCTATCGTTACACGCTGGTCGACACTAAGACGGGGTCGATATTCTCGGTCAAGAATGAACGGCAACAGGACCTGTGGAACTTCTTCGTGTCCACACGCGCCCACAGCCTCCTATCGCGCGGCTATGAGGCGATGAAACAGGAAATCGACGCTTGCCTTGCTGCCATGGGGGCGGCTCCGAAGGCTTACAGCGTGAACCGGATCGACTACGCGTTCGATGTCATTGCTCCTGATTTCGTCCTCGACATGGCGCATTTCGTCGCGCCGAAGAATGCGAAGGTTTCACCCTACTACGTCGCCGGCCACCATCTCTCGGATCACGGCGATAAACTACCGATCGGATCGGTCATGCGCGGTGGGCGCTTTGAATCCGTGACCATCGCCAAGATGCCGGGGCGTCAAGTCATTGTCTACGACAAGACCAGCGCGGCCAAGGTGCAGCAAACGCCCTACTGGTTCGAGGCATGGGGCGTTGATCCCACCGACCCTTCCAAGCGCGTGTACCGTGTCGAAGTGCGCGCCGGAAAGGATGCATGGGGAAGCCTCATCGGTCCAAGCGAGCGAAGGGACTATCAGACTATCGAGGCGAGGCATCAACCGTTCGTTTCGCTTGCACTCGATCAAATTCGCTATGTCACTGATCGCGCCGAGGTATCGAACGTCACCCGTGCGCAGCTACATCCGCTCTGGGACGACGTGCGCTCGGCTGTCGAGCTCATGTCTGAACGACCAGAGCCGCCGCTTACCCCAGCCTATGTAATGGAACTCATGCGCAAGCAACGGGTGGCGATGGCCATGGCGCAGGGGTTCGGCAACCTGAACAATCTGTTCATCCTGCAGGGCCACTCACCCGCGTATATCGCGGCCAACTATGCCCGCCTCGCGTCTGAACATGCACGCGGCTACGTCAAGGAAATTGGCGCTGACTGGCACGCCAAGAAGCTTGACCGGATCGCCGAGCGGCAGGGGGTTTTCTTGGGAGGCCACGAATGAGGAATGAACAGCCCTAGCGGTTCTCCCCGAAGAATACAGCGGTTGAAACATTCAAGGCCACGGAAAGTTTCGCTCAA
Source organism: Pararhodobacter sp. (assembly GCA_020832545.1). Taxonomy (GTDB): domain Bacteria; phylum Pseudomonadota; class Alphaproteobacteria; order Rhodobacterales; family Rhodobacteraceae; genus Pararhodobacter. Next base: position 881 of record JAFIEK010000086.1, on the reverse strand, counting down.
AATTCCCTTAATCGGCTGTCAGGACGTATGAACAGCCATAACAAGATAGCCGCCGTACGAGGTTTGGACTGTGCCCCACACAGCCATAGTAATTTCAGCTCTCAATAGAAAAGTATCCCAACTCCTTAGCTCATCAACTTCAGTAGCGTATTCGGCCTTGAAAGCGTTAAGTCTATTGTGGATAAGTGAATGCCGTTCACGGTATTCATTTTCCCTTCTAAATCGTTCCGAAACGTCCTCGCCGAACGCAGCAATAGCGCGCTCGTTGTTTTCGCAGAATGGGTTTGGAACGCCGATTTGCGCAGAAATCTGCGATATCTGGAGTGCATGCGAGTCGAAAGTCAGGTCTAGCGCCTGGTCCCGTAGCTCGTCTTTATCGCGATAGTACTTTATGTGTTCCCATAAGATTGCCTGCTCCCATGCAGCTAGAGACGATGCGTACTTAGTTCGGGTTAACGTAATATTTATTAACGCCCAAATCACGATAAGCGCACCCAAATTTTCAAAGGCATTCGCATTGTCGATCATTAGGTAATGCAGTGATTGTCCGCCAAGCCATATTAGAGGAATCATCAAGAACAGAATTTGACGGACGTTTTGAGTTAATAGATTTGAGAATCGCATGCCATATCCGCTGTAATAGGCTTCGAGTTATGAGGTAGCGCGCACGACAACTGCTGCATGAGATCGACCATCCCTTTGTTAGCAGTAGCACCAAGGTCAGGCAACGCTATCGTCTTTCCGAACAAATGCGGACACGGCGCGGACACGGATTTAGACATGCGTAAAGCCCCGCTTTGTGGCGGGGCGTATGGCGTTGATATAATTGATGTTTTTGGTTGCGGGGGTAGGATTTGAACCTACGACCTTCAGGTTATGAG
>JAFIEK010000085.1 GCA_020832545.1 Pararhodobacter sp. | reverse complement strand
GGGGGGGGGGGCGGGGGGGCGGCCCCCCCCCCACGGCCTGCGGCCTCCCCCCGAGGATATTTCCAGACACAAAATGGGAAAGACATGGGTTTCATTGACTTTGAAGCCTGTGCGCTACAACCTTTTCGGTACGGGCAGGCTTTTCGGTAAAGGCAGGAGGATGTTCGATGCGCAAACTGCAATCTCAGGGGATCCATCACATCACGCTGGTGGGGGCCGACCGCCAGACATCCATCGATTTCTGGGAGGGTGTGCTGGGCATGCCCTTCGTGTTCGAACAGCCAAATCTGGATCAGGCCGATGAGAGTCATCTCTATTTCGATCCCGGTGACGGGCGGCTGATCACCATTTTCACCAATGAGGCGCGCAAGCCCGACCCCCGACGCACCCCGACCGAGCCGGGCTGCGTGCACCATATCGCCATCAACGTGTCAAAGGCGACCTTCAGTCAGGCGGTGGAGCGGCTGGATGCGCGCGCCATCCGCCATAGCGGGGTCAAGGACCGGGGTTTCATGGATTCGATCTATTTCAACGATCCGCTGGGCCTGACCATTGAGCTGGCCGCCTATCGGTTTGAACCGCCGGACGGGTTTACCCATGCCCAGGTCTTGCTGGAGGCGCACAAGGTCCGGGTGGCGAGGGGCGACTACAACATCGCCGAGGTTCATCTGGCCGATGCGATTGAAGCGCTGACCGAGCGCCGGTTTGAGACACTGTCATCTGACCGGGCTGCAAAGGACCCATACGCGCGCGGCTGATATTGAGGCTTGCATCAGGCGCGGCGGGCGGGCAGAGGACGCTGTCACAAACTGATCGCAACCCGGGAGCCGCGCCGCGTGCCGCAAGCCGAGGCCATAGAGTTGAACGACGTCACCTTCAGCCGCGACGGGCGGCGGGTGATCGATGGGCTGACGCTGTCGCTGAACGAGAGGCGCATCGGCATTGTCGGGCGCAACGGCTCGGGCAAGAGCACGCTGTTGCGGCTGATCGCCGGGTTGCAAGCACCCGATCAGGGGCAGGTGCGGGTGTGCGGCGTCGATGTGATGCGCGAGCGCAAGGCGGCGATCCGTGCGCTTGGCATCCTGTTTCAGAACCCCGATCATCAGATCATCTTTCCCACCGTCGAGGAAGAGATCGCCTTTGGCCTGACCCAGCTGGGCCACCCGCGCAGCGAGGCCCGCACCCGCGCGCGCGCAGCTCTCGCCGCGCACGGGCGCGAGGACTGGGCCGCGCGCGCCACGCATACGCTGTCGCAGGGACAGCGCCATTATCTGTGTCTGATGGCCGTCCTGGCTATGGAACCTGCGGTGATCTTGCTGGATGAGCCGTTCACCGGGCTGGATATTCCCACCACGCTGCAACTGAACCGCCTGCTGGACGAGCTGGCACAGGTGTTGGTGGTGGTCACCCATGACCCTGCACTGCTGGCAGGCTTTGACCGCGTGCTCTGGCTTGACGAGGGGCGACTGCGTGATGATGGTGCGGCGGATGAGGTGCTGGCGCGTTTCACCGACGAGATGCGCGCGCTGGGAGGGGCGGACCCATGCTGGCAATGACACTTGAGCAGCCGACCTGGCTGCACCCCTGGCCCGCCGGGGCGAAAATGGCGGCGATGGCGGTGGCGATGGTGGGGTTTCTGCCGGTCACCGACCCTTGGGTGATTGCCGCGCTGGTGGCAGGGACGGCCGCGCTTTACGCCAGCCTTGGCGCGGTGGCGCTGCGCCGGGGCCTGCGCCTGCTGCGCCCGCTTTTGCTGGTGATCGCGGCAATCATGGCCTGGCATCTGATCATCGGTTCGCCCCGGCAGGGCGCGGTGATCTGCCTGCGCATATTGGGGCTGGTGGCGCTGGCCAATCTGGTGACACTGACCACGCGCCTTGATGACATGACCGCCGTGCTGGAGCGGCTGTTGTCGCCCTTGCGACGGCTGGGGCTGAACACCGCCGCTGTCAGCCTGGCGCTGGCGCTGGTCATCCGCTGTATTCCGGTGCTGAGCCAGAAGGGCGGTGCGCTGCTGGATGCCTGGCGCGCCCGCTCGCCGCGCCGTGCCGGGTTCCGTATCGCCGTGCCGCTGGCGCTGGTGGCGCTGGATGATGCCGACCATCTGGCCGAAGCGCTGCGCGCGCGCGGCGGCGTGGCACGGCCCGATTGAATGCCAACCCGACTGATTGCCGAACTGATCCAAGGAAGGAAAAAACATGGAACGATCCCTGACAATGGTAGCGCTCTTCGCCGCGCTGATTGCGGTGCTGGGCCTGTTTCCCAGTTTCATGCTGTTCACAGGCGTGCCGATCTCGGCGCAGAGCCTTGGCGTCATGCTGTGCGGTGCGGTGCTGGGTGCGCGGCGGGGGGCGCTGGCGGTGCTGTTGTTTCTGGTGCTGGTCGCGCTGGGGCTGCCGCTGCTGGCCGGTGGCCGTGGCGGGCTGGGCGTGTTTGTCGGCCCGACCTCGGGGTTCCTCTATGGCTGGGTCGTGGCGGCCTTTGTGACCGGATGGATTGCCCAGAACTGGCGCGGGGTGGATCTGGCCATTGCGGCAGGTTCAGGCGCGCTGATTGGCGGGGTGGTGGTGCTCTATGCCTTCGGAGCGGCGGGGATGATGCTGGTCATCGGCCTGTCGCTGACCGAGGCGCTGGCCGCCCTTGGTGCCTTTATTCCCGGTGACATCATCAAGGCGGTGGTTGCGGGTGTGATTGCCGGGGCCATCCACCGCGCGCGCCCGGGAATGGTGATGACGCGCTGAAGGCGTTGCAGGCCGGGCAGTGTCTGCCCGGCTTTGGGCCTCGCCTTTCGTGGCGGGGCCCGGTGTAGATAATCGGGCGAGTTCCGGCGCGGGGCGATCATGCCGCAGGCTGGGCGAAATAGCGGTTTCCGCATCGTCACCTTCACATTGTCGCTCTGGCCAGATGAAAACTGACATTCTATACTCATGTTTTCTCGCACTGACCTCACGCGGTCCGGCGGTCCATCTTTTCCTCAGGAGGACAACAGGATGGCAAGAGCAATTGCCTGGCAATCACCCGGGCAGACCGTGTCTGCACACATGCTCGCACAGGCCGAGCAGACCTCGGACTATCTGAAGGCGTTGTCGCATCCGACGCGGCTGGTCATCCTGTGTCGGCTGGCTGAGGGCACGGCCAATGTCGGTGAGTTGGAGGCGCTGCTGGAACTGCCGCAGGCGGCGGTTTCAAAGCAGCTGGCACGGCTGCGCGCCGAGGGGCTGGTGGTGTGCCGCCGCGACGGGCGCAATGTGTTCTACAGCCTAGGCGACGCCCGCACCGAGCGGATCATCGGCGCGCTTTACACCGAATTCTGCGCCCCGGGTGCCGCCGCACCAGCCGGGGCCGCCGGGGTCGCGCCCGCGCCGCGCCCCTGATCAGCGCGAATCGGATCGCGCAGCAGCCGCAAACCGTTGAGCACCACCAGAACCGTCCCACCCTCATGCCCGATCACGGCAAGTGGCAACGGCAGTTCAAAAAACAGCGCGCCCAGCACCAGCAACACCATCGCGCCCATGGCAAAGGCCAGATTCTGGCGGATGATCCGGGCGGTGCGGCGGGCGAGGCGATGGGCCTCAGCCAGGCGGGTCAGATCATCCGAGAGGAGCGCCACATCGGCGGCCTGCAAGGCAACCTCGCTGCCCGCTGCGCCCATGGCGATGCCAACATCTGCCCGCGCCAGCGCCGCCGCGTCGTTTACCCCGTCACCGACAAAGGCCACCCGGTCGCCCTGCCCGGTCATCGCCGCCACCAGCGCCACCTTGTCGGCGGGCAGCAGATCGGCGTGGATCTCATGGGGTTCAAGCCCGAGATCCGCGCCGATCCGCGCGGCCACGGGCTGACGGTCGCCGGTCATCATGGCAAACCGGGCCACGCCACCGGCGCGCAGGGCTGCCAGCCCGGCGCGCGCGCTGGAGCGCGGCTGATCGGCAACGCTGAGCGCGCCCAGTATGGTGCGCCCCTGCCCCAGATAGACCACGGTCTGCGCGGCCTCGGTCAGCGCGGTCAGCGCAGGCAGATCGGTATCGGCTCCCATGCGCCGGGCCATGCGCGGATTGCCCGCCCAGAAGGATTCCACGCCATCCTCGGCCAGAATGCCCTCACTGGGAAAGGCCGTGACATTGGCCAACGCGCGCGGGGTAACCCCACGGCGCACGGCCTCACGCCGGATGGCGGCGGCGATCGGGTGTTCGGACTGCGCCTCAAGCCCGGCCAGACGGGCCAGAAACGCCCCCTCGTCCAATGTCAGCGGAATGATCTGCACCACCTCGGCGCGCCCGGTGGTCAGCGTGCCGGTCTTGTCGAAGGCAAAGGCGCGCACAGCAGCCAGCGACTCCAGCGCCGCGCCCCCTTTGAACAACACGCCCCCGCGCGCCGCCGCTGACAGCGCCGAGAGGATTGCGGCGGGCACCGAAATGACGATGGCGCAGGGGCTGGCCGCCACCAGAAGCGTGGCGGCGCGGTAAAGCGCCTCATCGGCGGCGCGTCCCAGCCAGACGAACACGCCAAAGGCCAGCACCGCGCCCAGCAGCACCGCCACCGTGTAGCGCTGCCCGAACCACGCGCTGAAACGCTCTGACGGCGCGCGGGCGGCCTGCGCCTCGGTCACCAGCGCAATCATCCTAGCTACGGTGCTTTGCGCTGTGGCGCGCGTCACCCGCATATCGATGACGCCGTTCAGATTGACCGTGGCTTCATGCACCTGCGCGCCGGGGCCCTTGTGAACAGGCATGGATTCGCCGGTGATCGTGGCCTCGTCAATCGCGCCCTCACCGGCCACGATCACGCCATCGACCGGCACCCGCGCGCCGGGCCGCAGCACCACGATATCGCCCGGCACCAGCGCGCTGGCGGTAACCTCGGCCACGCTCTCGCCCTCGCGCCGCAGTGCGGTATCAGGGCGCAGGGCCATCAGCGCCTCCACCGCGCGGCGAGCCCGGCCCATGGCGCGGCGTTCCAGCGTGGTCGAAAGGCTGAAAAGCGTCAGCAGTACCGCCCCTTCCAGCGGCGCGCCCACGGTGGCGGCGGCAATGGCGGCCAGCACCATCAGCAGGTCGATATCCAGCACCCGTTCGCGCCACAGACTGGCCAGCGCCCGTGCCCCGGCGGGCACCCCACCCGCCAGATAGACCAGCACCAACCCCGCCGCCCCGACCATGGCAAACCCGCCCAGCCAGCCCAGCACTGCGGCCACCATGCCCAGAAGGGTCAGCGCCGTCAGCAGGGTGTCGGTGTCTTTGGACAAGGCTGGCAAGGCGACAGGGCGCTTTCATGCTGGCAGGTCTGGGTTCATTTTCCTTACCGCATTTCCGCGCCGGGAACGAGGGCAAGCATGCGTATGGTCCGCCCCCGGACTGCGCCAAATCGTCACTTCATGCATATTTTTGCGTAAAGCCCTGAGGGGGCCGGGTTTAGTGCTTTCCTAAGCGCAGGAAGGGACCTAGATTGGCAAACTGACCCGCAGCGAGGTGACTGAATTGGATTGGAAAAACTTTTCGTACACCACGCAATGGGCCCGCTTCTGCCACTGGTTCGAAGGTGTCTTCACCTCCTTCGGTGGCAAACTTCCAGCCGTGCGCACGCCGCTGCCTGAATCCGAGCAAGACGCCCTGCGCGCAAGGCTGGAGCCACTGAGCGTCGAGCTGGAAATGCAGCGACTGGCCACGGTTGACGCGGTTGATGCCACCGCGCGCCTTTGGGTGACCGGGGTCATGGTGGCAGCGCTGGTGTTGGTCTTCGGCGCGGGCGGCGGGGTTGTTGCGGCGCTGGCCGTGGCCGCATTTGCCGGGCTGGGCACCTTCGCGATTGTCCAGAACGCCCCGGCAGAGCGCTACCGGCTTGCCGTCAAGCAGGCCTTCGGCGGCGCCGTGTCCGATCATCTGTCCGGTTTCAGCTATACCGCCCGCCCCGAACCCGATGCCAACCGGATTCAGAGCTGGCGGCTGTTTCCCCGGATCGACCGGATCACCGTTGAAGACCGCATGACAGGTCAGCGGATGGGCCGCGAGGTGGCGCTGTCACGGCTGACGGTGGTCTATGGCCGCACCGGCGGCAAGAACAAGCGCAACCTGTCGGTGGGCGCGCTCTGCACCGAGGTGGAAACCGGGCCGGGGGTAGAAGGGGTCAACGTGATCATTCCCCACACCATAGGGCCGCGGCTACGCGATGCACCGGGCAAGGTGCATGGGCTGACTTCGGTGGCGACCGGCGACGAGGGGTTTGATACGCGCTACTGTCTGTGGTCCAGCGCACCGGATGCGGTCGCGAGCTGGATGAACGTGGACATGCGCGCACGGATACTGGCGCTGGAGGGCGAAGCGCCAATCCTGATTTTCCTGCCCCGCTATCTGGCGGTGCTGTTTCCGCTGACCGGCCTTGCCCAGCCCTTCACGCCCAGACCTTTCTGGGACCCGCTGGAAACCGATCAGACGCTGGCGCTTTTTGCCTCGGACCTGGCCGACAAACACGCCCGGCTGATGACAACACTGGAAATCTGGCCTGCACAAGAGGCAGAGGACGGGCCAGGACCCGAAGGCGGGCCAGACGGCGGGGCGGGGCCACGCAGCGACGCTTAGCGGCCCTTCGACGCGCCCAATGCGGCGGTTCGGTAAAGCGTGACCTTCATTCCGCCATGCGCCACGGGCGCGCCGGTGGGCAGAAACGGCAGACCGGTGGCGCGCGCCAGCGCGGGTTCACTGGTAATCACACCGACACGCCAGCCCGCAAACCGCTCAAGCAACACCTTGCCCATCGCGCCGTAGAGCCCGAACAACAGCTTCTTGTTGCCCACCCGTCCGCCGTAAGGCGGGTTAACGATCACCAGCCCCGGCGGCCCCTCGGGCGGCGTCAGATCGCTGATCGGGCCGGGGCGGAAATCGGTGAAGGCATCGACCCCGGCACGCACTGCATTGGCGCGGCTCATGGCGATGGCACCGGTGTCGCGGTCACGTCCGTGAAAGCGCAAACCGGGTGTGACCGGGTTTGCTGTGGCGCGCATCGCGTCCCAGGCGGCGGGGTCAAAGCTGGCCAGTTGCTCAAATGCAAAGCTCCGGTCGCGCCCGGGGTACAGCCCCGCGGCGATCTCGGCAGCCTCGATCACCAGCGTGCCCGAGCCGCACATCGGGTCCATGACCAGCCCGGTGCCGTCAAAACCGCACTCGCGCAGGAACAGCGCGGCCAGCGTCTCGCGCAATGGGGCCTTGTTGACCGCCTGCTTGTGCCCGCGCTTGTGCAGCGACGCGCCCGAGGTATCGAGGCTGAAGGTGCACAGATCATCCTCGATCCGCACCATCAGCCGCAACGCGGCCTCCGGGCTGATCACCGCGCCCAGTTCTTCGCGCAAGGCGGTCTCCACCCGCTGCGCGGCAGCGCCTGCGTGATAGATCCGCGAGGCCCGGCAGGTGGCCTCTACCTTGACCGGCACATCCGGGCGCAGGGTTTCGGCCCAGGGAAAGCGGCGCGCACGCTTGTCAAGCTGGGCCAGATGCAGCGCGCGGAACCCGCCGATCCGCACCAGCACCCGCCCGGCACCCCGCAACACCAGATTGGCGCGCCAGACCTCGGGCCAGCCGCCCGATACCGTCACCCCACCGGGCACCGGGGCCGGTTCGGCAAACCCCTTCTCGCGGGCCTCATCACACAGCGTGCGCTCCAGCCCGGGGGCCACGGCCAGAAAAATCTCGAAAGGGGGTTCGCTGTTCATGGCCTTCCGATAGTACATACCGGCAATGAACGGAAGCACCCGGCGTTCCCTTCGACGGCGGCGTGGGGGGGGGGGGGGGGGGGGGGGGGGGGGGGGGGGGGGGGGGGGGGG
>JAFIEK010000033.1 GCA_020832545.1 Pararhodobacter sp. | reverse complement strand
CATGGGCGAATTTCACCGCGCCCAGCATTTCGGCCTCGGACAGCTCATAGGCTTCCGATTCCACCATCATCACCGCGTCCTTGGTCCCGGCAACCACCAGATCCAGCCGCTGCTCGGGGTTTTCGCGCAGTTTGTGCATGTCGTCGCATTCAGGGTTCAGCACATACTCGCCGTCAACAAAGCCAACGCGGCAGGCGCCGATCGGGCCCATGAAGGGCACGCCGGAAATAGTCAGCGCCGCCGATGCGGCGATCATGGCAACCATGTCAGGCTCGTTCACAAGGTCATGCGAGAGCACGGTGCAGATCACCAGCACTTCGTTCTTGAACCCGTCAACAAAAAGCGGGCGGATCGGGCGGTCGATCAGACGCGAAGTCAGCGTTTCCTTCTCAGAAGGCCGCGCCTCTCGCTTGAAGAACCCGCCGGGCACTTTGCCCGCAGAGTAATAGCGTTCCTGATAATGGACGGTCAGCGGAAAGAAATCCTGCCCCGGCTTCGCGGCTTTGGCGAAGGTGACATTGGCCATGACCGAGGTTTCACCCAGCGTGGCAATGACAGAGCCATCGGCCTGGCGGGCCACACGGCCTGTTTCCAGCGTGAGCGTTTCAGGGCCCCACTGGATCGATTTTTTCGTGATATTGAACATACAGCGTATCCTCAAGGGAGCGCTCCCGGCGTTCCGGGTCTCCCGTTAATGTGGCGGCCCCATTGCCGCCGACCCCTATCCTTCGCATCACGCCGGGGTCAGAGCGTCACGTCACAGATGCGTGGCGCAATACATGAAAAGCGGGTGAATGGAAAGCGGCATGTCGCGGGGCGCGCATAGGGCAGGGGCGCACCCTCACGACAGCGTGAGCAGCACGCACAGGTGCGATCTGCTATATTTGCGTCACCGGCCCGAGCGCGGATACCGCGTTGTGGTCGCAAAACGGGAGGATGAGATGATACGCACAGCCGCACTGACCCTGCTTCTTTCCATGGCTCCGGTCGCCGCTTTTGCACATATGTGCCCGGCACTGATGGCCGAGATTGATGCCGCGCTGCCGGATGCACAGATCACCGACGAAGAGCGCACCCAGGTCACCGAACTGCGCCAGGAGGGGTCCGACCTTCACGATGCGGGTGATCACGCAGCTTCTGAGGCGGCACTGAACGAGGCGCGCACCATCCTGGGCCTTTGATTGCCCAATGGCGTCACCCTGAAACGCAAAACGCCCGCTGGTGACAGCGGGCGTTCCGGAATTTCGCTCAGGGTGTCTTAGCGGCGGATGCCAAGGCGGGCGATCAGCGACTGATAGCGCGCTTCGTCCTTGCTGCGGGCATAATCCAGCAGTTTGCGGCGCTGTGCCACCATCATCAGAAGCCCACGGCGGGAATGGTTATCCTTCTTGTGGGTCTTGAAGTGCTCGGTCAGCGTGCTGATCCGCGAGGTCAGGATTGCAACCTGGACTTCCGGCGAGCCGGTGTCGCCTTCTTTGGTTGCGAATTCCTTGATCAGGCGGGCTTTTTCTTCAACGGTAATCGACATCGGGGTCTCCTTTATGATGCGTGTTTAAGGCGCAGGCCGGGATGTCGTCCAGCAGGGCCCATGGAGGTCTCCGCGGGCCATGAATCACCCGAGGATGGGCGCGTATAGGCGAGAACGGGGGCAAGATCAACTGCCTGCGCAATCGCCGGGACCGGGCCGCCCCGCGTGATGATCGGCGCGTTAACCAGCTTTGCAGATTCCGCGCTGTTAACCCTGATTGATTCTCGTTTTGTTCATTCAGGCCGGTGTAAACCTGTGTGCGGAGGCAGGCGGCGGGCCTGCCTGCCAGAACAGGCGGAGGCGCGGCATGTGGCTGCTGATGGGATTGATCGGATTGATGATGGCGGGCAGCGTTGCTGACGGCTTCATCCGGTATGAATCTGATTCTGACGACGAGCCCGCCTCTGACGCCCCGCCGGAGGATGAGGGCGGCGGGCGTGGCTATATCGACCTGTCACCACCCGGTGATGGTGCTGGCCCTGAAGATGGTTCTGACCCTGATGACCGCGCTGACGAAACCGACACCGATGAGGACCCTTGGGCGGGTGAATGGGAGGATGACGAGTTCATCAGCCGTGACACCCCCGAGGTACCGCCGGAAGATCAGGATCTGCGCACTGACGACAATGGCGGCCGGCTTGTCGGCGGCCCCGGCGATGACCTTCTGCGCGGCGGTGCAGGAAATGACACGTTGCAAGGTGGCGACGGGGACGACACGCTCATCGGCGGCGCTGGCGATGATACGCTCAGGGGTGGCCCCGGCGATGATCTGCTGATCGGGGGCGATGGCGATGACCTGCTGACCGGAGGTGAGGGGAGTGACACGCTCTTTGGCGGCGCGGGCGACGACACGTTGCAGGGCGGCTGGGGCGACGATCTGCTGATCGCGGGTGCGGGCAACAACCTGCTGACGGGCGGCGCGGGCAATGACACACTGATTGGCGTTCACCTCAATGAGGACGGTGTCGATGTCGGGGGTGCCAACTACCTCAATGGCGGCGACGGTGATGATCTGATCGTGCTGGGTGCGGGCGATATCGCCACCGGTGGCCGCGGGTCTGACACGTTCATTCTGGGGGATTGGCTGGGCAGAGCCGCCCCGGCCGAGATCATGGATTTTACCCCCGGCGAGGACGGTCTGATGCTGGCCTATACCGGAGAGGAAGCCGCGCCAGAGGTCAGCATTGCGCATGACCCTGACACCGGCGTCGCCAGCGTGCTGCTGAACGGAGAGGTGATTGCGCTGATCCACAACGGGGCCGGGCTGACGGCTGACATGATCGACATGCAGCCCGTTTATCCCGATGCCGTCACCCTGCCCACACCTGCGCCCTGACAGACATCACTGATGTCACCGCAGGGATCAATTTCGAAAACTTCACAACGCATGGAATAAACCGCATCTTTGCTGCGTCTTTTCTCTCAGGGTCACGGCATCGAACGCCGGGCCCGGATCATCAATGGGAGGAAACCGGGATGGCGAGAAGAAACGGGAAAGCACAACGCGGTATCGTCGAACTCTATCACGAGGACCACGAACGCGCGGACTGGCTGGTATTCGGCCGCAAGGCCGGGCCAGACCGGCGCGGTTTTCTGCGCGGGGCGGGTCTTGCGTCCATGGGCGCGATTCTGGGCACAACCATGCCGTTTTCGGCGAACATGCCGCTGGGGCTGATCCCCAATGCGCTGGCCGAGACACTGGACGAGTTTGAATTCGACTCAAAGCATGGTGATCTGATCATCCACAATGATCGCCCCGTGAACATGGAAACCCCCGCCCATCTGCTGGATCATGACGTCACCCCGGCGGATGTGCATTTTATCCGCAACAACGGCGCCATGCCCATGCCGATGAGCAAGGCCGACTGGCGGCTGACCATCGACGGCGAGGTGAACGAGCCGCTGGAACTCAGCTTTGATGAGCTGATGAATGATTTCGATCATGTCACCCTGCGCTTGCAGCTGGAATGCGGCGGCAACGGGCGCGCCGGGTTCAACCCGCTGCCACGTGGAAACCCCTGGATGATCGGCGCGATCGGCAATTCCGAATGGACTGGCGTGCGCGTTTCGGACATTTTGCGCCGTGCCGGGCTCAAGCCCTCGGCTGTTTATACTGGTCACTATGGCTATGATCCGCATCTTTCGGGTGATCCTGACCGTCAGGCCATCTCGCGCGGCGGGCCGATTGCCAAGATGATGGACCCACACACCATCATCGCACTGAAAATGAACGGCGAAGACCTGCCGATCGCGCATGGCTATCCCGCGCGGATCGTGGCGCCCGGTTGGGCGGGGTCTGTCAGCCAGAAATGGCTGACCCGGATCGAGGTTCTGGACCGCGAGCATACCGGCCCGGGCATGACGGGCCTGAGCTACCGCGTGCCGCGCCACCCGGTCGAGCCCGGTGCAGAAGTGGCGCATGAAGACATGGAAGTCATGACCTCGCTGATCGTCAAATCGGCGATCACTCATCCGATGGCCGGAACGGAAGTGCCGGCAGGCCGTCCCTTCGAAGTGCGTGGCCAGGCCTGGGCAGGTGATGACTGGGTGACCGGGCTGGAAGTGTCGGTCGATTTTGGCGCGACATGGCAAACCGCTACGGTGGAACCCGCGCCGAACCGCTATTCGTGGCAGCGCTGGCGGGCGCAGGTATCCCTGCCTCTCACGGGCTATTATGAGGTCTGGGCTCGCGCCACCGACAACAGGGGCCGCAGCCAGCCTGCAGTTGTGCCCGGCTGGAACCCGCGCGGATATCTCAACAACGCCTGCCACCGCATCCATGTGACGGCAGTCTGAGGGAGCACGCATGAACCTGACGCGTTTCACGGGGGCGGCGCTTGCCGCCCTCACCTTGGCTTTCGCCACCCCGGCGATGGCCGACGATGACAACCCCTTCGCCCCCCTGCCACCCGGCGAAGGGGCTGAGGAAACCTATTACGCCTGCATCGCCTGCCACAGCTTGCGCACGGTGACCAACGGAGCCTATTCGCGCCGTGTCTGGGATGAGCTGCTTGACTGGATGGTTGAGGATCAGGGCATGATGGAGCTTGAACCGGATGAGCGTGAGATCATCCTCGACTATCTCGCCACCTATATCGGCGAGGAATAGGCTGCGGGACGTCCGCAATACAAACGGGGCCAGCGCTGCGGTGCTGCGCCCCGTTTTCCTTTGCCCGATCTGGCGGCGACCGGGCAGCTGGGCCCGCCGATGCAAACCGGCTATGGCGGTTTGTCCGGGCTTGCCGTGGTAACAGCCCTTTCATCAATGCCGTCCGCTTTGCTGGCGGGTTCTGTGCTAGAATGCCTATGTTGTGGCCGACTGCGTGAGAATGCGTTTGCGGCCATCGACACGCGCACCGGACCGGGGCAAGCAAAAGGACGAACGGCATGCGAAGCACCATGAAACGGCTGCGGCAGATGAAAGCGCGCGGCGCATGACCTGCCGGGCGGGCCTGAGTCGATATGGCCGCGCACCCTTGCGGTTGTTGCGCCGCCTGTTGCTGGGCCTGATGTTGCTGATCGGCGCACTGGGCCTTGCCGCGCAGGAAACTGCGCCCCCGGCGGCACCCGTGATGGTGCTGACGGCGCAGGGTGCCGTGTCGCCAGCCATGTCGGATTACATCCGCCGCAACCTCGACACCGCTGCCGCGCGCAGCAGCCCGTTGGTGGTGCTGAAACTGGACACGCCCGGCGGGCTGGACACGTCAATGCGCGACATCATTCAGGCGATCCTCGCTTCGCCGGTGCCGGTGGCCACATGGGTGGCGCCGCAGGGCGCGCGGGCGGCCAGCGCGGGCACCTTTATCATGTATGCCAGCCATATCGCGGCCATGGCACCTGCCACCAATCTGGGGGCCGCGACCCCGGTTTCGTTGACCGGCCCCGCATCTGGCGACGACGGGCAGGGCAGCCGGTGGCCCTTTGGTTCATCGCAGGACGATGATGAAGCGACAGAAGGCGAAGACCCGCCCGCTGCCCCCCGCCAGCCCGGCAGCGCAAGCGAAATCAAGGTGATGAACGATGCCATCGCCTATATTCGCGGTCTGGCAGAACTGCGCGAACGCAATGCCGACTGGGCGGAGTCAGCGGTGCGTGACGGCGAAAGCCTCAGCGCTTCGGCGGCGCTCGCCGTGGGTGTCATCGACATTCTCGCCGCCGATCTGGGGTCACTGCTGGAACAGATTGATGGCCAAAGCGTTGTGATGGGCACGGGTGCAACCCTCACGCTGGAAACCGCTGGTCTGGATCATGAGACTGTTACCCCTGACTGGCGCACCGCCGCGCTGAGCGTGATCACCAATCCGAATGTGGCGCTGATTCTGATGCTGGTGGGGGTCTATGGCATTATCTTTGAATTTCTGAACCCCGGCGTTCTGCTGCCGGGCACGATAGGGGGGATCAGCTTGCTTCTTGGCCTCTATGCGCTGGCGCTTCTGCCGATCAGCTATGCAGGTGTCGGGCTGATCCTGCTGGGTCTGGCGCTCATTGTGGCTGAGGCCTTCGCGCCCTCTTTCGGCGTGCTGGGTATTGGCGGCACGGCGGCGCTGGTGCTGGGTGCCGTGATCCTGATTGACACAGATGCCCCGGGCTTTGCGGTGTCGGTCCCGGTGATTGCGGGGGTGGCCGTGGCGGGGCTGGTGTCTACGCTGATCGTGGCGCGCTTGGCCGCCAGATCCTACCGGGCGCGGGTTGTCAGCGGTGTCGAGGACATGATCGGCGCAGATGCAAAGGTCATGGACTGGCAGGGGGGCGAGGGGCATGTCTGGGTGCATGGCGAACGCTGGCAGGCGCGCGGACCCGCCGCGCTGGGTGCTGGCGATATGGTGCGGGTGACACGGATTGACGGGCTTGTGCTGCAAGTTGAACACGGCAGTCCGGCCGCCTGAGGCAAGGCCCCATCGGGGCAGGAGGAAGACATGGATATCTTGTTCGGTTTCGGCTTTTACGGCGTGCTTGGCGTCTTTGTGCTGGGTCTGCTGGCCTCGGCTATTCGGGTGCTGCGCGAATATGAGCGCGGGGTGGTCTTTACGCTGGGCCGCTTTACAGGTGTGAAGGGCCCCGGCCTGATCATCGTGATCCCGTTCGTTCAGCAGATTGTGCGCGTGGATCTGCGGGTTAAGGTGCTGGACGTGCCCAGTCAGGATGTGATCAGCCGTGACAATGTCTCGGTGCGGGTCAATGCCGTGCTCTATTTCCGGGTGATGGATGCAGAGCGCGCCACCATTCAGGTGGAGGATTTCATGCAGGCGACCAGCGAACTGGCGCAGACGACGCTGCGCTCAGTCCTTGGTAAACACGAGCTTGATGAAATGTTGTCCGAACGCGACACGCTCAACAGCGACATTCAGGAACTGCTGGATGCGCAGACCGACACATGGGGCATCAAGGTTTCAAATGTCGAGATCAAGCATGTGGATGTGAACGAATCGATGATCCGCGCCATCGCCCGGCAGGCCGAGGCTGAGCGCGAGCGCCGCGCCAAGGTGATCAACGCCGAAGGTGAGGCGCAGGCGGCCGAGAAGTTGCTGGAAGCCGCGCAGATCATGTCCAGGGACCCCGGCGCGATGCAGTTGCGCTATCTCAGCTCGCTCAACATTATCGCCGGTGAAAAGAACTCGACAATCATTTTCCCCTTCCCGATGGAGTTGGCCAGCCTTATCCCGGCGGTGAATACTCCGAAAAAGCCCAAGTGACTGACTGGCGGCGAGTGCGCGTGACGCGCCGCCGCCGCAAACCCGGTTACTCCGCTGCGGCGAGGATCGGGTGCCCGTTCTGTGCCAGCCCCTCCAGATAATCTGCGATGGCGATGGCGATGGCGCGCTTGTCCTCAAGCGGGGTGACCCCGTCACGGGCGACCATCAATGCGCGTTGTTCGGTGCCGCGCGTATCCTCGCCCCGTGTGGCCACCACAAGGCCCGCGTGATCTAGCCGTTTCGCCGCCACGCGCACCAGCTCTTCCTCGCTCACACCCTCAAGATACTTGAATGCCACGCAATGCATGACCGGGTCCGCCTGACAGGCAAGGTCGATCACCTTTTCAGTGGGTTCCAGTTCCAGCATCAGGCTGCTTTGTCCTGAGGCGATCTTGCCGACAACGGCCTTTTTGGGCCGGTAATCAGCCACACCGGCTGAAAAGACACCCGCAAACAGGCCTGATTGCGCGCGCGCGACTACAGTGTCGCGGTATTCATCAAAGGTGCGGGTGATCGTGAGCGGGATTGGCGCTGACGGACGCCAGGCACCGTCACCAAGGATTAGCTCGGCATCGGCCCCGCGCCATATCAGCTCTTCGGCGACGCGCGCGCCCAGCCGTCCCCGAAACCGGTTGACGATCCGGCGCACTCCGTCGACAGGTACCGGGGTTGGCCCGGCAGTCACCATGATCTTGCGGTCGATCAGCGGCGATGTGCTCAGCGCACGGCCAACCGCGATGCAGAGCACCTCGGTGTCAGGCAGGTTATGCTTGCCATAGGCATCACGCGGGGCCACAAAGCGCACGCCCTGCTCTGCCAGCCTGCGCGCATTGTCCACCAGTTGGGCGTTGTGCATCGTGCCATGCATCGTCGGCGCAACCAGCACCTTTGTGCGCCCTTGTGCCAGCCGCCCCAATGCGGAAATCAGCGCCGAGCTTACCACCGTATCGCCGATACCATGCGCCATCTTGGCAATGGTGGAATGTGTGGCGGGGGCGAGCAGATAGGCGTCAAACGGCGCGTCATCTGACAGATGCTCTGCGCGCCATGTCAGCCCCGTGATGACCGGGCCCATGGTGGCCCATTCCAGCGCTTCGCGCGCAACATAGCGCAAGGCGTCATCGCTGGCGAAGGCCACCACCTGCGCGCCATGCCGCCGCAGCCCGCGCGCGATCTGCGGCGTTTTCATCGCCGCGATCCCACCGGTCACCAGCAGCGCAATGCGCCGCCCGGCCAGCCGTTGCGAGAGCATGGGCACATCATGATCGCCCATCCCCGAGGGTGTGGGGGCGGCGAAATCCCAATCATATGGTTTCATGCAAGCGCCTCGGTGTTGTCGCGGGCCGCTTGTTCCATGGCCACCCGTGCCCAATAACGCTGCGTGCCGCGCACACGGTCAAGGCGGGTGTTGAGTGCCTCAAAATGGCGGGTCTGAAAGCGGCTGCGCTTGCCCATTTCTTCATTCAGATGGGGCACCACGGTAATATCGAACGGGTCATTCCCTTCCGATTCGATCGCTGGCGCGAACGGCCGTCCCTCACCCAGAAAGACAGGAACAAGGTTTTGCAACTGCGGCATGGTCTCAAGATAAACGCTGAACGCTTCATAATCATAGGAGGAATCCGCCGAATGCCAGCGCCCGCCCAGTTTTACGGCGGCGAAGTAGTGGCGCACAGTCGGGCGCATCAGCGCCAGCCAGCTGGACGGCATCAGCCTGCCCAGTGTGGTGATCGGCATGGGGATTTCAACAAAACCGGCCTCAAGCCCGGCAGCGCGCATCAACGCGACCTGAACATTTGCCTTGGTGGTGCACATGCCGGTGCCGCGCGCCATCGTGTCCGAGGCGCGCTCCTGCCACGCGCCGAAGCGGTAAGGCATGGTCTGCACGTATTTCATGATCTCTTCCGCCGTGTTGGCCTGGGTGGACCGGCGCAGACGCACGGCGCGGCGCCGGATTTCCGGGTGGTCCACGTCGCACAGGGTTTCAGGGTCCGGCAGCACGGCGGGCGGTGTGGCGGCGGCTTCGGCAGCGTCAGCGGCGATCAGGGCATGGGTCATCGCCCGGCGCAGCGGCCGGTTTGCCGCCGCCGCCCAGGTGGCGCCGCCCATGTCCAGGGTCCAGATACGGGCTGGCAGATCGACTGCCTGCAACCCGTCATTGGCACCTGAGATATGGTTGCCCGGCCCGAACCACGTGTGTGGCCCCGCCATCCGACCGCCCAGTATAATGTGCAGCGCATACGGATTTGGATCGTTCAGACCTTCACCCGGCGCAAGGTAGCGAACGCGGCCCAGCGGAAACACACGTGCTGCGTTATCATCAAGATACAGCCCCAAAGTTGAATCAAAAAACTCATTAAGCAAGTCAGGGTTGATCAAGTTGGCAGAATGCTTCGTCATTTTCTTACCCCGTGCTCCGGCAGTGCCTCAAAATCGTAGCGAAAGAACGCGGCCAATAAGGGCCTGTCACGCGATTCCTGTTAAGAATACCCTTCAACCTCACGATTCAGAAGAGAAAATACTGTTTGGGGTCACTTTTTTGCCTTTCTTTTGCCCGAATCACCGAAATTCCGGGGTTTCCGTTGCGTCGCGGAGCGCCCAGGAGTGAGAAAAACGGTTGAATCAGGGCACGCTTGCGGCAATCCTTCACCAGCGCACCTGAAAAACACACCGTCCACCGACAGATTCGGTGGT
This sequence comes from Pararhodobacter sp., assembly GCA_020832545.1. Taxonomy (GTDB): domain Bacteria; phylum Pseudomonadota; class Alphaproteobacteria; order Rhodobacterales; family Rhodobacteraceae; genus Pararhodobacter. Next base: position 38,303 of record JAFIEK010000033.1, on the reverse strand, counting down.
CAGGTCGGTGCCGGTCTGGGAGGACATCTATGGAATTTATGCAGCTGCTGTTGAGCGGTCTGGCCAACGGCTGTGTTTACGGGCTTGTGGCGCTGGGCTTCGTGCTGATCTACAAGGCCACCGAGGCTGTGAATTTCGCCCAGGGCGATTTCATGATGCTGGGGGCCTTTGTCATGCTTGGCCTAGTGAACCCGCAATACATGGGCATGAACTTCTGGCTGGCAGTGCCGATCGCGCTTCTGATCATGGGGGCGCTGGGCTATCTGCTAGATCTGACGGTGCTGCGCCACATGTTTGGTCAGAACCAGACCGCGATCGTAATTCTGACCATCGCACTGGGCTTCGTCATCCGGTTTGTCACCGGGGCGATCTGGGGGCATGAGCCGGTCAACCTGCATTCGCCGCTGGCGCTGGGCGATATCCGTGCGTTTGGTGTGGTGCTCAGTCTGGCTGATATTGCGGTGATTATCGTCACCGTGATCATGACGATGCTGCTGTGGCAGTTTTTCCAGCGTACCAAGCTGGGCCTTGCAATGCAGGCCGCCAGCCAGAACCAGATGGCAGCATATTACATGGGCATTCCGGTCAAGCGGGTGCAGGGTGCGGTCTGGGCGCTGGCGGGGATGGTCGCCTGCGTGGCGGGTATACTTTACGCATCCAAAGGATCGCTGGACATTTCCGCCGGGTTCATTGGCATCAAGGCGTTTGCTGCGGCAGTGATCGGCGGCTTTGGCAGCCTGCCCGGCGCGCTGATGGGCGGGCTGATCGTGGGAGTGATCGAACCCTTCGCGGCGCGCTACCTGCCGCCCGGTTACAGCCAGATTGCGCCCTATGCGCTGTTGATTCTCGTGCTGATCTTCCGCCCGCACGGCCTGTTCGCGCAGGTTCGCACCAAAAAGGTCTGACCCATGCGCTTTCATTTCAAGACAGATTATGACCATGACATCCGGCTGTTTCCGGACTGGTGGAACTTCAGCCTCTATGCCGCGCTTCTGGCGGTGATGGTGGCATTGCCCTTTGTGATCAGCAGCTTCTACCTGGGCGAAGTGACCAACGTGCTGATCTGGGCCATCGCCGGACTGGGGCTGATGATGCTGACCGGCCAGACCGGGCAGGTCAGCCTTGGCCATTCGGCCTTCATGGCGATGGGCTGTTACACCTGCGTTATCCTGATGGAGGCCGGGGTGCCGTTTGTTGCGGCCTTTGTGTTGTGCGGCATCATCACCGGGGTGATCGGCGCGCTGATCGCCATTCCGGCGCTCAAATTGCATGGCGTCTATCTGGCAATCGCCACTTTGGCGCTGGCGATTCTGGCGGACGATATCATTGTGATCCTTTCGCCCTGGACCGGCGGTGTGAACGGTAAGTTCGCGCCGGATCTGATGATCTTTGGCTATGAGATCAACCGCTGGGTCAACCCGGGGGCTTGGTATTACATGGCGCTGGTGGTGGTGCTGGTGGTGACGCTGATCTACCGCAATATCCTGCGCTCGCCGCTCGGCAGGGCATTCGCCGCCGTGCGCGACAGCGAGATTTCGGCGCAGGCGATGGGTGTGGATATCGCCCGCACCAAGACCATGGCATTCGGCATCTCCTGCGCGATCACTGGGCTGGGGGGCGCGCTGATGGGCCTGTTTGCCGGTGCGTTCAACAATGAGACCTTCAATTTCCTGCTCGCCATTCAACTACTGATGATGATCGTGATTGGTGGTCTGGGCTTTATCCATGGCGCGTTTTTGGGCGCGATTGTCGTGGCCTTTCTGCCGCAGGGCCTGTCCATCCTGACTGACCAGATGGGGCGCGGGTTCAATATCCCGGGGCTGGAAATGGGGGTCTTTGGCTTGCTGCTGATCGCCTTCATTATCTTCGAGCCGCATGGCCTTTATGGCCGATGGCTCAAGTTACGCATCTGGCTGGAGCTTTTTCCCTTCGCCCGGCGTGACCTGTTCCGCCGCCAGAAAAGCTACCTCAAGACGGAGCGCCTGAGATGAGCCTTCTGGAACTGAACAATGTCACGCTGAAGTTCGGCGGTGTCACGGCGGTCAATGATCTGACGATGTCGGTGGAAGAGGGGCAGGTTTACGCGCTTGTCGGCCCCAACGGCGCAGGGAAATCCACGGTCTTCAACATGATCTCGCGGTTTTACCGGCCGGCGGCAGGCTCGATCACCTTTGACGGGCATGACCTGCTGAAGCTGAAATCGCATGAGGTGCCGCAACTGGGCATCGCCCGCACATTCCAGAACATCGAGCTGTTTGACCGTGCGACGGTGTTGCAAAACCTGCTGGTGGGCCGCCACCGGCTGCGGCGTACCACACTGGTGGAAGAGATGTTTTTTGTCGGTCGCGCCCGCGCACAGGAGCGCGAGCACCGGCTGGCGGTGGAAGAAGTGATCGATTTTCTGGACCTGCAACCTTACCGCAACCAGATGATCGCCGGTCTGCCGTATGGCGTGCGCAAGGTGGTGGAGTTGGCGCGCGCGCTGTCCACCAAGCCACGCCTTTTGCTGCTGGATGAGCCTGCCTCGGGCCTGTCAGTCGAGGAAACGCAGGACATGCGTTGGTGGATTGATGACATCCGCCGCCAGATGGGCATCACGGTCCTGATGGTTGAGCATGACATGGGGCTGGTCAGCAAGGTGTGTGACCGGGTTCTGGCGCTGGATGGCGGCAAGAAACTGGCCGAGGGCACGCCCGCCGAGGTGCAGTCGCACCCCAAGGTGATCGAGGCTTATCTGGGCACCGGCGCCATATCCAAGACCGCCAACGCCAAGGGGGAGCGGGTATGAGTGTGCTGCTTGAGGTTCGCAACCTTGAAACCTTCTACGGTGCGATCATGGCGATTCGCGGCGTCAGTCTTGAGGTGCGCAAAGGTCAGGTGGTTACGGTGCTGGGGGCCAATGGTGCAGGCAAGACCACGCTGTTGAAAACCATTTCAGGCATCATGGACCCTGAGAAAGGCAAGATCGTCTTCGACGGCGAAGAAATTCAGGGCAAGGAGCCGCATCACATCGTCCGTCGCGGCATCGTGCAGGTGCCCGAGGGGCGCGAGGTGTTTCCGGTTCTGACGGTTGAGGAAAATCTGGCGCTGGGGGCCTATACCCGCTCGGACAAGGCCGAGGTCGCGCGCGACCGTGATCTGGTCTTCACATACTTTCCCATCCTCGCCGAGCGTCGTCAGCAAGAGGCGGGTACGCTGTCAGGTGGGCAACAGCAGATGCTAGCAATCGGGCGCGGGCTGATGCTGCGGCCCAAGATCATGCTGCTGGATGAGCCCAGCCTTGGCCTGTCGCCGCTGCTGACGCAGGAAATCTTTACCATCCTGAGGCGACTGAACAAGGATGTCGGGATGACCATGATGCTGGTCGAACAAAACGCCGCCGTGGCGCTGGATCTGGCGGATCATGGGTATGTCATGGAACTGGGGCGCATTGTGATGTCCGACACTGCCGAAAAGCTGGCAGCGTCAGAGGATATTCAGAGCTTTTATCTGGGCCATGCCAATGAGGGCGCACGCGGTGAGCGGCGCTGGAAAAAGAGGAAAACATGGCGGTGAGCGGGGAAACAGCCATGCTGCAGGAAAAAGACCTCAAGGGCGTGCGCGTCAATGCCGAGCCGGGGCAGCGGCCTTTGCAGATTGACGGACACCGCACCATCGCCGCGCTGTTTCGGGCGCGATGCCAGGAAAACGGTGCGCTGACGGCGCATCGTGAAAAGGACCTGGGCATCTGGCAGTCATACAGCTGGAACGATTATCTGACCCATGCGCGCCTGATCGGCATGGGGCTGCGCGCGCTGGGCCTGAAGCGCGGCGAAGTGGTCAGCATTCTGTCCGAGGACAACAAGGAATGGATGTATTGCGACATGGCCGCGCAATGCATGGGCGCGGTGTCATCAGGGGTCTATACGACCGACAGCGCCAGCCAGCTTGCCTATCTGGTCAATGATTCCCAGACCCGATTCTTGTTTTTGGAAAACGAAGAGCAGCTCGACAAGTTTCTGGAAGTTGATGAGCAGATGCCGTCGCTGGTCAAGGTCATTGTCTTTGACCCCGAAGGCCTGCACAAATTCTCGCATCACAAGGTCATGTATCTGACCGATCTGTATGAACTGGGCCGGCAGAACGATGATGAGGCGGTGTTCAACGCCGAGATTGATGCGGTGAAGCCCGAGGATCTGGCGATCCTGGTCTATACCTCGGGCACCACCGGCATGCCAAAGGGCACCATGCTGTCGCAAGAGAACATTCTCGCCGGGATGGAGGCCAGTCTATACGGCCTGCCGTTTTCCAAAGGGGCCGAGCAACTGTGCTTTTTGCCGCTGTGCCACATCCTTGAGAGGATCGTGTCGCTTTACACCCCGCTTGTCGTGTCCTCGACGGTGAACTTTGCGGAAAGCCCGGAAACGGTGTTCGACAATATCCGCGAGGTCTCGCCGCATGGCTTTGTCGCGGTGCCGCGGGTGTGGGAAAAGGTCTATTCCCGCGTGCTGGTCATGGCGCAAGACGCCACATGGCTGGGCCGCGTGGCGTTTGCCACGGCGGTCAGGGCCGGCAAGGCGCGCGCCGACTATACGCTGGCCGGCAAGCCCGTGCCCTTTGTCACCAATGCCTGGTTTCATGTCTGGGATTTTCTGGTTCTGCGCAACTTGCGCCGAATGCTGGGCATGGACCGGCTGAAACAGGGGCTGACCGGCGCCGCCCCCATCTCGCCGGAGCTGCTGAAATGGTATCATGCCATCGGTGTGCCACTGTTTGAAGGCTTCGGCATGTCTGAAACGGCAGGCGTGGCCACCATCAATCTGCCGCACGCCAATATGACCGGCTCAGTCGGTCGTGCGGTGCCAGGGGTGCAGGTGCGGATTGGCGAGAATGACGAAATTCAGCTCAAGGGGCTGAATATCTTTACCGGCTATCTGAACAAGCCCGACAAGACCGCCGAGACCTTCAGCGATGACGGCTGGCTGCGCACCGGAGATATCGGGCGGGTTGAAGACGGGTTTCTGACCATCACCGGCCGGATGAAAGACATCATCATCACGGCGGGCGGCAAGAACATCACCCCTGCCGAGATCGAAAGCCGGTTGAAGTTCAGCCACTACATTTCTGACGCCGTGGTGATTGGTGACAAGCGCAAGTTTCTCACCTGCCTGATCATGATCGATCAGGAAAATGTCGAGAAATACGCGCAGGAGCGCAAGGTCCCGTTCTCTGATTTCCGCAGCTTGTGCCGCTCGCCCGAGGTGCTGGAACTGATCAAGCGCGAGGTTGATGCGGTCAACCGCGAGTTTGCCCGCGTCGAACAGATCAAGGATTTCCGCCTGATCGACGTACTTCTGACCGCTGAAGACGAGGAACTGACCGCGACGATGAAACTGAAGCGCGCGACGGTAGAAAAGCGCCACGCGGCGCTGATTGATGATATGTATTGAATGGGCCATGTGGCCCGCTTTTGGGAGGAAACCATGAAGCATCTCAAGACCCTACTTGCCGCATCGGCCACGCTTGCGCTGGCCGCAGGGGCGCACGCCCAGACCCGGGGCGTCACGGACAGCGAAATCGTCATCGGGGGGGCGCATGACCTGTCAGGCGTGTTCGCCGCAGTCAGCACCCCGGCGGTGAATGGCGCGAACCTTTACTTTGACGCCCTCAATGACGAGGGCGGGGTGCACGGGCGCACAATCCGCTACATCGTCGAGGATCACGGCTATCAGTTGCCGCGCGCCACGCAGGTCTTCAACAAGCTGATTGAGCGTGATCAGGTCTTTGCGATGCTGCTGAACCTTGGCACGCCGCACAACCTGGCGCATTACCCGCTGATGGCACGTCGCGAGGTGCCGAACATCAACCCGCTGACCGCTGCGCGCGACATTCTGCCGGACCCGCCGGGTATGAACTTCTCTGCATTTTCCAGCTATTATGACCAGATGATCGCCGGGGTGCGCTATCTGCATGAGGATAGCGGCGCGACGAATGTCTGCTCAATGTATCTGCCGACCGAGTTCGGTGAAGAGATTGTGCAAGGCACCCGCGATGCGGCCGAACAGCTGGGTCTGAACTTTGTCGCCGAAACCACCCACCGCCCCGATGAGCAGGATTTTGTCGGCGCGCTCAGCCGTCTGCGCTCTGAAGGGTGCCAGATCATCACTCAGGCACTGGGTGTGCGCGCCGGGATTACCGTTGTCGGCACCGCCAAGCGGCTGGGCTGGGATGACGTTCAGTTCCTCGCCTCGTCTGCGGGCTTTCTGGAGGCCGTGGCGCAGGTGCCGGGCGGTGTGACGGATGGCCTGTTTGCAGCCGCTGGCTGGGTGGACCTTGTTGCCCGCGCCGAAGATGAGGCCCCGGCTGAGTTCATGGCCGCCTATGAGGCCGCCTATGGCCACCCGGCGGGCGGTTTTGCCATGCTCGGCTACACCGCTGCGCGTCAGTTGCATATGGCGCTTGAAGCGGCGGGTCCTGACCTGACGGTCGAGAGCTTCATGGAGGGCATGTACTCGATCGACTATTTCGATGACCTGCTTGATGTTCAGGTCAGCTACTCGGCTGAAAATCATCAGGGCGGCAATATCGTCACCATGTCAGTTGTGAATGGCGGTGTCTGGGAGCTGCTGTCGCGCGAAGACATCGAGTAAGCGAAGGCCTCATGGCTTTGGGGGGCGGCCTTGCCGCCCCCTTTCGTTTGTCGCAAAGTCTTCTCAAGTTGGAGGAGATACGCCATGACCACCTTGCACGCCCGGCCAGATCCCGTCACGCTTGACCGTGATCGCACAGCGCTGATTGTTGTCGATATGCAGAACGCCTTTGCCACACAGGGCGGCATGTTCGATCTGGCGGGGCATGACATCTCGGGTGCCGTTGAAGTGGTGGCGCTGCACAAGCGCCTGTTGCCGGTGGTGCGGAATGCGGGTGTGCAGGTGATTTATCTGCAAATGTCCTTCAAGCCTGACCTGAGCGACGCTGGCGGCCCCGATTCGCCAGCCTTTCACAAGGAGCTGGCCCTGCGGCTGATGCGTGAGCGGCCCGAACTGGCGGGGACGCTGTTGATTGACGGCAGTTGGGATGCGCAGATCATCGACGGGATCCAACCGCAAGACGGTGATATCGTCATCCGCAAATCGCGCTACAACGGCTTTACCGGCACCGAACTGGATGCAATCCTGAAAGCGCGCGGCATCCGGCATCTGCTGTTTTCCGGTATTGCCACGAATATCTGTGTGGAAAGCACGGCGCGGAATGCGTTTTTCAACGAGTTTTGGCCGATCCTGATAGAAGACGCAATGAACCACGCGGGCCCGGAGTTCACCCGTCAGGCAACGCTGTGGAACTTTGAGAATGTGCTGGGCTGGGTGACCGACAGTGCCTCGGTGTTCGACCTGTTCGGGGCACGCTGAACCGTCCCTTAGAGCAGATCGCGTTCATTCGCATTCCCGCGATCTGCTCTAGGCTATTGTTTTCGCATGTCGAACAGCTCGAAACCGGAACCCATTTTCGAGCGACATGCTCTAGCTCCACGGCCCCGTGCGGCTGGCCCCGGCGCGGGGAATGCTGGTGCCGCGCCCGGAGCTGCCCATCTCGCCCGCCAGCTTTTCCAGCGCCGCGATACGGTTTTCAGTCGATGGATGGGTGGAAAACAGCTTGTCGCGCTTGAACACATGCAGCGGGTTGATGATGAACATATGCGCCGTGGCTGGGTTGCGCTCGGCGCTGTCATTGTCGATGCGCGCGGCAAAGCCCTGAATTTTCTGAAGCGCGGAGGCCAGCCACATCGGGTTGCCGCAGATTTCCGCGCCCAGTTTGTCCGCCTCATACTCGCGTGAGCGCGAGATCGCCATCTGCACCACCGCCGCTGCCAAGGGCGCCAGGATCATCATGGCGATCAGCGCGATGGGGTTGGACTGGTTGCGCCCGCGCCCGAACAGAAGTGCGAAATTCGCCAGCATTGAGATGGCACCGGCAAATGTGGCGGTGATGGTCATGACCAGAGTGTCATAGTTTTTGATATGCGCCAGTTCATGCGCCATGACCGCCGCCACCTCTTCGTTGGAAAGGCGTGCGAGCAGCCCGGTGGTCGCCGCCACTGCCGCATTGTCGGGGTTGCGGCCCGTGGCAAAGGCGTTGGGCTGGTCCTGGTCGATGATATAGACCCTCGGCGCGGGCATATCGGCGGCGCGGGCCAGCTGGATCACCATTTCCTGAAGCTCGGGTGCAGTGGTGGCATCGACGGGCCGGGCATTGTGCATCTTGAGCACTGCCTTGTCCGAGTTCCACCACGCCATGGCATTCATGACCGCCGCGATCACCAGCGCGATCAACGCGCCGCCAGACCCGCCGATGGCATACCCCGCCCCCAGAAAGAGCGCGGTCATCGCCGCCATCAGCATCGCGGTCTTTACATAACCGTTCATTGCACGCTCCGTTCGCAACATCTGCCGGAAATACTGGCTTTGAATATGGGCAACACCCCTCGCAGCTGCAAGTGAGCGTCAGGGTCAGACCAGCTTTTCGGCGCGAAACCGCGCCAGAACGCTGCTTTGCGGGCGTGCGCCCAGATGGCTGATCACCTCGGCGGCTGCGATACAGCCCATCCGGCCAGCGGTTTCCAGCGAATGCCCCTGCACCAGCCCGAAAAGGAACCCCGCTGCGAACTGATCGCCCGCGCCTGTGGCATCGACCGGCGTGATCATCGTCACAGGGGCTTCCACCCGGTGACCGGAATGGAGCAGCACCACCGAGTCGCCGGACCGGGTGCAGACCACGATCGGGCAGTCGCGGGCGGCCTGATCCAGCGCATCCTGAAGATCATTCGCCTGATAAAGCGAGACCCATTCCTGCTGATTGCCGATCACGAAATCCATTTCGTTCGCCACCAATTGGCGGAAATCGGCGCGGTGACGGTCTACACAGAACGGATCACTGAGCGCGATCCCCACCCGGCCTCCGGCCCCCCGGCAGGCGCGCGCGGCTTTCAGAAAGGCTTCCTTGCCCTTGTCCTTGTCGAACAGATAGCCCTCAAGGAACAGCAGTTCGGTATCGGCCATTACGGCTTCATTCACGTCATCAGGCCCCACCTCGGCAGAGATGCCCAGATAGGTGTTCATCGAGCGCTCGCCATCCGGCGTGACAAAGATCATTGAGCGCGAGGTGGGCAGCTCACCGCCCGCGACCGGCGGGTTGATGAAAGCAGTGCCCGCTTTCTCAGTATCATTCGCGTAAAACCGCCCCAGCGCATCATCGCTCACCCGGCCTACAAATGCCGTGCGCAACCCCAGCGCGCCGATCCCGGCCAGTGTATTGGCCACCGACCCGCCAGAGGCCTGCTGCCGCGTGTCCATCGCGCCATAAAGCGTCTCGCCGCGTTCGCGCTCGATAAGCTGCATGATGCCCTTGCGGATGCCCAGATGGTCCAGAAAATGGTCATCAACCGTGGTGATGACATCGACAACGGCATTGCCGATTCCGGCAACCTGATACGTCTTCATAGGGTCTTTTCCTCATAAGGGCAGAGATCGCGGATCAGGCAGACCCCGCAGGCGGGTTTGCGCGCCTTGCAGATATAGCGGCCATGCAGGATCAGCCAGTGATGGGCGTGCTGCTGGTACTCGGCAGGGACATGGTCTTCGATGGCGCGCTCGACAGTCTCGACATCGCGGCCCGGGCAGATGCCGGTGCGGTTGCCGATGCGGAAGATATGGGTATCGACGGCCTGCGCCGGTATGCGCCACCACATGTTGAGCACCACATTCGCTGTCTTGCGTCCCACACCCGGCAGCGTTTGCAGCGCCGCACGGCTGGAGGGCACTTCGCCACCGAACTGTTCTACCAGTATCCGGCTCAGCTTGATGACGTTCTTTGCCTTGTTGCGATAAAGGCCGATGGTGCGGATATGCTCGGTCAGCCCTTCTTCGCCCAAGGCGAGCATCTTTTCCGGGGTATCGGCGATGGGAAACAGGGCGCGGGTGGCGCGGTTCACACCGACATCGGTCGCCTGCGCCGACAGGGCCACCGCCACCAGCAGGGTAAAGGCGTTGACATGATCCAGCTCGCCCTGCGGCTCAGCCTCTGCCGCGTGGAAACGGCGAAAGATCTCACGGATGGTCAGGTAATCGAGTTGGCGTGCCATGGCCTTATCTGCAACGGAGGCGGGGGCGGCGCAACCCTCTGACTGTGTGCTGCTGCCCGGATTCGCTGTTCTGATGGCCCGCCTGGGGGCAGGCAAAGCTGTATGGACCTCGTTTCGGGCAACGGCTACGAATGGCACAGCGCCTGCCCTGCGTGCTGCGCTGCAAACGATACAGATACTGGCAATGCATTGCGCCCCTCGTTCCAAAGGTTCCGCCCTATGCAAGACACTCCCCTGCGCCCCGTCCGGCTGAACGAAACCGCCCTATCGCCTGAGCAGCGGCGTATCCATGATGCCATTTTGTCCGGCCCGCGCGGTGTGGTGGAAGGGCCCCTGCGGGTCTGGCTGCAAAGCCCCGGTCTGGCCGATACGGCGCAGGCGCTGGGTGCGTTTTGCCGGTATGGCACCAGCCTGCCGCCGCGCTTGTCCGAACTGGCGATCCTCACCACCGGGGCGTTCTGGCGCTCAGGGTTTGAATGGGCGGTTCATGCGCCGATCGCCGCGCAAGCCGGGGTTTCCGACGCCGTCATCGCGGCGATCCGTACCGGCCAGCCTCCGGTTTTTGAGCGCGAAGACGAGGCTGCCGTACACGCTTTCAGCCAGATGCTGCACAGCCAGCGCCATGTTGATGACGCCACTTATGCCCGCGCGGTGGCCTGCCTGGGCGTGCCTGGAACAGTGGAACTGGTCGGCATACTGGGGTACTACACCTTGATTTCGATGACGATCAATGCCTTCGCGGTGCCATTGCCAGACGGTGCGGCGGACCCGTTCGCGGGCCAGGACTGAGGAGCAGGCAGATGCTGAATGCAGCCATTGTGGGGATCGGGGCCTGGGGCCAGACGCTTGTCAACGCGGTGCAGGGCAAGAGCGACAAGATCCGCTTTGTCGCCGGTTCCACCCGCCGGCGCGAACGGGCCGAAGACTACGCGGCGCAGGCCGGGTTCCGGCTGCATGACAGCTATGAACAGGTGCTGGCCGACCCTGCGGTGCAGGCCGTGGTGCTGGCCACGCCGCATCTGGACCACGAGGCGCAGATGATCGCCGCCGCGCGGGCGGGCAAGCATGTGTTTGTCGAAAAACCCTTCACGCTGGATGCTGCCAGTGCCCGCCGGGCCATCGCTGCGATCGACAAGGCCGGGGTTACGGTGGCGCTTGGCCATAACCGGCGCTTTCATCCCAACATGGCTGAGCTGCGCGCCCGCATACGCGACGGGCGGCTGGGGATCATCCAGCATATCGAGGCCACGATGACCGGGCCAAGCGGGCTGTTCATGCCGCCTGAGCATTGGCGCGCTGATCCGGCGCAATCGCCCGTGGGCGGCATGGCCCCGGTGGGCATTCACATGCTGGATGGTATGATTGACCTCAACGGCACGGTGGCCGATGTAATCTGCCAGACCACCCATCGCGCTGCCACCTCGGGCGTGGCAGATACCACCGGTATTCTGCTGCGCTTTGACAATGGCGCAACGGGTTATCTGTCGGCGTTGATTTCCACCGCGTCGAGCTATCGGATGTGTGTCTATGGCAGCAAGGGCATCGCCGAGATCCGCACGATGGGGCTGGACGAGTTCACTTTCCACGCGGTGCCGCCTGCGCCCGGCGAACCCGCGCCCACGCCCGAGCGCATCTTGCGCCCCGGCTTTGACACGCCCGCCGCCGAACTGGAGGCCTTTGCAGATGCCGTGGCCGGGCGTGCCCCCTATCCGATCACGCCGGATCAGATGATCCACGGTGCTGCAGCCTATGAGGCGATCATCGCCTCGGCCCGCGACCGCAGCGTGGTGGCCGTCAGGCGATGAGCGGGGCCACATGGTGCCGGCTTTTCAGCGCGACCGGCTGAGCGGGTTTGATCTGTCGCGCGTCTGCACGGTGTCAGGCAACCTCGGGTTCCGGTTTGGTGGCTGGCTGGCGCAAGGGTGGGAAGTCATCCGGTGTGATGGTCTCGCGCTCCATCAGCATGGCAGTGCCGGCCTCCAGATCGCTGCGCCGCCCCTCCAGCAACGTGATCGCGCGGGCATAGGCAGTATCCAGCAACTCGCGCACTGCAAGATCGACCTCGCGCGCCGTGGCCTCGGAATGGTCGCGCGGGTTGAAGCTGACCCGGTCCTCGCCCAGAAAACCGCCGCGATCCTGTTCCAGAACCGCCTGCCCCAGCACGTCATGCATGCCAAAGCGGGTCACAAGCTGGCGCGCGATATCTGTGGCGCGTACCAGATCATCCGCAGCCCCAGTAGATACCTCACCCATGGCTATCTGCTCCGCCGCGCGGCCAGCCAGCAGCATCACCATGCGGTTTTCCAGCTCTGACCGGGTGATCAGGAAGCGGTCCTCGGTGGGGCGCGTCATGGTGTAGCCCAGCGCGCCGATGGTGCGCGGGATGATCGACACCTTATGCACCGGGTCGGCCCCCGGCAGCGTGGCGGCGGCCAGTGCGTGGCCCATCTCATGCCATGCGACGGTCTCACGCTCGCGCGGGTTGAGCAGGCGGCCCTTGCGTTCCATCCCTGCCACCACCCGTTCCAACGCCGAGGTGATGTCTTCCATCCCTACGCGCTCAGCCATCCGGCGGGTGGCGTGAATTGCGGCCTCGTTCACCAGATTGGCCAGTTCCGCCCCGGTGAACCCCGGTGTCAGCCCCGCAACGGCCTCGACATCCAGATCAGGATCAACCTGAACCTTGCGCAGATGCACCCGCAGGATGGCGGCGCGGCCGGTCTTGTCGGGCCGGTCTACCACCACCTGCCGGTCAAACCGGCCCGCGCGCATCAAGGCCGGATCAAGGATTTCAGGGCGGTTGGTGGCGGCCAGCAACACGATGCCTTCGCGCGGGTCAAAGCCATCTAGTTCAGCCAGTAACTGGTTGAGTGTCTGTTCCTTCTCATCATGCCCGCCGCCAAAACCGCCGATCGAGCGCCGTTTGCCCAGCGCGTCCAGCTCATCAATGAAGATGATGCAGGGCGCGGCCTTGCGGGCCTGATCGAACAGATCGCGCACCCGCGCGGCGCCCACACCCACAAACATTTCCACGAATTCCGAGCCCGAGATCGAGAAGAACGGCACCCCGGCCTCGCCCGCAACCGCACGCGCGAACAGCGTCTTGCCGGTGCCCGGCGGGCCGGTGAGCAGAATGCCCTTGGGGATACGCGCGCCAAGGCGGCCGAATTTTGCGGGTTCTTTCAGGAAATCGACGATTTCCTTCAGTTCTGATTTGGCCTCGTCCACACCCGCGACATCGTCAAAGGTGACGCCGGTGTCTTTCTCGACATAGACCTTGGCCTTGGACTTCCCGACATTCATCATCCCGCCGAAGCTTTGCTTTTCCACCACCTTGCGGAACACAAACATCCACAACGCGAAGATCAACAGGATCGGCACCACCCACGACAGGATCGCCCCCAGCGCTGTGTTTTCTACCGTGCCGTCAAACTCGGCGGTCGAACGTTCCAGCCGGGTGGTCAGGTCATCGGGCACGATATTGGTAATGAAATGCGTGTGCCCGTCTATTGCCGCAGTGTAGCGGCCTTGAATCTGCTCCGAGCGCACGGTGACGGTGGAGATCCGGTCTGCCTCCAGATGCTCCAGGAAAGTGGAATAGGGGATGCGCTCAGTCACCGAGGCGGTTGAAAACCAGCTTTGAAACGCCATCAGCGCCAGAAATGCAGCGACGAAATACCAAAGGTGGAACTGTTGCTGCTTTTCCATCACGCCTTGTAGCCCCCTGCCGCGGAGTGCGGCATGTGCCAGTATGGGATTGCGCGCGGAAGTTGCAATATGATCGAAATCAAAGGCAGATGGCGAATGCGGGATTAAAGGCTGGACGATGCAGCAGCAGAGCGACAAACAAGTGGTGTTTCGCACCGAAGGTGTGACGCGGGTTTACCGGACCGGCGCAGTCGAGGTGCGGGCGCTCCGCGGGGTCGATCTGGCGCTTTATGAGCATGAGATGGTGGTTCTGCTGGGGGCCTCGGGGTCTGGCAAGTCCACGCTTCTGAACATTCTGGGCGGGCTGGATCAACCGACTGACGGCAAGGTCTTTTTCCGCGATCAGGAACTGACGCGGGTATCGGATGCCCGGCTGACGGCATTCCGGCGGGACCATGTTGGGTTTGTGTTTCAGTTCTACAATCTGGTGCCCAGCCTGACCGCGCGTGAAAACGTGGCGCTGGTGACCGAGATTGCCAAAAACCCCATGTCCCCAGAAGAGGCGCTGGAACGGGTGGGCCTGAAACCCCGGATGGACCATTTCCCCTCAGAACTGTCGGGCGGTGAGCAGCAGCGCGTGGCCATCGCCCGCGCCATCGCCAAACGCCCTGAAGTTTTGTTGTGCGATGAGCCCACGGGGGCGCTGGACAGCAAGACCGGCGTTCAGGTGCTGGAGGCGCTTTATGAGGTCAACCGCGATCTGGGCACCGCGACCGTGTTGATCACCCACAACGCTGGCATTCAGAAAATCGCGCACCGCGTGGTGGTGCTGGCCGATGGCCGCATCACGCGCGACGAGGTGAATGCCGCGCGTGTGCTGCCCTCGGAGGTCAGCTGGTGAGGGCGCTGGACGCCAAGCTGTTGCGCGACCTGCGCCGGATCTGGGCGCAGACGCTCGCCATTGCGCTGGTGCTGGGCTGCGGCATCATGGTGCTGGTGGGCGCGCAAAGCACCCAGCGCACGCTTGAGGGCACGCAAGCCGCCTATTATGAGCGCCACCGCTTCGCCGAAGTCTTTGCAAACATGACCCGCGCACCGGCGTCGATTGTCGAAGAGGTCGCGCGCATTGATGGCGTGGCGCAGGCCGAGGGGCGGATCACCCTGTCGGCGGTGCTGGATATCGACGGGCTGGACGCGCCCGCAACCGCGCAGATCCTGTCAGTGCCACCGGATGGGGCCGGGCTGAACGTCCCGCTTCTGCGGCGGGGGCGCATGCCGCACCCTGACCGTGCCGACGAGGTTGCGATCAACGAAGCGTTTGGCGAAGAAAATGCGCTTGTGCCCGGCAGCCGGTTCAGGGGCGTGCTGAACGGACAGTTGCGCGACCTGGAGGTGACAGGCTGGGTGCTGTCGCCCGAATTCATCTATACCACCGCGCCCGGTGGCATCATGCCGGACAACAGCCGCCATGGCTTGATCTGGATGAACGAAGCCGCCGCAGCCGCCGCGCAGGACATGGGCGGCGCGATCAATGACATCAGTCTGCGCCTGACACGCGGCGCCGATGCGCGCGCCGTGATCGACCAGCTGGATACCATACTGGACCCTTACGGCGGCACCGGCGCGCATGGCCGTGACCGGCAGGTCTCGCACGCTTTCCTCGATGGAGAGTTGCAGCAACTGGGCGTCATGGCCACCTATATGCCGCCGATCTTTCTGCTGGTGGCGGCCTTTCTTGTGAACATGGTGCTGGGCCGGTTGATCGCGAAAGAGCGCGCGCAGATCGGTCTGCTGAAGGCTGTGGGCTACGGCACCATCGAGATTGCATGGCATTACCTGAAGCTGGCGATGCTGATCGGGGTGATCGGCGTTCTGCTGGGCTGGGGCTTTGGCTGGTGGATTGGCGATGCGATGATTTCGCTCTACGGCGATTTCTTCAAGTTCCCCTTCATCTTGCGTGACCCCAGTTGGTGGGTGCTGGTGCTGTCGGCAGTTCTGGGGATGGCTACAGTGATGGCGGGCGGTTTGCGCGCGGTCTGGGCCTCGGTCCGGTTGCCACCCGCCGAGGCCATGTCGCCCCCCGCGCCGCCGAGCTTCAGCCGGGGCGCGGTAGACCGGGTGCTGGGGGCGATGCGGCTGCACCAGACCACGATGATGATCTTCCGCTCGATCCTGCGTTGGCCGGGGCGTGCGGCGATCACGCTGTTCGGGGTGTCGGCCTCGGTCGGTGTGCTGGTGATGTCGTATTTCATGTTCGACGCGGTTGAGCTGATCATCGAGAACGTGTTCGAGCAGGCCAACCGCCAGCACGTCACGCTGGCGCTGGCCCGGCCCGCGCCGCAATCGGCGGTGCTGGATGCGCTGACCCTGCCGGGGGTGCGTGCGGCGGAAGGCGGCTACGCCATGCCTGTCCGGCTGGTGAATGGCCACCACGACCGGCTGACTGCGCTGTCGGCGCATTTTCAGGGCAACGAGCTGACGCGGCTGATCGATGATGCGGGTACCGTTGTTGCGCTGCCTGCCGAGGGTGTGGTTCTGCCGGATATGCTGGCACGCGCGTTGCAGATCAGAGCGGGCGAGATGCTGCGGATCGAGATGCTGGCCCCCCCGCGTGAGGTGCTGGAACTGCCCGTCGCCGCCGTGATCCATCAAGGCATGGGGCAAGAGGCCCATATCCTTGCGCCCGCCCTGTTCAGTGCGATGCGCGTGGCGCCGCAGGTCAATCAGATTCACCTGATGGTCGAAGCCGATGCGATGGCGGCGCTCAATGCGCAGATCAAGGTGACCCCCGCTGTGGCGGGGTTGTCAGACTGGGCCGATGTGCGCCGCCAGTTCGATGCCACGCTCAGCGAGAACCTGTTGACCATGGTGGCGATCTATACGTTGATCGGCGTGCTGATCGCCATCGGCGTGGTTTATAATGCCGCGCGCATCCAGCTGGCCGAACGCAGCTACGAGCTGGCCAGCCTGCGCGTTCTGGGCTTCACACGGGGCGAGGTGGCGTTTGTACTGGTGGGTGAGATGATGCTGTTAACGCTCCTGGCTATCCCCCTTGGCTGGGTGCTGGGCTACTGGTTGGCGGTGGGGCTGGTGGGGGCGATGTCTACCGACATGATCCAGATCCCCTTCATCATCACCAAGCGCACTTATGCGCTGGCGGCTCTGGCGGTGTTTCTGGCGTCGCTGGCCTCGGTGCTTCTGGTGCGGCGACGGCTGGACAAGGTGGATCTGGCGATGGCGCTGAAGGCCCAGGATTAAGGGCAGGGATTGAAGGAGAGGGCGATGTCACGGATACGCAAGGCAGGGATCGGGCTGGGTGGGCTGGTGCTGGCGGGTGCACTGGTCTGGGCGATGTGGCCGGAACCGGCGGCGGTCGATCTGGCCACAGTCTCGCGCGGGCCCATGCAGGTGACCATCAGCGCCGAGGGTATCACCCGGGTGCGCGAGCCCTATGCGATTACCGCGCCAATTACCGGCACCACCACCCGCTCGCCGGTTCAGGTGGGCGATCAGGTGTTGCGCGGTGAAACCGTGGTGGCCGTGATCCAGCCTGCCGAACCCGCGCTGATGGACGCCCGTTCGCGCCTGCAGGCCGAAGCGGCAGTGACCGAGGCCGAGGCCACGGTGCGACTGGCCGAGGCCAATGTGGTGCGCGCCCGCTCCGATCTCTCGCATGCTGAAAGCCAGCTGGAGCGCAACCGCGTGCTGGTCGAACGCGGGACCGTGCCGCGCCGGATGCTGGAAGACATGGAACAGGCGCATGTTACCGCGACACAGGCGCTGTCAGCCGCGCTGTCCGAACTGGACCTGCATCGCGCATCGTTGTCGCGGATGCAGGCGCAGTTGATGGGCCCCTCGTCGATGCAGATGCCGGAGGAGGGCACCGAGTCCTGTTGTGTGCGCCTCGTCGCGCCGCAGACCGGGACTGTGCTGGAGGTGGCCGATGCCAGCGCGCGGCTGGTGCAGGCCGGGGCACCGCTTCTGAGCATCGGTGATGTCGAGGATCTGGAAATCGAGCTTGACCTGTTGTCCTCTGATGCGGTGCGTGTGCCGCCCGAGGCGCGCGCACGCGTTGAGCGCTGGGGCGGCGACACCGAACTGGAAGCGCAGGTCCGGCGCGTCGAGCCCGCCGCGTTTACCCGCGTCTCGGCTCTGGGGATCGAGGAGCAGCGGGTGCGTGTGCGCCTTGATATCCTGACCCCGCCGGGCGACCGCGCCGGGCTGGGCGACCGGTTTCGCGTGTTCGTGCGGGTGATCCTGTGGGAGGGCGAGGGCGTGCTGCAACTGCCGCAAGCCGCGCTGTTTCGCCATGAGGGCGGCTGGGCGGTGTTCCGGGTTGACGACGGCCGCGCGGTCCTGACGCCGGTGCAGGTGGGCCGACAGGCGGGCGGACAGGCGGAACTGCTGGGCGGGCTTGACGAGGGCGCGGCGGTGGTGATGTATCCGGCCTCGTCCCTCAGCGACGGTGCGCGGGTGAGCGCGCGCGACGGGTGAGCGGGTGGCAGGGCATTCGAACGCCCTTGCCACAAGCCGGTTGAAAGCAGTGTGCGCGCGGTTGAGGCGTTTGCAGGGCTAGGGTGGCGCGCAGTTACGTGCTATTGCCTTGACCAAGTTCATTTGCGCCCGCCGCGCGTTGCGCCATGATGGCCGGGCGCAACAACAGGAGGCCGCGCATGGCACAGAAAACCACAAAACCCCAACCCGGCCCCACCTCGGCCCCCGACCGGGCCGAGATCGAAGCCCGGATTACCCGCATCCGCGAGGATATCGCCGCGCTGGGCGGCATGATGCAGGCCTATGGCCGCGCACAATTGAGCGGCGCCCAGGCCCAGGCCGAAAGCCTGCCGGACGAGGCGCTGGCCGAGCTGCAGCGCCAGCTTGCTGCGCTGGAGGCGGATCTGAAAACCAAAGTGCGCGACCATCCGCTGCAATCGCTGGGGCTTGCAGCGATGGCCGGGTTGGTTCTGGGGCTGTTTCTGAGGCGGTGATGCGCGAGGTCATTCAGAGTCTTCTTCGGCTGGCTGCCGCCGACGCCGGGCACTACGCCCGCACCCGCCAGCGTAATGTGGCGCTTTATGCCGTTGCGGCTGTGGCGGGGCTGACGGCCTATGTCTGCCTTGTCGCGGCGGGGGTGTTGTTGCTGGCGCGCTGGTCTGATCCGGTTCTGGCCGCCACTTTCGCGGCGGCGGCCTTTGCGGCGCTGGCGTTAGTGGTCCTTGCGGTGGTGGCGGTGCTGAACCGGCGGGACCGGCAATGGCTGACAGAGCGCCGCGCGGTCTATTCCAACGCGATGGTCACGCTGTCCGGCGCGGCGCTGGGTCCGAAGGGGCTGGCGCTGGTGGCGGCAGCGGTGATGGCTGGGCTGGTCATGGGCAAGAGCTTTGGCGAGGGGCCGGAGGCTGACGGTGGGCCGGAGTCCGGGCCTGACCCCCGCCCCGATGCCTGACCCTTCCGGTGGCCTTCAGGCAAATTCCCCCTGAACCGCCCATCCCGGCGTTTGCGGCGTGAAGAACAGCCACAGGCGCGGCCCCTCGGCGGTGTTCACCCGCCAGTAGTCACGCAATCCGCTGCGCCATAGCGGGTCATCCAGCCACCATTCCGGCGACAGCCGCTCAGGTCCGCTGGCTTGCCGCGTGGTCAGCCAGCGGCGGCGCCAGCGAAACCGGCGCGGCGGCTCGCGCCCGGTGAGGCCGATCAGCGGCTCGGGCGGAAACAGGATCAGGGGCCGCTGCGGCCCCGCGCGCCAGGCATCCGGTGGCGGGGCCTCGGTAAAGGCGGCAGCAGCGATCTGGAAGGCGCGTTCGGGGATATGGCTTTCGGCGGGCAGGAACCGGGTGATCCCTTCCAGCCCGATACGGTTGCCCAGCCGCGTCATCAGATCGGCCAGCGCATCGCTGCCCTGCGTGTGCGCGGTGGTCAGTTGCGCCGGCGGCAGGGCCTCGGTCAAAGGGGCGCTCAGGCGCAGGGCGTCAAAGCCAAAGCCCGCGTCCAGCGCATCTACAGCGCGCTCGAACAGGGCGGCCATGGCGGGCGGGTCACGCATCGGACGGGCCAGCGCGATGGCGGCCTCGGCGCGCGATCCGTCGGTGCGCGCCAGATCCAGCCGCAGGTGGCGCGCGCCCTGTCCGGTCTCGGCCAGCCGCTCACACAGCCGCGCCAGCAGACGGTCCAGCCCGGCCATGACATCGCTTGTCAGTCCGATCGGCTCGGGCAGGGTCAGCCGGACGGCAAAGGGGGGCGGGTCTTGCGCGGGGTTCACCGGCTCGGCCACCCGTCCCAGCGCCTGATCCAGCCGCAACCCCGGTTGCATGCCGAACCGCCGCGCCAGTTGCGCGCGCGGAATGTCCGCCAGCGCGCCGATCTGGCGCAACCCCACCCGCGCCATGGCGGTGCAGACATCCTCAGGCAGGCGCAGGGCGGCGGGGGGCATCGGCGCAAGCACAGCGCGGGGATCGTCGCCGACGATCGTCACCGCACCACGCGCGTAGCGCGCCAGTGCCCAGGCCGCGCCGCGTGTACCCGCCAGCGCGAGGCGGGGAGACAGCGCCATCGCGTCCAGCCGGGCGTGCAGATCGTCGCAGAGCGCGGCCTCGCCCCCCATCAGATGCGCGGCGCCGGTGATGTCAAACACCAGCCCGTCGGTGCCCTCAGTGGCGACCCAGGGCGCATAGCGCAGCGCCCAGCGCCGCAGTACCTGCAGAAACCGCGCCTGTGCCTGCGGGGCATGTGTGCGGGTGATCAGCCCCGGAACCAGCGCCCGCGCCTCAGAAAGGGGCTGGCCAGCCCGCAGGCCATGCGCCTCGGCGGCGGGGTTCAGGCAAAGCAGCAGATCGGCGGCCCCCTGCCGGGCCACCACCGCGAAAGGCCCCGCCATGGCGGCGGCCTGCGTGTCACGCTGGCGCAGCGCCAGTTCGCTGGCCAGCCGGGGCAACCAAAGCGAAAGGATGCGCCGCGCCATACCGATTCCCGACAAAATGTTTCTGTTTTGTTCTTTCTAGGGCGTGACATTGCATGAGTCGAGTCCAGCGCAGATTCAGAACATCAGATCGGCAGGCCCTGCAACAGCCGTGGCTGGGCGGCGTTCAGCCCGGCAGCTTCGCGGATGAAGTAGCGCTTCAGGTCCGGCAGCGCATTGATGGCCCCCAGCCCCAGCCCACGCATCACCTCAAGCAATGGGTTGTCGTTTGAAAATAAACGGTTCACCGCATCCATTCCCAACGCCATCTTCACCGTGTCAAAGCGCCGCCATTCCTGATAGCGCTCCAGCACCAGCGAGCTGGCGATATCCTCGCCCCGGCGCGCGGCAAGGATCAGCACTTCAGCCAGCGCGGCCATGTCGCGCAGGCCCAGGTTCAGGCCCTGCCCGGCAATGGGGTGGACGCCATGCGCGGCATCACCCAGCAGCGCCAGCCGCGGTGCGATGAAATCCTCGGCCACGGTCAGTTTGAGCGGATAGGCAAAGCGCCGTCCCTCCAGCGCGATCTCGCCAAGATGGGAGCCGAAACGCGGGCGCAGAACCTCAAGGAAACCGGCATCATCCAGCGCGGCGAAGGTGCGCGCGGTTCCAGTGGCCTCGCTCCAGACAATCGAGCAGCGGTTGCCGGGCAGCGGCAGAATCGCCAGCGGGCCGGTGGGCATGAAGAACTGATGTGCGATTCCGTCATGGGGCAGTTCATGGGCAATGGCGCAGACCAGCGCGGTCTGACCGTAATCCCACCCCCACCGTTTGATACCTGCGCGCTGCGCGGTGGGGCTGTCGCGCCCGTCACAGCCGACCAGCAGCCGTGCGGTCAGAACCTCACCCGTGTCCAGCGTGACCTGCGCGTGGTTGCCATCGGTTTCCTGCGCCACAACCGAGACGCCGTGGCGCAGGGTGATGCCGGATGCCGCCTCCATCGCGTCAAGGAAGGCGCGGTAAAGGTGGCGGTCTTCGATCATCTGGCCCATCGGGCCTTCCTCGATCTCGGTATGCTCAAAGCCCAGAAACAGCGGGAACGCGCCCTTGCCCGGATGGCCCTGGCTGGCGCGGATGCCCAGAATGGGCTGCGCAAGCGCCGCCAGCCCGGGCCAGATACCCGTCGCGGTCAGCGCCCTGACCGAGGCCAGCGCCAGCGCATAGGCGCGCCCGTCAAAGCCGTCATCTGCGCGCGCGCCAGCCAGCCGGGCATCTACCAGCGTAACGCGAAAGCCGCCCTGTGCCAGCGCCAGCGCCAGCGCAGGGCCGTTCAGCCCGCCACCCACGATCAGAATATCGCTCTGCACTGTCATACCTTTCAATATGCCCGTGCAGGCGGAATTGTCCATGCGCCAAAGCCGCGCGGCAGGGTCACAAAACCGGATTCCCCTTCGTCAGGAATTGCTCTAGCGTGCCCTGACCGACTGGAGGGCAGGATGAGCAGGAACTGGCACAGCATGAGCGCGGCCGATCTGGGGCGCGGGATTGAGGGGGGCAGCATTTGCCCGGTGGAACTGACCGAAAGTTTTCTGGAGGCGGCGGCAGACCACCCTTATGGCGCACAGATCTATGCGCGGATGATGCGCCAGCAAGCACTCGACACTGCCGCCGCCGCGCGGGCGCGGGCCAAAGCCGGACTGCGGCGCGGGCCGCTTGACGGGGTGCCAGTGTCCTGGAAGGATTTGTTTGATACGGCAGGTGTGGCAACGGAGGCAGGCTCGGCGCTGCTCAAGGGCCGCGTGCCTGACCGCGATGCGCTGGTGGTGGAGCGGCTGAGCATGGCCGGGCTGGCGCCGCTGGGCAAGACGCATATGACCGAACTGGCCTTTTCCGGGCTGGGGGTGAACCCGGTCACGGCCACACCGCCGGGCGCATATGACCCACAGGCCGTGCCGGGGGGCTCGTCCTCGGGTGCGGCGGCGTCGGTGCGCCATGGGCTGGCACCGCTTGCCGTTGGCTCTGATACCGGCGGTTCGGTGCGGGTGCCGGCGGCCTGGAATGATCTGGTGGGGCTGAAAACCACCGCCGGGCGCATTCCGCTGACCGGCGTAGCGCCGCTGGCGGCCCGGTTCGATACAATCGGCCCGCTGGCCCGCACGGTCGAGGATGCGGCACTGGCGTTTGCCCTGCTGGACGCCAGCCCCGCGCCCGACCTGCGCGAGGCAAGCCTGACGGGGGCGCGGCTGATGGTGCTGGACACGATCGCGCTCGATGATCTGGACCCGGTGATCGCTGCGGGGTTCGAACGGGCGGTCGCGCGTCTTGCTGCGGCAGGGGCCCGGATCACCCGCGCGGCTCTGCCGCAGGTGAGTGAAGCCATGGAGCTTTCGGGCATTCTCTACACGTCAGAATGCTACGGCACCTGGGGCACACTGATCGAGCTTTACCCCGAACGAATGTTCCCGCCGGTTCTTGACCGGTTCCGCGCCGGGCGCGGGCATGCCGCGCATGACTACATCGCCGCATGGCAACAGCTTGACACGCTGCGCGCCGCCTTTGCGCAGGCGACGGCCGGGTATGACGCGGTTATTGTGCCCAGCACGGCGAACCTGCCGCCGAAAACCACTGAGTTGCTGGCCGATCATGACTACTTCACCCGCGAAAACCTGAGAACCCTGCGCAATGCCCGCATCGGGAACCTGATGGGGCTCTGCGGTCTGACGCTGCCCACCACAACACCCCTCGCCGGGGTCACCCTGCTGGCTGGCCCGATGCAGGAAACCCGCCTTCTGCGGCTGGGCGCAGCTGCCGAAGCGGCGCTCGGCTGACCGGGGGGCACGGAGGCGCGCGCCCGCCTTCGCATCAAGGCCGGGCCTTTCGCGGGCCCGCCCCTGAGACGCCGTTTACCCCCGGAAACCATCAAACAGAAAAATGGTATGGCCTCGGCTCTTGTTCATTTCTTGTCTGAAAATATCCCGGGGGAGTCGCCCGGAACGGGCGGCGGGGGCAGCGCCCCCATCGCCGCGAAGCGGCCAACAGAAAGGCGTCTGCGCAGCAGGCAATCAGGTCAGTCCTGCCAGGTCAGTCGCGCTCGCGTTTGAGCGGGCGGGTCAGCAGCAGTTCCACAGCCTCGGGCAGTGCGACAGTGCCGTTGAGCAGCGCCGAGACCATGCAAGTCACCGGCAGCGCGTCATGGTCCGCGCTTGAGGCCAGGGCATGGGCCGTCATCACCCCTTCGACTGTCTTGCTGGCGTCTGGTGTCTGCCCGGCGCCGATCGCCAGCCCGTGGCGGTAGTTGCGTGATTTCTCTGAGGTGCAGGTCAGCACCAGATCGCCAAAGCCCGACAGGCCGGAAAGAGTGGTCGGCCGTGCTCCGCGGGTTTCAGCGAAGCGGGTCATTTCGGCAAAGCCGCGCGTCATGAGGGCTGCGCGCGCGCTTTCGCCCAGCCCTGCGCCCATGGTGATCCCGGCGGCGATGGCGATCACGTTCTTCAGCGCTCCACCCAGTTGTGCGCCCGTGGGGTCATCGCTGAGGTAGAGCCGCAGGTTGCGGGTCGAGAGCGTGTTTTGCAGCGTTTCGGCCTGTGATCCGGGGGCCGCTGTTGCCAGCGTCAGCGCCGTGGGCTTGCCCTGTGCGATATCGACCGCGAAGCTGGGGCCCGTCAGCACAGCGCAGGTCGCGCCGGGCACAAGTTCTGCCATGATCTGCGCGGGCAGAAGCCCGGTGCCCAGTTCCACCCCCTTGCTGCAGGCGATCAGGCTGCGTCCGTCCAGCGCCGCCGCCTGCGCGCCCAGCACGCCGCGCAGTGTCTGGGTTGGCAGCGCCAGCAGCAGCACGGGCGCGCGGGCCACAGCGTGAAAATCAGCGGTCACCGCAATGCCTTCCGGCAGCGGCACGCCTGCAAGGCGACGGCGGTTCTCGCGCAGTTGGCCCATCTCTGCGGCCTGCGCGGGATCGCGCGCCCAGAGCGTCACCTGCCGCCCGGCCGCCGCCTGGGCGATCGCCAGTGCCGTGCCAAAGGCACCCGCGCCAATGACGCCGATCCGTTCCGCCTGTGCCATCTGATGCTCCTGCGCTTTGTCCCTCGCGGGTATCGGCAGCGTGGCCCACCTGTCAAGGCGCAGACCAACAGAGCCTTTGCCTATGCCGTGCGCTGGTTGTAAGACGGTTCCGGCCAAGCCCGTGAACGGAGACCGCCGATGGTCGATATCGCCACTCGTGTGCACAATCAGAACTGGAAGATCGATCCGATCGTTCGTTCACTGATCGACACAGATTTTTACAAGTTGCTGATGTGCCAGACGATCTTTCGTGACCGGCCTGACACGCGCGTCACCTTCAGCCTGATCAACCGCTCGTCCTCGGTCCGTCTGGCTGATCTGGTGGATGAGGGCGAGGTGCGCGAACAGCTGGATCATGTGCGCTCGCTGCGGCTGACGCGCGGCGAAAGCACCTGGCTGCGCGGCAACACTTTCTACGGCAAGCGCCAGATGTTCCGCCCGGATTTCATGGAATGGTTCGAGGAGTTGCAGCTGCCGCCCTATCATCTGGAAAAGCGCGATGGCCAGTATGAACTGACCTTCGAGGGCCGTTGGTCCGAGGTGATGATGTGGGAGATCCCGGCGTTGGCTGTGCTGATGGAACTGCACAGCCGCGCCGTTCTCAAGGGGATGGGCCGGTTCGAGCTTCAGGTGCTTTATGCCCGCGCCACTGCCCGGCTATGGGAAAAGGTAGAGCGTCTGCGCCGGTTGGAGGGGCTGAAGCTGGCCGATTTCGGCACCCGGCGGCGGCATTCGTTTCTCTGGCAGGACTGGTGTGTGCAGGCACTGATCGAAGGGCTGGGCAGCGCTTTTATCGGCACGTCGAACTGCCGTATCGCGATGCGCCGCGATATCGAGGCGATCGGCACCAACGCGCATGAGCTGCCGATGGTCTATGCAGCCCTGTCCGGCACCGATGCCGAACTGGCTGAGGCCCCCTACCGCGTTCTGGCGGACTGGCATGAAGAGCATGACGGCAATCTGCGCATCATTTTGCCCGACACCTTTGGCAGCGCGGGGTTTTTGAAACACGCGCCCGACTGGCTGTCGCAATGGACCGGGATGCGGATTGATTCGGGCGATCCGGCGCAGGGCGCCGAAGACGCGATCCGCTGGTGGCAGTCGCGCGGCGAGGACCCGCGTGAGAAGCTGATCATCTTTTCCGATGGTCTGGATGTGTCGCGGATTGAGGAATTGCACGCACGCTTCAATGGCCGCGCAAAAATCAGCTTCGGCTGGGGCACCCTGTTGACCAACGATTTTCGCGGCCTTGCGCCGGATGACCGGCTGGCCCCGTTCTCGCTGGTGTGCAAGGCGGTTTCGGCCAACGGGCGGCCCACGGTAAAACTGTCGGACAATCCCAACAAGGCCATGGGCCCGGCAGAAGAGATCGCGCGTTACAAACGGGTGTTCGATGTGGGCGCGCAAACGGCGCAGGACGTTCTGGTCTGAAGGGGTTTCCGCGCCAGCCGCGCCGTCAGCCCCGCTCCGCGGCGCGGATGCGCGCGCTGATCCGGGTGATGCCTTCGGGAATGCGATCAGAGGCGATGGAGCTGTAGGCAATGCGGTAGTAATTCTGCGGGGCGTCAGCTTCGGCATGAAAGGGCGCGCCGGGTTCGATCAGCACGCTGTCATCGCGCAAAGCCAGCGCCAGCGCTGTGCTGTCCACGCCAGCCGGGGCGCGCATCCACAGGCTGGACCCGCCCGCGCCGATCTCACCGGCCACGCACAGCCCCTCGGCTTCGACTGCCGCCAACATTACCTGCCGCCGGGTCTGAAAGGCACGGGCCATGCGCCGCAACTGTGCATCATAATGGCCCTGAGACAGGAAATACGAGGCTGCGCGCTGCACCAGCCCCGGCGGGTGGCGCAGCACCGTGGCGCGGAGCGCGCGCGCCTCTCGGATAAAAGGGGCCGAGCCCACCAGAAAGCCGAGCCTCAGCCCCGGAAACAGCGATTTCGAGAAGCTGCCGACATGGATCACCCGCCCCTCACGGTCCAGCGATTTCAGCGCGGGCAGGGGTGGGCGCGGGCCTGCTATTTCGAATTCGTAGTCATCCTCGACAATCAGAAAGCCACGTTCGCCGGCCAATGCCAGAAGCTCTTCGCGCTGGGCCAGTGGCATGGTTGCGCCGGTGGGGCAATGGTGGCTTGGGGTGCAAAACAGCACATCCAGCTCAGTGGGCAGAGTGGCGGGGTCCAGCCCTTGCACCCCAACCGGCACCCGCAACATGCGGCTGCGTGCCTGATTAAGGATGCGCCGCAGGCCGGGGTAGCCCGGCTCTTCGATGGCGGCGGTCCGGCGCTGGTTCAGCAGCAGTTGCGCAGCAATCCAGAGCGCGTTCTGTGCCCCCATGGTGACCAGAATCTCTTCTGGCCGCGCCAGAATGCCGCGCCGGGGCAGGGTGTGGCGGGCGATGTATTCGACAAGCCCGGGGTCGTCCTCTTCAAACTGGTCGTCGGTCAGGCTGTGGAAATCTTTCTGGCCCAGCGCCAGCATTGTGCAACCGCGCCAGTTCGCCTGATCAAAGAGCGTGGGATCGGCTTGGCCATAGACGAAGGGAAAGCGGTAGTCGCGCCAGTTGCGCGGCTTGCCCATGCCAAGGCCAATGGTCGCGGCCTCAACCGTTTCACCGCCCGGCCCGTTGCCAAGCAGGCCGCCCGGGCGGTGGCCCAGTGCGCGCGCCCAGTCCACGGTATCAGTCTGCGGGGCCGCGCTTGCGGGAAAATCCTGCGGCTGCGGCGCATCCATTGAAACAAAATAGCCAGAGCGCCCACGCGCGCTCAGATAATCGTCTGCAACCAGATCGGCATAGGCCATGCTGACGGTAATCCGGCTGACGCCCAGATGCGCAGCCAGTTTCCGGCTGGAGGGCATGCGCTCGCCGGGGCGCAGGCGCCCGGCCAGAATTCCCTCGGCCACCATCTTCCGGATCCGGGCCTGAAGCGTTCCCGGCTGGTGAGGGCTGAGAAAGAGGCAATCGACCGAGATTGGCACCGGTTGAACCCCTGTTATTGGCATTGCGCCTGTTGCGCGCGCGGTTCACAATACCAACCTGTGGCCGTATGGGTAGAGGGATTCTGGCCCTATCCCGGTCACCCGGCATCCGGCATTCTGCCCGCAATGATTTTTGTCACCCTGGAGGGGGCCTCATGGACGACGCTCTGAACCGCAATGATCTGCAAGGCGTGATCGAGGCTGATCGCGCGCATGTCTGGCATCATTTGTCGCAGCATAAACAGTATGAAACCGTCGATCCGCGCGTGATTGTCGAGGGCAAGGGCCTGCGCGTGTGGGATGCCACGGGGCGCGAGACGCTGGATGCGGTCTCTGGCGGGGTTTGGACGGTCAATGTGGGCTACGGTCGCGAAAGCATCGCCAATGTGGTGCGCGACCAGCTTCTGAAGATGAACTATTTCGCCGGGTCTGCCGGGTCGGTGCCGGGCGCGCTTTATGCCGAGGCGCTGACCGCGACGATGCCGGGCATGACGCGGGTGTATTATTCCAACTCAGGCTCCGAGGCGAACGAGAAGGCCTACAAGATGGTGCGCCAGATCGCCCATCAGCGGCATGGCGGCAACAAGTGGAAGATCCTGTATCGTGAGCGTGATTACCACGGCACCACGATTGCCGCGCTGGCCTCGGGCGGGCAGGAAGAACGCAAGGCGATGTATGGCCCGTTCCCGGCGGGCTTTGTGCCGGTGCCGCATTGTCTGGAATACCGTAGCCAGTGGGGCGATGTGTCCGATTACGGGCTGCGCGCGGCCAATGCCATCGAAGAGGTGATCCTGCGCGAAGGCCCCGATTCAGTGGGTGCGATTATCCTTGAGCCGGTGACGGCGGGCGGCGGCGTGATCACCCCGCCGGAAGGGTATTGGCCCCGCGTGCAGGAGATATGCCGCAAGTATGACCTGCTTCTGATCATCGACGAGGTGGTTTGCGGCGTGGGGCGCACCGGTGTGTGGTTTGGCTATCAGAACTATGACATTCAGCCCGATATCGTGACAATGGCCAAGGGCGTCGCCTCGGGCTATGCGGCGATTTCGTGCACGGTGACGACCGAGCGGGTGTTCGAGATGTTCAAGGATGACGCGCAAGACCCGATGTCGTATTTCCGCGATATCTCTACCTTTGGCGGTTGCACGGCAGGGCCTGCGGCGGCGCTGGAGAACATGCGCATTATCGAGGCCGAGAACCTGCTGGGCAACACGCTGGCGATGGGCGACCGGTTGATGGACAACCTGCACCGGCTGATGGAAAAGCACCCGGTCATTGGCGATGTCCGTGGCAAGGGGCTGTTTTGTGGCGCTGAACTGGTGGCAGATCGCACGAGCAAAGAGCCGCTGCCGGAGAAGACGGTTTCTGCCGTGCTGGGCGCGGTGATGAAGCGCGGCGTGCAGATTGGCATGACCAACCGCTCTCTGCCGGGGCTGAACAACACGCTGTGCCTGTCACCGGCGCTGATGGTCACG
Organism: Pararhodobacter sp.; assembly: GCA_020832545.1. GTDB lineage: Bacteria > Pseudomonadota > Alphaproteobacteria > Rhodobacterales > Rhodobacteraceae > Pararhodobacter. The sequence continues at coordinate 9,129 of JAFIEK010000033.1, read as the reverse complement.
GCTGATCAGATTGACCAGATCACCGATGCGATTGACGGCGCACTGAGCGAGGTTGTTGGCAGCTGAACCGCCCGCCACCGGCGATACGCCTTGAACGGGCTGCGGGATACCACCTGTTCCCCGGCTATCGACAGACGACAGAAGGCCGCGCGCGGCCTTCCTACCCGCGTGCCCAGAGGCGGGGTTCTGCAAATTCGATCGAGTTGCCAGCCGGATCGCGGCAGTAGAGTGAGCGCGCGCCATTCGGCCAGTCGAATTCTGCCTCGATTTCCACTCCGGCCGCGCGCAGCCGTGCCGCCCATGCCGCAAGCGCCGGGCGCTCGGCAGCAAAGCACAGATGCCCCTCACCCGTCGCGCCGTGCGGTGGCACCGGCAGATCCGGGTTGTCAGTGGGTTCGCGCGTGGCTTGCGGGTTGAACAGCAAGAGCATCCCGTCACCCAGCCGGAAGAACACATGCCGCCCCGCCACCTCTGGCCCGCGTTCCAGCCCGATCACCTGTTCATAGAATGCGGCGCAGGTTTTCAGGTCATCGGCATAAAGCGCCGCTTCCAGCGCGCGCGTCGGTATGGGGGCGGGGGGCAGGTCACGATCTGTCATGGCATCACAACGTTTCTGTTGGTCTTACGGTTCAGCCCGCGTCAGAAAAAAGCGCCGACCCGAAGGCCGGCGCAGTGTGCAGGGACGACACACGAGGGATGGGTTGCCGCACCTGGCTTACCAGGTCTCAGGTCCTTTGGCCGAGAACTGCTCGACCAGGAAATCGATGAAGGCGCGCACCTTGGGCTGTGTGAACCGGCCCGGAGGATAGACGGCGTAGATGCCCAGAACCGTGCGCGGAAGTTCGGGGATTACATCTTCCACCAGCCCCTGCGCCATGGCCTTGTGATACAGAAAGCTGGGCAGATAGGCGATGCCCAGCCCCTTGATTGCGGCATTGAGCAGCGACTGCCCGTCATTGACCGTCAGCCAACCGGTGCCGCGCACCTGGCGCTCTTCGCCCGAAGCGGCGGTCAGTTTCCAGACATTGGCGCTGGCCTGATTGGAATAATGCAGCAGCCGGTGTTCGGTCAGATCGTCGATCCGCGTGGGGCGGCCGTGATGTTCGAAGTACGACGGTGCGGCAACCAGCCGCTGGGTGGTATCGGTGATCTTACGGGCGCGCAGGCTGGAATCCTCCATCTCGCCCACACGAATCGCCATATCGAACCCTTCCGAGATCAGCTCAACATAGCGGTTCTTCAGCACCATGTTGACGCTGATATCGGGAAATTCATTGAGAAATTCATCCAGTACCGGCGACAGCAGCGAAACCCCGAAATCGGTCACGACAGACATGCGCAACACGCCCGAGGGTGCCGATTGCATGGCCGTGACGATGCTGTCAGCCTCGCCCGCATCATTGAGCACGCGCCGGGCGCGGTCATAGTAGACCAGTCCGATCTCGGTAGGGCTGACGCGCCGGGTGGTGCGGTTGAGAAGCCTTGCGCCCAGCCGCGCCTCCAGCGATGAGACATGTTTGGAAACTGCAGATTTCGAGATGCCCATCTTGCGCGCGGCATCTGTAAAACCTCCCTGATCCACAACTGTGGCAAAGGCTTCCATTTCCGTCAATCGATCCATTTCTCACCTGCTGCCATCAGGAAAACGCTCTGTTTCCCTTAAAGGCTTCAATTCAGGCATGATTGTGGAGCGGGGTGGGCATTCCTCGGACAATCGTCTGAAATCTGGCCTATAGTTCAAGCTATCAGCTCAGATTGTTTGCATAAAGGAAACAAACTTGCCAGATTTCGCGCGCCGGGTCCGAAATGGATACCTCGGCGCGTGCCGCGTTCAGAGCGTCGCCGCCAGCCGGGCACCCTGATCAATGGCGCGCTTGGCGTCCAGTTCCGCCGCGACATCTGCGCCGCCGATCACATGCACCTTGTGCCCTGCGGCTTCCAGCGTGTCAGCCAGCGCGCGCAGGGGTTCCTGCCCGGTGCACAGCACCACGGTATCGACAGCGAGCAGTTCCGCGCCCTTGTCGCTGACGAGGACAATCCCTTCCGCCGTTATCTCTTGATAACCAACCCCGCCCATCATCTTCACCCCGCGCGCGGCGAGGCTGGCGCGGTGAATCCAGCCGGTGGTCTTGCCCAGCCTTTTGCCCGGGCGCTCGGCCTTGCGTTGCAGCAACACCACATCGCGCGCCGGGGCGGGGGGCTGCGGGGTGGACAGGCCGCCGGGGGTGTCCGACGGGTCGCCGACACCCCATTCGCGCTTCCACTCAGCAAGGTCCAGCGTAGGGCTGACGCCCTGATGGGTCAGAAACTCGGCCACATCAAAACCGATCCCGCCCGCGCCGACCACAGCCACACGCTTGCCCACCTTCGCCCCGCCGCGCAGCACGTCGATATAGTTCAGCACATGCGCCCCATCGGAGCCCGGTATCTGCGCATCGCGCGGAACCACGCCCGTGGCAATGATCACCGTATCAAAGCCTTCCAGCGCGCCCACAGTCGCCCGAGTGTTCAGTTTCAGCGTGACGCTTGAGCGCGCGAGCATGGTTTCAAACCAGTCCACCAGGCCGTGGAACTCCTCCTTGCCGGGGATCACGCGGGCCATGTTCAACTGCCCGCCGATCCGGGCGTCAGCCTCGAACAGCGTTACCTTGTGGCCGCGCTGATCGGCCACCAGCGCGGCCATCAGCCCGGCAGGCCCCGCACCGACCACGGCCACGGTTTTTGGCGTGGCCGTGCGGTCATAGTTCAGCTCGGTTTCATGACAGGCGCGGGGGTTCACAAGGCAGCTGGAAATCTTGCCCATGAAGGTATGGTCCAGGCAGGCCTGATTGCAGGCGATGCAGGGCGTGATCTCATCGGCGCGGCCTTCGGCGGCCTTCAGCACGAAATCCGCGTCGGCAAGGAAGGGCCGGGCCATCGACACCATATCGGCGCAGCCATCGGCCAGCACCTGCTCGGCCACGTCAGGCGTGTTAATCCGGTTTGAGGTGATGACCGGAATACCCACCTGCCCCATCAGTTTCTGCGTGACCCATGTGAAGGCCGCGCGCGGGACCGAGGTGGCGATGGTGGGTATGCGCGCCTCATGCCAGCCGATCCCGGTGTTGAGGATTGTCGCGCCTGCCGCCTCGATGGCCTTGGCCAGTTGCAGAACCTCATCCCAGGTCTGGCCGTTGGGCACCAGATCCAGCAGGGAAATGCGGTAGATGATAATGAACTCCGGTCCCACGGCCTCGCGCACGCGCTTCACCACCTCGACCGCAAGGCGCATCCGGTTTTCATAGCTGCCGCCCCAGCGGTCGGTGCGGTGATTGGTGTGCAGGCAGAGGAACTGGTTGATCAGATAGCCCTCTGACCCCATCACCTCGACCCCGTCATAACCGGCGTCACGGGCGCGCAGGGCAGAGGTGGCATAGTCGGCGATCTGTTTTTCAATGCCGTCTTCATCCAGTTCGCGCGGCACGAAGGGCGAAATGGGCGATTTGACCGCCGAGGCGCTGACGCAGTCTTTCACATAGGCATAGCGCCCGGCATGCAGGATCTGCATCGCGATCTTGCCGCCCTCAGTATGCACCCGGTCGGTGACCAGCCGGTGATTGGCGATGTCCTCATCGGTGAACAGCCCGGCCGCCCCTGAGAAAACCGCGCCCTCAGCGTTCGGGGCAATACCGCCGGTGACAATCAGTGCGGCACCGCCGCGCGCGCGCTCGGCGTAATAGGTGGCGACGCGCTGCCAGTCGCCGCGTTCCTCCAGCCCGGTATGCATGGAGCCCATCAGCACCCGGTTCTTCAGCGTGGTGAAACCCAGATCGAGCGGCGAAAGCATATGCGGATAGGGGCTGGTCATGGGTCCTCCTGACTGGCAATGCCTTGCAGGGTGAAACGCGCGCGCCACTTTGTCACGACAAACCTTGCGTAAAGCGCCGGGGGGCTTTGTGCGTTCAGGGTGCGTTGCGGCTACGCATGGCCAGCACAAAGTCGCGCAGCACCATCAGGCTGCGCTCTTCACCCACAGGATGCGCGCGCGAAGACAGCACCGACAGCGTGATCACCCGCTCGGCCACCGGCAGGATCGCACGCCAGTAGCCGGGTTCGATGGTGTCAGGGTTGCCGCTGTCTTCGATGCGCAACAACAGCATGCCATCATCGACCCGCGTTTCAATGATCTGAACATCGGCGGCATTGCCGCTGCGCGACAGATGAACACGCCCGCCCCTTGTGTCCAGAAAAGCGCCCAGCCGTGCCAGATTTTCCGGTGCGGCGGTTCCCGGGGCCATCTGGCCGGTGACCGTGGCGCTCAGGATAGGGCTGTTGCGGCTTGTGGCCGCGCAGCGCACCAACAGCACAAAGGCTTCAGTGTCGCTTTCGCGCGTGGCGGTCTCATCCACGCAATAACCTGCCGGGCCTGTCACGGTGACGCTGCCATCCAGCACAGCCACCGCCGATGGCCCCGATGTGTCCTCGCCGCCGCGGCTTGTGGCGCGTGAAAGCGAGACACTCTCAAAACAGGCCGCCAGCAACAGGCTGGCGACCACAAGCGTTGCAAAAGCCGGGGCTTTAGAGGTCCATATAGACATGGGCTTCGTCGTCGCCGCCCGGATGCGTCACCGCCCCCTTGCGTGCGCCGCCAACCAGTTGCGCGTATTTCCACAAGGCACCGTTGGAATAGATGGTCTTGCGCGGGCCTTTCCAATCGGCCTTGCGCGCCGCCAGTTCGTCATCCGACAGTGCCACCGACAATTCGCCGGTGAGCGCGTTGATGGTGATCACATCGCCGTTTTTCAGCAGTGCGATCGGCCCGCCATGCGCCGCCTCCGGCCCCACATGGCCGACGCAGAAACCCCGCGTCGCGCCTGAAAACCGGCCATCGGTGATCAGCGCCACCTTCTTGCCCATCCCCTGCCCGGAAAGGGCGGCGGTGGTCGCCAGCATCTCGCGCATACCGGGGCCACCCGCCGGGCCCTCGTTGCGGATGACGATGACTTCGCCCTCTTCGTAGCCACGGCTTTTCACCGCCTCGAACGCGTCTTCCTCGCATTCAAAAACCCGCGCGGGGCCGGTGAACACCTGCTCGGCCTCGCTCATCCCGGCCACTTTCACAATCGCACCTTCGGGGGCGACATTGCCCTTCAGGCCAACGACGCCGCCGGTCTTGGTGATCGGCGCCGAAGAAGGATAGATCACCTTGCCATCGGCCTCACGCTTCACCAGATCCAGTTCTTCGCCCATGCTGCGGCCCGTGGCGGTCATGCAATCCTCGTGGATCAGGCCAAGCTTGCGCAGCTCGTTCATCACCACCGGCACGCCGCCTGCCTCATAGAGGTCTTTCGCCACATAGGCGCCGCCCGGTTTCAGATTCACGAAATAGGGCGTATCGCGGAAGATGTCGCAGACATCAAAGAGGTCAAAGTCGATCCCGGCTTCATGGGCAATCGCGGGCAAATGCAGCCCGGCATTGGTGGAGCCACCGGTGCAGGCCACAATCCGCGCGGCGTTTTCCAGCGATTTGCGGGTGACAATATCGCGGGCGCGGATGTTCTTCTCAATAAGGTGCATCACGGCTTGGCCCGAGGCCTGACCGTATTCATCGCGCGATTCGTAAGGTGCAGGGGCACCCGAGGAGTTGGGCAGCGCCAGTCCGATCGCCTCGGACACGCAGGCCATGGTATTGGCCGTGAACTGCCCGCCGCAAGCACCCGCTGAAGGGCAGGCGACGCGCTCCAGAATCGCCAGTTCGGCGTCGGAGTAGTTACCCGCCTGATGCTTGCCCACGGCCTCAAACACGTCCTGCACCGTCACATCCTGCCCGTTCAGCCGCCCCGGCAGGATCGAACCGCCGTAGATGAACACCGAGGGCGTGTTCAGCCGGACCATGGCCATCATCATCCCCGGCAGGCTTTTGTCGCAACCCGCGAGGCCCACCAGCGCGTCGTAGCAATGGCCGCGCATCGTCAGCTCCACCGTATCGGCGATGGCCTCGCGCGAGGCCAGGGATGAGCGCATGCCCTCGTGCCCCATCGCAATGCCGTCGGTCACGGTGATGGTGGTGAACTCACGCGGCGTGCCGCCGCCCATCTTGACCCCGGCCTTGACCGCCTGCGCCTGCCGGCTCAGTGCGATGTTGCACGGCGCGGCCTCGTTCCAACAGGTTGCCACACCTACCCAGGGCTGGTGGATTTCCGCCTCGGAAATCCCCATCGCGTAAAAGTAGGAGCGATGTGGCGCGCGGGCGGGGCCCTCGGTTACATGGCGGCTGGGAAGTTTCGACTTGTCGAAACGCTGGTTGGTCATGGCTGGTCCTCCGCAAACGTGCTGAGGCAAAGGGATAATGAAAGGGGCAGGGCGGGGCAAGGTGCCTTGGTGCGCGCCTTTGCCACGGTTGCCTGTGTGGGCGCGGCGCGCTAGCGGGGGGCAAAGCTGACGGAGCGACCATGACCACCGCCCTGCGACTCCTGGACAAGTTACCCCTGCATATCGCGCTCATCCTGGGGCTGCTGCTGGGGTTCGCGCCCTTTGTGCCAGAGCCGCATCTGGTGGAAAAGCTGCGGATGCTGGGGCAGGGCGCGCTGACACGGCCGCTTGATATCCTGGATCTGTTCTATCACGCGGTGCCGCTGGCGCTTTTACTGGCCAAGCTGGCGCGTATGGTGTGGCTGGCGCGACGCGCGTAGCCGATGCGCGAAAGTGTATCGACAATTGCCGCGCCCGGCGCTATGCCATTGCCCATGATCACGCGCATCGCCCCCTTTGCCGACCTGCGACGTCGACGCACCCGCGTCTGACGCCTGATCACGCCTGCCCGGCAGGCCACTTTTCCTGACAGTCCCAATCCCTGCATTGACTTGGCCAAAAGGCTTTGGCACGTCTTGCACTTCATTTCGAAGGCTTCCAGCATGATCGCAACCGTTCTGCCCACCTATAACCGCGCGCCTCTGACCTTTGTGCGGGGCGAAGGCTCCTGGCTGATCGAGGCCGATGGCCGACGCTTTCTTGACCTTGGCGCGGGGATTGCGGTGAATGCACTGGGCCATGCCCATCCGGCGCTGGTCGATGTGCTGCACAAACAGGCGCAGAACCTTTGGCATGTGTCCAACCTCTACCAGATTCCGCAGCAACAGGCGCTGGCCGATGCGCTGGTGGAGCATAGCTTTGCCGATACGGTGTTCTTCACCAACTCGGGCACCGAGGCTGCGGAACTGGCCATCAAGATGGTGCGTAAATACTGGCATGAGCACGGGCAGGAGCGGGTCACGATCCTGACCTTCGAGGCCGCGTTTCATGGGCGCTCCACCGGTGCCATCGCGGCATCGGGGTCAGAGAAGATGACCAAAGGCTTCGGCCCGCTGATGCCGGGTTTCAAGGTGCTGCCGTGGGATGATCATAAGGCGCTGGAAGCGGCGCTTGATGAGACCGTGGCGGCAGTCCTGATCGAAACCGTGCAGGGCGAGGGCGGCATCAGGCCCCTGTCTGAGGCGCAGCTGAAATGGCTCCGCGCGGCTTGCGAGCGCACCGGCGCGCTGCTCGTCCTTGATGAGGTGCAATGCGGCATGGGCCGAACCGGTAAACTCTTCGCCCATGAATGGGCGGGTGTGGACCCCGATATCATGATGGTCGCCAAAGGCATCGGCGGGGGCTTCCCACTGGGCGCGGTTCTTGCCACCGAGAAAGCGGCTGCGGGCATGGTTGCGGGCACGCATGGCTCCACCTATGGCGGCAACCCGCTGGCCTGCGCGGTGGGGCTGAAGGTGATGGAGATCATCGCCGACCCGGTCTTTCTGGCCGATGTCAGCCGCAAGGCGGGCCTCTTGCGCCAGAAACTGGAAGGGCTGGTAGCGGCGCATCCCGATACGTTCGAGGAGGTGCGCGGTTCCGGCCTGATGCTTGGCCTGAAATGCCGCAAGCCCAACACCGACCTTGTCACCGCCGCGCGCGATGCCGGGCTTCTGGTGGTGCCTGCGGCAGACAATGTCATCCGCCTTCTGCCCGCGCTCAACATCCCAGACGAAGACCTGGCCGAGGCCGCCACCCGCCTCGATCAGGCCGCGTCATCTCTGGAAAGCACCTGATACCATTTTGTGTCCCAAAATATCCTGGGGGTGAATGGCCGCAGGCCAGAGGGGGCAAAGCCCCCTTCCCCCGGTCTTTCGAAAGTCGCACGTCATGAATCATTTTCTCGATATCCACACCACCGACCCCGCCGCTTTGCGGGTGATGATCGATCAGGCGCAAGCCATGAAAACCGCCCGCAACGGTCGCGGACATGCCGCGCCGGATGATGAGCAGCCGCTTGCCGGCAAGATGGTGGCGCTGATCTTTGAAAAGCCGTCGACCCGCACGCGCGTTTCATTCGATGTGGGCGTGCGGCAGATGGGCGGGCAGACGATGGTTCTGTCGGGCTCGGAAATGCAACTGGGCCACGGCGAGACCATCGCCGACACGGCCCGCGTGCTGTCACGCTATGTCGATCTGATCATGATCCGCACGTTTGAGGAATCGGTGTTGCAGGAACTGGCCGAGTTCGCCTCGGTCCCGGTGATCAACGGGCTGACCAACCGCACCCATCCCTGCCAGATCATGGCCGACGTGCTGACGTTCGAGGAACATCGCGGCCCCATTGCCGGGCGCAAGGTGGTCTGGTCAGGCGACGGCAACAACGTCTGCGCCTCATTCCTGCAGGCGGCTGGTCAGTTCGGTTTTGACTTCACCTTCACCGGCCCGCCGCCCCTTGACCCCGAGGCCGACTTCATCCGCTTCGCCCGTGAGCGCGGCAGCGATGTGCAGATCGTGCGTGACCCGATGGAGGCAGTGCAGGGCGCCGATCTGGTGGTCACGGACACCTGGGTGTCGATGCATGACAGCCAGTCCACCAAAGAGCGGCGCCATAACCAGCTGCGCCCTTATCAGGTCAACGAACGCCTGATGGCCGCCGCCAAGCCGGATGCGCTGTTCATGCATTGCCTGCCCGCGCATCGCGAGGATGAGGTGACCAATGCGGTGATGGACGGGCCGCAATCGGTGATCTTTGACGAGGCCGAGAACCGGTTGCATGCACAAAAGGCGGTGATGCGCTGGTGTCTGGGGGTTTGATCAGGGCAGTCTTGGGGGGCTGCCCGCCCCCCAAACCCCCCG
>JAFIEK010000032.1 GCA_020832545.1 Pararhodobacter sp. | reverse complement strand
CCTCTTCGTGCTTTGCACGAATTCACCCCCGCGCGTATTTCTGGCAAGATGAAGCCGAACGCAGGGAAACGGGTGGCCATGGGGCAATTGCTGGAACTTTGGAGGGCATGGCGCTGGCGGCGCAAACGGCAGTTCCGGCTGTTGCGGGCGTTTCGCAAGCGGCGTGAACTGCTGCCGGTGATTGATCGGACGGGGCAGATTGCGCCCGGTGCGATCCTGCTGTTCTGCACCTTTCGCAACGAGGCGCTGCGTTTACCATATTTTCTGGAACATTACCGCCGTCTGGGGGTGAATCATTTCCTTTTCGTGGACAATGACAGCGAGGATGGCGGGGCGGATCTGGTGGCGGATCAGCCCGATGTTTCGCTTTGGCACACGAAGGCAAGCTATCGTGCCTCTCGGTTCGGAATGGACTGGCTGCAATGGCTATTGATCAGGTTCGGGCATGGGCACTGGTGTGTGAGCGTCGATGCCGATGAACTGCTGGTCTATCCGTATCATGAAACCCGGCCCCTGCCCGCTCTGACGCATTGGCTAGACGGGCGCGGCACCGAGAGTTTTGGCGCGCTGATGCTGGACATGTACCCCAAAGGCCCGGTTGATCGCGCCGCCTACCGCGCGGGACAGGACCCGACCGAGGTTCTGAGCTGGTATGACCGCGCCAATTACACCATCACCCGCAAGCTGGACCTGCATTATCTGTGGATACAGGGCGGCGTGCGATCGCGCATGTTTCTGGCCGATCAGCCACGGCGAGGGCCAACGCTGTCAAAGATCCCGCTGGTGAAATGGAACCGGCGCTATGTTTACCTCAATTCCACCCATTCCATGCTGCCGCGCCGGTTGAACCATGTTTATGACCGCGCGGGCGGCGAGTTGTTGTCCGGCGTGTTGCTGCATACCAAGTTCCTGCACACGATCAGCGCCAAATCCGCTGAGGAAAAACAGCGCCGTCAGCATTTCGGCGAGCCGGGTGCGTTTGATCACTATTACGACGCGCTGATCGAAGCGCCTGATTTGTGGTGCGAGGCCTCGACCCGGTATCTGGGCTGGCGCCAGTTGGAGGCCGAGGGGCTGATGTCGCGCGGCGAATGGGGCTGAGCGGGCAAGGAAACCGAAGCGATTTTGTTTTATTCCTGATTCGTAAACCGTTAGACCGAAACGAATCAGTGTTCGGGGAAAGGAGCCGGGTTTGGGGCTGTGGTCGTCATACCGCCTGCGGTGGATGCGAAAGCGCTGGAAAATCCGTGCATTTCTGAAACGGCGCGAATTGCGTGCGGTGACTGACCGCACCGCATCCTTGCGCCCTGACAGCCTGTTGTTGTTCTGCACCCTGCGCAACGAACGGGCGCGACTGCCGTTCTTTCTGAAGTACTACCGCGATCTGGGGGTGGAGCATTTTCTGTTTGTTGAGAACGGCTCGGACGATGGCTCATGCGAGTATCTGGCCGCGCAGCCCGACACCTCGGTCTGGACCACCGATGCGAGTTACCGGGATGCACGGTTTGGCATGGACTGGGTCAACGGGCTGTTGGCGCGCCACGGCCATGGGCGCTGGGCGCTGGTGGTCGATGTGGACGAGTTCTTCATCTATCCCTACCATGACACCCGGCCGCTGCGCGCGTTGACAGACTGGCTGGAAGGTCTGGGCATCCGCTCATTCGGGACGCTGCTTCTGGACATGTATCCCAAAGGCCCGGTCGCAGCGCATCCCTGTATCGAAGGGCAGAACCCGCTGGAGGTTGCCCCCTGGTTTGACAGCGCGAATTACACCATGTCGCGCAATTCCCGGCTGCGGAATCTGTGGATACAGGGCGGCGCGCGCGCCCGGGTGTTTTTTGCCGACCGCCCGCAGGATGCGCCCGCTCTCAACAAAATCCCGCTGGTGAAATGGCACCGCGATTATGCCTATGTCAGCTCTACCCACATGCTTTTACCGCGCGGGCTGAATCTGGTTTATGACCGGGTCGGCGGGGAAAAGACCTCGGGCTGTCTGCTGCATGCCAAATTTCTGGCCACGCTTGACGAGAAGGCGCGTGAAGAGGTCGCGCGGGGCGAGCATTATGGCAACAGCCGTGAGTATCTGGCCTATCACGCCGAGGCAGAGGCCGATCTGTGGTGCAAATGGTCCGAGCGCTTCATCAACTGGCGCCAGCTTGAGATCATGGGGCTGATGTCGAAAGGGAACTGGGCATGAGCGCGCGGCTGGGTTGTATCATGCTGGTGCATTCGGCGCTTGAACGGGCGGCGCAGGTGGCGCGGTTCTGGGCGGCGGCTGGCAGCCCGGTGGTGATCCATGTCGATGCCCGCGTGCCACGCGCCGGGTATCAGCACCTGACTGACGCGCTCAAGGATTTGCCGCAGGTGCGGTTCTGCCGGCGCTACCGCTGCGAATGGGGAACCTGGTCGCTGGTGGCGGCGATGCAGGCGGCCAGCACGGATTTGCTACGCGATTTCCCCGATGTGGCGCATATCTACGCGGCCTCGGGTGCGTGCCTGCCGCTGCGCCCGATCGCCGAGCTGGCGCAATGGCTGGGCCGTCACCCCGGTACCGATTTCATTGAATCGGTGAATGTGGCTGACGTGAACTGGACCAAGGGCGGGTTGTCGGAAGAGCGTTTTGCGTTTTACTTTCCCGTTGCCTTCAAGCGCCACAAATGGCTTTTTGACCGGCTGGTGGATTTGCAGCGCCGCCTTGGGGTGCGCCGCGAATTGCCTGAACCGCTGGAGCCGCATATCGGCTCGCAATGGTGGTGCCTAACGCGCGAAACGCTGAGCGCGATCCTCGATGACCCGTCACGCAAAACCTATGAGCGGTACTTCCGCAGCACCTGGATCCCCGACGAAAGCTATTTTCAGACCCTTGCGCGGCTCTATGCGCACCGGATCGAAAGCCGGTCGCTGACGCTGGGCAAGTTTGACCATCAGGGCCGCCCGCATGTGTTCTATGATGACCATCTGCAGCTTCTGCGCCGGTCCAACTGCTTTGTGGCGCGCAAGATCTGGCCGGGGGCTGAGCGGTTGTATCGCCATTTTCTAGCCCCGCAGGAAGGCGCGCTGTCACAGGCAGAGCCGCAGCCCAGCCGCATTGACCGGCATTTCGCCCGCGCCACCTTGCAGCGCGTGCGCGGACGGCCCGGGCTTTATATGGCCAGCCGCTTTCCTGTGAAGGACCGTGAAAACGGCAAGACGGCAGAGCCGTATTCCGTGTTTCAGGGCTTTACCGAGGTGTTTGAGGATTTCGAAGGTTGGCTGGCGGCGGTTGCCAACTGCCGGGTGCATGGCCATCTCTTTGCGCCGCACAAGGCCGAGTTTGCCGGGCGCGGGAAGGTTTTTGCCGGTGGGTTGTCGGATAACGCCACGCTGCGTGACTACAACCCGCGTGCCTTTCTGACCAACCTGCTTTGGGCGACGCGTGGTGAGCGGCAGTGCTTCCAGTTCGGCCCGGCTGACACCACGGGCCTGCGTCATGACCTGCTGTGGTTCATGGCCACCGATTCAAATGCGCAGATTTCGGTGATCACCGGGGCCTGGGCGGTGCCGCTGTCGCGTGCGGATGGTGATATGGGCGCTATCCGGCGTGAGGCCGCGCGGCTGCAACGCATCGAAACCGAGATGCTGGAGATCTTGCGCAGCCCGTGGGTGCGGGCGCGGGTGCGGATCTGGACGCTGGCGGAGTTTCTGGAAAACCCGGGCGAGCCGTTGCACACGTTGTTTGATGAGATCGCACCGCATCAGCAGGCCCGCCTGATCCGCATTCCGGAACTTGTCGATCTGTCGGATTTCGGTGGCTTTCTGCAAGAGCTGCGCAACCGGGGCATGCAGCCAGTTCTGATGGGCGATTTTCCGATGAACCCGCCCCGCCCTGACCGCATCAAGGTGTAGTGATTCATGACGCGCTTTGACAGTTTTGTGGTTCTGGCCGAAATGCGCACCGGCTCTAACCTGCTGGAAACCACGCTGAACCAGTTTGACGGCGTCACCTGTCATGGTGAGCTGTTCAACCCGGTTTTCATCAACAAGCCCGGCACGGACGCGTATCTTGGCGTGACGTTCGCCATGCGTGAGGGTGATCCATTCGCGCTTCTGGCGGCCATTCGCGCGCCGGGGGGGATGACGGGGTTTCGGCTGTTTCATGACCATGATCCGCGCATCCGCGACCATGTCCTGACGGACCCGGCCTGCGCCAAGATCATCCTCACCCGCAACCCGCTGGACAGCTATGTCTCGCGCAAGATCGCAGCGGGCACCGGGCAGTGGAAGCTGCACAATGTGTCCAAGCTGAAAACCGCGCAGGCCATGTTTGATGCCGACGAATTCGAGGCGCATCTGAGCATTTTGCAATCCGCGCAGCTTCAGATCCAGCATGTGCTGCAAACCACGGGGCAGAGTGCGTTCTACATCGGCTATGATGATCTCAACGATACCAGGGTTCTCAACGGGTTGGCGGCCTGGCTGGGTGTCAAAGGGCGGATCGATGCACCCTCGCGCATGCTGAAAAAGCAAAACCCTGAGCCGATCGAGGCCAAGCTGGTCAACCCGCAGGCACTGGCCCCCGGCCTTGCGCGGCTGGACCGTTTTGATCTGGGCCGCACCCCCAATTTTGAGCCCCGGCGCGCGCCGATGCTGGGGGCCTGTCACGCGGGCGCCCAAACGCCGCTTCTGTTCCTGCCTCTGCGCGGTGCACCGGAGGGCGAGGTTCTGCACTGGATGGCCGCGCTTGATGGTGGTGCAGCCAGCGACCTGCGGCGTGATTTCACTGCCGCCAGCCTGCGTGACTGGAAGCGTGCCAACCCCGGCTTTCGCGCTTTCACCGTGTTGCGCCACCCCCTGCGCCGGGCATGGTGGGCATTCAACCGGCGGGTTCTGACCGGCGATGCCAAGCCCGTGGTGGAACATCTTGTGCGGCTTTACGGTGTCAGCTTTCCTGATGACCCGCAGCACCTTTCGCCTGATGAAAAGCGCGCGGCCTTTCTGGCCTATCTGCGGTTCGTGCGTGCCAGCCTGTCAGGCCAGACCGGCCTGCAACCCTGGCCTTTCTGGGCCAGTCAGGCGGCCCTTCTGGACGGTTTTGGCCAGATTGCCCCGCCCGACCTTATTTTGCGCGAGGCGGAGCTGGCCACCGATCTGCCCCGGCTGGCCGCGCAGATGGGCCACCCTGCGCCACCCTCATGGCAGAACGCCGATGACATTGCGCCGCCTGTCGACCCCGAAATCGAAGCCGCCGCGCAGGAGGCGTATTGGCGCGATTACGATCAGTTCGGCTTTGATGCGCTGAGCAAGGAAGCGTCAAGCGGCTTGAGGAGCTGAGCAACCTCACCCCGCAACCACCGATGCGCAGGGTCAGCCGTCATCCGGCGGTGCCAGATCATGCACAGATGCGGCGCGTCCACCGGGATCGGCGGCGCATATATCTCAAACCCGCCGCGCGGCGCCAGATGCAGTGCCAGAACCTCAGGCACAAGGGCGATCAGGTCGCTGTTGCTCACCACATTGAATACCCCGTCGAACACCGGAACCGTGATCGCAATGCGGCGTGACAATCCCTGTTTAGCCAGCGCGACATCGCCCAACCCGTGCAACTTGCCCTCGGGCGAGCACAGCACATGCCTGAGGTCGCAAAACAGATCCAGCGGCATGGTCGCGCCGGGGGGCACTTCGTTCAGGCGGGGGTGGCCACTGCGCGCAATCGCCACAAAGCTGGCCTGAAACAGGCGCTCATGTTCCAGCCATGCGGGGAAGGTCTGAAGCGGGATCAGCCCCAGATCGACTTCATAGCGGTCCAGCGTTTCGACATAATTGTCGGGCACCAGATCCACCAACTGCAGCCGGATGCCCGGCGCGCACTTCTCGATCCGGCCGATCAGAGCGGGGATCAGCATGGTGGAAAAGAAATCCGTCCCCGAGATACGGAAGTCAAACTGCGCTGTCCCCGGATCGAACACGGCAGGGCCGTTCAACAACCCCTCCAACGCCTGAAGCGCCTGGCGCAGCGGGGTCTCAAGTGACTGGGCATAGCTGGTCGGCACCAATCCCTGCCCCTGCCGGACCAGTAGCGGATCGCTCAACGCATGCCTGAGCCGCCCCAGCGCCGCCGAAACCGCTGGCTGCGACAGGCCCAGCCGGTCGCCGGCGCGAACGGTAGAGCGTTCGCGCAGGAGCGCATCGAGCACCCGCAACAGGTTCAGATCAAGGCAGGATAAATTCACCATCCTGATAACCTATATTTCATTAATCGATTTCTCAAATGTATTCGCCTTGGGCACAATGGTCCGGATAGCAACCTGAACCGGAGGAACGACCATGAAATATGCTGCGCTCTTCGCTCTGTGTCCGCTGTGTCTGGCCCAGATGGCCGGGGCCTCAGGCCTCACCCACCTGCCGCAACTGGCCTCGGTCGCGCCCGAGGCCATCGCCATCAGCCCTCATGTACCGCATATGGGCACACATTATGCGATGCCGGGCGACCTGCCGACCGGGCCGATCTACTGCGTGATCGAAGGGCATGTGGTCTGCGTGGAATACATGTTCGCCGCCAGCGCGCTGGCTGAAGGAGTAAGCTGGACTGGCCTGTTGCCCGGTGTCGAAACGCCACCGATCACGCATGTCGATCTGGAATTCAAGCCCGATGGTGTGGGGCCGATGCAGGAGCCGATCTATCAGCTGCATATCTATTTCGCCGACAGCGACGTCCTCGCGATGCACTGAAAGCAGCACTGAAAGAGGATGGACCATGCAGGACCTGTTCGGTCGCACAGCACTGATCGCTGGGGGCAGTTCCGGCATGGGGCGGGCCGTGGCGGGGCTGTTTGTGGCGCGCGGCGCCGAGGTTGTCCTGACGGGGCGCTGCGCCCAGAAGGTGCAGCGCGCCACAGGTGAGCTGGGCACGGTCGCGCGCCCGCTGCCCTTCGATATCTCTGACACCGCGCAGATCGACACTGCCCTTTCGACGCTACCGGATGACGCGATTGACCATCTGATCATCACGGCCGGGCACGTCACGCATGGCCCTTTTCACGAACAAGACGTTTCTGAAGTCCGTCAGATGTTCGATTCCAAATTCTGGGGGGCCTATACTTTGTGCCGCGCGGCGCTGCCCAAGATGCGCGCGGGCGGGTCGATTGTGTTGGTGTCCGGCGTCCTTAGCCGACGTCCGGGGCTGAATTGCGCCGGTCTGGGCGCGGTCTGTGCGGCGCTGGAGGGGCTGGCGCGCGGTCTGGCGCTGGAGCTGGGGCCAAGGCTGCGGGTGAACTGCGTTGCGCCGGGGATGGTGCGCACACCGCTGCATGATCGCCACCCCGAGGACCGGCGCGAGGCCATGTTCACCGCCACCGGCGCGTCGCTGCCTGTGGGCCGGGTGGGCTGGCCGTCAGAGATTGCCGAAGCGATCGTCATGGTCGCGACGAATGGCTATATCTCGGGGCATGTACTGGATGCGGATGGTGGCCACATGATCCGCCAATACGCAACGCGATAAGCCCGGCTTGTCAGCTGCGCGCGGGTGTCTTGGACAGCTGCACCGCCAAGATCCCCGCCATGATCACCAGAACGCCGATCAGATCGCCCAGTCCCAGCGTTTCCCCCAGAAACAGCGCGGCGATGGCGACGCCGAAGAATGGGTTGAGAAAGTGGAAGGTCGCGCCGCGCACCGCGCCGATCCGCTGCACCAGCTTGAACCAGACCCAGGTCGCGGCCAGGCCGGGGACCAGCGTGGTGTAAAGGAACGCCAGCACCAGACGCGAGGTCCAGTTGATGGTGATCTCTTCCAGCGCCAGCGCCGGGCCGATCAGGATGGCTGACCCCACCAGCATCTGAAGCCCCACAATCATCATGACATTCCCGCCCGACGACGCCCCGCGCAGCGCCAGCGTCGCCACCGTCAAGGCCAGCGCGCCCGCTACGCAGAGCGCCAGCCCCAGCGGGTCCAGCCCGCCGCCCCAGCGCGCGCCCATGATGATCACCACACCGCCAAACCCGGCGATCAGCCCCAGCACCGCCACCGGCCGCAGCCGGTCGCCCAGAACCAGAAAGCCCGCCAAAGCGACCATCAGCGGCAGGGTCGAGGCGATGATTGCCGCGACCGAGGCCTCGATCCATTGCATGGCGACGAAGTTGAAACCCAGATAGAGTGCGTTCTGGCACAGGCCAAAGATGATGGTCGCGCGCCATTGATCGCGGGTCAGACGCCAGCTTTGGCGCAGGAGCAGGGCGATCCCCACACCGATCAGCCCCGACAGCAGAAACCGCACTGACAGCGCAAAGAGCGGAGGGGCATCCAGAACGATCATCCGCGCCGAGGTGAAGGCCGATGACCACATGAGGGCAAAGAGAAAGCCCATGACGATCGCGCGCAGGTCCATCCCGGCCCCCTGACAGACGGCCGCTCGGGGCCTTTGGCCCATGGGATAGCCGGTTCCGGGGGGGGATGCCAGAGGGGGTGACTGGTCCCGCTCGTTCCCTCAATGCTGCGCGCGTAACGGGAGCGACAGCAGCAATGCCACCAGTTCGGCCTGCCGCCGCGTACCGGTCTTGGCGAAAGCGTTGCGCAGATGGAAGGCGATGGTGGTCTGGGCGATCCCCATCTGCGCGCCAATCTCATCAGGTTTAAGGCCGCAGGCCAGATGGCGGGCAACCTGCGCCTCTGTCGGGGTTAACTGGAACATGCTGCTCAGGGCCTGGGCCGACAGAGGTGCGCGGCTTTGCCGGTCGATCAGATAGACCACCACGCCGGGCGGTGCGCCCAGTGCGGCATCAGCCGGGCAGGCATGGATCTGTGCCATGAGATTGAGCGCATCATCCAGCACCAGCGCACGGCTGTCTTCCTGCCCGGCGCGGGCGTGCGCAGCCATCTGGCGCACCGGCTCGGCCAGAACCGGCGGGGCTGGCAGTAGCGTTCCCGCACAAACAGCCCCGCCGCCACCGGGTGCCAGCATCTGCCGGGCGGCCGGGTTGACCTCGGTCAGCGTGCCCTGCGCATCATAGGCCAGCACACCCACCGATAACGTTTGCAGCAGATGCTGACCGATCCCGGCCACCCGCACGCTGGCGCGCCGTGCCATGGCGCTCTGGCGCAGCCGGGCCTCGACTGTGGACAAAAGCAGCTCATAATCAATGGGTTTGGTCAGGTAATCATCGGCCCCCGCACGCTTGCCGCGCACCACGGCCTCAGGCAGCGACAGCGCCGACAAAAAGACCAGCGGCACATGACCAAGGTGGGGATGATCACGGCGCAGACCGGCCAGAACGCCGTAGCCATCCACCCCCGGCATCATGATGTCGCACAGCAAGAGGTCCGGCGTGCAGGTACGCAGAAGCGCCAGCATCTCGGCCCCGGTCGCGGCGGAGACCACGCGGTAGCCTGCTTCAAGCAACTCATCCGAGATGTCACGCAGCAGTTGCGGCTCATCCTCGCAACACAGGATCAGGGGGGCTTCAGCCGCGTCCATCGCGCGCTCCTTCCGCTGCCTTCAGCCACAGCGTGAAGATCGACCCGGTGCCTGGCTTGGTTTCCATCGTGACCCGTCCGCCCTGGGCCTCGGCCAGTTCCCGCGCCAGCGCCAGCCCAAGCCCGGTGCCCTGCCCGTCATTTTGCCCCGTGCCACGGAAATAGCGATCGAAAACATGTGGCTGGTCCATCAAGTCGATCCCGGGCCCCTGATCGACCACGGCGCAGGCGACCTGCCCGCCACGTCCAAAGATGCGCAGGTCAATCGGTGTATCCGGCGCGCTGTATTTCAGCGCGTTTGACAGCAGATTGTCGAGGATATGCGCCACCAGATAGGGGTCGCACAGCGCCTTGGTGGTGGTGCCCGAGGTCACCAGCCGGATCTGACGTTGCGGAGAATGCGTCTGCGCCTCAGTCTGTGCGGCGCCGGCAAGGGCCTCAAGCGAGGCGGGCGCCAGCCGTCGCTGCAACTGGTCGTTGTCCAGCCTGCCCAGTATCAGAACCGTTTCCACCAGCCGCGTTAGCCGCCGCACTGCATTGCGCACCACCTCATGACGCTCTGCCACATCGCGGGCGGTGACGGCGTCGCCTTTGCGCGCCAGCCGGTGCATGGCGCTGTCGATCAGCGACAGCGGCGTGCGCATCTGATGCGAGACCATCGCCGCGAAATCGCGATACATGGCTGAGGTGCCGCGCTCGCGCGCCAGCAGGGACGAGGTGCGCAGGCGCTGAACCTCGGCCCGGTGCAGGCGGCTTTGATCGCGCAACAGCAGGCCGGAAATGGCCAGCGCTGCCAGAAATGCAAAAGCCACTGCCAGAATGATCAGCCGTTGCGTGGCGCGATAATCTTCCAACCGCGTCGCTGAGAGTTCCCATTCATGGGTCATCACGTCATTGGCGATGCGGTTGAGCTGCGGATGCAGGGTCTGGCCCAGATCGTGAAGTGCCGAATAGAGCGCCGCATCCTGCCCGTGGTCCAGCGGATCAAGCGCCAGAAGGTCCTCAGAAAAGCGCGCGGCAAGCCCGCCATGGCCCAGCCGGTCCAGATACCGCGCCTGCGGACCCTCCTGCAGCAAGCTCAACCGCGACAACGCCAGATCATAGCGCCGGGCGATCTGATCTGCGTCGCGCCGGGCGGCGGCGGTTTCAGCGGTCAGCGCCAGCACTTCCATCTGCGTCTGGGTGACTACCCACAGCATGTTCTCGGTTGCCGCGATGCGCATGTCGCGCTCCAGCGCTGAGGTTTTGGCCAGAACGAAGATCAGCGGGCCAAGGCAGATCAGAAACAGCGGCAGGAAGGGCGCATATAGCGCCAGTCTGCCCGGCCGCATCCCCGGCGCGCGGATCATTGCACATGCAGCGAGACAAGCTGCCAGACCCATCGCGTATCATAGCGCATGTCTTGCAGCTCACGGTGGTCATCGCGCGGATAGACAATCCACACCGGGCCCTTGTCACGCGGGCTCAGGCTCTCGCCATTCATCCGCAGCGCGCCGATCACGTCGAATTCGTCAAAATCTGTCAGCGGAATTTCGATGCGGTAATCGTTCAGCGCCAGCGCCACCACGGTTTCGCCATCGGCCTCCAGATGCGCCAGCAGATCGCGTATCAGAAAGCCCTCAAACTCAGGCGTGCCGTCAGTCACGGTGGTGGATGTAGTCAGCCGGTGCTGCGGCAAGGCCAGCAGATCGCTTTGCGTCAGTTCAACGGGTGCCCGGGCGATCTGGCCGGTGACAGTCAGCACGGGCACTTCGGCCTGAACGGGGAGGGCAAGGGTTATCAGAAGCGCGGTTGCGATGGCCAGCCTGCTGGGTCGCATCGTGTCCTCCTGTGGTTGCTGTCTTTTCATGGCCACAGGGAAGCAGATTTGGCTTTGGAAGTGAAGCGCAACCCCTCCGCGCGTGCGGCGGATATCGCGGCTGCCGGGAAAGGCGCATGAAAAAGGGCCGCCCCAGGGCGGCCCCGACACGGCAATGCGCCGCAAGATCAGCTGTTGACGCTGTCCTTGAGTGCCTTGGCGATGGTGACCTTGACGGCCTTGTCGGCGGGCTTGGTCATGGATTCGCCGGTGGCGGGGTTGCGAACCTGACGCTCAGGCCGTGCGCGGCAGAAGATCTTGCCGATACCGGGCAGGGTGACCGCGCCGCCATTGGCCACTTCGCGGGTGACCAGTGCGCCGATCGCGTCCAGCGCGGCACCGGCGGATTTCTTGTCCGAGCCCATTTCTTCTGCAAGGGCGGCGACGAGCTGGGTTTTGGTCATCGGTTTCGACATCATTTGCTCCATTTGACGTTTTTCGTGAATCTTCAGGACACCGGGGGATCTCCCCCCTCCCTCGGGACTGCTGCGCATGTAGCCGCATTTTCTTTCAGCATACAATCAGAAACCTTGTCTGAAAGCCCTTATAAACGGCCTTTTTGCCAAAATCCGCTTGTTACAGGAAGGCAGTTTCCTCGAACGAGCGTAGCTTCCGGCTATGAATGCGCTCCAGCGGCGTAGCGCGAAGACGCTCCATAGCGCGCACACCGATCAGCAAATGGCGGGCCACTTGCGTCTTGTAAAAGGCGCTGGCCATACCCGGCAGCTTCAACTCGCCATGCAGCGGCTTGTCAGAAACGCACAGAAGCGTGCCATAGGGAACCCGGAAGCGAAAGCCGTTGGCGGCGATGGTGGCGCTTTCCATATCCAGCGCGATGGCGCGCGATTTCGACAACCGCTGCACCGGGCCGGACTGGTCGCGCAGCTCCCAGTTGCGGTTGTCGATTGTGGCCACGGTGCCGGTGCGCATGATCCTTTTCAGGTCATACCCCTCCAGCTGTGTGATCTCGGCCACGGCCTCTTGCAGCGCAATCTGGATCTCGGCCAGCGCGGGGATCGGCACCCAGATCGGCAGATCATCATTGAGAACATTGTCCTCGCGCAAATAGGCATGGGCGAGGACGAAATCGCCCAGCGACTGCGAGTTGCGCAGCCCGGCGCAATGGCCGACCATCAGCCAGGCATGCGGGCGCAGAACGGCGATATGGTCGGTCGCGGTTTTGGCATTCGACGGGCCGACACCGATGTTGACCAGCGTTATTCCCTGATTATTGGCACGCTTGAGGTGATAGGTGGGCATCTGCGGCATGCGCGCCAGCGACGGGAGTGGGGCTTTCGGATCCGTCAGGATGACATTGCCGGGCGCCACAAACGCGGTATAGCCGCTTTCCGCGTCGGCCAGTACCTCACGGGCGTAGGCCTCGAATTCATCGACATAGAACTGGTAGTTGGTGAACAGGACATGGTTCTGAAAATGCTCGGCCTCGGTGGCGGTGTAATGCGCCAGCCGCGCCAGCGAGTAATCGACGCGCTGGGCGGTGAACGGTGCCAGCGGGACTGAACCATCGGCGTTGCGTACCCGCTCGCCATTGACGATGTCATCGTTGGTGATGGCAAGATCGGGCACATCGAAAATGTCGCGCAGGCTGAGCTTCAGCTCGCCATCAGCCGGTAGCGTGACAGTGCCACGCCCGGCCATCGCGAAATGCAGCGGGATCGGCGTGTCGGATGGGCCGATGGTGACCGGAACGCGGTGATTGCGGATCAGAAGGTCGATCTGCTGCTCCAGATAATTGCGAAACAGGTCTGGCCGGGTGACGGTGGTGGCATAGGTGCCCGGCTCTGGCACATGACCAAACGACAGGCGGCTGTCGGGCTGGTCATAGGTTGTCGTGGTGAGGCGGATCTCGGGGTAGAAGGCGCGAAAGCGGGCCACAGCCTGGCCGGTGTTGATCAGGGCCTGGAAATTGTCCACCAGAAAGGCGGTGGCCTCGGCATGGAGCGCGCAGAGGTGATCGACAGCGGCCTTTGCCTCGTTGAACTGGCGCGGTTCGGACGCGGGAAGCATTTCGACGGGAAGGGAACGCGGTGTTTTCATGGAGTTCTCGACAGGTTGGCCATACGCCTGCCTGACGGGCAGGCATGGCGTTTGGGTGAGGATGGCACTGGCACTGCCGGAAGGGAAGGGCGAACGGCGCTGACAGTCGGGCCTTCGCAGGCCCGTCCTGAGGGCCCTGGCGATACGGAGGACCGGGCAAGTGGCGCTGAAACGGGGTATGGCGGGACGCGGGGGAACCGGGCCAAAGCGTCTGCAAACGCCTTTAACCGCCATCGAAGGCCGTTCTAGGCCCGCTTGCTACCCAGTTGCGCAACATCCAGCACTTGCAGCACCTTGGCTTCGATGTCAGCGGCATTCATTCCGGCAACCGCATACATGTCAGCGGGGCTGGCCTGATCGATGAAGATATCCGGCAGCACCATTGAGCGGTATTTCAGCCCACGATCAAACACACCCTCATCGGCCAGCAACTGCGCGACATGGCTGCCGAAGCCGCCCATCGCGCCCTCTTCGATGGTGATCAGCGCCTCATGATGCGCCGCCAGTTGCAAGATCAGCTCACGGTCAAGCGGCTTGGCAAAGCGGGCGTCTACCACGGTGGGCTGTATGCCGCGCGCGCGCAGCCCCTCGCAGGCCTTCATCACCTCGGCCAGCCGGGTGCCGAAGCTGAGCAACGCCACGCGTCCGCCTTCGCACAGGATCCGGCCCTTGCCGATTTCCAGCGGGACGCCACGCTCGGGCATGTCCACGCCCGCGCCCTCGCCGCGCGGGAAGCGGAAAGCGATCGGCCCTTCATCATATGCGGCGGCGGTGGCGACCATATGCACCAGTTCGGCCTCATCCGCCGCGGCCATCACCACAAAGCCCGGCAGGTTGGACAGATACGCCACATCGAACGAGCCCGCATGCGTGGCCCCATCCGCCCCCACCAGCCCCGCCCGGTCAATTGCAAAGCGCACCGGCAGGCGTTGCAGCGCCACATCGTGCACCACCTGATCATAGCCGCGTTGCAGGAAAGTGGAATACATGGTGCAGAAGGGCTTCAGCCCGCCCGCCGCAAGCCCGGCGCAAAAGGTGACACCGTGCTGTTCGGCGATGCCCACGTCAAAACACCGGCGCGGAAAGCGTTCGGCGAACAGGTTCAGCCCGGTGCCATCGGGCATTGCGGCAGTCACGGCGACGATCTTGTCATCTTGCTCGGCCTCTGTGATCAGCGAGCGGGCATAGACCTTGGTATAGCTGGGCGCATTCGAGGGGGCGGATTTCTGCTTGCCGGTAACGACATCAAACTTGGCCGTCGCATGGCCTTTGTCGGTGGCCAGTTCGGCGGGCCGGTAGCCCTTGCCCTTCTTGGTCAGCACATGGATCAGCATCGGCCCGGTGGCGCGCTCATGCACGGTGCGCAGAACGGCCAGCAACTGCTCCATGTCATGCCCGTCGATGGGGCCGACATATTTGAAGCCCAGTTCCTCAAAGAGCGTGCCGCCGACCGTCATATGCTTGAGCATGTCCTTGGCGCGCTTCGCCCCCTCCTGAAACGGCGGGGGCAGCAGGCTGAGCGCGCCTTTCGCGGCGGCTTTCAGATCATGCATCGGCGATTGCGCGTAGAGGCGCGACAGATAGGACGACATCGCGCCGGTGGGCGGTGCGATGGACATCTCGTTGTCATTCAGGATTACGAACAGCCGCTTGCCCATATGGCCTGCGTTGTTCATCGCCTCATAGGCCATACCCGCCGACATGCTGCCGTCACCGATCACCGCGATAGCATCACCCAGCGCCGGGTCCGGCGCGCCGCCGAGATCATGCGCCACCTTAAAGCCCAGCGCCGCCGAGATGGAGGTGGAGGAATGCGCCGCGCCGAACGGGTCATAGGGGGACTCGCTGCGCTTGGTGAAGCCCGACAGCCCGTCTTTCATGCGAATTGTGCGAATGCGGTCGCGCCGTCCCGTGATGATTTTATGTGGATAAGACTGATGCGACACATCCCAGATCAGCCGGTCGCGCGGCGTGTCGAACACCGCGTGAATGGCCACGGTCAGTTCCACCACACCAAGCCCTGCGCCGAGGTGCCCGCCGGTTTCCGATACTGCGCTGATGGTTTCTGCACGCAGCTCATCGGCGACCTGCCTGAGCTGGGCATCTGAGAGCCGCTTAAGGTCAGCCGGAACCTTTACGGTATCCAGCAGGGGCGTGTTTGGGCGGTCCGCGCTCATGTTTTTTCCCGTTTACCTGTCTCGGCTGATAACGAATCGCGCCGCATCACGCAAGGATTCTGCTGCTGTCCCATAGGGTTCCAGCGCTGCGCAGGCCGCATCAATCAGGGTTTCGGCGCGTTTTCGCGCATTTTCCAGCCCCAAAAGCGAAACAAACGTGGCCTTGCCCGCCTCGGCGTCCTTGCGCAGGCGCTTGCCGGCAGTGCTGGCGTCGCCCTCGGTATCCAGAATGTCATCGGCGATCTGAAATGCGAGGCCCAGGGCCCCGGCATAGCGCGCCAGTGCTTCAGGGTCGGCATCGGCCATGCGCGGCCCGGCGGTACAGGCCCATTCAAAGAGCGCGCCGGTCTTGCCCGCTTGCAGCGCGGTGATTTCATCCAGCGTCAGCGGCCGGGCGGCAGTTTCAGCAGCGATGTCCAGCGCCTGCCCCAGCACCATGCCAGCAGCCCCTGAGGCGCGTGCCAGCGTGCGGGCCATTTCAGCGCCGTTGGGCTGGCCGGGCGCGCAGACAAGCTCAAACGCCAGCGCCTGAAGCGCGTCACCGGCCAGAATGGCGGTGGGTTCGTCCCACGCCACATGCACGGTGGGCCGACCGCGGCGCAAGTCATCGTCATCCATGGCGGGCAGGTCATCATGGACCAGCGAATAGGCGTGCATCGCCTCGATCGCGGCGGCGGCGTTCAGCGCGTGGTCACGCGCCACGCCATGCAGCGCGGCCCCCTCCAGCACCAGATAACCGCGCAAACCTTTGCCGCCCTTGAGCGCATAGCCCATCGCATCCCGCACCGCGCTGGGCGGCAGCGTGGCCAGCGAAGCATCCAGACGGGCGGCCACCTGATTGGCGGCGGCGTTCAGGCGGGTGGGAAAGCTCATCCGGCGTCGAACGGAGCGGTGCCGGTGGGGGTGCCGTTTTCGGCCAGTGTGATCTGTTCAATCCGCGTTTGCGCCTGTGCCAGCTTGGCTTCACAGTGCTTCTTCAGTTCGGCGCCACGCTCATACAGGGTGATGGATTTCTCAAGCTCGACATCCCCGCGTTCCAACTGGCCGACGACTGACTCCAGCTCTTTCAGGGCTTCTTCAAATGACATCTCACCAACAGCTTTCATGCACCCTGCTCCATCAAGACCGTGACATGCGCTGCAACCGATGCCGCCAGCGCCGAGAGGTTATAGCCCCCCTCGAGCACGGAAACCAGCCGTCCCTGCGCGTGGCGGTCGGCCAGTTCGCAAAGGCGGCGGGTGACCCAGACGAAATCTTCAACCTCAAGGGCCAGTTGTGCCAGCGGGTCTTCAACATGGGCGTCAAAGCCTGCGGACACCAGCACCAGTTCGGGCGCGAAAGCCTCAAGCCGGGGGAAGACATGGTCTTCATACGCGCTGCGGAACATGGTGCCGTTGCAGCCCGGCGGCAGCGGCAGGTTGAGGATATTTCCATGCGCGCCGCGCTCTGATGCCTCGCCCGTGCCGGGCCAGAGCGGCATCTGATGGCTGGAGACAAAGAGCGCGCGCGGCTCATCCCACAGCAGATCCTGCGTGCCATTGCCGTGGTGGACATCAAAATCCACCACCGCCACGCGCGACAGGCCATGATGATCCAGTGCCCGTTTTGCGGCGATGGCGGCATTTCCAAAAAGGCAAAAGCCCATCGGCTTGGCGGTTTCGGCATGGTGGCCGGGTGGGCGGATCGCGGCGAAGGCGTTGCGCGCTTCACCGGCCATCACGGCATCCAGCGCCCCAAGCACCTGACCGACCCCGGCCAGCGCGGCCTGATAGCTGCCGGGCGAGACATGGGTATCGGCATCCAGCGCGTGCAAACCCTGAACGGGAATGGAGGCGCGGATCTCATCGACATAGGCCTGCGGATGGCAGCGCAACACGTCGCTTTCGCTGGCGGGCGGGGCCTGATGACGCTGCAGCGCGGCAAAAGCGGGGGTATCAAGCGCGGCCAGCACATGTTCCAGCCGGGCGATCTGTTCGGGGTGGCCAGCGGGTGTGGTATGGCCAAGGCTGGCGGGATGGGTGAAGAATGCGGTGCTCATGAACTGCAAACTAGCGCGGATTGTGACCGGCCTGCAACTGCCCAAAACCGGTGCAATGCGGCCTTTGAGGGGCGCGTTCTGACATAGTATAACATTGCCTTGCGCGCTAGGTTTGCCCCAAGGCATTTGCGAAAAGGAAGCCACCCATGAAAACCCGCGCCGCTGTGGCATTTGAGGCCAAGAAACCACTTGAAATCGTTGAACTTGATCTGGAAGGGCCGCGCGCGGGCGAGGTTCTGGTGGAGGTGATGGCGACGGGTATCTGCCATACCGACAGCTACACACTGGACGGGTTTGACAGCGAGGGGATCTTCCCCTCGGTGCTGGGCCATGAGGGGGCGGGGATTGTGCGCGAGGTGGGGCCGGGCGTGACCTCGGTCAAACCCGGCGACCATGTGATCCCGCTTTACACGCCGGAATGCCGCCAGTGCAAAAGTTGCCTGTCGGGCAAAACGAACCTCTGCACTGCAATCCGCGCGACACAGGGCAAGGGTGTCATGCCCGACGGCACCAGCCGCTTCAGCTACAAGGGGCAAACGGTTTACCACTACATGGGCTGCTCGACGTTCTCAAATTTCACCGTCCTGCCCGAGATCGCGCTGGCCAAGGTGCGGACCGACGCGCCGTTTGACAAGATCTGCTACATCGGCTGCGGCGTGACCACGGGTGTGGGCGCGGTGATCAACACCGCGAAAGTGACACCGGGGGCGAATGTGGTGGTGTTCGGACTGGGCGGCATTGGCCTCAACGTTATCCAGGGCGCGCGGATGGTGGGCGCGGACAAGATCATCGGTGTCGATATCAACGATGACAAGGCGCAATGGGGCAAACTGTTTGGCATGACCGATTTCGTGAACCCCACGAAGATTGACGGCGATATCGTCGCGCATCTGGTCGAGATGACCGATGGCGGTGCCGATTACACCTTTGACTGCACAGGCAACACCAATGTCATGCGTCAGGCGCTGGAAGCCTGCCACCGTGGCTGGGGTGTCTCTACGGTGATCGGCGTGGCGGAGGCGGGGAAAGAGATCTCGACCCGGCCGTTCCAGCTGGTCACCGGGCGGGTCTGGAAGGGCTCGGCCTTTGGCGGCGCGCGGGGGCGCACGGATGTGCCGAAGATTGTTGATTGGTACATGACCAAGAAGATCGAGATCGACCCGATGATCACCCACACGCTGAGCCTGGAAGAGATCAACAAGGGGTTTGATTTGATGCATGCGGGTACATCCATCAGATCGGTCGTGGTGTTCTGATGGAGCGATTGCAACGCTGGCGTAGCCATGGCGGTTGGCAGGAGGTGTGGAAGCACCAAAGCCGTGAGACCGGCACGCCGATGGAGTTTTCTGTGTTCCTGCCGGATGCGGCCAATAATGCCGGGGACCCGCGCCCGGTGGTCTGGTATCTGTCGGGGCTGACCTGCAACTGGGCGAATGTGACGGAAAAGGGCGAGTTTCGCGCCGCCTGCGCGCGCCATGGGCTGATCATGGTCGCCCCCGATACCTCGCCACGCGGTGAGGGCGTGCCCGATGACCCGGACGGGGCGTATGATTTCGGGCTGGGGGCGGGGTTTTATGTTGATGCAACGGTTGAACCCTTTGCAACGCACTACCGGATGCGCAGCTATATCGAGCGCGAATTGCCCGAACTTGTGGCGCAGCATTTCTCCGCCGATCTGGGGCGGCAGGGGATCATGGGGCATTCCATGGGCGGGCATGGCGCGCTGACCATCGCGCTGCGAAACCCGGATCGCTTTCGCGCCGTGTCAGCCTTTGCGCCGATATGCGCGCCCAGCCAATGCCCGTGGGGGCAGAAGGCGCTGGGCGGGTATCTGGGCGATGATCCGGCGCAATTGGCGGAATATGATGCCTGCCGGATGATCGAGGCCGGGGCGCGGGTGCCGGAAATACTGGTTGATCAGGGGGCGGCGGACGGATTTCTGGACACCCAGCTGATGCCCGACGCGTTGCGCGGGGCTTGCGACAAGGCCGGGATTGATCTGACCCTCAATCTGCATGACGGGTACGACCACAGCTACTATTTCATCTCAAGCTTCATGACGACGCAGCTGGACTGGCACGCGGCACGGCTGACGTGAGAAGGGGGCATTCTGCCCCCTCTTGGCTACGCCAATTCACCCCCTGAGGATATTTTCAGACACAAAATGATGTTCAGGTTTTCTGCAGGCGGAGGAAGGTGAACAGGCCAAAGGGGGCCATGCGGCGTTCTTCGGCGACCTCAAGCGAGGGTTCGCCCATGATGCGCGCGCGTTCGAAATCTGAGTGCCAGCCGAGTTTGTCAGCCAGCGGTGCGAACAGCCGCTCAACCCAGGCCAGAAACCCCCGCTCGCGGGCGAAGTGGTTGACGATGATCACTTGCCCGCCGGGTTTGCACACCCGCGCCACCTCGGCCATTACGCGCTCGGGGTTGGGCACGACCGAGACCAGATACATCGCCACCACAGTATCGAAATGCCCATCAGGAAAATCGAGCGTCTGGGCA
This sequence comes from Pararhodobacter sp., assembly GCA_020832545.1. Taxonomy (GTDB): domain Bacteria; phylum Pseudomonadota; class Alphaproteobacteria; order Rhodobacterales; family Rhodobacteraceae; genus Pararhodobacter. The sequence continues at coordinate 28,357 of JAFIEK010000032.1, read as the reverse complement.
TCCATCTGCCGCAATTCGCACACCTGGCGCAGCTGTTCGTTGTCCACCCGGCGGCGCGCCACGTCCAGCATGTCATCGGAATAGTCGATGCCGGTGACTTCCAGATGCGGGGCGTAGCGCGACAGCGACAGGCCGGTGCCCACCCCCACTTCCAGCACGCGACCGCGACTGGCGTTGATGGTTTCTACCGCACGATTGCGGCCCATGCGCGTTATGCGGCCAAAGGTGGCGTCATAGACCGGGGCCCATCGACGATAGGAAGATTTGACGGCGTCCAGTTCCATGCGCGCTTCGGCTCCTTCAGTTTGGGGTCTTTGTCTACCCTCTGGATGTAACGCCTTTTCAGCGCGACATGAAACAAATCCGGATCACGGATGGTTCAGCAGCCTCAGGCGTCCAGATTTTCCACACTGAGCGCGTTCTTCTGGATGAATTCGCGCCGGGGTTCTACCACGTCGCCCATCAGTTTGCTGAAGATGTCATCGGCCTCGACCAGATCATCGACCTTGACCTGAAGCAGCGTTCGGGCGTTTGGATCGAGCGTGGTTTCCCACAGCTGGTTGGGGTTCATCTCACCGAGACCCTTGTAACGCTGGAGCGAGAGGCCCTTTTCGCCCTCGGTCAGGATGGCGTTCAACAGGTCTACGGGGCCATAGATCATCTGGCTCCGATCCCGGCGCACAAGCCGGGCGGGCCGGGCATAGACATCTTGCAGCACCTGGGTCTGCCGGGCAAGGCGGCGGGCCTCAGCCGAGCGCAGGACCTGACCATCAAGGATGCGCGCCTCTTCGACGCCGCGTAGCATGCGGGTCAGGCGAATACCGTGATCCTGTGTGGGTCGCCCCTGCCAGCCCTTTTCATACTCGCGCGCGACCAGATCCAGCCGTTCGGCAACCCGGTCGGCCACGGCCTGCGCGTTCTCATCCAGCTGGCCGGGCAGCAAGGCACCGGCGATGGCGGCCTGTTCCAGAATGTTGCGCGCGTAATGGGTGGGGAAACTTTCAAGATTGCGGCGTGCCTGCCGCGCCTCGGCGACCACGCGCAGAAGGTCCTGCCCGGTGATTTCCTCGCCGTTTTCCAGCTTCAGAACTGCGCCTTCGATGCCTTGCTGGATCAGATAATCCTCAAGCGCAGGCTTGTCCTTCAGATAGACCTCAGAGCGTCCGCGCGCCACTTTGAACAGCGGGGGTTCGGCGATATAGAGATGCCCGGCCTCGATAAGTTGCGGCATCTGCCGGAAAAAGAAGGTCAGCAAAAGCGTGCGGATATGCGCGCCGTCCACATCGGCGTCGGTCATGATGACGATCTTGTGGTAACGCAGCTTGGCGATGTCGAATTCATCGCGCCCGATCCCGGTGCCCAGCGCGGTGATCAGCGTGCCGATCTCCTGACTGCCAAGCATCCGGTCAAAGCGCGCGCGCTCGACATTGAGGATCTTGCCGCGGAGCGGCAGAACCGCCTGATTTTGTCGCGACCGGCCTTGTTTGGCCGACCCGCCCGCCGAATCCCCCTCAACGAGGAACAGCTCGGACAGGGCGGGGTCTTTCTCCTGGCAATCAGCCAGCTTGCCGGGCAATGAGGCCACATCAAGCGCGGTCTTGCGGCGTGTCAGATCGCGCGCCTTGCGCGCGGCCTCGCGCGCCAGCGCGGCTTCGATGATCTTGCCGACGATGGATTTGGCCTGACCCGGATTCTCCTCAAACCATTCCGACAGCTTCTCGTTCACCAGATTCTCAACCGCAGGGCGCACCTCGGAGGACACCAGCTTGTCTTTGGTCTGGCTGGAGAACTTGGGGTCCGGCACCTTGACCGACAGCACGCAGGTCAGCCCCTCGCGCGCATCGTCGCCGGTAAAGCTGACCTTCTCGCGCTTGGCGATGCCCGAGGATTGGGCGTAGCTGTTGATGGTTCGAGTCAGCGCACCGCGAAAACCCGCCATATGCGAACCACCGTCGCGCTGGGGGATGTTGTTGGTGAAGGGGAGAACGGTCTCATGGTAGCTGTCATTCCACCACATCGCCACTTCGATGCCGATGCCATCGCGCTCACCGGTGATGAAGATGGGGTCGGGCATGACCGGATGCTTTGAGCGGTCGAGGTAGCGCACGAACTCGCGGACCCCGCCTTCATAGAACAGTTCGGTGCGCAGGATCTCGGCGGGGCGGCGATCTTCGAGGATGATGCGGACACCGGAATTCAGGAAGGCCAGTTCGCGCAGCCGGTTCTCAAGCGTCTTGAAGCTGTATTCGAGGTTCGAAAACGTATCGAGCGAGGCCATGAAGCGCACCTCGGTGCCCTTGCGGCCCTCGGCGTCGCCCTCCACTCGCAGGGGCACCACGGTCTCTCCGCGCTCGAAGCGGGCGTAATGGGCCTTGCCACCCCGCCAGATGCGCAGCTCAAGCCAGTCGCTCAGCGCGTTGACCACCGAGACGCCGACGCCGTGCAGGCCGCCTGAGACCTTGTAGCTGTTTTGGTCAAACTTGCCGCCTGCGTGCAGCTGGGTCATGATGACCTCGGCGGCCGAGACCCCTTCTTCGGTGTGAATGTCGGTGGGAACGCCGCGCCCGTTATCGGTGACGGAAACGCTGGAATCGTTGTGGATGATCACCGTCACGGCATCGGCATGGCCCGCCAGCGCCTCATCAATACCGTTGTCGACCACCTCATAAACCATGTGATGCAGGCCCGAGCCATCGTCGGTGTCGCCGATATACATGCCCGGACGTTTGCGCACCGCATCCAGGCCCTTGAGAACCTTGATGGAATCGGCGCCATATTCTTCAGTCGGGGCGGGTTGCGCGGTCATGCCAGTTTCCCTTGATTTCACTGCCCGACTTATAGGCAGTTCCGGGGGGATTGTCACGCGCCCGACACAAGATTTAGCGGTTCATCCCAGCGCGATTGCCAGCCCGACAACCACCAGCAGCGCTCCGGCCACACGGTTGGTGCGTGCCACGGCCTTGGGTGAGCGCAAAAATGCCCGCGCGCGACCGATCAGCGCCGCCATAGTCAGGTTGCCCGCCATCGGAATGATCGCCGAAATGGCCAGAATGGCGGCGATATCGGCGGCCGTGATGTGCGTCAGGTCAAAAAAGCCTGGCAGAACGCCCATATAAAACAGAATGGCCTTTGGATTGGCCAGAATGACCGCCACACCGGCGCTGAACCCGGCCAGATGGCCCGGCCGTGTCAGGCGGCTGTCGGCGGACAGGTCGCGATGCGCGTGGCGGATCAGTTGCAGCCCCATGACAATGAAAACCGCCACGGCCACCCAGCGCATCAGGCCCAGCACGTCACCGTAAAGTGACACGATCCAGCTGAGACCGAAGATGGCGGCGAGCGGCCACATCAGATCACCCAGCGACACGCCGACGGCCAGCGGCACCGCCGAGGCAAAGCCACCTGACAGGCTACGCGCGGTCAGTGCCACCCAGACCGGGCCGGGGGTAATGAACAAAATGAAAATGGCGCCCGCGTAGAGGGTCAGTTGCCACAGGGTAACGGTCATGATGTCAGGCTTTCTGCCAGGTGGGAAAAACCGCCGTCATCGGACAGGGTAAAATAGTGGGCGCGGGGGCCAAGGTCGGTGAACAAGGCGAGCTCGGTGCCGGTAAGGAAGGCCTGTGCCCCCAGCGCGCACAGCTCATCAAAAAGCGCGGCGCGGCGGGGGGCGTCCAGATGGGCGGCAACCTCATCCAGAAGCAGGATTGGCGGGGTGCCGGTATCCGCTGACAGCGCGCGGGCATTGGCCAGTACAAGCGACAACAAAAGCGCCTTTTGCTCACCGGTGGAGCATTGCGCAGCCTGCATCCCCTTGGCGCGCCAGATCGCGCCCAGATCGGCGCGGTGTGGACCGGTCAGGCTGCGGCCGGCGGCCATATCGGCGCGGCGGCTGTCGGCGAGGGCCTGAGCCAGCGCGGACTCGTCGGCAGGCGCGTCGCATAAAAGCGTCAGATCGGCGGCGGGGAATGCGCTGGCGGGGTCACTGGCCTGCGCCAGCCGGGCGATAACGGCGCGGCGGTTGGCGCTGAGCTGCGCACCCGACTGCGCCATTTGCGCTTCCAACGCGCCATACCAGGCACCATTGGCGACATGATCGCGCAATAGGCGGTTGCGTTGGCGCATGGCTTTTTCATAGGCCAGCGCGGCCTCGGCATGATCAGGGAAGTACGCCAGAACCATACGATCCAGAAACCGCCGCCGCCCTTCAGCCGCCTCGATCCACAGGCGGTCCATCGCCGGGGTAAGCCAGAGCATGGGCACGATGCGCCCCAGCGCCGATTGCGGCGCGGCCTTGCCATCGATGCGCAGGCTGCGGGGCTGGCCGGGCAGGGCGCCGGTGTCAACTTCATGCAGCGTGTCGCCGCGGGTGATGGTGGCGGTGATCTTCCAGCCGATGCCCTGCGGCTGGCGGATCAGGTCATCGGGCGCAGCGCGACGCAGGCCCCGACCGGGCGACAAAAGCGAAATCGCCTCGATCAGATTGGTCTTGCCGGCGCCATTGGCCCCTACAAACACCACCGGCCGACCATCGAACACCGCTTCCGTGCGCTGATGCGAGCGGAAATGCGATAGTTTCAATTGGATCAGACGCAGCGCCATGACGGGAACCGGGTGAAAAGGGAAGGGGGGCGTTGCCCCCCTCTTGGCTGCGCCAATTCACCCCCCGGGATACTTTTGAGTAGATGAAGGGGGTGGCGAGATCAGACGCGCATCGGCATGACAACATAGACCGCGCTGGTGTCGTTGCCTTCGCGCACCAGCGCCGGATCGCCGGCCGTGTTGAACATGAAGACTGCGTTTTCACGGTCGATCTGGCTGGCGATTTCCAGCAGGTACTTGGCATTGAAACCAATTTCCAGCTTCTCATCGCCGTAAGCTACCACCAGCTCATCCGAGGCATTGCCACTGTCGGGCGAGTTGACGGACAGGGTGAGCTTGTCTTCCTCCAGCACCAGCTTGACGGCGCGTGAGCGCTCGGACGAGACGGTGGCGACGCGGTCGACGGATTTGGCGAAATCACTGGCGTCCACCTCGAGGCGCTTGGTGTTTCCTGTGGGAATGACGCGCGTATAATCCGGGAAGGTGCCGTCGATGACCTTTGAGGTCAGCGAGATTTCCGGCGTGGCGAAGCGAACTTTGGTTTCCGACACCGAGATGGCGATCTGCATCTCGTCATCATCCAGAAGCTTGCGCAGCTCCCCCACCGTCTTGCGCGGGACGATCACGCCGGGCATGTCTTCGGCGCCCTCGGGCAGGGGGGCATCGACGCGCGCCAGCCGGTGGCCATCGGTCGCGACGCAGCGCAGCATGCGCCCGTCCTCGCCCTCGGCGACATGCATGTAGACGCCGTTGAGGTAATAGCGCGTTTCCTCTGTTGAGATGGCGAATTTCGATTTTTCGAACAGACGCTTCAGGATGCCCGCCTTGGCTGCGAAATTTGACGTATACTCGGACGAGGCCATGACTGGGAAATCTTCTCGCGGCAGGGTGGCCAGCGAGAAGGTGGAGCGCCCGGCCTCGACCGTCAGTCGCCCGGTGCGTGGGTCATCATTGAGCGCGACCAGCGCGCCATCGGGCAGCTTGCGCACGATCTCATGCAGCATGACCGCCGAGACAGTGGTTGCGCCCGCGCGTTCAACCTGCGCCAGCACGCGATCCACCACCTCGATGTCGAGGTCGGTGGCGCGGAAGCTGACGCTCTCGCCCTCGGCCTCGATCAACACATTGGCGAGGATCGGAATGGTATTGCGTCGCTCGACGACCGACTGCGCCTGCGAAACGGCCTTGAGCAGGGTGGCGCGTTCGATGCTGATCTTCATGGGTCCGATCCTCCGCCCTGGCGGGCAAACTGCAAAACAGGGGAGGCCGAGACTAGCGAAAACCGGCCCGGCCTCAAGGCCTAAGTGACGTTTTACAACGGTTTGCGGCCCTTTGGCACCAAGGTCAAGGGCGAGGGTGAGGCTGGGGGCGCGGTGGCCTTAACTTTCCAGAAGACGCTTGAGCAAATCCAGGTCTTCGGCAAGTTGAGAATCACCGGCGCGCAGCTCCTCAACCTTCTTGACCCCGTGCATGATCGTGGTGTGGTCACGCCCGCCAAAACGGCGGCCGATGTCAGGCAACGAGCGTGTGGTCATCTGCTTGGACAGATACATGGCAATCTGACGGGGCCGGGCGATGGTGCGCAGCCGTTTGGGGCCGATCATGTCTGACAGGCGGATGTTGTAATGCTCAGCCACCTTGCGCTGAATTTCCTCAACCGTGACCTTGCGCTCGGAGGAGCGCAGAACATCGGCCAGACAATCCTGTGCCAGATCCAGCGTGATCTCGCGCCCCACCAGACTGGCGAGGGCAAAGAGCCGGGTCAGCGCACCCTCAAGCACGCGCACATTGGTGCTGATGCGATGGGCGAGGAACTCCAGCACACCATCGCCGATCACCACATTTCCATAGGTGGCGCAGTTCTGTTCGATCTTCTGCTGCAAGATCCCCAGACGCAGCTCATAATCGGTGGGGTGCAGGTCAACCACCAGCCCGCATTGCAGGCGCGATTTGATACGGTCCTCAAGATCCTTGATCTCGCCCGGCGCACGGTCAGCGGAAATGACGATCTGCTTGTTCTGATCCACCAGGGCGTTGAAGGTATGGAAGAACTCTTCCTGCGTGCTTTCCTTGCCGGCAATGAACTGCACGTCATCGACCATCAACACATCGACTGAGCGGAACAGTCCCTTGAAATCCATGATCTGGCGCTCGCGCAGGGCCTGAACAAAGCGGTACATGAACTGCTCGGCGGACAGATAGAGCACGCGCAGTTCCGGCTGGCGGGCCTGAAGCTCCCAGCCGATGGCGTGCATGAGATGGGTCTTGCCCAGCCCGACGCCACCATAAAGAAACAGCGGGTTGAAAGTGACTGGACCACCCTCGGCCACACGGCGGGCAGCGGCATGGGCCAGCGCGTTGGGCTTGCCGACCACGAAATTATCGAATGTGAAGCGATGATCCAGTGCGGCTGGGGGCAGTTCACCCTCATCAGGGGCGCGGGCGGTTGCGGCGACAGGGGTGCTGGCGGTGATCGCGCGCCGGACCGAGGCGGGCGCACTCACGCGCTGGGCATCGACCGCGATCTCCACGCGGTGAACAGTCTCTCCGCTGGCGACCAGCGCGCGCAGGATATGTTCGGCAAAATTGCGATTGACCCAGTTGGCAACAAAGTTGGTGGGTGCGGTCAGCCGTGCGACGCCGCCGCCAAGTTCGGCCAGTCGCAGGGGCTCTATCCAGGTTATGTAGTTGTTCTCGCCGACCAGGCCCCGCAAAGCATTCCGTACCTCACCCCACACCGCGTTTGTCATTCTGTCCCGACCCATGCGCCATGCGCCTTGGCGCTGGCCTCTTCTTGTTTTCGATCCGCTCCGGGCACCCCCGGAAACTGAAATACACACACCCTTCGGACACAGCATATGCCAGTGCCGAACACAGCAAACAGAACGCACCGGGCAACGCGCCGACGGGCGAGCACAAAAGAACAAGGGGTAATATGACCCCGACGCAGAAAGCGCCGGTCAGATCAAGGCCGGGCACACAATACCTGTCCCCCGCAAATCAGGATGCGGAAGGCGTGGCGTCAGCGTGTCACACCAGAACCCCCCCAGGGCAATGTGAATCGCAAGGACAAATTAGCAAGCGGTGCAGCCGACAGGCAATCAAACAACTCGCTTGACACTCGACAGGGGGAAAAGAATCGCTGGGGCCGTGGGCTTCGTGCCACAGGCGCGCAGGGCGCGGCGACCGGGGCAACGAAAAACGCGCCCGGAATTCGGGCGCGGTCTTTGTTGTGTTCAGGCGGGCCCGGCGTGTGCGCCAGAGCGCAGGATCAGGTGCCCAGCGCCTTCACACGGCTGGCAAGGCGCGACATTTTGCGCGCGACGGTGTTCTTGTGCAGAACCCCTTTGGTCACGCCCCGGTCCAGCTCAGGCTGGGCGGCGTGCAGGGCGGCTTTGGCGGATTCGGCATTGCCGGAAGCGATTGCTTCCTCGACCTTGCGCAGGAAGGTGCGGATGCGCGAGCGCCGGGCCTTGTTAACTTCAAAGCGACGCTCGTTCTGGCGGGCGCGTTTCTTGGACTGGGGCGTATTGGCCATGGGTGATCGGTCTTTCGGGTCTGTTACGGTTTCGTCGCGCAAAAGACCCACACCCGGCCAAAGAGGTGCCGGATTGATTCTTGCCTAAGCGGGCCCACGCGCATGTGGCGGCAGCCTATACGGCAAAGCCGCGGGGAAGGGAATAGGGAATCGCGCCCGCTCAGCGATCGCGGAACTGCGGCTCGCGTTTTTCAAGGAAAGCGCTCATGCCTTCCTTCTGGTCTTCGGTGGCGAAAAGCGCGTGGAAGGTGCGGCGCTCGAACAGGACACCTTCGCGCAGCGTGGTTTCATAACTGCGGTTGACGGCTTCCTTGACCACCTTGGTGGCGATCGCCGATTTCGAGGCGATTTTCTGCGCCGCTGCCATCACCTCATCCATCAGCTTCTTGGCGGGCACCACACGGCTGACAAGGCCCGCGCGCTCGGCCTCTTCGGCATCCATGAAGCGGCCGGTCAGGTGCATATCCATTGCCTTTGACTTGCCGATGAACCGAGTCAGCCGCTGGGTGCCGCCAATCCCGGCCACGACGCCCAGATTGATCTCAGGCTGGCCGAACTTGGCATTGTCGGCGGCGATGATGAAATCGCACATCAGCGCCAGTTCGCAGCCGCCGCCCAGCGCATACCCCGCCACGGCCGCGATCACCGGCTTGCGCACAGCCGTCAGGGTGTCGCTTTCTGCGGCGAACAGGTTCTCTTCCAGCACGTCAATGTAGCTTTTGGTGGCCATTTCGCTGATATCCGCCCCGGCGGCAAACGCCTTTTCCGAGCCGGTGATGACGATGCAGCGCACCTTTTCATTGCGGTCAGCGGCTTTCAGGGCCTCGGACAGCTCCGACAACAGCTTGGCGTTCAGCGCGTTCATGGCCTCAGGCCGGTTGAGCTTGATCAGCGCAACATGCTGGGCGATATCGACGGTGATGGTTTCGTAAGCCATGAGGAGACCCCCGGTTGAGCATTCAAGGGACCGTGCATAACAGGATGGGCGTGGGGATCAAGCAGACTCTGGGCAGCTATTTCTGGCAGGTCGCGCAGAAGAAGCTGGAGCGCCCGCCCTGCACGATCCGGCTGATATGATCAGCGCAACCTGGTGTCGGACAGGGCAGGCCCGCCCGGTCATAGACACGGAAACTGTGTTGGAAATAACCAAGTTCGCCATCGGCCTGGCGGTAATCGCGCAGGCTGGAGCCGCCGGCGGTGATGGCCTCTTGTAAAACCTCGCGGATGATCGCCGCCAACCTTTCCAGCCGCGCCGCACTGATCCGGCCACCGGCGCGGGCGGGGTGGATGCCGGCGCGGAACAATGCTTCGCAGACATAGATATTGCCCAGCCCCGCGACGATTCGCTGATCCAGCAGCAGTGCCTTTACCGGCCCCTTGCGCCCTTTCAGCCGCGCGACCAGATGCGCACCGTTGAAAGTGTTGCCCAACGGTTCTGGCCCCAGTGCGGCCAGAAGCGGGTGGGCATCAGCCCGGTCGGTGGCGATCAGGTCCAGCGCGCCAAAGCGGCGGGCATCATTAAAGGCCACGCGCGCGCCGTTCTCCATGTGAAAGATCACATGGTCATGCTTTTCCGGTGCAGGGTGCTGGTGGTGAAACTGTCCCGGCACGTGGGGCGCTTCCAGCCCTGAGAGCGTTATCCGGCCGGACATGCCCAGATGCAGAAGCATGGTCTCATTGGTGGACAGATCGGCCAGAATGTATTTTGATCGCCGCCTGAGCCGCTCAACCCGCGCGCCTTTAAGCCGCTGGCCAAGGCCGGGCGGAAAGGGCCAGCGCAGGCCTTCGCGCCGCACCTCGGCGCGCAGGATGCGGCTGCCCTCCATCGCCGGTTGCAGGCCGCGGCGCACGGTTTCCACTTCAGGCAATTCGGGCAAAACAGGCTCCGGCGTCGCATTGTGCAGGGGCCGCATCCTCCTGTAAGGAAGGACAACGCGCAAGGTCTGACAGGAGGCGGTATGAGCCCGGACAACCCGCAAACCACGCATTTCGGTTTTCAGACCGTCGATGAGGGCCAGAAGGCCGGGATGGTGCACGGGGTCTTCACGCGCGTCGCCTCCAGATACGATGTGATGAATGACCTGATGTCGATGGGCATTCACCGCATCTGGAAAGACGCGATGATGGACTGGCTGGCCCCGCGCCCGGGCCAGCAGCTGCTGGACGTGGCGGGCGGCACGGGCGATGTGGCGTTCCGGTTTCTGAAACGCGCGGGCGCGGGCGCGCAGGCAACCGTCCTCGATCTGACCGAATCGATGCTGGACGAGGGGCGCAAGCGCGCCGAGGCCGAGCGCATGGCCGAGGCGCTGGACTGGGTGGTGGGCGACGCCATGGCGCTGCCCTTCGCGGACAATAGCTTTGATGTCTATACAATCAGCTTTGGCATCCGCAACGTCACCCGAATCCCTGATGCTTTGCGCGAGGCATATCGCGTGCTGCGCCCCGGTGGGCGGCTGATGGTGCTGGAGTTCAGCCAGCTTCCCAACGCGGCGCTGCAAAAGGCCTATGACCTCTATTCGTTCAACGTGATTCCGACGATGGGGCAGATCGTGGCGAAGGACCGCGAAAGCTACCAGTATCTGGTCGAATCGATCCGCAAGTTCCCCGATCAGGAGGCTTTTGCAGCGATGATTCGCGAGGCCGGATTTGAGCAGGTGAAATACCGCAACCTGTCGATGGGCATCGCCGCGCTGCATTCCGGTTGGAAAATCTGAGCGATGCGCGGCCCACACAACATCTGGCGGCTGATCCGCACCGGCGCGACATTCGAGCGCACGGGCGCGATGCAAGAGGTGCTGGAGGCGATGAAGGCGCCGCCACGGCTGCGACTGGCCGCGCGGGTGCTGGGTTGGCCGTTCAAAATTCTGGGACTGCGCGGTGACCCGGCGTTGCCGCCGCTGGTGCGGGCGCTGACGGCGCTGGGTCCGGCCTATATCAAGTTTGGCCAGACGCTGGCGACGCGGCCCGATATCGTGGGGACAGAGCTGGCTGACCAACTGCGCTATTTGCAGGACCAGCTGCCGCCCTTTCCGCAGGCGCAGGCGCGCGCGCAGTTCGAGGCCGAGATGGAGATTCCGGTTGATTCGGTCTTTTCCAGCTTTTCCGAGCCGGTGGCCGCCGCCTCGATCGCGCAGGTACACCGCGCGCGGGTGACCGGCACTGGCGAGGATGTGGCGGTCAAGGTGCTGCGGCCCGGGATTGAGCGGGCGTTTCGTAAAGATATTGATGCCTTCTATTTCGCTGCAGGGATGATCGAATGGCTGCTGCCCTCGACCCGCCGCCTGCGCCCGGGCGATGTGATCGCGCATTTCGACAGCGTAGTGCAGGGTGAGCTGGACCTGCGGATGGAAACCGCCGCCGCCGCCGAATTTGCGGCCAATACCGAGGGGGATGCAGGTTTTCGCGTTCCGCGACCGCTCTGGCATCTTTCGGGCCGCTCGGTGATGACGCTGGGCTGGGCCGAGGGCGTGCCGCTGGGCGACAATGCCGCGATCGATGCGCTGGGGGTGGACCGGGCAGAACTGGCCGCGCGGGTGCTGCGGCTGTTTTTGCAACATGCCATGCGCGACGGGTTTTTTCATGGTGACATGCATCAGGGCAATCTGAAGGTGGCCGCCAACGGCGATCTTATCGCCTATGATTTTGGCATTATGGGCCAGATCGATGAATACTCGCGCCGGGTCTATGCCGAGATCCTGTTCGGGTTCATCCGCAAGGATTACCGCCGCGTGGCCGAGGTCCATTTTGAAGCGGGCTATGTGCCCGCCGATCGCGACATTGATGAGTTCGCCCGTGCCTTGCGCTCGGTCGGCGAGCCGATCTTCGGGATGGATGCCACACGGATTTCGATGGCGCGGCTTCTGAGCTATCTGTTCGAGGTGACCGAGCGGTTCGGCATGGAAACCCGGACCGAGCTGATCTTGCTGCAGCGTACCATGGTTGTGGTGGAGGGGGTGGCGCGTTCGCTCAACCCGTCGATCAACATCTGGGAAGTGGCCCAGCCCGTTGTCGAGGATTATATCCGGCAAAACCTGGGCCCTAAGGCAATGGCGCGCGACCTTGCGCGCACGGCGCGGGTGATCAGCCGCTTTGGTCCGCAGCTTCCGGCGATGATGGAGGCCGCGTTGATCAGGTTGCGCATGCCGGTGATCGAAAAAGGGCGTCGTGCGGGCCTGCACCCGGTGTGGTGGGTTCTGTTGGGTGCGGCTGTCAGCGCATTGGGGCTTTGGGCCGGGCAGTCCATTGGCTGAACGGTACGCGCGGTCAAGGTGTTGCGGCCAGAACCTGCGAAGGACCTTCGCTGCCATGCTCTGAAAATTGCGGTGTGCGCTTGGGCATCGACCTTGCGGACCGGATCGGCTTCCAGCCCGTCGGTTGCTGCAATCCAGTGGCCCTGCAGCCCCTCGGTTACGGCGCATTCCACCGTCCGGTTTCCATCTGATCGCTGGCCCGGCTATGCGTGCAGGTGTGATGCTGCGGGATGATGCCTGCCGGGCAGCATCTGTCCTCAATACAATGCGCCGAGGGTCGCGGCGGATTCGGGGGCGGCACGCGGTTGGCGAAGGCCGCTGACAGTCGAGCTGTCCACCAACATTCCACCCGGGAGCACCAGAACCACCATTCCCCCATCGGCGCGCGCTTCCACAATCGGTAAATAAGCGGCCACCGGTGCGGAATCGATCACCTCTTGCCCAGCGCGTGATTCCAGCTCGAATGTGTAGCGCCCGCTGGGGTGCGGATCCCCGTCCTCATCCAGACCTGTCCATTGGTAGCTGTCCGCATCAATCGGGATCTGGCGTGTCTCGATGACAAATCCATTGCTGTCGCGCACCACCAGAAAGGCGCGATCGGCACCTATCGCGGGGTCCGGTGCAAGATCGATGGGTGCACCCTCGAAATGGGCACCCGAATAGATCCGCGCCTCCATGCCGACCCAGCTGCCCATCTCGGCCAAACCTGACCGGCCGAGCAGCGCGGACAGAAGTTGGTTGGTCTGCATCTGCTGTTCGACGCTGGAGAAGGTCGCAAGCTGAACCGCAAAATCGGTCGCCTCCATCGGGTTCAGGGGGTCTTGATTGCGCATCTGAACGGTCAGCATGTTGAGAAACGTCTGGTAGTCGGATGTTTGCCCCGAGCCGGATCCCGGCGTGGGGGAGGTGGCCGATTGGGTGAAAGCGCTGTTCACTTGCATGGAATGATCCTTACAGTCGAAGATCGAGGTGATCGCCCGCTACCGATGATGGAGCGGCACGCTGAGGGCTTTCCGAAATGGCCGCATCGGCTTTGATCGTTGAGTCCTGTTGCGGATTTTGACCACCCTGAGATCCCGGCGCGCCATCTGCGCCCATCTGAAGCGACAGACTGCCGAACCCCAGCCCCCGCAACTCCTGCTCCAGTAGCGCGATGTGGCGGCGGATCAGGTCCATCGTTTCGGGGCGCTCGGCGTTGACCGTCAGGGTCAGCCGGTTGTCGCTGTCTTGCAACCACATTTCAACCTTGCCAAGTTCGGCAGGTGCGAGCGACAGCTCGAAGCGGCCTTTGCCAAGGGTCACAACCTGTGCGCCGATCTGTTGCGCGGTCTCGCGGGCGAGTTCAGCCTGCGCGCGCGCGTTTGCGCCTTCAGTCAACACCGGGTGCAATGCGGGGCCGGAGGCAGGCAAAGCGGCTGACAGTGCTTCGTGTCTGTTCAGGAACGGACCGCCCTTGTCGCCCTCCGGGGAGCGATCGGAAAAGTGAGCGTTGAAGGGTTGGTCCGCGGTGGCGGTAACTGCCTGCACTGCGCTCCACAGGTTGCCCTGCCCTTGCAAGGTGGGAGCGGCTGGCGCCGGCACCAGCACTTGTCTGGGGCCTTCGCGAGCAAGATTTCGGGGTCCGCCAGTGTCGGCCAGAGTGTCCGGCCTGTCCGTGTCGTGCGAAGGCATGGGTGTCATGGTGCCCTGCGGCCCTGGCGACCGGACGTGCAAGGCCGGATGTCTGGGAAAGCCGCCCACGACATCGGTAGGAGGCCGGTAGGTATTCGGTCCGGGCCTGGGCCGTGACCCGGCCTCTGTGCTTCTGGCTTCGGAATGATGCGGTGGGATTCCGGGAAAGGATGTGACGACGGGGATCGCCGTGGTGCCCCCTGCACGCGGTGTCGCATTGTTTGCTTCCGGGCGCGGCTGCGCTTTGTCTGGCAAGCCGGGGTCGGGTTCCAGGCCCCGGCTGCCGGTTTGCGCAGCGCCCGATTGCCAGACTGGTCTGGACTTTTGTGTACCCACCGGCTCTGCGCGTCGGAGATCGGGTGGCGCCACGAGCACATGGTCTGGCCCGGATTGCCGTGCAGAGGGCGGGCCGACTCTCGCGCTGTCAGCGATGCCGCGCGCGAAATGCATGCGCACTTCTGGTTCGATCCTGCTGTTTGGTGCCAGCGTTGATACCGTCTGCGAGGTAGCCGGGACCGGAGGTGTGAAGGCGGGCCGGGCACCTTGCGCAACTTCCGATGTCTGGTGTCCCTTGTCCCCGCTCAGTCGGGCCGACTGCTGCACCGGAGCGCCATTTTCGTTTAGATCAAGCGATTCGGTCTTTGGTCCCGCCGCCTCGCCTTCACGCAGTGGAGGTGGCTGACCACTTCGGGCGTGGGTCCGATCAGCCGGGATGACGCTCGGATTACCTGTCTGGCGAACACGCTCAACTTCATCGCCGTCGTATGCGACACCGGCCATTTCGTCAGTCATCGGCGGCATGTCCGAATCCGTAGCACCTGCGGCGACAGCATCCCGCGCATCAGGCGTGTGGGCCGAATCAGGTGTGTCGTCCGCGCTATCATGACCTGTCGTTGCAGCCTCGATCGCGGGCTCTACCACGGCAGACGTGGCCGTATTGCCGCCCAGGCCCCCCAGTATTGTGGCAAACCCCCCCCGCCCGGGTGTCGGCTTTGTACTGTCGGTCTGATTGGCAGGCGTGTCGCTGCGCATGGATCCTGCGAGGAAGTCGATCAGCATTCGGGCCACCGGTTCTGTCTGTCTGTCGCGTTTGCTTAGCACGCAGATAGTTACCGGTTCTTTACCGCGTTCAGCGAAACTCTGTTGAGACCGTCCTGCAGAAAAGGAGCACAGAATGCTGATACCCCCTGAAACCCTGCACGCCCGGCTGTCCGGCCCAGCGCCCTCGGCGTTACGTCGCAGCGCGGAAGATCTGGAAACCGCATTCCTGTCTGAGATGTTGAAGTCTGCCGGAATTGGGCGTGCTGCGGAAAGCATGAATGGTGGTGCTGGCGAAGAACATTTCTCCTCGTTTTTTGCCGATGCATATGCGCGCGCGCTGGTCGCGCGGGGCGGCATTGGCCTTGCCGATCACATAGAACGCGCCCTTGAGGCCCGCGGCACGGAGGGCGCGATATGAGCGCACTCACGCGTGATCTGAAATCGCTTGCGCGTCTGCTGGACGATGCGCGCGCCGCCCTGCGTATCAGCGACCTGCAGCGAATCGGGCAGCTCAGCCCGAAGTTGCTAGCGCTTATTCAACGAATTGAGGATTACCCGCCCGCAGCCCTCGGTGACGATGAGACCTCCATCGGCGAAGAGATCGCGGACAGCGCGCGCCGCAATCAGCGACTGATTGCCGCCGCCCTTGAAGGATTGCGCAATGCGCAGGAGCTGCTGGTACGCGCGCGCCTGCCCTCTCGGCATGAGACCTATGCCCGCGATGGCGCACGCCAGAAGATCGATTCGGCCCCGGTTTCGCTGGAGCGGCGGGCGTGAGGACAGAGTGCGCATTCGCCACAGCCGCGGCGCGGCGAATCGGTTCTGTCGTTCTTCAGATCTGCGGCATTTGATCGATATCGGGGTGAACAGCGGGGTGCGGGTTAATCAGGCGTTAGGGGTTCGGCCGCAGTCTGATCAACGCACCGCAAGGGTGGCGCACCATCCGGAAACACGGATGGCCGCAAGTCCAGAAAGGGCTGTCCCGTTCACTGCGAACGGCCTCTCCAATCGGCGTAAATACGCCTTTGCATAAGGAACTAGACATGTCCTCGATTCTGACGAACAACGGCGCCATGGTTGCCCTCCAGACCATGAAGCAGATCAACCGCAACATGAGCCAGGTGCAGGCCCAGATCTCTACTGGTCTGAAGATTGGCAACGCCAAGGACAACGCCGCGACCTGGGCAATCTCGAAGGTCATGGAATCGGATGTGGCCGGGTTCAAGACCATTCAGGACAGCCTGTCGCTGGGCAGTTCTACGGTGAACGTGGCGCGCAATGCCGCTGAAACCACGGTGAAACTGCTGACCGAGATCAAGGAAAAGATCGTCGGCGCGCAGGAGCAGAACGTGGATCGCGGCAAGATCCAGACCGATATCGAGCAGCTTACCAACCAGATCAGCTCGGTGGTTGCCGCAGCGCAGTTCAACGGCCTGAATCTGGTGAACGGGTCGGCTGAATCTCCCCTGAAGATCATGTCGTCGCTCGACCGCAGCGCCAGCGGTGGCGTGACGGCATCGGATATCCAGATCGATCTCGAAAATCTGAATCTCGGCACCAAGGAATCAGTCGAGATCGCTACTTCTGTGGCAGTCGCTGCTGTGGCTGATGAAGCCTCCCTGGCGGCATTCACGGCCACAATGCAGGGCGGTGACGGCGCACTGGCCCTGAATGATGCTGCGGCTGATATCGACGATGCTACAGGGATGCTGGCTGGTGACAATGTCAGCATGATCTTCAATGAGGGCACGGCGAATGAGGTGAAGATCACCATCAAGGTGACGGCGGGCGACACCACCGAATCTTTGGGTGCCCGCATGGCCACCGCATTCAGTGAGGCCAAGGCAACCGACACGCGTCTGACAGACATTGAAGTCGAGGTTGATAACGTTGGTGCGGTGACTTTCAACAACGAAACCGGTGCCGATATCAATATGGGTGTTGAAGTCACTCGCAACGACGGCGGTCTGGGGGCGCTGGAGGAGATGAATGTTGCCACCGCCGATGACGCAACGCGCGGGGCCTATCTCGATGACATCGAGACCATGATCCAGTACGCCATCGACGCCTCGGCAGCCTTCGGTTCGGCGCAGAAGCGGGTCGATATTCAGAAGGAGTTCGTTGGAAGCCTGATGGACTCCATGAAATCGGGCATCGGTTCGCTGGTTGATGCGGATATGGAAGAAACTTCGGCGCGCTTGCAGGCGCTGCAAGTTCAGCAGCAACTGGGCATTCAGGCCTTGTCGATTGCCAATCAGCAACCGCAGAATATCCTTTCGCTCTTCCGCTAACACGGGAGACCGGGGCCACAATGGCCCCGGTCTCACCCGCCGACACTTCCCTTCGCACAATGAGAGCAAAAGATGAGCGCTACGGCCCATGCAAAGAGCGTTTATGGTTCGCTGGCCCGAACCATCAAGACCCCGCGCGATATCGAGTACGACGTGATGGCCATGATCACAGGCCGATTGCAGGCCGCGCAAACCGATGGCGGAGCAAACGCATTTCCGGCCTTGGTTGCCGCAATGCACGAGAACCGGCGCCTCTGGAGTGCTTTTGCCGTCGATCTGGCCGACAGCGGCAACCAGTTTCCCAAGGATCTGCGCGCACGGCTTTTCTATCTTGCAGAGTTCGTCAGTCAGCACACCGACAAAGCCTTGTCAGGTGCGGCCCCTGCGGAAATTCTGGTCGATATAAATCTGGCTGTGATGCGCGGTTTGCGTTCGCATGGAGGTCAGTGATGGCAGGACTGATCCTGAAACTCGCACCGCACGAACGCGTTCTGATCAATGGAGCCGTCATTCAAAACGGTGAACGCCGAAGCCGCTTTTCCATCGTGACACCGAATGCCAATATTCTGCGCTTGCGAGACGCCATCCATCCGGAAGACGTCAAGACTCCGGTGCGGCGGGTCTGCTACATTGCTCAACTCATCCTGTCAGGTGACTCCGTTCCGCATGAGATGCAACCAAAGCTGATCCGCGATATCGAGCAACTTAGCCAAGTTCTGACAGATCCCGACAGCCGGGAACAGCTGACGCGCGCCACCGATGCGGCGTTAGAGGGTGAATATTATCAGGTGCTGCGGTCACTTCGCACACTCTTGCCTCGCGAAGAGCGGTTGCTGGCCGCAACACGGCAATGAGCTTCCAACCTGTCATACCCGCCAACGGCTACGCCGGTTGGTCCTTTCTCCAGCGCACGTTGGAAAGGCAAAGCCTGTCGCATTCCGGCACTGCGATGGCCAAGGCCGACGAGGCGTATTTCCGCGAGAATATCGGCAAGATAAGCTCTGCCGAGGAACTGGTGAATGATCGGCGGTTGTTGCGTGTCGCGTTGACCTCCTTTGGGCTGGCGGATGACTTGCAGAACCGTGCCTTCATCCGCAAGGTCCTGGAAAGCTCTACCCGCGAGCCCGAGGCCGGTGAGCGGCGAAGCTTTGTTCAGCGTCTGGCAGACAAGCGGTATCATGACCTGGCAAAGGCATTTGGTTTTGGTGACAGCAAGACATCTGAAACACCCGCCAGAAATGCATCCGATAGCAGCCTGAGCCGTCAGGAGCAGGCTCAGCAACTGACCCGGAGCATGCAGAATGATCTCTCAGTGCTGGCCGGTTCGGAACTGGGTGAACAGGCGACATGGACGCTGGTTCTGACCACACCTTCGCTTCGCTCGATGTTTGAAACCGTGTTTGATCTGTCCGGGAACTTTGCGGATCTAGACGTCAACCGCCAGATCGAGATCTTGCGCGAGAAGACCCAGGAAGTGTTTGGCCGTCCGGATGTGGCGCAGTTTGCCCAGCCGGACCGGCTTCATCAACTGGGAGAGCGGTATATTGAACAATTCGCCGGGAATCTGGTGAGCAATTTCCACCAGCGGCGATTCGAAGAGGCGGTGGGCGCACAGGACCAGTCCATGCGCCTCGCACTGTCCTTGCAGCGCGACCTCGCGCAGCTGGCGCAAAGCGATCAGAGCGAAAACGGCAAATGGTTTCGCATCCTCGGAACACCTTCTATGCGCACCGTCTTTGAAACAGCGCTGCAGCTACCATCGACATTTGGCTCGCTGGATCTGGACCGTCAGGCCGACATCCTTCGCACGCGGAGCCAGCGCGCCTTTGGTGATAGTGGGGTGTCACAGTTCGCGCATCCGGAGGTGATGAACAAACTTGTCCGGCAGTTCTTTGTCGGCGAACAACTCAACGAAATTCGCACGATCAGCAGCCAATCCGCTGCGCTGACCCTATTGCAGGGCGCTCAGGCGAACATGGCGGCATTCAGGCGGCTTTGGTAATGGCACCTGCCCGGCGAGAGCCGCCCGCAGCGCAATGGGAATCAGGTCTCAGTCCAGGGTAACCGCTACCCGTTCCAGCGTTGGA
Organism: Pararhodobacter sp.; assembly: GCA_020832545.1. Classification (GTDB taxonomy): domain Bacteria; phylum Pseudomonadota; class Alphaproteobacteria; order Rhodobacterales; family Rhodobacteraceae; genus Pararhodobacter. The sequence goes on along the minus strand of JAFIEK010000032.1, from coordinate 8,877 downwards.
TCAACTGGTCATCGACCTGCGTGATCTTTTGGCCTGATGTGCGGTGGAAGGTGTCGGCAAGGCAGGCAAGGGGGTCCCGTACCGTTGCTAAGACCCAACACCCTTCACCTTGATACATCAATGCCGCCAAAGGGCGTCTAACATATCGTTTGCGCAATCAACCGTCACCGCCCACGCCAAGAAAAAAGGCCCGAAGCAAGGCTTCGGGCCCGGTTCTTTCTGCAAGCAGCGCTCAGAGAACGCGCTCGACCATCTTCTTCTTGATTTCGGCGATGGCTTTGGCCGGGTTCAGGCCCTTGGGGCAGGTCTTGGTGCAGTTCATGATGGTATGGCAGCGATACAGCTTGAACGGATCATGCAGCGCATCCAGCCGTTCACCGGTGGCCTCGTCGCGCGAATCGATGATCCAGCGATAGGCGTGCAGCAGGGCGGCCGGGCCGAGATAGCGGTCGCCGTTCCACCAGTAGCTGGGGCAGGACGTGGAGCAACAGGCGCACATGACACATTCATAAAGGCCATCGAGCTTTTCACGGTCTTCGATGGACTGACGCCATTCTTTGGCCGGTGTGTTCGAGGTTGTTTCAAGCCACGGCATGATTGAGGCATGCTGCGCGTAGAAATGGGTCAGGTCCGGCACCAGATCCTTGACGACCGGCATGTGTGGAAGCGGGTAGATTTTTACATCACCCTTCACCTCATCCATGCCGAAGATGCAGGCCAACGTGTTATGCCCGTCGATATTCATCGCGCAGGAGCCACAGATCCCCTCGCGGCAGGAGCGGCGGAATGTCAGGGTGGGGTCGATCTCGTTCTTGATCTTGATCAGCGCGTCCAGCACCATCGGCCCGCAGCTGTCCATGTCGACGAAATAGGTATCCACCTGCGGGTTCTGCGCGTCATCGGGGTTCCAGCGGTAGATGCGGAAGGTGCGCAGATTGGTGGCGCCTGCCGGTTTCGGCCAGGTCTTGCCCACGCGGATCTGCGAATTCTTGGGGAGTGCCAGTTCAACCATTCTTCAGCTCCTCAATACACGCGGGCCTTGGGCGCGATCTTTTTCGGGTCGATGCCGCCCTGTGCGGGCTTGGTCAGCGGTTCAGTCACCACCGGGCGGTAATCCAGCCGGACCTTGTTGCCCTCAACCCAAGCGAGGGTGTGCTTGCGCCAGTTCACGTCATCGCGGTTCGGGTGATCTTCCTGGGCGTGCGCCCCGCGCGATTCCTTGCGCGCCTCGGCCGAGACAATGGTGGTAAGCGCATTGGGCATAAGGTTCTCAAGCTCAAGCGTTTCCATCAGGTCGGTGTTCCAGATCAGCGAGCGGTCGGTGACTTTGATGTCACTCAGTTTGGCGGCGGTGTCAGCCATTTTCTGGCAGCCCTCGGCCAGCGTCTTGTCGGTGCGGAACACGGCAGCATCGGCCTGCATGTTCTGTTGCATCTCAAGGCGCAGATCGGCCGTTGGAATGGTGCCATCGGCGTGGCGGATGCGGTCAAACCGGGCCAGCGCAGCCTCGACCGAAGCCTTGGAGGTGGGTGGGTTCGGCGCATTTGGATCAACCGTCTGCCCCGCGCGGATTGCTGCAGCACGGCCAAACACCACAAGGTCAATCAATGAGTTGGAGCCCAGCCGGTTCGCCCCGTGCACCGAGGCGCAGGCGGCCTCGCCCACAGCCATCAGGCCGGGCGCCACGCGCGTGGGGTTCTCACTGTCAGCGTTCAGCACCTCGCCCCAGTAGTTGGTGGGGATGCCGCCCATGTTGTAGTGCACCGTCGGCAGAACCGGGATCGGCTCCTTGTTGACGTCCACACCCGCAAAGACGCGCGCCGATTCCGAAATGCCGGGCAGGCGCAGGTGCAGGGTTTCCGGCGGCAAGTGGTTGAGGTGCAGGTGGATATGGTCCTTGTTCGGGCCAACCCCGCGCCCCTCGCGGATTTCCAGTGTCATGCAGCGCGAGACAACATCGCGCGAGGCGAGGTCTTTGTAGGTGGGTGCGTAGCGCTCCATGAAGCGCTCGCCCTCGGAATTGGTAAGATACCCGCCTTCGCCGCGTGCGCCCTCGGTAATCAGGCAGCCCGCGCCGTAGATACCAGTGGGGTGGAACTGCACAAATTCCATGTCTTGCAGCGGCAGACCCGCACGGGCGATCATCCCGTTACCGTCGCCGGTGCAGGTATGCGCCGAGGTGGCGCTGAAGAAGGCGCGGCCATAGCCGCCGGTGGCCAGAACCACCATCTTGGCATTGAACTGGTGCAGCGTGCCGTCATCCAGTTTCCAGGCCAAAATACCGGTGCAACGCCCGTCATCATCCATCAGAAGGTCGGTGGCGAAGTATTCGATATAGAACTGCGCTTGTTCCTTGAGCGAGCGACCATATAGCGTGTGCAGCATGGCATGCCCGGTGCGGTCAGCCGCAGCGCAGGTGCGCTGCACGGGCGGGCCTTCACCGAATTCGGTCGTGTGGCCGCCAAAGGGGCGCTGATAGATCTTGCCATCCTCGGTGCGCGAGAAGGGGACACCGTAATGCTCCAGCTCATAAACCGCCTTGGGGGCCTCCCGCGCCAGATACTCCATGGCGTCGGTGTCGCCCAGCCAGTCAGAGCCCTTGACGGTGTCATACATATGCCACTGCCAATGGTCCGGCCCCATGTTTGACAGCGAGGCGGCGATGCCGCCCTGCGCGGCCACGGTATGCGAGCGGGTGGGAAAAACTTTGGTGACACAGGCGGTTTTCAGCCCCTGTTCGGCCATGCCGAGCGTGGCGCGCAGACCCGCGCCGCCCGCGCCCACGACGACAACATCATAGGTATGTTCTTCGATTTTGTAAGCTGACATGTGGCTATCCTCAGGCGCGGAACAGGATGGTGGCGACGGCCAGAATACCGGCCACGGCGAGTGCCCCGTTGAAAAGCGTGTTGCCCAGCAGAAGGACAACGCGTGTGGGTTTGTGCGGCACGTAATCCTCGATCACGACCTGAAGCCCCATGGCCAGGTGCCAGAAGCCCACGAGGAAGAACAGCACCGCAACCAGCGCATGGCCAAAGTTGGAATAGGTGGCGATCATCGCCTCATAGCCGTTGCCCAGCGTGCGGGCGAAGGGGAAGATGAACAGCAGCGTCAGCGGGATCATAGCAACAGCGGAGATCCGGTGCAGCCACCAGTGATGCGCGCCGTCGCCGGCAGTTCCCAGGCCCTGAACGCGCGCGAAGTCGGTTTTGTAACCCATTGTCCCCTCCGTCAGGCGATGATCAGCGTGAGCACGGTCAGGACGACCGAGGCGCCAAGGATGATCCAGTTGTTGCGCTCGGTCACCGCCAGGTCAAAGCTGCGGCCCGCGTCCCAGACAAGGTGCCGGATGCCGTTGCAGAAGTGATACCAAAGCGCCCAGAGCGAGCCGGTCATGACCAGCGTGCCCAACCATGAGGTCAGCAGCCAGTCGGCGGTCGCGAAATACTCAGGTGAATAGACGGCAGCGACGAACCACCAGACGATGAGTATGGCCGCAAGAACCATGCCAACCCCGGTGATGCGGTGCAGGATTGACAGTTTGGCGGTCAGTGGAAGCCGGTAAACTGTCATGTGGGGGGATAGCGGCCGGTTGCCCCGGTTCACATCAGCCATGAACATTCCCTCTCTCTTTGGCGGTCCCGGCGCGTGGCCGGATGGCTTTGAGGGGATTGAATAGCGATTTTTTCGGCCAAGTCACGCGCTCAGTTCGTTCAAAAGCCATGCAAGGCGGGTGCGGCGAGGAAAAAACTGCATCATGTGATCACAAAAAATAAAGGTGTGATCACATGATTGCGGTATCAGCCCAGTCTGCCAGAACCCGGCTCTGCAATGCAAACGGGCGGGCATAGTGCGCCCGCCCGTTCAGCCGTAGAAGCGGCAGATCTCAGAAGGCAAAGCTTAACGAAACCACGGCCCGGGTGCCCAAGACGTTTGAACGGTAAACCCGCGCATCAACATCGTAGTTGTCGTTGATCGCATAGGTCAGGCCGACATCGCCATAGTTGCTGCCACCCGAGCGACCAAAACTGGTGGAGGCGCTCAGGTTGTCCATCAGGGACAGGCTGACGCCGGCATGCGCGTCATTCAGTGTCAGGCTGCCCGAATGGCCAAAGTATGCGCCGCTGAAGATTGTCAGCGCTCCGGCATCATGCTCGACCAGGGCGTAAAACTCTCCACCGGCGTCGCCGCTGCGGTCATAGAGGTAGCGTGCATAGCCGATGTCAAAGCTCGTATTCTCGATCGACCAGCGATAACCGGCATAGATATCCAGTTCGACACGGTCCGGATCGCCGCCGCCAAAGCGCACGTTCGAGGCCCAGAGCCCGCCGTAAAAGCCGTTCGCTTCAACCTCGACCCAAGGCTGGAAAGCCGGGCGATTGCCGGTCTGAGTCTCGCCGCGCGAAATGTAGTTCGAGGTGATGGTGCCACCCCAGGAGAAGGTGAAGTCCTGCGCTGTTGCAGGAAGTGCCGCCAGCAGCGCCAGTGCCGCCACGCTGGAAGCGAGAAGGGTCGATCTAGCCATAGTCATGCTCCATGTGAACAAGCGGCGGCCGAACCGTAAAACCCGGAGGAGCCTCGCTATAACTGCGAGCGTTACACCCGTGCGATTCGAGCGGATAGCGGCTTGTGATGGCGGCCAGCAGAATCCGCGGAATATGTTACAAAAACGCCATATGAAGCTGGAACTGTCGGGTATTTCAGCTGTTTGGCAACAGTGCCCAGTAGTCCAGGTCCAGCAGAACCTCTGGCAGGTATTTGCCGCTGTCGTCCTTCAGGGCCCCGGCCTTTCCCTTGGTGGCCACCAGCCGCAACCGGATCGCCCCGACACCGGGAGCGGCGGTGTCAGCCTTGTCCAGCACTTCGGACCACGCCCGCACCGTATCACCTGCAAAGCACGGGTTGGCATGCGCTCCGCCATTGAGTGCGACGATCATCTGCGCATTGGCCAGCCCGTTGAAGCTGAGCGCGCGGGCCATTGATATCACATGCCCGCCATAGATCAGCCGCTTGCCGTCAGGCCGGAAGGTAGCGTCGAAATGAACCTTGGCGGTGTTTTGCCACAGACGGGTGGCCAGCATATGCTCGGCCTCCTCAATGGTGACGCCATCTACATGGTCGATCACCTCGCCCACCTGATAATCATTCATCCGATAGGGCTCGCCCGACAGCGCAAAATCGTGGTTGGCAAAGGACAGGCCCGGCGGCACCACGAGATCAGCAGGTGCGACCACTGGGTCAAGTGCGGGGACAACGGGTGCTGGCGTGGGGGTGTCGCGGTTCTTGCGCACCATCACCCAGCGGACGTATTCCAGCACCGGCTCACCATGTTGGTTGCGCCCGGTGGTGCGCACCCAGACAACGCCGGATTTGCCGTTCGAGTTCTCTTTCAGCCCGATCACCTCGGACTCAGATGTCAGCGTGTCGCCTGGCCAGACCGGCCTCAGCCACCGCCCCTGCGCATAGCCCAGATTGGCCACCGCATTCAGGCTGATATCGGGCACGCTCTTGCCAAAGACGGTATGAAACACAATCAGATCATCCAGCGGGCTTTGCCGCAGCCCGCAGCCCCGCGCAAACTCATCTGAGGAATAAAGCGCGCCGCGCGCCGGATAGAGCGAATGATAAAGCGCGCGCTCGGCCCCGGTCAGGGTGCGCGGAACTGCGTGGCGGATTACCTGCCCGATGCTGTAATCCTCAAAGAAATTGCCGCTGTTGGTCTTCATCATGCTCTCCGCCCGGCCTTGCCGTTACTGTTCGCCCAGCTTGATGCCGGCGTGGTAGTCGCCCGGCACCTCCTTGGTCACGGCCTGCGCACACCGCATCACGCCGCGCGCCGCATCAAACGCCATCGAGGGGGAGCCGTGCAGCGCCCAGCCCTTGTTCAAGGCCAGCGTGACCTTGTGACAAAACTCTGACGTGTCATCTTCTGTCAGCAGTCGGTAAACTTTCATGTGTCACCCATAGGGCCAGACGCCCAGCCAGTTGTGGATCATGCCGATAACCACAGTGCCGACCAGCGCGGCACCCACAGTCATGACTTCGGTTGCGGTGGTCGCAGGTGCCGGGCGCTGCCAGTCGCGCTGCGAACGGTTGATCAGGATCACCGACACCACCGCCCAGGCCAGCAGCCCGCCGAACAGGATGATTCCCGCCAGTGTGCCGTTGACCAATAGATGCGCCAGCGCCCAGGTTTTCACCGCCGTCAGTTGCGGATGGCGGATCACGCGGGTGAGGCGGGGTTTCAGGATTGAAGCTGCGAACAGATAGACGGCCAGCAGCATCAGCAGATTGTTGAGATGGGTCATGAACGCCGGCGGATACCAGACAGCAGTATAATCTGCCCAGCGATATCCCAGCACCATCAGCACAATGGAAACCAGAAGCGCCAGCGCCACCAACCCCTTGCCACTTTCGCCCATGGCCGCGCGGCGCTGGGGCGCAAGGCGCTTGAACAGATGCGCGCCAGCCCAGAGGGCGACGCCAAGGATCAGAACCAGATAGCCCATTGTTACATTGCCTTTTGCAATTGCGCGATTGCCTCGGCACGTGCCAGCACCTGCCGGGCCGTCACTATATGCAGGTTTTCGACAATCTTGCCATCCACCACGGCCACGCCCTGCCCCTTTGCGGTGGCTTCGTCAAAGGCAGCGATCTGACGGCGCGCAAGGTCGATCGCGGCGTCATCGGGGGCAAAGACCGCGTTTGCGATGTCCAGCTGCGCGGGGTGGATCAGGGTTTTGCCGTCAAAGCCCAGATCGCGGCCCTGTGCGCACTCCGCGCGCAGCCCCTCTTCATCCTTGAACGCATTATAGACCCCATCCACCGCCACCAGCCCTTCAGCGCGCGCCGCCATCAGGCAGGCTTGCAGCGCAAACTGCATCGGCAGGCGATCCGCGCGGAATCGGCAGCCCAGCTCTTTGGCCAGATCGTTGGTGCCCATGACGAACCCCGCCATACGCGGTGCAGCGGCGATGGAGGCTGCATTGAACACGCCCTGCGGGGTTTCCATCATCGCCCAGATCCGGGTTTCAGCCGTCTCGGGCCGGGCATCCAGCTGGTTGGCGAGCGCCTCGATATCAGCTGCGGAATTGACCTTGGGCAGCAAGATCGCCTCTGGCGTGGCCGTGGCGATCACCTCAAGATCCGCCGCGCCCCATTCAGTATCGAACCCGTTGATCCGCACCAGCTTTGCGCGCGGCCCAAAATCTGCACTGGCCAGCGTTTCCGCAAGCAGTGTGCGCGCTGCCGCCTTTTCATCCACGGCCACAGCATCTTCCAGATCAAAGATGATTGCGTCAGCGGCAAGCCCGCGCGCCTTCTCCATCGCCCGCTCACGCGAGCCGGGTATATAGAGCGCAGAGCGGAAGGGGCGGCTGTCCATGATTCTCTCCCGTGAAACATTGTTGCGCGCAAACCACCATTTTCCGACATTAACCGCAAGCTCATTTTTCTGCATTGCAGAGAGAGCCAGCCATGACAACAATGACAGCGGTAACAGCGCCCGCCGGACCGCGCGGCACCGCAGCGACCCTTGCGCGACACTTTGTGAAGCCTTAGGCAGAATGCGAAACGCAACCTGACCGGAGTAAACCATGGCCAGACCGAAAATCGCGCTGATCGGCGCAGGACAGATTGGTGGCACGCTTGCCCATCTCGCCGCGATCAAGGAGCTCGGCGACGTTGTTCTGTTCGACATTTCCGAGGGTGTTCCGCAGGGCAAGGCCCTCGATATCGCCGAATCCGGCCCCTCAGAGGGCTTTGACGCCGTGATGAAGGGCACCAATGATTATGCCGATATCGCGGGCGCCGATGTCTGCATCGTCACCGCCGGTGTGCCGCGCAAGCCGGGGATGAGCCGCGATGACCTGTTGGGTATCAACCTGAAGGTCATGAAATCGGTGGGTCAGGGCATTGCCAAACACGCGCCGAATGCTTTCGTCATCTGCATCACCAACCCACTTGATGCGATGGTCTGGGCGCTGCGCGAGTTCTCAGGCCTGCCGCACAATATGGTGGTGGGCATGGCGGGCGTGCTGGATTCGGCGCGCTTCCGGCACTTCCTGTCGGTGGAGTTCAATGTCTCCATGCGTGATGTCACTGGCTTTGTGCTGGGCGGGCATGGCGATACGATGGTGCCGCTGGTGCGCTATTCCACTGTGGGCGGCATTCCCCTGCCTGATCTGGTGTCCATGGGCTGGACCACGCAGGAAAAGCTCGATGCTATTGTTCAGCGCACCCGTGACGGCGGGGCCGAGATCGTTGGCCTGCTGAAAACCGGCTCTGCCTTCTATGCGCCTGCCACGTCTGCAATCGAAATGGCCGAGAGCTTTCTGAAGGACCAGAAGCGCCTCTTGCCCTGTGCGGCCTGGTGCAAGGGCGAGTTCGGGCTGGATGGCATGTATGTCGGTGTGCCGACGATCATCGGCAAAGGCGGCATCGAGCGCGTGGTGGATATCAAGCTCAACAGCGCAGAGCAGGCGATGTTCGACAAGTCGGTAGGCGCAGTGCGCGGGCTGGTCGATGCCTGTAAAGGGATCGACCCCAGCCTGGGGTAAGCGGAACCGCTCTGAAGCGACTCAAGCAGCGGCCCCTCGGGGTCGCTGTTTGCATTTTCGGCCCCGATTCCTGTCCTCGCCTGGCTGGTTGTGGGTCAGATCAGGGCCGGAACCTGTATTTTGTGGCGTCCAAAGAGTGTGCCACAAGTGGTAGAATTGATTGTGAGAACCGCTATCGCGCGCCGTGCAAGAAAATAGTTTGTTTGATATCAGGGCATTACATGGACACCCCGAAGGTTCTTCATGAAATTCGCGGCTCCGGTGCGTTTTCCTCTTGCGGTGTTTTTGGTTAGGTCCTAGATAGCGCTTCACCGGCGGC
>JAFIEK010000008.1 GCA_020832545.1 Pararhodobacter sp. | reverse complement strand
CCCCCCCCCCCCCCCCCCCCCCCCCCCCCCCCCCCCCCCCCCCCCCCCCGGGCCGCAACAGGCGCCTTCAGCAATATGCTGAGCGTGTTTCCGCCCATACACGCCCGCGCGACGAAACCTGCGTGAACCACGCAGGGGGGATCGGTGTTCCTTTGGTGAAGACCACCAAACCGGAGGATACCCGATGGCTTACGAACATGATCCGATCACCGGGCGCAGCATATCCGAGCGTCCAGTTGGCGCTGGACGCAGTGGTTCCGCGCCGTGGCTCATTCTCGCTGGCGTTGTGCTGGCGGTTCTGGTGCTGCTCTTCGCCTTTGGCGGAGGCCGCGACCAGACAGCACCCACAACCGGCGCACCTGCCGGAGGCGGCGAAGTCGCACCGATGGGCACGGCACCTGCAACCGGCACCGAAACTGCACCCGCCGCACCGGCTGGCGATGCCGCACCGGTTGCACCGGTCGACTGACGCGCGGCGCTATTTCATCCCTCTCATGATCAGGCCGGACGCCCCGTGGCGTCCGGCCTTTCGTTTGTTTGCGCCGGAGGCTGCATGCTTCTTCTGACCTGCCCCTGTTGCGGCGTCACCGCCGAGGAAAGCGAATTCGCCAATGGTGGCGAGGCGCATCTGACACGCTTCGGCCCCGGTGCGAGTGACGCAGAGTTCGATGGTTATATGTTCGCCCGCAAAAACCCGCGCGGCGTCCATTTCGAGCGCTGGCGCCATGCCTATGGCTGCGGCAAGTGGTTCATCGCCGCGCGCTGCACTGTCACGCTGGAGGTCTTCGCCACCTACCCGGCCCAGACTACCGAACCGCCGATCGATGTGATTGACCAGATAAAGGCCCGCCGCCCCGAATGGGAGGGCTACGCATGAGCCTCCGTCTGCCGAAAAACCGTCAGCCAAATGGTGGCCGTTTGATCGACCGCGCGAAACCGCTGGAGTTCACCTTCAACGGCAAACCGTTGCAGGGCTATGTCGGGGATACACTGGCCTCTGCCCTGCTGGCCAATGATCAGCTCCTTGTCGGGCGGTCGTTCAAGTATCACCGCCCGCGCGGCATCGTCGCCTCGGGCGCGGAAGAGCCCAATGCGCTGGTCGGACTGGGCGAGGGCCAGCGGTTCGAGCCGAACCAGCGCGCCACCACGACAGAGCTGTTTGCGGGCCTCAAGGCCATCAGCCAGAACCACTGGCCCAGCCTTGAGTTCGACATCGGCGCGGTGAACACCTGGTTTGCGCGGTTTCTGAGCGCCGGTTTCTATTACAAGATGTTCATTCATCCCCGTCCGTTCTGGAAGCATGTCTACGAGCCCTTCATCCGCCGCACAGCAGGGCTGGGGCGTGCGCCGGATGCCGAAACCCGCGATGCGGACCGCTATGAACAGATCCATGCCTTTTGCGATGTGTTGGTTGCGGGCGGCGGCCTGGCCGGGCTGACCGCTGCGATGGGGGCCGCACGGCAGGGCAAGCGCGTGATCTTAATGGAGCAGGCGCAGTTTGGTGGCCGGGTGGTTGTCGATGGTGCCCGCATTGATGACAGGGCCGCAGATGACTGGTTGGCAGATGTGCTGGCGGCCTTGCTGGCGCTGCCCAATGTCACCTTGCTGCCGCGCACCATGGTCGCCGGTGTGCATGATCATGGCTATGCGCTTGGCTACCAGCGCGTCGCCGATCATGAGCCGGGCGCGGACAAACCGCGCCACCGGCTGTGGCGGGTGCGTGCAGGCCAGATCATCAATGCCACCGGAGCGATCGAGCGCCCGCTGTCGTTTGCAGGCAATGACATCCCCGGCGTGATGCTGGCCAGCGCGATGCGCGATTATCTTGTCAACTGGGCTGTAGTGCCCGGCAAGCGTGTGGTGATTGTCACCAATAATGATGATGCTTATCGTAGCGCGATTCAGTTGCACGAGGCCGGGATCACGGTGGCCGCAGTGATCGACGCCCGCCCGGAAGCGCGCGGGGCGCTGCCTGCACGTGCTCGCGCGTTGGGCATCCGTGTGATCGAGGGCACGGCAATCCATCATGTCGCGGGCGGCAAGCGCGTGACGGGCGTGGCGCTGTGCCGTCAGGATGGTGATGGCGGTGCGATTTCCGAACATATTGCCTGCGATGCGGTTGGTATGTCAGGCGGGTGGTCGCCGGTCGTGCATCTGTGGTCCCATTGCGGTGGCAAGCTCCTTTGGGATGAGGCCGGTGCGTTCTTCCGCCCTGACCCCGCGCGCCCGCCGCTGGGCCATGACGGGCAGGGCTTCGTACGCGCGCTTGGCAGTGCCAACGGCGCCATGCAGACCACCGATGTACTGGCCGATGCGGCCTCTGCCTTTCCGGCTGAGGCTGATGACTTGCCTGGGCAAGCAATCGAGGCCGAGCCCGAGGGGCCGCTCGCCCCGGTCTGGATGATGCCTGCTCGCGCGCAATATCCGCTGCGCATGAAAATGTGGCTGGACCCGCAGAACGATGTGAAGGTCTCGGATGTGCAACTGGCCGCGCGCGAGGGTTATGAATCGGTTGAACACACCAAGCGCTACACCACGCTGGGCATGGCAACCGATCAGGGGAAGCTGAGCAATATCAACGGTCTTGCCATTCTGGCCGATGCGCTGGGCCGCCCCATACCGCAAGTGGGTACCACCACGTTCCGTCCGCCCTATACACCGATTTCGATGGGGGCCATCGGCGGTGAGGCGCGCGGCGCGATTTTTCAGCCGCTGCGCCGTACCCCGCTGCATGACTGGCACGAGGCCAATGGCGCGTCCTGGGAACCCGTAGGCCACTGGCGCCGCCCCTATTGCTACCCGCGCACGGGCGAAAGCCGCCATGACGCAGTGATGCGCGAGGTCAAACAGACGCGCGACAGCCTAGGTCTGCTGGATGCTTCGACCTTGGGGAAACTGCTGGTCAAAGGCCCGGATGCGGGCCGCTTCATGGACATGCTTTACACCAACATGATGAGCAGTCTTAAGCCGGGCAAATGCCGCTACGGGCTGATGTGCAACGAGAACGGTTTTCTGATGGATGACGGCGTGGTTGCGCGCCTGTCAGATGATGCCTTCCTATGCCACACCACCTCCGGCGGGGCAGACCGTATCCATGCGTGGATGGAAGACTGGCTGCAATGCGAATGGTGGAACTGGCAGGTGCATGTGGTGAACCTGACCGAACAGTTCGGCCAGATCGCCGTGGTCGGCCCCAATGCGCGCAAGGTTCTGGAAACACTGGGCAGCGACATTGATCTGTCGTGTGAGGCGCTGGCCTTCATGGAATGGCGTGACGGTGTGTTGGCCGGTATCCCGGCGCGGGTCTTCCGGATCTCGTTCTCGGGCGAGTTGAGCTATGAAATCGCCGTCCCGGCCGGGCAGACGCGCGCCTTGTGGGACAAACTGATCGCGGCGGGGGCGGAATTCGGTGTCATGCCCTATGGTACCGAGGCGTTGCATATCATGCGTGCCGAAAAGGGGTTCATCATGATCGGCGATGAAACCGACGGCACGGTCATTCCGCAGGATCTGGGGCTGAACTGGGCGATCAGCAAGAAAAAGGAAGACTTCCTCGGCAAGCGCGGAATGGAGCGCCCGGGCATGACCTCGGCAGACCGCTGGCAGCTGGTGGGGCTGGAAACGCTGGATGGATCGGTCCTGCCAGATGGCGCGCTGGCCCCGCTGGAAAGCGTGAATGCCAACGGCCAGCGGCAGACGCAGGGGCGCGTGACCTCCACCTACTTCTCGCCCACGCTGGGCAAGGGGATCGCGCTGGGGTTGGTACATAACGGGCCGGATCGCATGGATGAAGTGATCGATTTTCTGGGTGAGGACGGCAAGCCGGTCAAGGCACGGGTCTGCGACCCGGTGTTCTTTGACAAGGCCGGGGAGAAGCAGAATGTCTGAACCTGTCAGCGCCCTGCCGGGCTTTCAGGCGCATGGTCTGGTGGATCTGGCTGAGGCCGGGCCATGCGGCATGATCACGCTGCGCGGTGACCTTGGGTTGCCTGCATTGGCCGCAGCCCTGCAGCGCGAACTTGGCGCGGCGGTGCCGGGCCAGCGGCGGGTGGTGCGTGGGCAGAGAGGGGCTGTGGCATGGATGTCGCCCGATGAACTGCTGCTCATGGTTGACTACGCCGAGGCTCCGCGCCTGACCTCCGCGCTGGAAGCAGTATTTGCGGGCGCATTCGTGACGGTTGCCGATGTGTCGGACGCGCGCGCGGTTTTCACGCTGACCGGCGCGCAGGTCTGCGATGTGCTGGCCAAGGTCTGCCCGGTCGATTTCGCCACCTTCCAGACAGATGAGATCCGCCGCACCCGCGCAGCCCAGGTAGCCGCCGCCCTGATCCGCGACGGTGACGAGGCGTTCACGCTGATCTGCTTTCGCTCAGTCGCGCAATACATGGCTGATCTTCTGGCAACTGTGTCAGCCCCGGGAGGCGAGGTGGGGCTTTACGCTCGCTGACGCTCGGCAGTGCGATGCCATCATCGGGGTCAATCGCCGCGCCAGCCCTTGACCTTTGCCGCGCAAGAACCCTTATTTGCCCCAACCGAAACAAAAAGAGATGAGGATTGCCATGGCTTTCACTTTGCCCGACCTTCCCTATGCCCATGACGCACTGGCCCCCCTTGGCATGAGCCGAGAGACGATGGAGTATCATCACGATATCCACCACAAGGCTTATGTCGACAACGGCAACAAGCTGATTTCCGGGACCGAGTGGGAAGGCAAATCAGTCGAGGACATCATCCGCGGCACCTATCAGTCCGGTTCCGTGGCCCAGAACGGGATCTTCAATAACGCCAGCCAGCACTGGAACCATGTCCAGTTCTGGGAGATGATGGGACCGGGCGAAAACAAAAAGATGCCGGGCGCGCTGGAAAAGGCGATTGTTGAGTCCTTTGGCTCGGTAGACAAGTTCAAGGAAGATTTTTCCGCAGCGGGCGCGGGCCAGTTCGGCTCTGGCTGGTGCTGGCTTGTCAAGGACAAGGACGGTAGCTTGAAGGTCACCAAAACCGAAAACGGCGTGAACCCTCTTTGCTTTGGCCAGACCGCGCTTCTTGGCTGCGATGTGTGGGAACACAGCTATTACATCGACTTCCGCAACAAGCGCCCGGCTTATCTGTCGAACTTCCTCGACAAGCTGGTGAACTGGGAAAATGTGGCCGCACGGATGGGCTGAAACGCCATCTGCAGCCGATGAAAGGGGGGCTTTGGCCCCCCTTTTTCATTGCCGGTCAGTCGCGGCCTGCAAGCATACTGGCGAGGACCTCTGCAAGTGTTTCGGGTTTGTGCTTAAGCGGGTCGCCCACCGCATCAGCAAGGCTCATCAGCAGGACATGTCCCAGTGCCGCCATGTGCAGCGCAACGGCCTGCGCGCGGTCGTCGGGGTTGTTGCCCAAGGCTTCGGTGATGGCGGTATACATTGTATCGGTCACCGGGTGGATTCGTTTCAGCATCTCCGGGGCAAGGGCCGTGTGCCCGCCCACCTGCTGCGAGACATACATCAACCGAAAGCGCGGCAGATCAGCCAGATGAAAGCTGATCAGTGCCAGCACAATGCGTTTGCGCGCATCTGCGGGGGTTTCGGCGGTGCGGGCGGCGGCGGAGGCAGCCTCGGCTTCGGCACGCAGGCAGGGCAGGGCAATGGCCGAAATCAGCGTGATCTTATTGGGAAACCAGTAGAGCACAGCCTGTTTTGACATGCCGATACGCCTGGCGATGGCGTCAAAGGTCAGCGCCGAGGGTCCGCCGCTCTGGATGAGGGCGCTGGCGGCGTCAAGGATGCGGGCGCTGGTTTCCGTGGGGGATCTGGGCATCACATTTTCTGGGTTGATTGCTTACCATTGGTAGGCTACCTTACTTACCAATGGTAAGCAACCGGGAAGGCGTCATGGAAGCGTTGCGCGTGTATATCTTCGCCCCGGCCTGGGGCCTGCCCTCATCCGGGCCTTTTGCCCTGAAATTGCTGGCATGGCTCAGTCACGCAGGCATCCCCTACCAGGCAGTTGTCGAAAACCGCCCGAACCGTGGCCCGCAGGGCAAAAGCCCCTGGATCACTGAGGGCGCGCAGACGCTGGGCGACAGTGATGCGATTATCAGCCATCTGGCGCTCAAGCACGGAATGCCCGACCCGACTCGCATTTACACGGCAGAAGACGCTTGCCGCGATGCGATGAAACTGGCCTTCGAAGAGCGCTTCCACCAGATTCTGGAATGGGAGTTATTCCTGCATCCTGAGGGGTTTGACGGAATGCAGCGCTATATCAGCGCGCTGGCGCCACCGGTAATCGGCGGCCTGATCCTGCGTCAGATGCGCCGCCATTTCCGGCATCAGTTGCGGGCGCGCGGTGTCGGGCGCCACGCGCCGGAACAGATCGCGGCAATGGGGCGGCGGCAGCTTGATGCGCTGGCCCTCTGTCTGGACAAGGGCGGCGGCTGGTTGGGCAAGGATGGACCGGCACTGGCTGACTTTGCCTGTTGGGGGCAGGTGGCGCCACTGCTGGCCTGGCCGATGGCGACGCCGGTCGCAAGCCACGCCAAATCCCTGCCTGCGCTTGAAAACTGGCACCAAGCGATCATGCACAGATGCTTTGGCGGGATGACGCCGCCGCAAAGGCAAGCAACCGGCGCGATGACCATCCCAGCCTGACCAAATGTAAAAACCCTCGCCACGGTGCGTGCCACGCGTGCGGCGTCGTTTTCGCGCGCTGATCGGTCGGCCTCACGGCTCCGCACAGCCGGGATTGCTGCAATTTAGGCCACGAACCCCGCAGCCGGAGGCCCCGATGAAAACCCATGTTCGCGCCCTTGTTATTGGCGGCGGCGCCGTCGGAACCTCCATTGCCTATCATCTGGCCAAGGCAGGCTGGGACACGATGCTGCTGGAGCGTGATGAACTGACCTCAGGCAGCACATGGCATGCGGCGGGGCTGCTGCCGCTTTTTAACATGAGCTACGCCACCACGCACATCCACGACTATTCAGTCCGGTTCTACAAGACGTTGGAGGAAGAGACCGGCCTGAACCCCGGTTTCTATGTTGTCGGAAACCTGCGCATGGCCCAGACCGACGCGCGGATGGATGAATACATGCTCTATTCCACAAACGCCGAATGCGTGGGGATCGAGCATGAATTCCTGACACCCGCACAGATCAGATCGCGCTGGCCACTGGTGCGCAGCGAAGACCTTAAGGGCGCGCTGTTTCACCCGACTGACGGCTATATCAACCCTGCCGATGTGACCCAGGCGATGGCCAAGGGCGCGCGCCAGCTGGGGGTTGAGGTTGTGCGGCGCGCACAGGTTGATGGCTTTCGCTGGACGGGCAGCGAGTGGGTGGTCAGTTGCACGAAGATGGTTGAACGTGGCGGCAATCTGGTGCCATCTGAGGAGCGATTTGAGATCACGGCCGAGCATGTGGTCACGGCCACCGGCAACCATGCGCAGCGCACCGCGCGGCTGCTGGGTATCAAGATCCCGGCTATTCCCGTTGAGCACCAGTATATCGTGACAGAACCTGACCCGATGCTTCAGGAATGGCGCAAGGCCGGCAACCCCGAACACCCGGTTCTGCGGGACGCCGATGCCAAATGGTATGTGCGCGAAGAGCGGGGCGGCTGGATTCTGGGCCCCTATGAGCGAAATGCACCAGCGCGCTTTCTTTATGATGTCCCAGAGAGCTTTCGCGCCGACCTGTTCCCGCTGGATCTGGAGCGGATCGAAGACGAATACATGTCGATGATCCATCGCCTGCCCAGCTCGGAAACTGTGGGGCTGAAAGATGATTTCAACGGGCCCATCTGCTACACACCTGACGGCAACCCGCTTGTCGGCCCGGCGCCGGGCCTGCGCAACATGTGGCTGGCCGAAGGCTTCAGTTTCGGCATCACGGCGGCGGGCGGGACCGGCTATTATCTGGCGCAGATGATGGTGTCTGGCGAGGCCGAGATCGACATGGCAGCTCTGGACCCCAGGCGCTATGGCAACTGGACAACCACGGAATACGCCGCGCGCAAGAATGAGGAATGTTACGAGCATGTCTTCATATTGCATCACCCGGATGAGGAGCGCGAAGCCTGCCGTCCCCTGCGCACAGCACCTTGCTATGACCGGATGAAGGCACAGGGCGCGCAGTTCGGTCAGGTGAACGGTTGGGAACGGCCGAATTACTTTGGTCCGCTGGATGCGCCCGATGGCTTCGACCACGACAGCCGCAGCTTCCGCCGTGGCGATTGGTGGCAACACGCGGTGGACGAGGCGCGCGCGATCCGCGAGGGCGTCGGCATGATTGATGCCACGGCCTTCACCAAGCACCTGGTTCGCGGACCGGCGGCCACGGCGTTTCTGGACTGGTTCACCTGCAACAAACTGCCAAAGGTCGGGCGGATCAACCTGACCTATGCTCTGACCGAGGCGGGCACCACGCGCACCGAATACACCATCGTCCGGCTGGGCGAGAACGAATACTATCTGGTCTCGGCCGGGGCCTGGACCGCCTATGACGGCGATTATCTGCGCAAGGCAGCAGAAGATTTCATGGCGCATGCCGGTAGTTGGGTGGACATCCACGATGCCACCACGCAATGGGGGGTCTTTGCCGTGGCGGGGCCGAAATCTCGCGAACTGCTGGCGCCGCTGGTGCGCGATGCGTCGCCGGAAACGGTGCTGTCAAACAAGCGTTCACCGTGGCTGAGCATGCGCGAGATTGAGCTGAAGATGTGCCCGGTGCGTGCGGTGCGGGTGGCCTATACGGGTGAGCTGGGGTGGGAGCTGCATCATCCGGTCGAGATGCAGAACTACCTGTTTGACCAGTTGATGGCGGCGGGTGAAGGGGTGGGGCTGAAGCTGGTGGGTGCGCGGGCGCAAAACTGGCTAAGGCAGGAAAAGTCCTATCGCGCGTTCGGCAATGAACTGGGTCGCGACGCCACGCCACTGGAAGCTGATCTGCCCCGGTTTGTGGATATGTCGAAAAACTTCCATGGCAAAGAGGCGATGGCGGCCACGGGTATTCGTTCAAAATGCGTCACGCTGCTGATCGACGGCCCGGATGACAGCGATCCGTGGGGTAAGGAGGCGCTCTATCTGGGTGATGAAAAGGTCGGTCGCCTGACCTCGGGCGGGTATTCGGTGGCGTTCGGAAAACAGATCGGTATGGGTTATGTGAAGCCCGATCTGGCAGTACCCGGAACCCGGCTGAAGGTGCGGATGCTGCGCCAGCTTTGGGATGCTCAGGTGACCGAAGACAGCCCTTATGATCCCTCGAACGCCCGGATCCGCATGGACGGGTAAGCGCGCACTGTTCAGGCTGGCCACAAAAAGGTAACGGGTCGCCGTGGGCACGCCACTTCCCGTGTTCATCCAGGTAACCTAGGGGCTGGTGCCATTGCTCCGCGCAGAAGCCGACCCGTCAACACGCAGCTTGGCCGCGTGCATGGAGGCTCCGGCCAAGCAAAGGCTTGCCCCTCAGTAGCTGCGGATCAGCCCCACCAGACGGCCCTGCACCTCGACCTGATCATCGCGCAGGATGCGGGTTTCGTGGGCCGGATTCGCCGCCTCCAGCGCGATCATCCCGCGCACGCGGCGAAAGCGTTTGAGCGTGGCTTCCTGCCCTTCAACCAATGCAACGACGATATCGCCGTTATTGGCTGTGTTCTGTTCGCGGATCACGACGATATCGCCATCGTTGATCCCGGCCTCAATCATCGAATCGCCGCGCACTTCCAGCGCGTAATGTTGACCCTGCCCGGACAGCATCGAGCCCGGCACGGCCATCATATGCGAAATTTCCGAGATTGCCTCGATCGGCGTGCCGGCGGCGATGCGGCCCATGACCGGCAATTCCATCGCCTGCACCGCTTGCCCGCTGGTTTGCGGCGCGACGGCGCGGCCACCGTCGATCACGCGCGGGGCGTTGCGCGCTTCCAGAGCCTCTGGCATGCGCAGCACTTCGATGGCGCGGGCGCGGTGCGCCAGTCGGCGGATGAACCCGCGCTCTTCCAGCGCCGTGATCAGCCGATGGATGCCTGATTTCGAACGCAGGTTCAGCGCATCCTTCATTTCATCGAAGGACGGCGGCACACCATCGCGTTTCATACAGGTATCGATCAGTTGCAGCAGTTCCAGCTGTTTGCGGGTCAACATGCGTGCTCGTCTCCCTCAAGGTAAGCATTCGTCCCCGGTGAATGCTCGGGGCGGGGTGGAGAAGTTCACCTTAAGTTCTACGCATGTTCTGCGCCTGTGTCAACGCAATCAGAGCGCGATATAGCGCACCGCATGTCCTTGCGGGCGTTCCGGGTCGCCCACAGGCCGGATCAGAAGGGCATCAGCATCGGCTAGAACGCTCAGAAGCGCGCTGTCTTGATTGTCGCACGGGCGGATCTGCCCATCAGGTTCCAGTCTTGCCCGCATGTAGTGTGCCCGCGGGCCATTGGCGGCGATTGGCGCGGCCAGATGGGCCGTCCGTGTGGCGGCAGGCCAGGCGCCCAACCCTTGCAGAGCGCGCAACGCGGGCAGAAGGAACAGATGCCCGCAGACGATCGCAGAGACCGGGTTTCCCGGCAATCCCAGCATCAGCGCATCGAACAGCCGCCCGGCCATCAACGGTTTTCCCGGTCGCATGGCGATCTTGTAGAAAGAGGGTTCCGCCCCCAGCGCCTGCGTGGTGGCTGCGACAAGGTCATGATCGCCGACCGAAGCTCCGCCAATGGTCACAATCACATCTGCCCCACGCGCCATTTCCAGCACCGCACGCAGCCGGGGTTCGCTGTCGCGGGCAATGGGCAGCAAGCGGGCGATGGCGCCTTCGGCCTCGACCATGGCCTTGAGCGCGAAGCTGTTGGAGGCAACAATCTGATCGGCACGCGGGGTCTCGCCGGGCATGACAAGCTCATCACCGGTGGCGATGATTGCCACCACGGGGCGGCGGGCGACGGAGATTTCAGCAATGTTCATTGCCGCCAGCATTGCCAGATCGACAGGGCGCAACCGGCGTGGGGCGCTCATCACGTCCCCGTACTGAAAATCCAACCCGGCGGGGCGGATATGGCGCGCTGCTTCCAGCCCCTTTTGCAGCGTGATCACGTCGCCGTCGCGCTGGACATCTTCCTGAATGATCACCCGGTCTGCGCCCTCGGGGATCGGCGCGCCGGTGAATATGCGCACGGCCTCGCCCTTTTCGACCCGACCGGCAAAAGCGTGCCCTGCCGGCGCCTCGCCAATGACGCGAAAGCGCTGGCCCGTGTCTGCCGGTCCGCGCAAGGCGTAGCCATCCATTGCCGAAGCGGGAAAGGGCGGCTGATCGCGCCGGGCGCGCGCGGGTTCGGCCAGCACGCGACCTGCGGCTTGTGCCAAGGGCACGGTCTCATGGCCCAAAGGCTGGCACAGCTCAAAAACCCGCGCCAGCGCCTCGTCTACCGCGATCATGTCTCATCCTCGCGGATATAGGTGCCGGATTTGCCACCCTCTTTGCGCAAGACCTCAATCCCGCCGATGGCCATGGATTTCTCCACCGCCTTGAGCATGTCATAGACGGTCAGCGCTGCGACCGAGGCGGCTGTCAGCGCCTCCATCTCAACCCCGGTCTGGCCGGTGGTGCGCACCTCGGCGGTGATCCGCACACCGGGCAGTGCCGGATCAGGCGTCAGATCGACCGAGACATGGGTAATCGGCAGCGGGTGGCAGAGCGGGATGAGATCAGAGCACTTCTTGGCGGCCATGATCCCGGCCAGTCGCGCCACGCCCAGAACATCGCCCTTCTTCGCCGTTCCGCTTATCACATGGGCCAGCGTCTCAGGCTTCATCACGACATGCCCGCAGGCAATGGCCGAACGGGCCGTCACCGCCTTGGCGCCGACATCGACCATTTGCGCGCGGCCCTCGGCGTCGAAATGTGTCAGATCCGGCATGGGTCAGGCCCCGTCTGCAGTGAGCGGGTTGGCCAGCAGCGTGCGGGTGGCGGTGGCGACATCGTCCTGCCGCATCAGGCTTTCGCCGATCAGAAAGCTGCGCGCGCCATACATCGCCATATCGGCCAGATCAGCTGGCGTGTGCAGGCCGCTTTCACAGACGATCATCCGGTCATCGGGCACAAGGCGGGCCAGCTGCCGGGTGGTGTCCAGCGTCACCTCGAATGTATTCAGGTTGCGGTTGTTGATGCCGATCATGGGGGATTTCAGAAGCACCGCGCGGTCCAGTTCAGCGCGGTCATGCACCTCGATCAGGACATCCATACCCCAGCCTATCGCAGCCTCTTCCAGTTCGGCGGCCTGAGTGTCTGACACCGAGGCCATGATGATCAGGATGCAGTCCGCCCCCAGCGCACGCGACTGAATCACCTGCCACGGATCATAGAGGAAATCCTTGCGCAGCGCGGGCAGGGTGACTGCGGCGCGCGCGTCCGTCAGATAACTGTCTGCCCCTTGAAAGCTTGGCGCATCCGTCAGCACCGAAAGGCAGGTTGCGCCGCCTGCGGAATAGGCCTGCGCCAGGGCGGGTGGATCAAAATCTGCGCGGATCAGGCCCTTGGAGGGGCTGGCCTTCTTGATTTCGGCAATCAACCCGTAGCCGTTGCGCGCAGCTTGGTGCAAGGCATCCTTGAAAGCACGCACAGTGGGTGCGTTGCGGGCCTGACCCTCCAGATCGGCAAGCGGGATTGCGGCCTTGGCGGCGGCGATCTCTTCCAGCTTGTAAGCCTTGATACGGTCGAGGATGGTGGACATGTGCGAGAGCCTCCTTGCCCGACCTGAGTAGCGCGGAGCGTCGCGAAATGGAAGCGCCCAAGGTGACAACCAGCCACTCGACAGGGCGGCGGATATTCGCATGATACGGCATGGCCAGACGTTTTGCGTTCCTTGATCACCCTACGCCCACGGCTATCGCCCATCGCGGCGGCGCGCAGGAGCGTGAAGAGAACACGCTGCCCGCCTTCGCTCATGCCGTGGAACTGGGATACACCCATGTTGAACTGGATGTGCACGCCACCCGCGACGGGGTGGTGGTGATCCATCATGACCCCACATTGGTGCGCATGACGGGCGATCCGCGCGCCATCGCCGATCTCGATTGGGCTGAATTGCGCGCCATCCGCACGCTGGGCGGTGCTGAAATCCCCCGGTTGGAGGCGCTGTTCGAGGAATTTCCCGCGCTGTATGTCAACATAGAGGCCAAGTCCGATGCCGTTGCGGCACCGCTGGCCGCGCTGATCCGGCGCATGGGCGTGCTGGAGCGAATCGCTGTGGGTTCATTCCGTCAGGTTCGCACGGCGCAGCTGAGGGCATTGCTGGGCGAGGGGCTGTGCTGGTCACCCGCGCATGTTCCGGTCGCCTGTTTGTGGCTGCGTGGCTGGGGACTGCCGGCGCCGTTGGGGCGCTTTCCTGTGGTGCAGGTGCCCGAGGTCTACAAAGGCATTCCGGTTGTGACACCACGTTTCGTGCGCGCGGCGCATCGTGCAGAGATTGTCGTGCAGGTCTGGACCGTGAACGAAGCCGATGCCATGGTCCGGCTGCTGGATATGGGTGTGGACGCGATCATGACCGATTGCCCCACGTTGCTGCGGCAGATATTGGAAGATCGTGGCGAATGGACGGGGAACTGAACGTGCTGGAAGGGTTGCGGATTATCGAGATCGAGGGGATCGGGCCGGGGCCCTTTGCTGCGATGTGGCTGGCGGATATGGGGGCCGATGTGATCTGCATCCAACGCCCCGAGGGGCCGTCGCTGCCGGGTATGTCCGGGCCGAACCTCATGGACCGTGGCAAGCGCACTATCGCGCTGGACCTGAAATCAGGTGATGATCTGGCCACCGTCAAGGCGCTGATCGCCACGGCTGACGGGTTGATCGAGGGGATGCGCCCCGGCGTGATGGAGCGTCTTGGGCTGGGGCCGGATGTATGTCACGCGATCCGCCCGCAACTGGTTTACGGGCGCATGACGGGTTGGGGGCAAAGCGGCCCGCGCGCCCAGGAGGCCGGGCATGACCTGAACTATATCGCACTGTCGGGCGCGCTTTGGTATGCCTCGCCCCCCGGCCAACCACCGCAGACCCCACCGACGCTGGTGGGGGATATCGGCGGCGGGGCGATGTATCTGTTGGCGGGCATGCTGGCGGGGTTGTTGCGTGCCGGGCGCACAGGGCAGGGCACCGTGGTGGATGCAGCGATCGTTGACGGCTCGGCGCACATGATGGCGCTGATTGCCTCGATGATGCCCGGCGGGATGTTTCGCACCGAGCGCGGGCAGAGCCTGCTCGACGGGGCGCATTGGTCGCGCTGCTACGCATGTGCGGACGGAGGCTGGCTATCGGTGCAATGCCTTGAGCCAAAGTTCTACGCAGCATTCCTGCGCCTGCTGGGGCTGGAAGGCGATCCTGATTTCACCCGCCAATATGACCCCGCCTTGTGGAGCGCACTTGCCGCACGGCTGGAGGCGATCTTTGCTGCCCATCCGCGTGATCACTGGGCGGCTCTGTTTGCCGGGTCAGACGCCTGTGTAGCCCCGGTGCTGACCCCGGCTGAGGCTGGGGCTGACCCGCATCTGGCCGCGCGCGGCAGTTGGGCCGGGGGGGATATACTGCAGCCCGCGCCCGCACCGCGCTTTGATGGCCGCGCCGCGCCGTTGGCTGAAATCCCGGCCCGTGATCAGCACCGCGACGAGATTCTCGCCATACTGAACCGGTAATTCACCGGCAATAGGTGCTGTTGTTGCGCCGCTGGGCCATGTCATAGTGGAAATGGTCTTCATGGTGCCCGTCCGATCCGGGGCCCAGCGTGGTACGGAAGATGCCGCAGGCATTCGCATGCATCTGACGCAAAGCATTGCGATGGGGTCCGCGCCGCCAATCGGTCAGCACCGAGACGGTCTGCCCATCGGCCAGACGAAAGCCGGACACGTCGATCGCCCGCCCGCGGCCATGTTCAGAAACCCGCGCGCCGGGGCGGTTGTTGCGGGGACGGCAGGAGTAATGCGCGGCCACCCTGATCTGCGCGACCCCGCCACCGGTGCGCCCCATCGCGGGCTGCATGATCTGTCGCACCCACTGGTCAAAGGCGCGGGCGGTGTCGCAATCCAGTGTTGCGGGATGTGACAGACGAATCCCCGCCACGGCGGTCACGCTGACCGGCTCGGCCACGCCGCAACCCTGCACGCGCGAGGTGATCTGCGGCAGGCGTCGCCCCTCCAGCGTGCTGACTCCGCACAATCCGCCCGTCACCCGGCCCGTGCCGCTGCTTCCGCCTGCGGCCACCGTAGTCGGGGTCCGCTCAGTCCGGCGGATGGCTTCGGTGTGGCGGGCAAAGGCGGCGGGACTGCGCCGCAGCGGGCGCAGACTGGCGGCGGGGGCATGCGGGCTGATGTTTTGCGCCGCTTCCAGCTCCGCCCGGGTCAGTGGTGCCGGCGGCAGCTCCACCCCCTGACCGTTGCGGGCGAAGGCGGTGCTTGGCGGCGCGGCGGGCAGGCCGGGCGGGCGTGGCTCAGGCCGGATCTGCTCTGGCGTGGCTTGCGTGGATGAAGCGGGAGGCTCGGCACGACTCACTGCCGTTTCGGGGCGGCTGGGGACCATGCTTTCAGGCAGTTGAACGCTGTCGAACTCCTGACGCGGTGCCGGTGGCGGCGCGCGCAACATCGCGCCGGTGGGGTCAATGCCCAGCCCGGCAACCTGGCCGGGTGGGGCTTGCGCGGGTTCGTCAGAGGTGGGCGCGGCACCTACCGCCGGTCGCGGCATCGGCAGCGGAGAGCGCTCGGGTGCCTGTGCGCCGACGGCTGATGCTTGCAGAACCAGCGCGAAAGACACCAGCACGATCCACCTTGCCGCCACCTCAGGTTACCTTTGAGCGCCCGAAATCGGGCGCATCGGTATCCTGCCCCGCTTCGATAATCCCGCGCCGGATTGCGCGGGTGCGGGTGAAATAGTCGAACAACTGCTCGCCATCCTCCATCCGTATCGCGCGCTGCAACATGAACAATTCCTCGGTGAACCGGCCCAGAATATCCAGCGTGGCCTCTTTGTTGGTCAGGAACACATCGCGCCACATCGTCGGATCCGACGCCGCAATCCGTGTGAAATCCCGAAAGCCTGAAGCCGAATACTTGATCACCTCAGACTGCGACACGCGGCGCAGATGGTCCGCCACGCCCACCATTGTATAGGCGATCAGGTGCGGGGTATGCGAGACAACGGCCAGCACAAGGTCGTGATGCGCGGCGTCCATTTCATCAACATTCGCGCCCATCCCCTCGCACAAGGCGCGCAGCTTTGTCACGGCTTCAGCGTCAGCATCGGGCTGCGGCGTGATCAGCCACCAGCGGTTCTCAAAGAGAGTGGCAAAGCCCGAATAGGGGCCTGAATGCTCGGTTCCGGCCAGCGGGTGGCCGGGGATGAAATGCACACTGTTCGGCAGATGCGGTGCCACGGCCTCGATCACCGCCTGCTTGACCGAGCCGACATCAGTGAGTGTGCAGCCGGGCTTCAGATGCGGTGCGATCTCGCGCGCGACAGCGCCCATCGCGCCCACCGGCACGGCCAGCACCACCAGATCGGCATCGATCACAGCCTCGGCGGAACTGTCGCAAACTTGGTCTACCAGCCCGATGTCACGCGCCGCCGCGCGTGTCTCAGCGCTGCGCGCATAGCCGGTGATCGTGCCCGCCAGCCCATGCCTGCGCATCGCATGCGCCATTGACCCGGCGATCAGCCCCAGTCCGATCAGTGCGACCTTGTTGTAGATCCGGCTCATGCGTCTGATCCCAGAGCGCGGGCGATGACTGTGGCCAGTCGCCGACAATCAGGCATGGTGCCAACGGTGATGCGCAGTGCATGAGGCATGCCATAGCCACCCATCTTGCGCACCAGAATACCGTCAGCCTGCAGCGCACCATCCACCGTATCTGCGGTTTCCGGGCTGTCGAAACGTGCCAACACGAAATTGCCAAAGCTCTCATCGACGCCTACACCCGCTTCGCGCAGGGCATCGGTCAGCCAGCGCCGGGCCTCAGCATTCGCGGCGCGCGAACGCGCGACATGGCCCTGATCGCTCAGCGCAGCGCTGGCGATATCCTGCTGCATCGCCGACAGGTTGAACGGCCCGCGCACCCGGTTCAGAACGTCGATCACAGATTTCGGTCCGTAGCCCCAGCCCACGCGCAGCCCGCCCAGCCCGTAGATCTTTGACATGGTGCGCGTCATCACCACGTTTTCGCGCGCCTCCACCAGTGCCAGCCCGCCATCGAACTCCTCGATATACTCGGCATAGGCGCCATCGAGCACCAGCAGCGCCTGTTCCGGCAGCCCCTCGGCCAGCCGCTCGATCTCGGACATCGGGATCATGGTGCCGGTTGGGTTGTTGGGGTTGGCGACGAACACCAGGCGCGTGCGCTCGGTAGAATTTGCCAGCAGGGCATCGACATCGGTGTGGCGCTCATCTTCCGGGGCGATGACGGGCGTGGCCCCGGCAGCCAGCGCCGAGATCTTGTACATCAGGAACCCGTATTCGCTGTAGAGCACCTCATCCCCCGGCCCGGCATAGGCTTGGCAAAGAAGGGCGATCACCTCGTCCGAGCCGACTCCGCAGATCACCCGCGCCGGGTCCAGGCCATGCACCTCGGCAATGGCGGCGCGCAGCCCGGCGTGGTCGGTCGAAGGGTAGCGGTGCAGCTCGGCGCCGCCATTGCCGCTGACCAGCGCGCGCAACGCATCCAGTGCGGCGGGGCCGGCGCCCAGCGGGTTCTCGTTCGAGCTGAGTTTCAGCACTTCGGCATGGCCCTCTAGCTTGGCCTTGCCACCTTCATAAAGCGCGATCTCCATAATACCCGGCTGGGGGCGGATAACGTCGCTCATGGTCCCTCCTTGGCCCGCGCCGGGCCCGTTTTCGTAAAAAAGCCGCGCCCGCTGGGGCCGGAACATAAGAAAAGGGCCGCCCGGGTTTCCCCGGCGCGGCCCGCAATCGTGCAAGAAACCGTCAGGCCAGGGCCGGATCAGTTCTTGGCGTAATATTCGACAACGAGGTTGGGTTCCATCTGAACCGCATAGGGCACATCCGCCAGCGACGGCGTGCGCACATAGGTCGCGGTCAGTTTGGAGTGATCAACGTCGATATAATCGGGCACATCACGTTCTGTCAGGCCAACCGATTCCAGCACGATCGCCAGTTGCTTCGAGCGGTCGCGCACGGCGATCACATCGCCTTCCTTGACACGGTACGAGGCGATGTTCACCCGGCCACCGTTGACGGTGATATGGCCGTGGTTGACGAACTGG
The DNA here is from genome assembly GCA_020832545.1 of Pararhodobacter sp. Lineage (GTDB taxonomy): Bacteria > Pseudomonadota > Alphaproteobacteria > Rhodobacterales > Rhodobacteraceae > Pararhodobacter. The sequence goes on along the minus strand of JAFIEK010000008.1, from coordinate 108,335 downwards.
CGGGCGGCGAAAATGGTGGGCACGAACTTGGCGCGGTAGATGACCGCGTCCAGGCGGCGCTCCAGCAGACCCACAAGGTTCTCGCCGGTGTCACCCTTGACGCGGGCGGCTTCGGCGTAAATGCGCTTGAACTGCTTCTCGGTCAGGTCACCGTAGTAACCCTTCAGCTTCTGCTTGGCGCGCAGCTGGGTGCCGAAATCCGACAGCTTCTGCTTGCGGCGCTGGCCGTGCTGGCCGGGGCCGTATTCGCGGCGGTTCACCGGCGATTTGGCGCGGCCCCAGATGTTTTCGCCCATGCGGCGGTCGAGCTTGTACTTGGCAGCGGTGCGTTTGGTCATCGCTGATCTCCTTCTATTGTATTCGTCCTCGACTTACCCGAAAACCGGCTCCCACTTTTCGGGTCTCGGATCGCCCTGCGACGCGCCGTTCTCCTGTGGACTCCGGTCCCGGCCAAGGCGGGACAGAAGGGCGTTGTCCTTTCCGGGTTACCCCGGCGACAGGCTTCCCCTTGCGGGGTCCACCAACACCAATGAAAAGCCCCGGGCGTGCACCCGGGACGGGCGGCTTATACGCCAGCCGTCAGCAGAGTCAACCGCAACCCGCGCGCCCGCTTCTTCATTCTGCCGTCCCTTTCATCTTGCCAACAATACGCCACGGGGGTCCGGGGGTGTGAAACCCCCGATTCCGACGGTGCCGCAGGTGGTACGGTCGGGGGTCAGGGTGTCCGGCCGCTCTCGTGCAGCAAGATCCGGGCTTCGGCGGTGTCAAGACAGCGCCGGGCCACGGGGCCCAAACGCGCAGGGTCAGTCACCAGACCGGGGGATGCCCGTTCGATCGCGCGGGCGTGCCATTTCAGCACGTCGTGCCCGGCAAGGGCCGGATGAAAACTTTCGCAGGGCAATCCATTGGCGGTAATGATCTCGTGGCGGGCGAACATCAGATGCACATAGGTCACTGCACCCAGGCTGAAATCACGCCGGATCATACGCCCGTCTTCCAGATCCGCGGCGGCGACCAGAACTTCGGGTGTGCCAAACACAGCGCTGTTGCCGCGCAGAAGCAGCCGGTGGCCGGGTGAAACCAGAAGATCGGCATCCGGGCGTTCGCCCCCCAGCGCGCCGCTGCAGACCCGGATCGGGCGCAGATGAGGGTGCAGATACAGTTCTGCCCCCGTCAACTGTGTTGCCTCGCGCCACACCACCGGCTGTGCCCCGTTGTCGCGCGTGGACACCAGCGCGCCCGGTTCCAGCTGTTCCACCGGGCGCGGCCCATTGGGCGTGTCGATGCGGGTGCCGGGAAAGAAGCAGATCACCCCGGCGCGAGAGCGCGGAGGGCCGGGGCGAAGGTTGAGCGCACTCACCCAGAGCACGCGTCCGGGCGGCGGCATCAACGGATCGAATATGGCCAGCAGGCGGCCCGGCTGGCGCAGGATGCGGGCATGGTAAAGCCGATGAGCGTCGGTCAGGGTAAAGCTGTCTGACGGCAGATCGTCAAGCGCATCGGGCTGCGGCTCGGCGATGTGGGGCGGGGCAGGGGCCAGCGCCAGACGCCTCAGGCGGCTGCGCGCACGCCCGCGCGGATCGGCGGGTTGCACCGGGCGGTCCAGCCAGAGCATTTCGGTGGCATTATCCAGCCGCCAGGCCCGCCCGTGCCAGGACCAGGTCATGCCAATGCTCATGAACTCAGGCGGCAGCGCGCGTTCGTCGCCCAACTCGGTCTGTGACCACGCCACAGCGTAGACGCCGCGAAACCCCGGTAACCTGCCCATATTCTGCCTGTTCTTCTTATTTTTCGCAGAATTATCAAAAAAAGACTTGCAAGGCCAGCGGTAACTGATTCGATCTGTCAGGAAAGGCCGCGCACTCCGCCCAGAACAAGATCGGTGGCAAGATCGGCGTAGTCAGCGCGCGAGATCGGGCCCTCCTCGCGAAACCACATATAGACCCAGTTCATCATGCCAAACAGCGACATCGTGGCAGGCATCAGGCGTGCGCCCCGGTCGTCCAGCGCCGGGTTGATCTTTTGCAACACGCCCGCGAACTTCCGCACGATCCGGCGCTCGATCGCATGGATCTCGGCGCGCTGCTCTGCGGACAGGCCGGGGGTGCCGCCAAGCTGCACCTTGTGCTCGCAATCGGCGTTTCGGTAGGTTTCCAGCACGACATGGACCATGGCGCGGAGCTGTTCGGGCGGCGCCAGCGCGGGATTTTCAGTGGCGAGTATGGCCGCTTCGAGTGTGCGCAAATGACTTCGGATGATGGCAAAGATGAGCGCATCCTTGCCGGGGTAGTAGTGATAGAGCAGCGATTTCGACACCTGCGCATGCGCCGCGATCTGCGCCATCGAAGCCTTGTCCATACCCTGTTCGGCCAGCACCGCCGCTGCGCAGGTCAGGATTGCGCGTTGCTTGTCCTTGAAATCGGCGGCGCGGGTGCGGGCCATGCTGGGGGGCTTTCGGTTGGCGGGGAAGGGGGCGCTGCCCCCTCGGGCCTGCGGCCCTCACCCCCGGCGTATTTTTGGCAAGATGAAGGGCGATCAGCCCTCTTTCGGGCGGTTGTCGACGACGCGCCGGGCCTTGCCTTCAGAGCGCGGCGCGCCGCCCGGCGGATGGACGGTGATCCGGGTGGAAATGCCGATCACGCTCTTGATGTGGTGGGCCAGTTCCTTTGCCGAGGCTTTGCGCGCGTCTTCGGTGGCAGCGGCCTGCGTGGCCTCGGCGTTGACGCACATCGCATCCATCCGACCGTCGCGCGTGAGTTCGATCTGGAAATGCGGGGCAAGGCCTGCGCATTTCAGGATCTGTTCCTCGATCTGGGTGGGAAAGACATTGACCCCGCGCAAGATGATCATGTCATCCGAGCGCCCGGTGATCTTTTCCATCCGCCGCATCGAGCGCGCGGTACCGGGCAGCAGCCGCGTCAGGTCACGGGTTCGGTAGCGGATGATCGGCAGACCCTCTTTGGTCAGCGTGGTGAAGACCAGTTCGCCCATCTCTCCATCAGGCAGCACCGCGCCGGTTTGCGGGTCAATGATCTCAGGGTAAAAGTGATCCTCCCACAGGTGAAGCCCGTCCTTGGTTTCCACGCATTCATTGGCCACACCCGGCCCCATCACTTCGCTGAGGCCGTAGATATCGACGGCGTGCATGTCAAAGGCCTCCTCGATCTCGCCGCGCATGGCGTTGGTCCAGGGTTCTGCGCCAAAGATGCCCACCGCCAGCGAGGTGTCGCGCGGATCAATGCCCACGCGGCGGCATTCATCGAGGATCGACAGCATGTAGCTGGGCGTGACCATGATCACCCGCGGTTTGAAATCGGTGATCAGCGTTACCTGCCGTTCGGTCATTCCGCCGGACACGGGCACCACCGTACAGCCCAGCTTTTCCGCTCCGTAGTGCGCGCCCAGCCCTCCGGTGAACAGCCCGTAGCCATAGGCGACATGCACGATATCACCTGCCCGCACGCCCGAGGCCCGCATCGAGCGCGCAACCAGATGGGCCCAAGTGTCGATATCGCGTTTTGTATAGCCCACCACCGTGGGCTTGCCGGTGGTGCCTGATGAGGCATGCAGCCGCACCAGTTGTTCGCGCGGGGTGGCAAACATGCCGAACGGGTAGGTGTCGCGCAGATCGGTCTTTTGGGTGAAGGGGAACTTCGCCAGATCGGACAGGGTCTTCAGATCATCCGGGTGCACGCCATGCGCATCGAAACGGGCGCGGTAGAAGGACGAATTGTCATAGGCGTGGCGCAGCGACCATTTCATGCGCTCCAGTTGCAGCGCCGATATTTCATCGCGCGAGGCGGTCTCAACAGGTTCCAGATCGCCGGGGCGGGGGGACAGATCTTCCATGCGAGCCTCACGCGGTTGGGGTTTGGGGGTCGGTTTCGTCAGCACTTTCGCCCGGCTCGGTAAAATGGCTGCCCCGGATGATGCGCGAATGGCCCCGGAACTCGGCGATCTGCGTGCCCGCCTGATTGGTGACACGGACATCGTAGATGCCAGATCGCCCGACCCGCGCAATCTCGCGCGCCTCGGCCTTCAGCCGGTCGTTGGCATAGGCCGGTGCGAGATAGGTGATCGAGGCCATCTGTGCCACGGCGTTCTGGTTGTAGCTGTTGCAGGCGAAGGCGAAAGCGCTGTCAGCCAAAGTGAAGATGAACCCGCCATGACAGGTCTTGTGGCCGTTGGTCATGGCCTCGGTCACGGTCATGAACAGGGTTGCCGCACCGGGTGATGTGGCCTCGATCGACATGCCCAGCCCCTGCGAGGCCGCATCGCGTTCATACATCGACCGGGCACTGGCTTCGGCGCGTTCCTGAGGTGTCATGGTCAGTGGCCCCTGAAGACGGGTTGGCGTTTCTCAAGGAAGGCGCTGACGCCCTCGGCGTAATCGTCCGAGAGCCCGGCCTGACGCTGAAGGTCACGTTCCAGATCAAGCTGCTGATCCAGCGACTGGCTGGCGGCGGCCTGGATAGCGCGTTTGGTCAGGCCCAGACCCAGCGTGGGGCCTGCTGCCAGTCGGCGGGCGAGGGCCTCGGCCTCGGGCATCAGTTGATCATCGGGCCACGCCTTCCAGATCAGGCCCCAACTGGCGGCGGTGTCGGCATCCAGTGGCTCGGCGGTCAGGGCAAGCGCTTTGGCGCGCGCCTCGCCCACAAGGCGGGCAAGCGTCCAACTGCCACCGGCATCCGGCACCAGCCCCAGTTTGGAGAAGGCCTGAATGAAGCGCGCCGATTGCGCCGCCAGGACAATGTCGCAGGCCAGCGCGATCGAGGCGCCAGCCCCCGCCGCAACGCCATTGACGGCGCAGATCACGGGTTTTTCCAGGCTGCGGATCTGGCGGATCAGGGGATTGTAGTAGGTACCGATTGTATCGCCCAGATCGACGCGCTCTCCCTTGGCCGGATCGCGTGCGCCCAGATCCTGCCCGGCACAAAAGCCGCGCCCTGCGCCGGTCAGCAGGACCGCGCGGATCGCAGGGTCGTCCTGTGCCCGCTCAAGGGCAGTGCGCAGCGCCAGATGCATCGCAGGCACAAAGGCATTCAGCCGGTCAGGGCGGTTGAGCGTGATCCGCATCAACCCGCCGGACACATCCGTAAGGATGGTGTCGGAATCAGTCATGGATTGTCCCCCTCATACGCCGCAAATGGGGCAGCGTGCGGAGATTGAGTTACATACACCGACCGGTCAGTCAAACATTTTTGCCGCGCCTGTGCCGACCGGACCGACTGGATACTGGCGTCTTTCGGGCCGGCGTGGCATGGAAGGGAAAAGCCAGCCGAAAGCCCCATGCCAGCCGAGAATCTGACCCACCCTGACCTGATAGTTACTGGCGCAAGTGGCCGCGTGGGCCGGTTGCTGGCCCGGGTCTGGGAAGGCACCGGCGCTTCGGTTGTGCTGCAACGGCGCGGACCTGCGGCGCTGACCACTTCGCTTGCGGAGCTGCATTGGTCGCCGTTGGATGGGGCCGCGCCCCTGTGCAATTGGGTCACGGACCACGGCGTGCCGCGCGCCATGCTGGTGTTGGCCGGGGCGACGCCAGGCACCGGGCGCGACCTTGCGCTCAATCGCCAGCTGGCTGAGGCCTGCCTGAACGCTGCCCGCGAAGCTGGGATCACCCGGCTGCTGGTGGCCTCGTCCTCGGCCGTGTATGGCAAGGGGCGCGATCAGCCGTGGCATGAGAGCGACAAGGCGGAGCCCACTGCACCTTACGGGCGTGCCAAGCTGGAACTGGAAGCCGCCTGTGCGCAGGCGCGGGCGCGCGGGCTGGAGGTGTGTTGTCTGCGCATCGGCAACGTCGCGGGCGCCGATGCGCTTTTGCTCAATGCCGCGACAGATGCGCCACTGACAATCGATCGTTTCGCTGACGGCGGGGGGCCGCTGCGCTCGTATATCGGGCCGAAAAGCCTGGCACGGGTGGTGCTGGCGCTCGCGCGGCTCCCTGACAGGTTGCCGCAGGTGCTCAACATCGCCGCCCCTCGTGCTGTGGGCATGGCCGATCTGGCCCATGCGGCGAAGCTGGACTGGCGCTGGCAACCCGCCCCCAAGGCGGCGATTCAGCGACTGACCCTTGATTGCAGTGCATTGACGAAACTTGTGCCCCTTGCGGAAACCGAAAGCACCGCTGCTGACATCGTGGCGCAATGGACAACCTGCCGGAGCGCCGCATGACTTTCCAAAAACGCCTGTTCGATCTGTTCACGGCCTGCGTTCTGTCGGTCATTGTGCTGCCGATCATTGGCGTGATCGCACTGGTAATCTGGTTGACCGAGGGCGGGCCGGTTTTTCACACAGGAGAGCGGATGAAGACCCCGACTCAGGGTTTTCGCTTCTATAAGTTCCGCACCATGCGCCCGGACCCAAATGACAGCGGGGTTTCAGGCGGCGACAAGGCAGACCGGATCACGCGGGTTGGCGCGTTTTTGCGCCGCACCCGGCTGGACGAGCTGCCGCAGCTGTTCAACCTGTTTCGCGGCGATATCTCGGCGGTCGGCCCCCGCCCGCCGCTGCGCGAATATGTCGAGCGGTTCCCGGACATATATGAGCAGGTCTTGCGCTCGCGCCCGGGTATCACCGGGCTGGCCACCGTCCATTTCAACCGGCATGAGGAATGGCTGCTGGCCAAATCGCGGTCGGCCGAGGAAACCGATGCGATCTATTGCCGCGCCTGTGTTCCGCGCAAGGCACGGCTGGATCTGATATATCAAGCGCGTCAGAGTTTGTGCCTTGATCTGGCGATCATCCTCAAGACATTCGTGCCGTCCTTGCGCTAAGGTGTGGGCACAATGCGCGAAAAAAGATGAGGCCTTGACTCGAAATTGGTGCCGCATATTGTTGCGCTTGCAATGAACGGGTGGCCAGGGTGGGGTCAGCCGACCATGCTTAACGGGAGGAAGAAATGCTGAAAAGAATAGTTGTCGCGGCCGGTCTGGCTGGTGTCATGGCTGCAGGGGGCGCGCTGACGGCGGCGCAGGCGCAGGAGGTCACATTGCGCGTGCACCATTTTCTGCCGCCGCAGGCGCCGGTGCCCTCGCAGTTCATCGAGCCCTGGGCACAAAAGGTCATGGACGAATCCGATGGCCGCATCGCGGTCGAGGTGTATCCGGCCATGTCGTTGGGAGGTGGTCCACCCTCGCTCTTTGATCAGGCGCGCGACGGTGTTGTCGATATTGTCTGGACGCTGACGGGCTATACGCCGGGCCGTTTCCTGCGTGCCGAAGTGCTTGACCTGCCGTTTATCGGCGGTGATGCCGAGGCAACCTCGCGTGCCGCGTGGCGCTTCTATGAGATGCATATGCAGGACGAATTCGAAGGCGTGCGCCCGATTGCCATGCATGTCCATGGGCCGGGCCAGATGCATATGCGTGCCCCGGCGATCGAGACACCGGACGACATGCAGGGGCGCACCGTGCGCGGCCCGACCCGGCTTGTGACACGGCTGATTGAAACGCTGGGCGGCACTGCCGTTGGCATGCCCGTGCCGCAGGTGCCCGAGTCGTTGTCACGCAACGTGATCGAGGGCACGGTGATCCCGTGGGAAGTAACGACCTCGCTGCGTGTGGCAGAACTGGTGGATACGCATACAGAGTTCGGGGGTGATCGTTCGCTCTACACCACCTTCTTCATCTTCGGCATGAACCCTGACAGCTACGAGGCCCTGCCCGAAGACCTGCGCGCGGTGATCGACGCCAACTCGGGCATCGAAACCTCGGGTTGGGTGGGCCGCGTGATGCATGAGGCCGACGCCCCGGCGCGGGATATCGCGGTGGAACGCGGCAATACCATCATCACCGTTGACGGCGATGCGCTGGATGCCTGGCGCGACGCTGCGGCACCGGTGCGCGCGGGCTGGATCACCGAGATGGATGAGCGCGGGATCGACGGCGCGGCCCTGATCGCCGATTTCGAGGCGCTTCTCGAAGAAGAACTGGCGCGCTGATCACGCACGCCGACCGCCGGGGCATGTCAACCATGCCCCGGCATCAACTGGCTGGCTGCCGGGCGGCAAGGCGCCGTCCCCGGTGGCAGCAATCCGAAAACGCCAAGCCGTGGAACTCCCCGATATGAGAAATTGCCCATGACCGGCGCCGGAACCGACCATGACCCTGCGCCGCCACCTGCGCCGAACACCGGGATTCTGCCTGAGGCTGAGGCCTTTGTCGGCCTTTGGATCGGCCGGTTCGCCAATCTGTTGGCTTTGGTGGGTGGGTTCATCCTGACCGGTGTGATGCTGACCGCCGTGGTTTCGATCATCGGCCGCGGACTGGCCCGCGCGGGTCTTGGGTTCGGGAAGCTGGGTCCAATACCGGGTGATTTTGAGATTGTCTCGATCGGTGCGGGCATGGCGATCTTCTGCTTTCTGGCCTGGGCACAGTTCAACCGTGGTCATGTGACGGTGGATATCTTTGTCTCGCTTCTGGGCGAGCGCGGGCTTGCGGTGTTGGCGGTCATCACCAATCTGGTGCTGACGGTGGCTGTCGTGGTGCTGGCGCGGCAACTGGGCCTGGGTCTGGAGGACAAGCGCCGCTTTGCCGAGACATCGCTGATTTTGCAGATTCCGCTGTGGTACAGTTATGTCGGCGGGATGATCGGCCTTTACAGCTTTGCGCTGGTCAGCGGCTATACCGTCTGGCGCAGCCTGAACGAGGCGCTGGGCGCAGGCGAGCCGAAGGGAACGGGTGTATGATCTGGCTGGTGATTGCCGGGCTGGGGCTGGCCCTTTTCGTCCTTTTGCGTTTTGTGCAGGGCATGCCCACCGGTCGCGCGGCGCTGTCGGCGGTGGCGGTCGTTCTGGTGCCGGTGCTGGTGTGGTTTGCGGTCGAAATCGGGCTGGTGTATCTGGCAGACGGACTGCGTGCGGCTTTTGCGGGTATGGCCGGGTTGCAGATCGCCACGATCTTCTTTGGCGTTCTTCTCTTGCTGATCGCGTTGCGTATGCCGATCGGACTGGCGATGCTAGTCTGCGGTATTCTGGGCCTGTATGTGGTGCGCGGGCGCTGGCCGCCGGTGCTCAACCAACTCAAGCATGTCGCGGTCGAGACCTTCTCCAGCTACTCGCTGTCGGTTGTGCCACTGTTTCTGCTGATGGGTGCGTTTGCCATGAAGGGCGGGTTGTCCGAGGCGCTGTTTCGCGCCGCCGCCGGCTGGCTGGGGCATCTGCGGGGCGGCGTTGCGATGGCGGGCGTGGGGGCCTCGGCGGGGTTTGGGGCGATCTGCGGCTCGTCGCTGGCGACCGCCGCAACGATGGGCCGGGTGGCCCTGCCCGAGTTGCGTCGCCACGGCTATTCCGGCGCGCTGGCGACGGGCTCGCTGGCCGCAGGCGGGACGCTGGGCATTCTGATCCCGCCGTCGATCGTGCTGGTGATCTACGCAATACTGGCCGAGCAGAATATCGCCAAGCTGTTCGTCGCAGCCATGGTGCCGGGCTTTCTGGCCGCGCTGGGCTACATGCTGACAGTGGCGGTGATGGTGCGCCTGAACCCCAAGGACGCTGTGCGCACGCCGCGCCTGAGCATACTGGACCGGTTCCGCGCACTGAGCGAGATCTGGCCCGTTGTGGTGATCTTCGTGGTGATGATCGGTGGCATGAACATCGGCATCTTCACCCCGACCGAGGGCGCGGCGGTCGGGGCTGCCGGAACCGGGTTGGTGGCCTTTGTGCGCGGCAAACTGGGCTGGGCGGCGCTTCTGGACTGCTTCCGCTCCACCGCTGTGTCGACGGGCATGATCTTTTTCATTGTGCTGGGCGCTGCGGTGTTCAACTCTTTCCTCGGCTTCACCCGGCTGCCCTATTTCGCCGCCGACTGGGTGGAGGGGCTCAGTACCTCGCCCTTCCTGGTATTGTTCGCGATCCTGCTGATCTATCTGGTCTTTGGCTGCGTGATGGATTCGCTGTCGATGATCTTGCTGACGATCCCCATCTTCTTCCCGATCATCATGCGGCTGGATTTCGGCATGACCCCCGAGGAAACGGCGATCTGGTTTGGCATACTGGTGCTGATTGTCGTCGAGGTGGGGCTGATAACTCCGCCAGTGGGGATGAACTTGTTCATCATCAACTCGATGGCGCGCGGGGTCACGATGATGGAAACCTATCGCGGGGTGCTGCCCTTCGTGGTCTCGGACATGATCCGGACCGGAATTCTGGTGGCCGCACCGCCGATCACGCTGGGGCTGGTCTGGCTGTTGTTCTGAACCGGCAGAAAGGGGGCCTGCGCGGCCCCCTCTTGGCCTTCGGCCAATTCACCCCCCCGGGGGGACATTTGTGAGCAGATGAATGGGGCGCTGCCTGAGTTGGTGACCGCCCGCCCCGCCCAGCCGGGCGGCTCAGGGGTCTGGGGCGAAGGCGCTGTCTGGCAGGGCGTCAAGGCTGGCGATCAGGTGGCTGAGCGGGGTGCGCGCGGCGGTTTCAGCAGCGTCGGGCCGGGCGGCGCTGATGGCCGCGATCAGGATGGTGCGTTCATCAGCAGCGCGGGGGCGGGCCGCGCGCAACTGGGCGCGGATCAGATGGACCTGCAGGGTCGGCAAAAGGCGTTCGAGTTCATCATTGCCGCTCAGGGCGATCAGTGCGCGGTAGTAACGGGCACGGGCGCGGGTTTCAGTTTCAGGGTCAGACTGCGCATAGCGTGCTGCCGCGTCTATCAGGGGCGCGGGGTCCGCGCCGCACGCCACTGCCTCGGCGGCCTGCCGGGCGGCGAGGCCAAGCAGATATTCGGTCACGCGCAACAGATCGCGTGTGGCGCGCCGGGTCAGCAGCCGGATCTGCGCGCCGCGATGAGGGGGCTGCACCACCACGCCGCCGGCGGCCAGCCGCCCCAGCGCCTCGCGCACCGTCGAGCGGCCGACGCCGTAGCGCGCCATCAGATCAGGCTCGACCAGCCGTTGCCCCGGGGCAAACCGCCCCTCGGACAGCCCGTGCAGGATATCGCGCACGATGGCCTCGGGGCCAGACGGGGAGGATCTCGGCGGTTGCGTGTTCACCGAAGACTACCCTTTCATCTGCCGCGCCATATTCCAGGCGATGTCCGCAAGCGGGGCGGCCTTGGCGCCCATTTCGGTTGCGTTGGGGTCTGCGGCGGTGCCATCAAGCGCGCGGCGGGCAATACCCTGCACGATAGCGGCGATGCGGAACATGCTCAGAATGACGTAAAAGTCGAAGTTATCGGGCCGTTTGCGCCCGGTTCGCTGGCACCAAAGGTTGATATACTGATCCTCTGAGGGGATTCCGGTGCCCGTCAGATCGACCCCGCCGAGCCCGCGAAACAGCGATGGTTCGATCCGCCAGGCCATCACGTTATAGGCGAAATCGGCATAGGGGCAGCCGAGGGTGGAAAGCTCCCAGTCCACCACTGCCAGAACACGTGGCTCGGTCGGGTGCAGGATCAGGTTGTCCAGCCGGAAGTCGCCATGCGCCAGGCGCACCTCTTCCGGCGTGTCGGGCATGTTCTGGGGCAGCCAGTCGATCAACGCATCCATGGCCGGGATCGACCGGGTTTCGCTGGCGCGGTATTGTTTGGACCAGCGCCTGATCTGGCGCTCAACATAGCCGCCCTGTCGCCCGTAGTCGCCCAGACCTACCGCCACCGGATCAACCATGCTGATGGCGGCTATGGTGGCGTTCATCTGATCAAAGATTGCTGCGCGGTCGTCTTGCGACAACCCGGGCAGGCGCGGGTCGAACAGGGTGCGCCCTTCCAGATATTCCATCACGAAAAAGATGGAGCCCATCACCGTCACGTCCTCGCAGAGCGCCAGGACTTTTGGCACGGGCACCTGGGTGTCGGACAATGCCTTCATCACCCGGTACTCACGATCAACCGCATGAGCTGAGGGAAGCACATCGCCGACCGGCTTCTGGCGCAGAACATAGCGCCCGCTGGCGGCGTCGACGCGCCATGTGGGGTTGGACTGCCCGCCTGCCAGACGGTTCAGGGTCAGAGGTCCCTGATAGCCGGGCACATGCGCGGCCATCCAGTTGTTGAGTTCCGCCTCGGCCATCCTGCCCTCCCGCGTTTGTGCCCGTCTTGCTTGTGGCTCAGGATGCCCGGCGGGGCGGGGGAAGGCAAGATTAATCGTCAGACGATCTTGTCAGATGTGAATTCACCCGCTAGGCTGGGGCAAAAGAGGAGGCTGCCATGATCCCCGAAAAGTCCGCCCGCGTTCTGGATCTGGAGGTCCGGTTGAAGGACTTCATGGACCAGCACATCTATCCCAACGAGGCCCGCTATTTTCGCGAGGCCGAGGAGCTGGGGCCATTCAAGGTCTATCCGGTGATGGACGACCTGAAGCCATTGGCCCGCGAGGCCGGGTTGTGGAACCTGTTCCTGCCCGAAAGCGAGCGCGGGGCAGGGCTGAGCAACACTGAGTACGGATATCTGTGCGAAATCATGGGCCGCTCGCTTCTGGCGCCGGAAGTGTTCAACTGCAACGCGCCCGATACCGGCAACATGGAGGTGATTGAGCGCTACGGCACCGACGCGCACAAGGCACAATGGCTGGAGCCGCTGCTAGCAGGCGAGATCCGCTCGTGCTTTGCCATGACCGAGCCTGATGTGGCCTCGTCGGACGCGACCAATATTCAGGGCCAGATCCGCCGCGATGGCGATGAGTATGTCATCAATGCGCGCAAGTGGTATACCACAGGCGCCTCGAACCCGGCGTGCAAGATCTGCATCTTCATGGGCAAGACCGACCCCGACAACCCTGATCGCCACAAGCAGCAAAGCATGATTCTGGTGCCGATGGATGCGCCGGGCGTGACCGTCACCCGCTCGTTGCCAGTTTTTGGCTATTACGGCGTGCCGGACCGGGCATCTGAGGTATTGTTTGAAAATGTGCGGGTTCCGGCCTCGAATATGCTGTTGGGACCGGGTCGAGGGTTCGAAATTGCACAGGGACGGCTTGGCCCGGGGCGCATTCACCATTGCATGCGCTCGATCGGCATGGCCGAACGGATGCTGGAACTGATGATTGATCGCGCCTTGCAGAGGGTGGCTTTTGGCAAGCCGGTTGCGGAACAGGGCGTCACGCGTGAGCGCATTGCCGAGGCGCGGATCATGATCGACCAATGCCGCCTGCTGACGCTGCATGCCGCGCACCGGATGGATACCGTGGGCAACAAGGAAGCCCGCGCCGAGATCGCCATGATCAAGATCGCTGTGCCGAACATGCTGTGTCAGGTGTCGGACTGGGCGATTCAGGTGTTCGGCGGCGGCGGCACCGGCAATGATTTCGGTACCGCGATCGCCTATGCCATTGCGCGTGTGCTGCGGTTGGCTGACGGGCCGGACGAGGTGCATCGCGATCAGCTGGCGCGCATGGAGATCAAGAAGCGCAAGGGGCTGAACCATACTGGCTGGAAGCCGATGGTCACCTCCCGGGGGCTGCCGGGGTGAGCCTCGGCGGAAAAGCCGCCATCGTCACTGGTGCGGCGGGCGGGATTGGCCGGGCCAGTGCCCGGTTGCTGGCCGTACGCGGGGCATCGGTGGTGGTGGCGGATATGAACCCTGACGTGGGTGCGACTGCCGATCTGATCCGCGAGGCAGGTGGACAGGCCGAGGCGGTGGTGTGCGATTGTGCCACGGCAGCAGGGGTCGAGGCCGTCATCGCCAGTGTCATTGCAAGCTTCGGGCGGCTCGACATCCTGCATGCCAATGCCGGGATATCGGGGCCGCTGGTGCCCAGCCTCACGACCGGCGCGGCGGAATTCGCCGAGATCCTGCGGATCAATTTGATTGGCCCCTGGCTGGCGATCACTGCCGCCTTGCCGCATCTGGGGGCCGGGGCGTCGATCATCTGCACGGCCTCGGTGGCGGGGGTGCGGGCGGGGGCGGGGGGAATACCCTATTCGGCCTCGAAAGCGGGGGTCATCAATCTGGTTCAGACCACCGCCAACGCGCTTGCGGGCACCGGCATTCGGGTGAATGCGGTTGCGCCGGGGCTGATCGAGACGCCGATGACCGCGCCGCTTTATGCGGCAGCTCGCGAGCGGGGCCGGGAAGATCGGATTGGGCAGCTCAACCCGTTAAGGCGTGGCGGCGAGGCGGAGGAAGTCGCCGAGGTGGTGGCGTTTCTGGCGTCGGATGCGGCCTCGTATGTCAACGGGCAAGTGCTTGTGGTTGATGGCGGCCTGTCCAGCAGTCTGCCTTTCGCGCCGCGCCCGGCGGGGCAATAGCGGCGCAACCGGTGGCGGCTCCCGCCAAAGCGTCGCGCCCGGGCTGACGCCCGCCCGCTTCGTTTGTTGGGCCGGGCCGCGTGGCTGCGCCACGCGGAAAGGGGGCGTCGCCCCCTCTGGCCTTCGGCCATTCACCCCCAGCGTATTTGGGGCAAGATGAAGCCGGCGGAGGGTGAATGGCGCTCAGCGCGGCGCGGCAGCGCGGCGCAGGCGGTCGTTGATGGCCCGGCCGAGGCCGGTTTCGGGGACCGGGGCTACCGCGATCCGGCCTGTGGGGCCTGCCAGCGCATCGGCCTTGTGGAGCATATGGAAAAGGCTGGCCGCGGCTTCGGTAAGGTCGGCTTTGGCTGAAAGGGTCAGCCCCTCGGTGCCGGGGGTGTCAGGGCCAAAGCCTATCCATATCTCGCCCTTTTCCGGCGTATGGGCGTTCAGCCGCAGGCTGCCGCGCGGGGCGTAATGCGAGCGGAGCTGACCCGGCGCTGAAATGGTATCCGACGGCGACGGGGTTGCGATTTCGAGGCCCAGCACATCCTCGATCGTTTCTCGCGCCAGCCCCCCTTCGCGCAGCAGTCGCGGCGCAGGGCCCGTGGCATCAAGGATGGTTGATTCCAGCCCCACCGCGCAATCCCCGCCATCGATCACCGCAGCGATGCGTCCGTCCAGCCCGGCCAGAACATGCGCTGTGCTGACCGGGCTGATCCGGCCAGACGGATTGGCAGAGGGTGCGGCCAGTGGCCCGTTGAAGCGTTCGAGCAGGGCGCGGGCGATCGGATGAGCGGGCATGCGCAGCGCCACCGTCTCCAGCCCCGCCGTGACCAGCGGCGACAGGCCGTGACCGGGGGCGAGCGGCAGGACCAGCGTCAGCGGGCCGGGCCAGAACGCGTGGGCCAGGCGCCCGGCCAGCTGCGTCAGGCGCGCGATCTGCGCCACTTGATCCAGTTGCGACAGATGCACGATCAGCGGGTTGAAGTGTGGCCGGTTCTTGGCGTCAAAAATGCGCGCCACAGCCCGGTCGTTGCATGCGTCCCCCGCCAGCCCGTAGACCGTTTCCGTGGGCATGGCCACCAACTCGCCCGCCCGCAGAATGGCTGCGGCTTGCGCCAGCCCGGTGTCGTCTGCAGGGAGTATGAGGGTCTTCGTCATCTCAGGTTCCGGGGCTCGGGGCGGAGGTTGTGACGTCGCGTTCAGGTTTGTTGCGCCGCCCTGTGACGCTATCTTGGGCCAATACCGCCCCATGGCGGGCTTGCCAAGCGGCGTCCATTCGTTGCACTCAGGGGCAGACCCGCCCGACCGGAGAACCCAGCATGTCTTACAAGGCCCCCGTCAGCGATTTCCGTTTTCTGTTCGATCATGTTGTGGACTACGCCCAACTCTCTGCGACGGAGCTGTTCGCCGAGGCGGGTCCGGATGTTACCGAGCAGATCCTGACCGAAGCAGGGCGCTTGTCCTCTGAGGTGTTGGCGCCCTTGAACCGTGCCGGTGATCTGACCCCGGCCAGGCTGGAGAACGGGATTGTGCGCACATCGCCCGGCTTTGCCGCCGGATATCGTGCCATTGCCGAGGGGGGGTGGATCGGTCTGGCTGCGGGGACGGAGTATGGCGGGATGGGCCTGCCGCTGGCGCTCAACACCGCCGTGAACGACATGATGAGCGGGGCTTGTCTGTCACTGCAATTGTGCCCGTTGCTGACGCAGGGCCAGATCGAGGCGCTGGAGCATCACGGCGATGACACGCTGAAGGCGCTCTATCTGCCCAGGCTGACCTCGGGCGAATGGACCGGCACGATGAACCTGACCGAACCGCAGGCGGGCTCGGACGTTGGGGCGTTGCGCACCAGGGCCACGCCCAATGACGACGGCACCTATGCGATCACCGGGCAGAAGATCTACATCACCTGGGGCGATCATGACGTGGCGGAAAACGTGTGCCATCTGGTTCTGGCGCGGCTGCCTGACGGCGCGGCAGGCACGCGCGGCATCAGCCTGTTCATGGTGCCCAAGTTGATCCCGGACGCCGAGGGCAACCCGGGCGAGCGCAACAGCCTGCGCGTGGTTTCACTGGAGCACAAACTGGGTATCCATGGCTCGCCCACGGCTGTGATGGAGTATGACGGGGCAAAAGGCTGGATGGTGGGTAAGCCGCATGGCGGCATGGCCGCGATGTTTACCATGATGAACAACGCGCGCCTTGGTGTCGGGGCGCAAGGCATCGGCGTGGCCGAGGCCGCGTATCAGCATGCGCTGGCCTATGCGCGCGATCGCAGGCAGGGCCGCACACCGCTGGGCGATGGGGCGATCATCGATCATGCTGATGTACGCCGGATGCTGGCCATGATGCGCGCCGAGATTTTTGCCGCGCGCGCAATTGCGCTGGATTGCGGCGTGGCGATCGACATGGGCCGCGCCACGGGGGCGCAGGCGTGGAAAGCGCGCGCCGCGTTTCTGACGCCGATAGCCAAGGCGCATGGCACCGATATTGGTTGCGAGGTGTCCAGCCAGGGTGTGCAGGTCTATGGCGGGATGGGCTTTATCGAGGAAACCGGTGCGGCGCAGTTTTTCCGCGATGCCCGCATCACGCCCATCTATGAGGGCACCAACGGTATTCAGGCCATGGATCTGGTGGGGCGCAAGATGATGGATGGCGGCGAGGAGGCGTTTCGCCTGCTGCAGGAAATCGAGGATCATGCCGAGACCGCGCGCGCCAGCCAGTCCGAACTGGCTGAATCCGTCTGGTCGGCCGCCGAATCACTGCGCGAGGCAACCGAGTGGCTTCTGGGGCAGGAAATGAATGCGCGTTTCGCCGGGGCGGTGCCTTATCTGCGCGCCTTTGCCCGCGTGCTTGGAGCGCATTATCATCTTCGCGCCGCCATTGCCGCACCGGACGGCGTGCGCGAAAAGCTGGCACGGGTCTATGTCACCCGTATTCTGCCCGAGCATGAAGGGCTGCTGGCCCAGGTGCGCGCCGGAGAGGCGGGGCTGTATGATCTGTCCCCGGAGGATCTGGACGTCGCGTGAGTATGTTGGATAATGAACCGCCGGGCCTGATCAGGTATCCGTTCGATACCCCGCCAGAACCCGGCGCGGCCATCGAAGTGGCGCCGGGCGTGCTTTGGATGCGTCTGCCGCTGCCTATGGCGCTCGATCATGTGAATGTCTATGCGCTTGATGACGGTCCCGGCTGGACCGTGATCGACACGGGCTTCAACACCTCAAAAACGCGCGAGATGTGGCAGGCGCTGCTGGCAGGCCCGCTGGCCGGGCGACCGGTGACCCGGGTTCTGGCGACGCATCACCATCCGGATCATATTGGCCTTGCCGGTTGGTTTCAGGCCGAACACGGCGCCGAGTTGTGGACCTCGCGCACCGCCTGGCTATTCGCGCGCATGTTGGTTCTCGATGAACAGGAGCGCGCTGCGCCAGAATCGCTTGCCTTCTGGCGCGCGGCAGGGATGGAGGCCGATTTGCTGGCGCAACGCGCCGAGGAGCGGCCTTTCAATTTTGCCGATGTCGTCGCACCGATGCCGCTGGGGTTCCACCGTTTGATCGAGGGCGCGCAGGTTGCCATTGGCGGGCGGCAATGGGTCGCGCGGATGGGCAATGGCCACGCACCTGAACATGTCACGCTATGGAGCCTGGACGACAATCTGGTGATCGGCGGGGATCAGCTTTTGCCCGGCATTTCCGCCAATCTGGGCGTCTATGCGACCGAACCCGAGGCTGACCCGGTGGGCGACTGGCTGGAAAGCTGCGCGGCGCTGGGGGCTTTTGCCCGCGACGACCAGTTGGTCCTGCCCGGTCACAAGATGCCGTTCACCGGGCTGCCTACGCGGTTGCGGCAGATGATCGAGAATCATGTCAGCGGGCTGGACCGGTTGGTGGCACATCTTGACGCACCCAAGCGTGCCACCGAATGCTTCGCGCCGCTCTTCAAGCGCGACATCGGGCCGGGTGTCTATGGGTTGGCGCTGGTGGAGACCATCGCACATCTCAATCATCTTCTGGCGACAAACCGGGTGAGCCGTAAACGGGGTGAGGATGGCGCCTGGCTCTGGCAGGCGTGCTGATCTGCTGAAGCAGCGTAACGAGTACATGAGATGAGTGACATGACAGGTGTTACCCGGCGCGGTTTTTTGCTGGGGGGAATGGCTGCGCTACCGGGATGTGCGGGCGTGGTATTCGGGCGGCCTGGCCCCTTCGCGCCGCGCTATACGCATGATGGCCCAAGCCGATTGCGCATCGCGGTGTTCGAGGTCGAACCGATCGATTTCATGATGCACACGGGCTTGATCATCTACACGCCAGATGATCGCGTTCTGTATGATCCGGGCGGGTTCTGGCGCGACCCGCGGGCGGTTCGCCGACTGGATGTTACCCGCGGGTTCAGTCCTGAGCTGGAGGCGTCGTATCTTTCACGCTCTTCGCTGCTCAGCTCGGCCGATATCTGGACGCTGCATCTGTGGGAAACCGAGGTGCCGGACGCGGTCGCCCTGCAAGCCGTCGAGATCGCCGAGTCGCGTGAACCCTATTGCTTTGGCGGATGCGCCTATGGCGTCTCGTCGCTTCTCAGGGAGCTTCCGGGGTTCGAGGGTGTCCGCACCTCGCTTATCCCCGCCAATCTGGTCCGGTACTTGCACGCACGCGCAGATATGCAGTATTCCTCGCGAGAGTTGGGCGGCGGGCAGCAAGAGGCGTGACAGCGTTGCGGGCTTGGTTTATGCACGCTTGGAAAAGATTGAAACGGAGGCACAGATGGCCAAGCATGAACACGGTTCGATGGACACCACTGAGCAGGAGAAGACCTTTGCGGGCTTTCTGAAGATGTCAGCCTGGGTTACGGGCATTTCCATCGGCATTCTGATTTTTCTGGCGCTGGTCAACGCCTGACCAATGCCGCTCCACACCGCGTAGCCCTTGCCCGGGCTGCGCGGTGTTGACTTGCCGGGAGAGTGTCCATGCCGCCAATCCTGTCGCGTGTGTTGGCCGTAGTGGCCCTTGCCTTTATGGCCGCCTGCGTCAAGCCTGCGGTCTATGCCCCGGATGAGGACGTACTGGCCGCGCGCTATGTCCACGACGGGCCGACTGAGATACGGCTGTTCAACGTGGTCAGCAATGAAAGCGGGCGCGGTGAGCATGCGGCGCTTTTGATCAACGGTCGCGAGCGGGTTCTGTTCGATCCAGCGGGCACCTGGCAGCACCCTGAAGCGCCTGAGCGGCATGATGTGCATTACGGCATGAACGACCGGATGGTGTATGTCTACACCTATTACCACGCGCGCCGCACGCACCATGTGCGCCTTCAGACACTTCAGGTTTCGCCTGACGTGGCCGAACGCATCATGGAACTGGCCAAAGAGGCCGGGCCGGTCCCTGATGCCTATTGCGCGCGCTCTATCGCTGCGATCTTGCGAGAGATCCCGGGGTTCGAGGGTATTCCGCTGAGCTTTTACCCCAACCGGCTGTCCGATGCCTTTGCCGAGATCCCCGGCGTGACCGAAGAGCGCATCGAAAGCGACCGCGAACCGACCGAGCGCCAGCAATACGCCGGGC
Source organism: Pararhodobacter sp. (assembly GCA_020832545.1). Taxonomy (GTDB): domain Bacteria; phylum Pseudomonadota; class Alphaproteobacteria; order Rhodobacterales; family Rhodobacteraceae; genus Pararhodobacter. Next base: position 88,616 of record JAFIEK010000008.1, on the reverse strand, counting down.
GGTGAGGCTGATCAGCCGCCCGCCAGCGCCATCAGCCCCATGAGCGTGGCAAAACCCGCGGCGATGGCCCAGAGCACGCTTTTGGTAAAGTAACCGACTGCCAGCGTTACCGCCGCTGCGGCCAGCCGTGCCGGGTCGGTTTCGCCGCCGGTTGCGGCTGGAAAGAATACTTGCGGCGCGACCAGCCCGGGTAGCACGGCCACCGGTGTATAGCGCAGATGCCGCAGCACCCATTCGGGCAGGTGCCGCCGTCCGATCAGCCCCAGAAAAGAGAATCGCAGCGTCACCGTGCCGACGCCCAGTCCCAGAATGATCGCCCAGATCTGTAGCTGCGAATAATCCATCACAGCCCCGCCCGCCTGCGCGCCGCCATGCGTTCAAGCTGCGCACCGGTCATCATCGCCAGAATGGCGGCGACCAGCAGGCCAAGGTTATAGGGGACAAAGGCCAGTGCCAGCGTTACCACCACCGAGACCAGCGCGGCGGCGACATGGGCCAGCGTGCGCAGCATCGGCGCAATAATGGCGATGAAGGTGGCGGGCACAGCAAATTCGATGGGCAGGCCCGCCGGGATCTGGTTGCCGACCAGCGCGCCGACCAGCGTTGCCAGATACCAGAACGGAATGACCAGCGTCACGGCCCCGAAGTAATAGCCCACTTTGGCGCTCAGCGGCATTTCGGGCGTTTCTTCGAAACGGGTATGGGCGGTGGCATAGGCCTGATCAACCATCAGATAGGCCACCAGCGCCCGTTGCCAGACCGGGGCTGCGCCCAGATGTGGGGCAAGGGCTGCCGAATACATCGCCATGCGCAGATTGACCGCCAGCCCGGTGGCCAGCACCACCAGCACCGGCGCATTCTCGGTCATCAGCTGGATCGCGGCTAGCTGCGCTGCGCCGGCGATCACCACGACCGAAAAGGCCATGGTCTCTAACACGTTCAGCCCGGCCTCGGTGGCGACCACGCCGAACACCATTCCAAAGGGCGTAACCACCAGCACAAAGGGCGTGCCCGCGCGCAGGCCCTGAAGCCAACCCTGATAGGTCGAAAGCTCAGAAGAAGGGGTCATTTGGGAATCATCCGAAAACGCCGGTCACCCGGCCCAGTAGCATGAAGGCACGCGCGCTGCGGGTTTCGCCAAAGCGGGCAATTTCACCGTCCGAGGCCTGGATCTCGAATTCGGTGAAGCAGCGGTCGAAAGCGCGCAGGAAGCGATGCGCAGCATCGCGAAAATCCGGATCGGCGCGCATCCGGCCAATGGTGAGCGCCAGGCAAGACCGGTCGCGCACGCCCCCCAGCCCCGCCACCGCCGCGCCCCGCGCACCCTGCGCGAAAGCGCGCCAGACATCGGGGCGCGCCCGGTCTGGGCGCAGGTCATCCATATAGATGCCTTCTTGCGACAATGCGGTCAGCACGGTCTGCGCCGCGCGCACCAGTTCGGCTGTGGAATGGTCGGCCAGCGCGCGGCGCAGCGCGGCGAACCCGGCCTCGTCCTGGGCATTGTCGGGGAAATTGAGCGCGCGGATGAAATCATCCACCTCAAGCGGGTCAGTGGCGGGCAAGGGGTTTTCGAGCGCCAGAACCGGTTGCGCCTCGCCCGGATGATCAGGCCGGGCCTGCCCGGACCGGGCTGCTGATCCCCCGGGCTGGACGGGCGAGGCGCTGCGGCGGGTGGTGAACATGGTCAGCGTGCTGTCGGTCTTGCGCTGCGCCTCGGCGATCGCGTCCAGTTTGGCCTCGACCGTGGGTTTCAGCGCCAGCCCCGCCGCCTGCTGTTCGCGCAGCCAGCCGCGGCGCATCGCCTCGACGGTTTGTTCAAGGCGGGCTGATTCGTCGCGCATCTGCCGGGCTGCGCGCAGCACCAGCACCGCCAGCCAGATCAGCGCCACCGGCAGGAACACCGCCAGCGCCACAACCACCAACCCCAGCGCATCAGCGATTTGCAGACCGCGCCCGCCCAGCACAACAAAAGCCGCAACCAGCAGCCCGAACCAGGCCAGCGACAGCACAAAGGCCAGCAGTTCGGCCGAAAGCCTTGCCGCACGGCGAGGGGCGGGTGTCTCGGTGTCGGGAACGTCCCCGGCCATGGCGCCGGCCTCCGGTTGTCAGCGGTATTCGACGCGCACCACCTCGTAGCCGCGCTGGCCGCCCGGTGTGCGAACCTCGACGGAGTCGCCGGGTTCCTTGCCGATCAGTGAGCGGGCGAGGGGTGATCTGATGTTCAGAAGTCCGTTTTCGATATCAGCCTCGGCCTCGCCGACAATCTGATAAGTGCGCTCTTCCTCGGTATCCTCGTCGATCAGAGTGACCGTCGCGCCGAACTTGATCGCCCCGGACAGGCGCGCCGGGTCAATCACCTCGGCGCGGCCCATGATGCTTTCGATTTCCTTGATCCGGCCCTCGATGAAGCTCTGCTTTTCGCGCGCGGCATGGTACTCGGCGTTCTCTGACAGGTCGCCGTGCTCGCGCGCCTCGGCAATGGCACGGATGACCGCAGGGCGCTCTGTGCTTTTGAGCTGTTTCAGCTCCTGCTCCAGAGCATCGCAACCGCGGCGGGTCATGGGGATTTTTTCCATCGGCCTTCACCATCAATAAAAACGCCCACGGCCTAGACCGGGGCAGCGCTTCGTGTCAGCCACCACCTGATACCAGTGCCGCGCCAAATGCAAGCCCCACGCCCGCGCCCCCCAGCCCGCTTTTCCGTGAACGCTTTCGCTGCGTAGTGATTGACCCTGCGGCCCTGCCTGCGCTATCGCTTGCGCGCAACAAAATTGCCCATACGGCCGGGACCCACGCCAGATAAGGAACAGCCATGTCCGGTATTGAACGCGAATCCATGGAATATGACGTCGTGATTGTTGGCGCAGGCCCGGCGGGCCTGTCGGCTGCGATCCGCTTGAAACAGCTAGATGCCGATCTGAATGTGGTGGTGCTGGAGAAGGGCTCGGAAGTGGGCGCGCATATCTTGTCGGGCGCGGTACTGGATCCGTCAGGCCTGAACCGGCTGATTCCGGACTGGGCGGACAAGGGCGCACCGGTCACCGTGCCGGTGAAGCACGACAATTTCTACATGCTGGGACAGGCCGGGCAGATCCGGGTGCCGAACTGGCCGATGCCGCCCCTGATGAACAACCATGGCAGCTACATCGTTTCCATGGCCAATGTCTGCCGCTGGATGGCCGAACAGGCTGAGGCGCTGGGGGTAGAGGTCTTTGCGGGCATGGCAGCATCCGAGCTGGTGTATGATGGCGACCGGGTCAAGGGTGTTGTTGCGGGTGAGTTCGGCAAGAACCCTGATGGCAGCATGGGCGATGCCTATGAGCCGGGGATGGAGCTGCATGGCAAGTATGTGCTCTTGTCTGAAGGCGTGCGCGGCTCGCTGTCCAAGGAGGTCATGTCGAAATTCGCGCTTGCATCGGGCAAGGAACCGCAGAAGTTCGGCCTTGGCATGAAGGAGATCTGGGAGATCGATCCCGAAAAGCACCGTGAAGGCACGGTCACCCATACGATGGGCTGGCCGCTGGGGTCGGCTGCCGGGGGCGGCTCGTTCATTTATCACATGGACAACAATCAGGTGCTGGTCGGCTTTGTGGTCCATCTGAACTATGAAAACCCCTATCTCTACCCTTACATGGAGTATCAGCGCTTCAAGCATCATCCGATGGTGGCCGAACTGCTGAAGGGCGGCAAACGCGTGGCATATGGCGCGCGGGCGATCAGCGAGGGTGGTTATCAGTCCATCCCCAAGGTTGTGTTCCCCGGCGGCGCGCTTTTGGGATGTTCGGCGGGGCTGGTGAACGTGCCGCGCATCAAGGGCAACCACAACGCCATGCATTCCGGCATCGAGGCTGCCGAGGCAGCCTTTGCCGCCATCCAGGAGGGGCGTGAGGGCGACGAGCTGACCGCTTACGAGACCGCGCTGCGCACCGGCGTGGTGGGCAAGGACCTGAGAAAGGTGCGCAACGTCAAGCCGATGTGGTCCAAATGGGGGCTGATGGCCGGGTTGGGCCTGGGCGGGCTGGACATGTGGACCAACACGATGGGCTTTTCGCTGTTCGGCACGCTGAAACACGGCAAGACGGACGCTGCCGCCACTGGCGAGGCGTCGAAGTTCAAGCCGATCGACTACCCGCGCCCCGATGGCGTGCTGTCTTTCGACCGGCTGACCAATGTGGCGTTTTCCTTCACCAACCATGAAGAAAGCCAGCCCTGCCACCTGACGCTGAAAGACCCGTCAGTCCCAATCGCCGTGAACCTGCCGAAATACGCGGAACCGGCGCAGCGCTACTGCCCGGCCGGGGTGTATGAGGTGGTCGAGGAAGAGGGCAAGGACCCGCGCTTCGTCATCAACTTCCAGAACTGCGTGCATTGCAAGACCTGCGACATCAAGGACCCCAGCCAGAATATCAACTGGGTGACGCCGCAGGGGGGCGACGGGCCGAATTACCCCAATATGTAAGCGGATCACGCGGTGATGATCGATGCGGATGGGGGCAATGCCGGGGGTGGATTGCCCTGACGGCCCATGCCCGCTACATCTGGGGAAAGTCCTGGTTGTGCGTTTTCGGACGTTGCGGCCCCCCTCAATCCTTACCGGGAGCAGGTTTTGCCCGTAGCCTTCAGGTTTCGATCACATTCCCTTCGTGCGTTCGTCATGGCGGGAACACTGGCGGCGCTTGCCGCTCCGGTCTCTGCACAGAGCGATTTTCCCGGCGACGGCTATTCCGGCGCCTTTCTGGCGGCACGCGAGGCCGGGGCGCAGAACGACTTTGCCTCTGCGCCACAGTATCTGGAGCGGATGCTGCAGATTGAGCCCGAGAGCGCGCGCATACTGGAAAGCCTGACGGTTTCCTACCTTGTGCTGGCGCATCATGAGCGTGCAGCTGATCGCGCCCGCGATCTGATTGTCATGATGCCTGAGAACCACGCGGCGGCGCTGACACTTCTGGCCGATGCCTTTGCCCGGCGTGACTATGAAACCGCGCTTGATCTGCTGGAAACCGGCGCGCGCACGCTGCCGATGATCGACGGGCTGGGGCTGGCATGGGCGCACCTGGGCCAGGGCCGCATGACCGAGGCGCTGGCTGCGCTTGATGACGTGGCGGCGCAGGAGGGTATGCTGGCCTTTGCCCAGTATTGCCGCGCACTGGCGCTGGCACTGGTCGGCGATGTCGAAAGTGCAGCGGACATCATGGAGGATGAACGCTACAACGTTCTGGGTGCGCTCAGTCGGCGGGGGATGATTACCTATGCTCAGGTGTTGGGCCAACTGGAGCGCTTCGATGATGCGCTTGCGCTGATCGACGATATTTTCGCCGGCGTGAATGATCCGCTGATCGTGGCCATGCGGGCCGCCTACACTGAGGGTCAGCCGCTGCCCTTCAGTCTGATCTCTGATCCGGCCGAGGGTATGGCCGAGGTTTTTGCTGTCATGGCTTCGGCCATGCGTACGGGCCAGAACCAGCATGATGCGCTGCTTTATGCGCGCGGCGCAGAATGGATCAACCCGGAACTGACCGATGCGTTGCTGCAGATAGGGCAGCTGTTTGAGGATATGGACCAGCCCGAGCTTGCCGCCGAGGCCTATGGCCAGATCCCCGAAGATGATGTGTTCGGCATGGCCGCAGGCATGGGGCAGGCTCAGGTGCTGGAAACCCTCGGTCAGATGGATGAAGCGATTGCGGTGCTGGAGCGGCTGGTCGCGCAGAACCCTGATTCCATTGCCGCCGGGCAGGTGTTGGGCGATTTCCTGCGCCGGGCCAATCGCCACGAAGAAGCGGTCGCAGCCTATGACCGCGCGATGGAGATGATGGAAGAGCGCGGGCTTGAACCTGACTGGCGCGCCTATTTCTCGCGTGCTGTGTCGCATGAACGCACGGATCAGTGGGCGCAGGCCGAGGCCGATTTCCGCGCCGCACTGGCCATCGAACCTGATCAGCCCACCGTGCTCAACTATCTGGGCTATTCGCTGGTCGAGCGTCAGGAAAAGCTGGAAGAGGCGCTGGAAATGATCGAACGCGCTGTCGCGGGCGAGCCGGATTCCGGCTATATCGTCGACAGTCTGGCCTGGGCGCTCTACCGGCTGGGCCGCTATGACGAGGCGCTGCCGCATATGGAACGCGCGGTCGAGCTGTTGCCAACCGATCCCATCCTCAACGACCACCTGGGTGATGTCTACTGGGCTGTGGGCCGCCAGCGCGAGGCGCAGTTTCAGTGGCGGCGCGCGCTGTCTTATGGCCCGCATGATGATCTGGATATGGATCGCGTGCGGCGCAAGCTTGAGGTCGGGCTGGATCAGGTGCGCGCTGACGAAGGCGCGCAGCCGCTGCACCCGGACGAGTGATGCCTGCTGTAGAGGAGCGGATTGCGCTTGCACCGGCCAAGCTGAACCTGACACTTCATGTGACCGGGCAGCGTGCCGATGGATATCATTTGCTCGATTCGCTGGTGATTTTTGCCGATATCGGGGATCGGCTGAGCATCAGGGCGGCGCAGGGCGATGTAACGCTGCAAACCACCGGCCCTTATGGGGGCGATCTGCCGCCGGGCGCGGACAATCTGGTGCTGCGCGCCGCTCGGCTGATCGGCGCGCGCAATGTGGCGATCCGGCTGGACAAGCGCCTGCCGGTGGCTGCGGGCATGGGCGGCGGCAGTGCCGATGCGGCGGCCACACTGCGGCTGCTGGCGCATGAACACGGGCTGGCGCTGCCGGGGACGGACGCACTGATACGGCTGGGGGCAGATCTTCCAGTTTGCTTGGCCGCGCCACAACCCTGCCGGATGCGCGGGCTGGGCGAAGTGATCACCCCGCTTTCCGGTGTGCCGGATCTGGCGCTTGCGATCGTCAATCCGGGCATTCCACTTGCCACACCGGCGGTGTTCAAGGCCCTCAGCCAACGCAATAACCCCCCGATGCCGGATCACTTGCCCCCTTGGCCTGATGTTGCGCGGTTCAGCGACTGGTTGGCGAACATGCGCAATGATCTGGAGGGGGCGGCCTGCACCCTGCTGCCGGACATCCGAACGGTGATCACTGACATCGCCCGCCAGCCCGGCTGCCTTCTGGCCCGGATGACGGGATCGGGGGCGACTTGTTTCGGCATTTTTGCGGATTTCGCGCAGGCCGAAGCCGCAAGCACAGCGCTTGCACGCCCCGGTCGCTTTACCACTGCTGCGGTAAGCGCCCACACACCATGCTGACGGCTTTCACCTGTCGCCGCCGCAAAACGCGCTAGCAAGCGTTTCAGTTGACGCGCGCCACCACATAATCCGCCAGATCGGCAAGCATGTCGCGCAGCGGATGGTCAGGCAGCACTGTCAGGGCTTCGCGTGCGGTCCGGGCCCAGTCCAGCGCTGTCTCGCGGGTGCTGGCCAACGTGCCACGCCGGTTAAGGATGTCGATGGCCTGCTCCAGATCACCGGCTTCCTGCGTGCCGCGCGCGATCACACGTTCCCAAAACACGCGTTCCCCGGCATCGGCCTGCGCCAGTGCGCGGATCACTGGTAAGGTAAGCTTGCGTTCCCGGAAATCGTCGCCCAGGTTCTTGCCGATCGCATCGCCTGCACCGCCGTAGTCAAGAAAATCATCGACAATCTGAAATCCGATCCCCAGCGCCTCGCCATAGGCAAACAGCGCGCGAATCACCTCTTCCGGGGCGCCTGCGATCACCCCGCCCGACTCGGTCGCGGCGGAGAACAGCGCGGCGGTTTTGCCCCGGATCACCTGTAGATAGATGGTTTCATCTGTTGCGAGGTTCTGCGCAGCGGTCAATTGCAGCACCTCGCCCTCGGCGATAACGGCTGCGGCATTTGACAATATGTCGAGCACACGCAGGTTTTCGGTGGCAACCATCAACTGAAATGCGCGGGCAAAGAGGTAGTCACCCACCAGCACACTTGATTTGTTGTCCCACAACAGGTTCGCTGTCGGCCTCCCGCGCCGCTTCGTGCTTTCGTCCACAACATCGTCATGCAGCAAGGTCGCGGTATGAATGAACTCCACTGTCGCAGCCAGCCGGATGTGATTCTCTCCCTCGTATCCGCACAGGCGGGCGGCGGCGAGGGTCAGCATCGGGCGGATGCGCTTGCCGCCTGCTTCAACCAGATGGGCGGTCACTTCGGGGATGCGGGGAGCGTGCTCAGATGCCATGCGCGCGCGGATCAGCGCGTTGACACGCGCCAGATCACCGGCGAGCCAGTCAGCGAGGTGGTCATGAGGGTGCGTTGTGGATTGCATCGGTGGCGGGGCCTCTGGATAGGCTCGACAAGCTGGAGCGCTTGCCGTTTAGTGAAGAAATGAAAGAACTTCTGCGCACATCCGATCCGACGATCATTCCATTCGCAACAGTCCTTCTTGAGGGCGAGGGTATAGAGGTCTTTGCGCTGGACGTCCATATGAGCGGGCTGGGTATCATGCCGCAGCGGCTGATGGTCCGGCGCGAGGATTTCTTTGTCGCACGCGCCGTCTTGCGTGAACATGGTTTGCCGGTTGATGGATGAAGCCGGGGCGCGCATGAGGTTCGCTGACACGGATCTGAGCCGCGATGTGTTTCTGGGCGGGCGGCTGGCGATTTGGCAGCCATTGCGCGGCTACCGCGCCGCGACGGACCCGGTGTTGCTGGCGGCTTCGGTGGCGGCAGAGCCGGGGCAAGGGGTGCTGGAGCTGGGCTGCGGTACAGGGGTGGCGCTGCTGGCGCTGGGTCAGCGGGTGCCGGGGCTGCGACTTTCGGGGCTGGAACGGCAGGCGGCCTATGCCGACCTTGCGCGACGCAATGCCGCGGCCAACGGGTTGGAGGCGACGATCGTGACCGGCGACCTTGTGCAGATGCCGCAAGAGGTGCGGGGGCAGAGCTTTGATCAGGTTCTGGCCAATCCGCCCTACTATTCGCCGCGCGCGCCCGCAGCACATGACCCCGGCCGCGCGGCTGCTTTGCGGGAGGAAACGCCGCTGGCTGCCTGGGTCGATGCCGGGCTGCGGCGGCTGAAGGACGGCGGATGGTTGACCATGATCCATCTGGCCGAGCGATTGCCCGATATTCTTGCAGCCCTCGGCGGGCGGGCAGGGGCGGTGGCCGCGCGCCCGCTCTGCCCTCGCGCGGGGCGCGCGGCGGGGCGTGTGCTGGTGCAAGCCAGAAAGGGTGCGCGCACCCCGTTTCGCCTGCTGGCACCGCTGGTCATGCATGAGGGTGCCACACATCTGGAAGACGGCGACGATTTCACGTCGGCCGCACAGGCGATCTTGCGAGACGCTTGCGCATTGGACTGGGTGTAAGCCGCGCCGCCTCAGGTTTTACCTGCAAAGAGGTGTCTTCGTGCGTATTTGGCGCAAGATGAACACACAGTGCCCAGCAGCTATCAGAAGCGGTCAATTAGGCGGTTGAGGTAATCGCGTTCGCTTTCAGGGCGCTCGCGTTCGGCCGAGCGGCGGCGGATCTCATCCATCAGGTCCTGGGCACGCTGTCGCGGGTCTTCGCCCGGAACGACCGACCCGATATCGCCGCTCGAGGCCGAATCGCCCCGGCGCTGGCGGCCCAGCGGGTCACGACCCTCGCCCTGTGCCAGCCCCTCTTGCCCGTCATCACCATCTGCGCGCTCTGCGCGGTCCTGGCGCATGGCGTCATTGAACTGGCGCAGACCCTCGCGTAGCGCGTCCATGGCCTCGGCCTGACGTTCGAGCGAGCCACGGGCATCGCCCTCGCGCAGGGCCTCGGCGGCCTCGTCCATGGCGCGCTCGGCTTCTTCCAGCGCATCCAGCGCGCCCTCGCCCTCTGGCGTGCCTTCGCCGGGCAGGATTTGCAGTTGCTGCTCGCGCAGGCGTTCGCGCAGGGCCTGCTGGCGTTCGGCCAGATCGTCCATCCGGTCGCTGCCACTCTCGCTTTGGCCCGGGCCCTGTCCGTTATCGCCGTCCTGGTCTTGCCAGTTGCGGTTGAACTGTTCCTGCAGTTCGCGGAACGTGTCATCGGCCAGCGATTGCTGATCACCCAGCGTGTCCCCCAAACCCTCCATCGCCTCTGATCCGGGCATGGGCTCGCCGCCTTCACCCTCGGTAACCTGAAGGTTCTCCAGAAGCTCGTTGAGGCGCGCCATAAGCTCGGCAGCCTCGTCCATACGGCCCTCTTCCATCAGTTCCTGAATGCGGTTCATCAGTTCCTGGATCTGGTTGCCGGTGACCTCCATCTGTTCGCCGGGCTGGCGCTCGCCGCGTTCGCGGGGCTGTTCGGCCAGCATGCGCATGTAGTCGCGCATTGCCTCGCGCAGTTCTTCCATCAGGTCTTCGATTTCCTCGCGGCTGGCCCCGCTGCGCATTGCCTCGTCAAGCTGGTCCTGAATGCGACGCAGGCGCTCGCGGGCGTTGGCCAGTTCGCCTTCTTCGATCAGGAGCGCCAGATCCCAGAGCTTGGTGGCGACCTCATCACGGGCCTCGGGTGTCCAGCGTCCGCTGTCCAGCCGCGCCTCGATCGCGCGTACCGATTCGCGCAGGATGCCGGGCGCGGCCTCGGCACGAAAGGCGCCCTCGGACAAATGCAGCATGGCCCGCATCAACTGTGCGGCGCGCGGCGCATTGTCGATATTCCAAAGCAGATCACGGCGGATCTCGGCCACAGCCTGCGCAGAAGGCTCAAAAAACCGGCGGCCCGGCAGGATTGCGGTGATGGTCTCGCTTTCGCCCGTCTGTCCGGCGGCATCGGTGGCGCGCAACACCACCTGCACCGGCAAATGCGCCCACGGGTGCTTTGACAGGTCTTCGCGCAGAATGTCGTCAAACTCGGCACGGTTGCCTGACATCGGCAACGGCAGGTCCAGTTGCAGCGACTCACGGTCCTCAGGCTCTGAGGTCAGGCCGTGGCGACGGTCCACGGCCGACAGGTCCAGCGTGATTTCGGCCTCGCCGCCAGTGACGCCGTGATCGTCCGAGGCGTGGAACGGCAGTTCCATCACCCCGCCGCGCGCGCGCCGTACCGGGCCGGTGGCGGAGATTTCAGGTGCGGCATCGGGCAAAACGACGACATACCAGCTGCGTCCGCCGGGGCCGTCGATTGTCAGCCGCCCGGGCTGGAGGGCGGCGAACTGCACCGACTGGCCGGTCTCGTCGCTCTGGGCCTCATCGCCCAGCCCCTGCGAGTACTCATGGCTGCCGGGCGGACCATAGAACCGCAAGATCACGCGTGCCCCCTGCGGAACCTCAAAATCCTCGCGGGTGATTTCATTCAGATAGAGCCCCGGACGCCCGGTATAGCTGGGTGGAGTGATCCAGCCTTCCCAACTGGGGCCGATGGCCGCGCCTGCCGGGGTGGACAGGCCTGCGATCTCGCCCATCCGCTGCGGCGCACCAAAAAGCAGGGCAACAACGGCGGCGGTCAGGGCGATGAGCCGCAGCGCGTAGGGGTCCTGACGGGCGAGGTGCAGATCAGGGGACACCGGGCGGGCGCTGGCGGCAAGCCCCTGCATTCGCGCACGGTGCGCGGCCCAGAGCGCAGCCGAGGCCGGATCACTGGCACCGATCGCCTGCGCATCGGCAATCGCAGCCAGCGGGCGACCATGCAAGGTGCGGTCCAGCCGCTGCGCGGCTTCGGCCCGCGACGGCCAGCGCAGGCGACGCAGACCCCACAGAAAGGTTCCCGCAATGGCGAGAGCCGCGCTTACAAGCGCCCAAAAGGCCCAACCGACTGGCAGGTGACCAAAGAGGTTAAAGGCCACGGCGGTTGCGGTCAGCAGCGCCAGCGACAGCGGCAACCAGAAGGCACGCGCTGTCCGCTCTGCCACCATCCCCGCGCGGGTCAGCGACAGCGCCCGTCTGAGCGGGGCCGAGGCGGGCAGGTCGATGGCGGCGCGCGGCATGGGCCTTCCTTTTACATCCAGTCGGGGATCCTATCGCGGGCAATCATTTCATCAAACCCGGGGCGGGGCCGGATAACTGCGAATTGATCCTCATTGACCAGCACCTCAGGGATAAGGGGTCGCGAGTTATATTCCGACGCCATCACTGCCCCGTAAGCCCCGGCAGAGCGAAAGGCGACCAGATCGCCAGCCACCAGTAGCGGCATGTCGCGCTGGCGGGCAAAGGTGTCGCCTGATTCGCAGACCGGCCCGACAATATCGACCGGCGCAATATCGTCGCCCGGGGCAGGTTCGCTGACGGGGACAATGTCATGATGCGCCGCATACATTGCCGGTCGCATCAGGTCGTTCATTGCGGCATCGATAATCAGAAATTCGCGCTCATCGCCCGCCTTACGGTAGATCACCTGCGAGACCAGAAGCCCGGCGTTGCCCGCGATCAGCCGTCCTGGCTCGATCTCGATCTCGCAGCCAAGATCACCCAGAACCCTGTGGATCATCGCTCCATAATCCGACGGCAGGGGCGGGGCCTCGTTCGAGCGGGTGTAGGGGATGCCAAGGCCGCCGCCCAGATCCAGCCGCTCGATAAAATGCCCCTCGGCGCGCAACTGGCGCGTCAGGTCGGCCATTTTGGTATAAGCGGCCTCGAACGGGGCGAGATCGGTCAACTGGCTACCGATATGCATGTCGATCCCTACGACGCGGATACCCGGAAGCTGGGCGGCGCGGGCATAGATCTCGCTGGCGCGTGCGATGGGGATGCCGAACTTGTCTTCCTTGCGTCCGGTCGAGATTTTGTCATGGGTTTTGGCGTCAACATCGGGGTTGAGGCGCAGGGCGATCGGTGCTTCGATCCCCATGGTAGTGGCGACCTCAGACAGTGCCTCAAGCTCAGGTTCCGATTCAACGTTGAACTGCCGGACGCCGCCGCCAAGCGCCAACCCCATTTCTTCGCGCGTCTTGCCAACGCCGGAAAAGACGATCCGTTCTCCCGGCACGCCTGCTGCTTTGGCGCGCAGGTATTCCCCGCCAGAGACCACATCCATCCCCGCACCCAGGTCACCCAGCAGCTTCAGGACCGCGACATTGGAATTGGCCTTGACCGCAAAGCAGACTAGATGCGGCAGCGGTGACAGCGCCTCGGTGAACAGCGCGAAGTGGCGCTTCAGCGTGGCGGAGGAATAGCAATAAAACGGCGTGCCCACAGAGGCGGCGATATCGCGCAGCGGCACGTCTTCGGCATGCAGATGCCCGTTCTTGTATAGAAAATGGTCCAAGCCGTCCCCCGGTGTCGCGAGTGTCGCTGTCAGAAATTCAACCTGCTGCCGGGTTCAGCCACCGGGCGTCGCAGGAACAGATAGAGCGGCAGGCCACAGCTGACGCCGATACAGAAAGTCGCCGGTATCGCCCAGAGCCCGCGCCAGTTGCCGCTGCGAATGCTCTCTGCCAGCACCCAGAGCGTCAGCGCGACGGCGGCTATCGTCAGATCCCAGACGAGCCCCGAGGTGGCGGCATTGGCATGCCAGGCGTCGACCATCGCCATCAGCGACCAGCCGTTTTCCATGAACCAGCTGACGAACCAGTACATCGGATGCACGGTCCCCCAGATGGCGAGAACCAGAAAAACCGGGCGCAACGCGGTCATCGCTCAGCGCCGCCAGAAGTCGCTCAGGTCGGTCCCGCCATCGACCGAGGGCGCGTCAGACGCGCCGCAGGCCGCTAGGGCGACGAGCGCGGCCAGAAGCATCAGCGGGTAAAGCCGGTTCATTGCAAGACCTCCTGCCAGCGGGCGACCTGGGTGCGCACCTGATCAGGCGCGGTGCCCCCATATGAAATGCGTGAGCGGACCGAATTGTCCACCCCGAGCACCTCGAAAACCGCGTCTGTTATGCCCTCATGAACCGATTGCATCTGTTCCAGCGTCAGATCCGGCAGGTCGATGCCCGCATCTTCGGCCATTTTTACCAGACTGCCGGTGATGTGATGAGCATCGCGGAACGGCAGGTTCAGTGCGCGTACCAGCCAGTCGGCCAGATCGGTGGCTGTGGAAAAGCCCGAGGCTGCCGCCAGTGCCAGCGCCTCACGGTTGGCGGTCATGTCGCGCACCATGCCCTCCATCGCGGCAAGGCCCAGCATCAGGTTGTCGGCGGCGTCAAAGGTCAGTTCCTTGTCTTCCTGCATGTCCTTTGAATACGTCAGCGCCAGCCCCTTCATCACCGTGAACAGCGCCACATTCGCCCCCAGAATGCGCCCCAGCTTGGCGCGCAACAGCTCAGCCGCATCAGGGTTTTTCTTTTGCGGCATGATTGATGAGCCGGTGGTGAAGGCATCCGACAGCCGCACGAAGCGGAACTGCGCCGAGGACCAGATCACCAGCTCTTCGGCGAACCGCGACAGATGCATCGCGCAGATCGAGGCCGCGCCAAGGAACTCCAGCGCGAAATCGCGGTCTGATACGCTGTCGAGGCTGTTGGCCGTGGGCCGGTCGAACCCCAGCGCCGCAGCGGTCATGTGACGGTCGATCGGAAAGGACGTGCCCGCCAGCGCCGCCGCTCCCAAGGGGCATTCGTTCATCCGTGCGCGCGCATCGATAAAGCGACCCCGGTCGCGCGCCAGCATCTCCACATAGGCCAGCATATGATGGCCCCAGGTCACGGGCTGAGCGGTTTGCAGGTGGGTAAAGCCGGGCATCACCCAATCGGCCCCGGCCTCTGCCTGGCCAAGAAAGGCCCGCATCAATGCCTCGATCCCGGTGATAGCTGCATCGCATTGCGCGCGCACCCAAAGCCGGAAATCAACCGCCACCTGATCATTGCGCGAGCGCGCTGTGTGCAGCCGCCCGGCGGGCTCGCCGATGATCTCCTTCAGCCGGGCCTCGATATTCATGTGAATATCTTCCAGCGCGGTGCGAAAGGGGAAATTGCCCGCTTCGATCTCATCCTTGACCTGGGCCAGTCCCTGGTCGATGGCGCGGGCGTCTCCTTCGGTGATGATACCGGTTGTCGCCAGCATCGCGGCATGCGCGCGCGAGCCTGCAACGTCTTGCGCATACAGCCTGCGGTCGAACCCGATGGAGGCATTGATCGCCTCCATGATCGCATCGACACCGCCTGCGAACCGCCCGCCCCACATGCTGTTGGCACTGTTGTCCGTCATGTTTTGTCCCTCGATCTGGCGTTGGCGACCGTATACGCGCTTGCTGTAGCGCACGCAATTGGCGCTGCCGGGCAGAAAATCCGGCGCAGGTTCACGGGCTGTTAACGTCTTTCGACGCAGACTTGCCGAAACCGAGCGGAGAATGCCGATGACCGCATATGTTCCCCCGCGCAATCCCTCCGTTGACGGGCTGGAAAGCCCGTTTGTGGTGGCCGAGGATCTGCGTACCCGCGAAACGCTGGACATGGTGCGCACCGCGCTGGATGAACGTCGCGCGATGCTGGCGTTTCAGCCCGTGGTGCAGTCGCGCATGACCAACCGCACCGCCTTCTATGAAGGGTTCATCCGGATCATGGACCCGCAGGGCCGCGTTCTGCCTGCGCGGGATTTCATGCATGCGGTCGAAACCAATGAAACCGGGCGCAAGATAGATTGCCTGGCGCTGGAACTAAGCCTCGCTGCGCTGGCCGAGGAGCCGGGGCTAAGGCTATCGGTAAACATGTCGGCGCGTTCCATCGGGTATCCGGCCTGGCTTGCCACGCTTGAACGGGGATTGCGCCATGATGCGACAATTGCCGAGCGGTTGATTCTCGAAATCACGGAATCATCGGCCATGCTGATGCCTGACCTGGTGACGGTCTTCATGGTTGAAATGCAAAGTCGAGGCATCTGTTTCGCGCTGGATGATTTTGGATCGGGGTACACAGCATTCCGCTATCTCAAGGATTTCTATTTCGACATCATCAAGATTGATGGCACCTTCATCCGTGGCATCAGTTCAAACCCCGACAATCAGGTGCTGGCGCAGGCTCTGGTCTCCATTGCACGCCATTTCGACATGTTCACCGTCGCAGAATCGGTCGAAAGTGCCGAAGATGCGCGCTATCTGGTCGATATCGGCATGGACTGTCTGCAGGGGTACTACTTCGGCGTTCCGACAACGCAAGCGCCGTGGAAAACCTCAAAACTGGCAAAGTTGGCTTGAGCGGGCAACGAACGCTCGCTTGTAGGTGCGGCATTTTGCCCTTGGCCACCACCCGCAGGCGGCCCGTCGTTCCGCAGTGCAGCATTGCCTTGTCCCTCCATCGCGCGTAGAAATCTGACGGGAGCGCGCCTTTTGCTGTCGGCGCACCGTCATGTGAGAGGAGCACCAATGACCAATGTCGTGATCGTTTCCGCCGCACGCACCGCTGTCGGCGCGTTCAACGGCTCTTTTGCCAACACCCCCGCGCATGAACTGGGCGCGGCTGTGATCGAAGCTGTGGTGGCGCGCGCCGGCGTCGACAAGGCAGAGGTGTCAGAAACCATTCTTGGCCAGGTGCTGACCGCAGGTCAGGGCCAGAACCCGGCGCGCCAGGCGCATATCCTGGCCGGCCTGCCGCAGGAAAGCTCAGCCTGGGGGATTAACCAGGTCTGTGGTTCGGGGCTCAGGGCAGTGGCATTGGGTGCGCAGCACATCCAGTTGGGTGACGCCGCGATTGTCATCGCGGGCGGGCAAGAGAACATGTCTCTCAGCCCTCATGTCGCGCATCTGCGCGCAGGTACCAAGATGGGTGACACCAAATTTATCGATTCGATGATCAAGGACGGTCTGTGGGATGCCTTCAATGGTTACCACATGGGTCAGACCGCCGAGAATGTCGCAGAGAAATGGCAGATCAGCCGCGAGATGCAGGATGAATTCGCCGTCGCCAGCCAGAACAAGGCCGAAGCCGCACAGAAGGCGGGCAGGTTCGCTGACGAGATCATTGCCTTTACCATCAAGACCCGGAAGGGTGAGGTGGTGATGGACGCTGACGAATACATCCGCCACGGTGCTACGATGGAGGCGATGCAAAAACTGCGTCCGGCTTTTGCCCGCGACGGTTCGGTTACGGCGGCCAACGCATCGGGGCTTAACGATGGCGCGGCGGCGGTGATGCTGATGTCAGCCGAGGAGGCCGAGAAGCGTGGCCTTACACCCCTCGCCCGCATCGCCAGCTACGCAACCGCAGGGCTGGACCCGGCCATCATGGGCGTAGGGCCGATTCACGCCAGCCGCAAGGCATTGGAAAAGGCTGGCTGGAAGCCTGAGGATCTGGACCTTGTTGAGGCCAATGAGGCGTTTGCTGCCCAAGCCTGTGCGGTGAACAAGGACATGGGCTGGAACCCTGACAACGTGAATGTCAACGGCGGGGCCATTGCCATCGGCCATCCGATCGGTGCCTCCGGCGCTCGAATTCTGAACACGCTGATCTTTGAGATGCAGCGCCGGGATGCTAAAAAGGGCCTGGCAACGCTGTGCATCGGCGGTGGAATGGGCGTGGCTATGTGCCTGGAACGCTGATCTTCAGTATTTTTCTGTAAATACAACCGATGCGGGCGCAATAATGTTGCGTCCGCATTTTCAATTCGGTAACAGAATTTCAATACCTATTAATCCAAGGAGGAATCATGGGACGGGTTGCATTGGTTACGGGCGGCACGCGCGGCATTGGCGCAGCAATTTCGATTGCGCTGAAAGACGCGGGTTATACTGTCGCGGCGAACTATGCCGGCAACGACGAAGCCGCCGCCAAATTCACCAAAGAAACAGGCATTTCCACCTTCAAATGGTCTGTCGCCGAATATGACGCCTGTGCCGATGGTATCGCCAAGGTCGAGAGTGATCTGGGCCCGGTCGAAGTGCTGGTCAACAACGCCGGGATTACCCGCGACGCACCCTTCCACAAAATGTCACCCCAGCAATGGAAAGAGGTGATCGACACCAACCTGACGGGCGTGTTCAACATGACCCACCCGCTCTGGCCCGGAATGCGTGAGCGCAAGTTCGGGCGCATCATCAATATCTCGTCGATCAACGGACAAAAGGGTCAGTTTGGCCAGGTCAATTACTCGTCGGCCAAGGCGGGCGATCTGGGGTTCACCAAGGCGCTGGCCCAGGAGGGTGCGCGCGCCGGGATCACGGTGAACGCAGTCTGCCCCGGTTACATCGGCACCGACATGGTGATGGCCGTGCCAGAAAAAGTGCGTGAGGCGATCATCGGGCAGATCCCGGTGGGCCGCCTGGGTGCGCCTGAGGAGATCGCCCGCAGCGTCGTCTTCCTGGCCTCGGATGACGCGGGCTTCATCACCGGTTCGACGATCAGCGCGAATGGCGGGCAATATTTCGCCTGACCAAGGCGCCATGCCAGTCAAAAGCCCGGGATGTTTCCCGGGCTTTTTTCGTTGCGCCTTGCGCGGCGCTGACGCATGAACCGCCGATGACCCGCAATGCTGCATCATTGATCGGTTTTTCGGCCGTCGCGCTTTGGGCGCTTCTGGCGTTGTTCACTGTAGCCTCGGCCCCGGTGCCGCCGCTTCTGCTGAACGCGCTCTGTTTCGCCATCGGTGGCGGGGTGGGGCTGGTCTGGCTGGCGTTCACGGGCGGTTTGCGGCAGCTGCGCGGTGTGCCGGTTTCCGTCTACGCCTTCGGCACAGCAGGGCTTTTCGGTTACCACTTTCTCTATTTCAGCGCCTTGCGTCTGGCACCGCCCGCCGAGGCCGGGTTAATCGCTTATCTCTGGCCGCTGCTGATCGTGCTGTTTTCGGGGCTGTTGCCGGGCGAGCGGCTGCGTTTGGGCCATGTCGCTGGCGCCCTCCTGGCTTTTTCCGGGGCCGCGCTGATTGTGTCAGGAGGGATCGGCGCGCTGGAAGGCACGGGGGCCGGGTATGCACTGGCCTTTCTGGCCGCGCTGACATGGTCCAGCTACTCACTGATATCGCGTCGTCTGGGTCATGTGCCGACGGCAGCTGTCACGGTGTTTTGTCTGGCCTCAAGCGTGCTTGCGGGCATCGCACATCTCTTCCTAGAGACGCCGCAATGGCCTGAGAGTGCGCTGGGATGGGGCGCTGTGCTGGCGTTGGGGCTGGGCCCGGTGGGATTGGCGTTCTTCACGTGGGATATCGGCGTGAAGCGCGGGGATATCCAGCTTCTAGGCACCGCCTCGTATGCGGCACCCCTGCTGTCAACGCTGGTGCTGGTGGTGGCCGGGGTCGCAAGGGCAACGCCGACGCTGGCCATTTCTGCTGCCTTGATTGCCGGCGGCGCGGTTTTGGCCGCGCGCGCCGGGAGGAAGCCTGTCAGGCGGTCGAAAGACGGCCAATCTCTTCCTTGAGGCGCAGTTTCTGCTTCTTCATCTCGGCAATTGCCAGGTCATCAGTCCCTGGCGCGCGCTGCGCCTCGACTACTTTGTCAGAGAGAAGTTCGTGCTTGCGGCGCAGTTCGGCAAGATGGGAAGTCAGCGACATGGATGTCCTCCTCTAAACGCATTGAACACATGTATTGCAACACATCTTCATCCAATTGTCACATGAAACTCGCGTAAGATTCCTCGTAACATGGTCGCACCCGCCCGGCGGAATTCAGCCACCCGCAGAAACCCGCGCGATCAGACCCCGCATGCTGTCGGCGAGCCAGGCCCGCAGGCTGTCCAGCATGGCCACATACCCAGCCAACGGATCGGCCAGCGCCGGGACATACTGCGCAATCATGGGGGCCAGCGCATAAAGGCCCACCAGCAGAATCGCGACCAGAAGTACCAGCGACAGCCCTTGCCGGAATCCCGCGCGATCATCGGGCTCGACCGGCGGCAGGGCGGCTTCGGCGTTGCCCATGCGGCGCGGCGCATTGCCCGGCTGAAGGGTGGAGCTGAGTTCCTCGATATCGGGCAAAAGGTTGCGGCGGCTGGGTGCGGTGGGCGCGGCACCGGAGTCATCAGCGGTGCCACCGTCAACGCTCTCGCCGGTGCCTGATGGGCGTGGGCGCGACACCAGGCCCAGATCTCCCTGAATTTCCAGCGTCGAGGGGGTGCCGCGCCGCCGCTCAGCAAGTTCGCGTTCCGCCTCTTCGCGCAGCACATCGAGCACCGACTGGTCAATGCGCGGCGGTGCTGTCGGTGTGCTGGCAGACCCGTCAACTGGCTCATCGTCCTCTGCGGTCGAGGAGCCGTCATGAGTTTCAGGGTATTGGAACCACGTGGTTCCACAGGCCGAACACTGGACATCGCGGCCCGTTTCGGGGATGGCGCTGCCGTCGATTTCATACTGCGCCTTGCAGTTCGGACAGGTCAGTCGCATCCTACCCCCAAATCCCGCCGGTTTTGTTCCGGTCGCACGCCTCGGCCATTGGCTCTGCTGTCTTGCTGTTGTAGCAAGCACTCAGTCAAGTTCCAAGGCCGGAGCCGCGAGGGCGCGCACGGTTTGCTGCGGGATGTGGGGGTCGCGTGATCAAGCTTACAAATGTTGCACATGGCTACGGCGACCGCGAATTGCTGACCGGGGTTGAAATGAGCATTGCACCCGGTGCTTTCCATTTCCTGACCGGCCCTTCCGGCGCGGGCAAGACCACGCTTTTGAAGCTGTGCTACGGAGAACTGGTGCCCAGCAGCGGCCGGGTGGAACTTTTTGGCGAGGACCGGCGAAAGATCGGGCGCGACGGACTTGCCGATATCCGCCGCCGGATCGGGGTGATCCATCAGGATTGCCGGTTTCTGGATCATCTGAGCGTTGCCGAAAACATCGCGCTGCCCTTTCTTGTGGCCGGTCGACCTGTGCCCAAGAACGACCTTGGCGAATTGCTGACCTGGGTTGGGCTGGAAAGCCATGCCGATGCCTTGCCGCCTACGCTGTCAGGCGGTGAACGGCAACGCGCGGCGTTGGCGCGGGCGGTGATCATGTCGCCTGACGTGGTGTTGGCCGACGAGCCGACGGGCAATATTGACTGGGAGATGTCGATGCGTCTGCTGGCCCTGCTGATCGAGTTGAACAAGATGGGCACGGCGGTGATGATTGCCACCCATGATCTGAATCTGATCCGCGTGGCCAAGCCGCAGGTGTCGGCGCGGGTGCTGCGCATTTCCGAGCGGCGGTTGCAGGCAGCGGGGGCCGATCTGTGATGGCCCGCAAGCAGCGCAGCGCATTCGATGATCCGGCACGGGTGGTGCCTTCTTCAGGTTTCACCGCTGTGCTGACCAGTGTCACGGCGGCGGCGATGGCCTTCCTGGCGGTTTTTGCACTGGCACTGTCCATGGCCTCGGGCCAGTTGGCCGACCGCTGGTCGCAAACGCTGGCGCAAACCGCCACCTTGCGGCTGTCCGCGCCGCCGGGCCAGATCGCTGAACAGACCGCCACGGCGCTGGAGGTCTTGCGCACCACGCCCGGCATTGCCTCGACCCGGGTGCTGGAGGCAGACGAACAGCGCGCGCTGCTGGAGCCCTGGTTCGGGCCAGATCTGCCGGTGGAGGCACTGACCTTGCCGCGCCTGATCGAGATCATCGAGGCGCCTGATGGTTTTGACGCGGTTGGCCTGCGGATGCGCCTGTCCGCCGAGGCCCCTGGCGCGGTGCTTGATGACCACAACCGCTGGCGCCGCCCCTTGGTGCAGGCTGCGGGCGTGTTGCGGGGGCTGGCAGTGTTGTCGATCGTGCTGATCATGGCTGCGATGGCGGCAATGATTGCCCTTGCGGCAAGTTTCTCGCTGGCGGCCAATGCGCAGGTGATCCGCGTGCTGCGGCTGGTCGGGGC
This sequence comes from Pararhodobacter sp., assembly GCA_020832545.1. Taxonomy (GTDB): domain Bacteria; phylum Pseudomonadota; class Alphaproteobacteria; order Rhodobacterales; family Rhodobacteraceae; genus Pararhodobacter. The sequence goes on along the minus strand of JAFIEK010000008.1, from coordinate 67,079 downwards.
GCAGGACCGCTTTATCGCCCGCGCTTTCGTCCGCCGTTTTACTTTGCGCGGCTTTGCCGGTGCAGCGGCAGGAACGGCGCTGGGGATGGCTGCGGTGGCGCTGATGCCGACGGTGCAACAGGCGGGCGGGTTTCTGACCGGACTGGGCTTTCAGGGCGTGGGTTGGCTGGTGCCGCTGGTCATTCCGCTGCTGGCGGCAGCAGTGGCCTGGGCGGCAACTCTGGCCTCTGCGCAGCGTGTTCTGAAAAGGGATAGCTGATGGCCTACGCATTCCAGTGGCTGCGGTCGATCGTCTTTGCCGGGCAGGCCTATGCGATGATGGCGATCATGGCGGTCTTTTTTACCCCTTGGGCGATCATCGACCGGCGTGGGGCATTCGCGGGGGTGCACACTTGGTGCCGCTATGTACGATGGACGGCAAGCTGGATGATCGGCCTGCGATCCGAGGTGCGTGGCGAAATTCCGACAGGCGAGGTGATGATCGCCGCCAAGCATCAGTCGTTCTTTGACATCATCATTTTGGTCAGCGAACTGCCGCGCCCCAAGTTCATCATGAAAAAAGAGCTGATCTGGACGCCGATTCTGGGCTGGTATGCCAAACGGATCGGCTGTGTGCCTGTTGATCGCGGGCGGCGTGGCGCGGCGATCAAGGCGATGCTGGCGCGGGTCGCTTCGGGCCAGCAGGAGCCGGGGCAACTGATCATCTATCCGCAAGGCACGCGCGTGGCGCCGGGGGCCGAGCGTGACTACAAGGTCGGAACCGGGGTGTTGTATCAGGAGATGGGCGTGCCCTGCGTGCCTGTGGCCTGCAACGTGGGCCTGTTCTGGCCGCGCCGACGGATCTACCGTGCACCGGGGCTAGCCGTGGTTGAGTTCCTGCCGGTGATCCCGCCGGGCCTGCCGCTGCGCGATTTCATGAACAAGCTCAAGGGTGATGTTGAAGCGCAGTCGGATGTGTTGATGGCCGAGGCGGGGTTCGACGTGTCCAAGCACTGACGAATTATGCGCTGGCGAAAGCGGGGAGGGGTGCAAATATGCACTGGATCGACAATGAAGCGGCCCTTGCGGCACTCTACGGCGCCCCGCCCGAGGCCGCGATGATCAAGGTTGCGCGCCGTCTGACCCCGGCTTATCGGGCCTGGATCGAGCGCAGCCGCTTTTGCCTGTTGTCCACCGTCGGGCCTGAAGGGACCGATTGCTCGCCGCGCGGCGATGAAGGCCCGGTCGTGCAGGTGCTGGATCCGGGCACACTTTTGATGCCGGACTGGCGCGGCAATAACCGCATTGACAGCCTTCGCAATATCCTGCGCGATGGGCGCATGTCGCTGGCGTTCATGGTGGCTGGCTCTACGACAGTGATGCGGGTGAATGGCCACGCCCGGCTTTCGACCGATCCGGCGCTTCTGGCCCGGTTCGCGCGCAAGGAAACGCTGCCGAAACTGGTTGTCGTAATATCGCTGAACGAAGTCTACAGCCAATGCGCGCGGGCGTTGATCCGCTCTGGTCTTTGGCGTGACGGGGATTGTGCGCAGGGGCTTCCCAGTGTGGGACAGATGCTCGCCGAGATATCTGAGGGCGCGATAAACGGGGCGTCCTATGATGCCGAATGGCCCGGAAGGGCGGCGGGCACAATGTGGTGAAGGGCCAAGCGGTGGCGGTATCGGTGCCCGGTCTTCCCGGCAGGGCCGCCCTCGGGGGTTCGATGCCCCCGAGGGCGGCACCTCACTGAAGCCTCCAGTCCGCTCAGGCCGCCAGCCCCTTCTTGCCCATGTCCAGAAATTTCCGCCGCCGTTGATCAATCAGCGCCGCACCATCCATGCCGGACAGCTTGCCCAGCGTATCGCGCAGCGCCGTGCCCACCGCCCCGATCGCGGCGGCACGGTCGCGCTGTGCACCGCCGCGCGGTTCGGGGATGATGGCGTCGATCACGCCCAGTTTCAGCAGGTCCTGAGGCGTCAGCCGCAACGCCTCGGCGGCCTCGCGCATCTTGTCGGAATCCTTCCACAGGATCGAGGCGCAGCCTTCGGGCGAGATGACCGAATAGACCGAATGCTCCAGCATCAGAACCCGGTTTGCCGTGGCCAGCGCCACCGCCCCGCCCGAGCCGCCCTCGCCGATCACCACTGACACCAAGGGCACCCCGATCTCCAGGCATTTTTGGGTCGAACGGGCAATGGCTTCGGCCTGCCCACGTTCTTCCGCGCCCTTGCCCGGATAAGCGCCCGGCGTGTCCACCAGCGTGATCACCGGCAGCTTGAAGCGATGCGCGAGGTCCATCAGGCGGATCGCCTTGCGGTATCCCTCGGGCCGGGCCATGCCGAAGTTGTGGGCGATGCGTGACTTGGTATCCCAGCCCTTTTCCTGCCCCATCACGACCACTGGCTTATCGTCAAGTCGGGCAATTCCTCCGAGGATCGCGTGATCGTCGGCGAAATTACGATCACCCGCCAGCGGTGTGTATTCAGAAAAGAGCGCCTCGATGTAGTCCTTGCAGTGTGGGCGGTCGGGGTGGCGCGCGACCTGACATTTGCGCCACGGCGTGAGGTTGCGGTAGAGTTCGCTCAGCAATTGATCGGCCTTGCGATCCAGCGCCACGGCCTCTTTTTCGACATCCATCTCGGGATTGTTGCGGGCCATCGCGCGCAGCTCAGTGGCTTTGCCTTCGATCTCGGCCAGAGGTTTTTCGAATTCGAGATAGTTCATGCCCGTCTCCTGCGCCGATCAGCTGTCGTGAGCGCTCTATATGCCTTTGTGCTTGCTGCGATGCAACCGCTCCGGCTGTGGTGTCGGCGGAGGGAAGCTGTCTGCCCCCCGTCGCTGCGCGCCTGCCCCCGAGGATATTTCTGAGTAGATGAAATCAGAAAAGTGAGCCTTGGTCAGGAGGGGGGGCGGGTTTGACGCGTCGTGGCTTGCGGGGTGGTTCGGGTGGGGTATCAGACTGAAGGGGGGCTGCGTCAAACTGGCCGTCACGCAGCTCAATCGTCAGGCGGGGAAGGGCCCGGGCAGTTTCGGTGCGGGTGAGCGGCGTGCTGTCGGGGCCGCGCAGGACGGCAAAGCCGCGCGCGAGCGTTTCGCGGTATCCCAGCGACTGGTGCATGCGATCCAGCGCACCAAGCTTGTCGCGAGTGCGTTGCAGTTGCGCATGGGCGGCAGCGCTGATGCGGGCGTTCAGGGTGGTCAGCCCGGGCCGCGCGCGGGCGATATCGGTCAGAAGCCGGGCACGGTTCAGCCGCAGCCCGGCCAGCCTTTCGCCACGCCGGTCAATCCCGCGTTGCAGCGCCGGGGCCAGCCGGGTGCCGAGGCGATCAAGTGATTCGGATCGGCTGGTGGCGCGGCTGGTCAGCGTGCCGGGCCGCAGCCCCGCCGATGCCTGCCCCAGCGCCAGCCGCTTGCGGTCAGCCAGCGCGCGCAGAGATCCTGCAAAGCGCCCGGCGACCAGATCAAAGCGCTGTGCAGGGCCGGAAAGCAGCGCTTCCAGCCGGGGCAGGGCGCGGCCCAGGTCGCGCAGCCGCTGGCCGCGCGTCTGCACCGCGCCCTTGCCCGCGCGCTCCAGTCGTGCGCCCAGATTGGCCACTTGCGCCAGAAGGTCGGCGCGCACCGGCACCGCCAGTTCGGCGGCTGCCGTGGGGGTGGGGGCGCGTAGATCTGATGCGAAATCGATCAGCGTGGTATCGGTTTCATGTCCGACTGCCGAAATCAGCGGGATATCACTGGCCGCCGCTGCCCGCACCACCGCTTCGTCGTTGAACCCCCACAGATCCTCGATCGAGCCGCCGCCACGCGCCACGATCAGCACATCAGGCCGGGGTACAGGCCCACCGGGCACCAATGCATTGAACCCTTCGATGGCGCGCACCACATCGGCAGGGCAACGCTCCCCCTGCACTGCCACCGGCCAGACGATCACCCGGCGCGGGAAGCGGTCGGCCAGCCGGTGCAGGATGTCGCGGATTACTGCGCCGGTGGGTGAGGTGATGACCCCGACGACCTGCGGAAGATACGGAATGGGCCGTTTGCGCGCCGTATCGAACAGCCCCTCGGCGGCAAGCTTTGCCTTACGCGCCTCCAGCATCGCCATCAGCGCGCCCGCGCCCGCCGGTTCGACGTTTTCGACCTGCAACTGGTATTTCGACTGCGGTGCGAAGGTGGTCAGGCGCCCGGTGGCGATGACCTCCATCCCCTCTTCGGGCCGCACGGTCATGCGCGCGACCTGCCCTTTCCAGCTGATTGCCGCGATCACCGCGCGGTCATCCTTGAGGTCGAAATACATGTGCCCGGTGCGCGCCACCACCACGCGCCCCACCTCGCCACGCACGCGAACGCGGCCAAATTCACCCTCAATCACCCGTTTCACCGCCCCTGAAATTTCGGACACGGTGAAATCATGGGCGTTTGTGCCCGGCTCGTTGTCGTCGATCAGGTCCATGAGCCCTCTGGCTTGTCACGCTGCACAACAGACCTTAGAACGCCGGGCAACGGTGGCCAAGGGGTGAGGCACATGAACATTCTGGTTCTCGGCGGCGGCGGGCGCGAACATGCGCTGGCTTGGGCGATCAAGCAGAACCCCAAATGCGACCGGCTGATCGTCGCGCCGGGCAATGCCGGGATCGCCCTGATCGCCGAATGCGCGGATCTGAAAGCCGAAAACGGTGCGCTGGTGGTGCGGTTCTGCGAAGAAAACGCCATTGATTTTGTGGTGATCGGCCCTGAGGGCCCCTTGGCTGCGGGTGTCGCGGACGCCTTGCGCGGCGCCGGGATCGCCTGTTTTGGCCCCTCGGCGGCGGCGGCGCGGCTGGAGGCATCTAAAGCCTTTACCAAGGAAATCTGCGATGCGGTGGGCGCGCCGACCGCTGGCTGGGCGCGCTTCGACAATGCCACTGATGCGCGATCCTACATCACCGACAAGGGTCTGCCGTTGGTGATCAAGGCCGACGGGTTGGCCGCGGGCAAGGGCGTGGTGATCCCCGAGACGATTGACGAGGCGCTGGATGCCGTCAAAGCCATGTTCGGCGGCAACTACGATGCCGCCGGATCAACCGTGGTGATCGAGGAGTTCATGCAGGGCGAGGAGGCGTCGTTCTTCGTGCTGGTCGATGGCGAGACCTGCCTGCCCATCGGCACCGCGCAGGACCACAAACGTGTAGGCGAGGGCGATACCGGCCCCAACACCGGCGGCATGGGGGCCTATTCGCCCGCGCCGGTACTGACCGAGGCACTGCAGGAACAGGCGATGGCGCAGATCATCCGGCCAATGATGGCTGAGATGGCGCGGCGCGGCATGCCCTATCAGGGGGTCCTGTATGCCGGACTGATGATCGACAAGGAACAGACCCGGCTGGTCGAATACAATGTGCGCTTCGGTGATCCGGAGTGTCAGGTTCTGATGATGCGGCTGGGCGCGCAGGCGCTCGATCTTATGCTGGCCTGCGCTGAGGGGCGACTGGAGGGTTGCCGGGTCAATTGGGCCGACGACCACGCAATTACGGTAGTGATGGCGGCAAATGGGTATCCGGGGGCCTATGAAAAGGGATCGGAGATCCGGGGCCTGGACGACCTGACCGCCGATTCGCGCAACATGGTGTTCCATGCCGGGACGAAGAACGATCATGGCCGGGTGGTGGCCAATGGTGGGCGGGTTCTGAACGTGACCGCGCGGGCCAACAGCCTGCGCGAGGCCCATGCGCGCGCCTATGCGATGCTTGATGGCATTGACTGGCCGGGGGGCTTTTGCCGAAGTGACATCGGCTGGCGGGCGCTCTAGGTCATGGAATGGGCGGGCGAGGGCATCGTGCTTTCCGCGCGCCCGCACGGCGAGAATGCCGCCATTGTCGAGGTGCTTACCGCTGGATATGGCCGCCACGCTGGGGTGGTGCGCGGTGGCACGGGGCGGCGGCTGGCACCGGTTCTGCAACCGGGCAGCGAAGTGCAAGTGACCTGGCGCGCGCGGCTTGATGCGCATATCGGCCATTTCACCGTGGAGCCGTTGCGCAACCGGATGGCGGCACTTTTGTCAGACCCTGAGCGGCTGGCCGCCTTGAGCGCGTTCTGCGCGCTGGCCATTTTTGCCCTGCCGGAACGCGAACCGCAGCCGCGGCTCTATGCGGCGGCACAGGCGTTGCTGGATGGTCTGGCGGGTAGGGAAATCTGGTTCGGGGCGTATCTGAACTGGGAACGGCTGTTGCTGGAGGAAACCGGCTATGGGCTGGACCTTGAGAGCTGCGCTGTGACCGGCGCAACCGAGGGGCTGGCCTATGTCTCACCCCGGACTGGCCGAGCGGTGACAGTGGCGGGGGCGGGCGAATGGACCAGCCGTTTGCTGCCCCTGCCGCCGCTGCTTGTCGAACCGGCAATAACCGGCCCGGATCTGCGGGCACAGATGGGCGCAGGGCTGCGACTGCTGGGTCACTTTCTGGCGGATGTGCTGGCCCCGGCGCTGGGGGATCGCCCGTTGCCCGAAGCGCGCGCTCGACTGGCGGCGCGATTCGGCTGAACGCGCCCCGGCGATTACTTGGTCAGGATCAGCTTGCCCGCGCGGGTAATCCGCAGAGCATAGACCTTGCCGTCCAGCACGATCTGCGCCAGTGCGCCGCCACCAGTGAGCGCCTTGGCGTTGTGGACGGGAACGTCGGGCGCGATGGGCGTCAGCGCATCGGCAGAGTGAAAGTCAGGAATGGATTGCAGGGTCATGTCAGGGTTCCTTCGCTGTTCGCCATCCATATCTGACAAAAAGACTCAGAAGAGTCAATTCCGATTTTTTTAGTCAGAAATACACCGCCGGTGCCCCGGTTGAGCTTTCGCACAGCGGGGCGTAGCAGTGAGGTAAGGTCGAGTCGGCGAGCGGGGACAGAACATGCGGGTGTTGATCAACGGATTCGGGCGCATCGGGCGGACGGTGCTGCGGGCATGGCTGCGAGGACACTGGCCGCAGATCGAGATTGTCGCGGTCAACGATATCGCCCCGGCATCTACATGCGCCTACCTTTTTGAATACGACAGCGTTTTCGGCCCCTTCCCGGGCGGGGTGACGCTGGAGGACCGCGCGCTGTTAGCCGCCGGTCGACGCCTGAACCTGACCCATGCGCCCGATCTGTCGGCGCTTGACCTGAGCGATATCGATCTGGTGATGGAGTGTACCGGTCAGGCCGACCGCCGCGATGTGGCTGAACGCGGGCTGCGGGCCGGGGCCGGGCGGGTGTTGATCTCCGGGCCAGCGACCTCGGCGGATGTGACGGTGGTGATGGGCGCGAACGACGCGATGCTGGAGCGCGCGCACCGGCTGGTCTCAAACGCTTCTTGCACGACGAACGCGCTGGCACCGCTGGTGCGGATGCTGGACACGGCCTTTGGCGTGCGCACCGGCTACATGACGACGATCCATTGCTATACCGGAAGCCAGCCGACAGTGGATGCGCCGCGCGGGCATGACCTTGCGCGGGGGCGGGCGGCGGCGCTGTCCATGGTGCCGACCAGCACCAGTGCGGGCAGCCTGCTGGATCAGGTGTTGCCAGATCTTGCCGGGCGCATCGTCTGTTCGGCGGTTCGGGTGCCTACGGCCAGCGTCTCAGCGGTTGATCTGTGCTTCATGCCGCAAGCCGCCGTGACCTCTCAGGCCGTGAATGAGGCGATAAAACGCGCGGGCGGAGTGATCGGCTGGACCGAAAAACCGCTGGTATCAACCGATCTGCGCGCCCGGCCGGAAAGCGTTATCATGGCCCTGCCTGAGACCGCTGTGACTGACGGTGGTATGGTGCGGGTCTTTGGCTGGTATGACAACGAATGGGGGTTTTCCTGCCGGATGCTCGACATGGCGACGCGGCTGATACAGGTTTGACGGGCGGCAGGCCAGCTTGCCCGCGAAATGACAGGGCAGGGGGCTGCCTGCCCCCTCGCCGTTCTGCGGCTCACCTCCGGGGATACTTGCCGACAGAAAATGTATGGCTGTAGCGGCGGGTCAGTTTTTTTGCAGCATGCGCCCCAGTACCCGGCCACCCAGAATATGGACGTGGTAATGCGGAACTTCTTGCACGCCATCCTCGCCGGAATTGGCGATCAGCCGGTAGCCCTGACCGCCCGCACCAGGCTGGAGGCCAAGAGACTTGCAGATATGGCCGATGCAACGGGTGAAATCGACGATCTCGGCATCCGTGGCCTCAAGTGCGAAGTGATCGGCATTCACATAAGAGCCTTTGGGGATGACCAACACATGGTGCGGCGCCTGCGGGCGGATGTCGTTGAAGGCGAGGGCGTGGGGCGTCTCATGCACTTTTGAGCACGGGATTTCACCGCGAAGGATGCGGGCAAAGATATTCTGGGGATCGTAATTGTAGGCCATGGTCCAACCGGATCGCTAAGGTAAAGGGACGGGCGGCAGGGCCGCCCGCGACAAGATCGTGATCATGCGTGGTCGTTCGACCAGCCAGAGACCGCCTTGACCTCAAGGAAATCCTCGATACCCCAGACACCGCCTTCACGCCCGATGCCCGAAGCCTTCATGCCGCCAAAGGGGGCACCGCGCCCGCGCGACTTGCCATTCATTTCCACCATGCCTGAGCGAAGCCTGCGCGCCAAACGGTTGCGCTTGGCGCCGTCCTGGCTCTGGACATAATTGGTCAGGCCATAGGGCGTGTCATTGGCAATGGCGAGCGCCTCTTCCTCACCGTCAAAGGGGATGATCGAAAGAACCGGGCCAAAGATTTCCTCGCGGGCGATGGTCATCTGGTTGTTCACATCGGCAAACACGGTCGGCCGGACGTAATAGCCGCGATTCAGCCCCTCGGGCCGCCCAAGGCCACCTGCAACCAGCCGTGCACCCTCGTCAATGCCCGTCTGAATCAGGTTCTGGATCTTGTCGAACTGCGCTGCGCTGACCACCGGGCCAATGTGGTTGCCGCTGTCATGGGCCGAGGCGACGCGGGTCTTGTTGGCGGTTTCGGCTGCAATTTCAATAGCCTTGTCGTAGATCGAACGCTCCACCAGCATCCGGGTGGGGGCGTTGCACGATTGGCCGGAGTTATTGAAGCAATGACGCGCGCCCCGTACGACCGCCTTTTCATCGGCATCGGCAAAAATGACGTTTGCGCCCTTGCCACCCAGCTCCAGATGCACCTTTTTCAGCGTATCAGCCGCGTTCTTCGATATCAGAATGCCCGCGCGGCTGGAGCCGGTGAAGCTGATCATATCGATGTCCGGGTGAGCGGAAAGCTGCGAGCCCACCCCCGGCCCATCGCCGTTGACCATGTTGAACACGCCCTTGGGCACCCCGGCTTCATGCAGGATTTCGGCCCAGACGATGGAGGAGAGCGGCGCAATTTCTGAGGGCTTCAGAACCATCGTGCAACCCGCCAGCAGCGCCGGGATCACCTTGAGCGTGACCTGATTCATCGGCCAATTCCACGGTGTGATCAGCGCGCAAACGCCTACGGCTTCCTTGATGATCCGGTCTTCCGGGGCATGATCACCCAAGGGGGCAATGAATTCGATCTTGTCAAAGTCGCGGATGAAGCCCTCGATATGCCAGCTTCCGGCGGACACCTGACTGGACAGCGACATGTCGATCGGGGCCCCCATTTCCATGGATATAGCCTTGGCCATGTCCTGAGCGCGGGTATTGTAAACCTCAAGGATGCGTTTGACCAAGGCCAGCCGCTCGGCCGGATCTGAATACATGAACCCGTTCAGTGCGGCACGGGCGGCGGTTACGGCGGCATCGGTATCGGCCTGCCCCCCCAGTGAGATCACGGCGCAGGCTTCTTCGGTTGAGGGGTCAATCACATCGCAATCGGTGCCTGCCTGTGGAGCAACCCAGGCACCGTTGATGTAGAATTCGCGTTTATCCAGCATGGGATCCTCCATTGCGCTTTGACATGACACTGTCACTGCGGCGGCGAAGGTGCAAGGGGACGGGCGGTTCAGAACTGCGACCAGAGAGAGAGCTGGACAGAGGCGATGCCGGGGCTTGACGACCGGGCCGTCATCCCCAGAACCAGTGTGCGTGCGCGTCCGATCTCATGGCCGATAACCGGCGAGAATTCCAGTGCCGAGGTTCCGTTCCGGCGTTTATGGGTCAGCGAGAGAAGGCCCAGCCCCCCACCTTCGGTACGCAAGCCCACCTGGCCGGACAGTGACAGCTCCAGCGGGCGGGTCAGTTGTGCCGGGCGCGATTGCATCTGAAGGTCCAGCCGGGTCCAGATGTTGCCGATGCGGCTGTCGAAGCCCTGCCCCAGATGAGCGCCCAACAGCACGAGCGCCCGGTTCGCCCCGCTGCCTTCCAGCCGTCCCCCCAGGCTAAGCCCGAAAGGCAACGAAAACCCGTCCAAAGCCGGATGCCAGCGCGCCAGAACATCGCCCCGCCAGGTACCGGGTGTATGGCGCATGTGCATGGCCAGCGTCACTTCAGCGGTAGCGCCATATTCTCCGTAGACCTCACCGAAGCGCTGCCATCCAGTGGCATGACGCTCTTGCCCAAGTGAACTGGACATGAACCAGCTTTGCGCCGCGCGCGGCCAGGGTCCGGCCTGAGCGGGCAGAGCCAGAGAAATCAGAAAAAGAACGATGATGATCGCAGGCATTCAGTCAGAATGTGGGGAACTGGTTAATAAAGCGTGAACTCGGAACCGGCCAGCACGGCCTCGCGTTACACGTATTGTTTCGGTGAAATCGCGGCCTTGTGTTGGCATGTCGCTGTTTTGTCAGGTGAAAGTGGCGCTGAAAGAAGTTAGATGTTGAGCATGAAAAGACGTAGCCTCCTCCTGTCCTTCGCTCTCGTTCCCGCGCTCCTGGCGGCGCCAGTGGCGTATGCCCAGAGCGCGCAGCTTTCGCTGTCCGAAATATCTGGTTATTTCAACAGCTTCCAAACGGCTCAGGGTGACTTTACCCAGATAAACCCGGATGAAACCATCTCGACCGGGCGGATCATGATCCAGCGTCCCGGGCGGGTCCGGTTTGAATATGATCCCCCGGATGCCAATCTGGTGCTGGCGGCGGCGGGGTCGGTGAATATTTTCGACTCCCGTTCAAATCAGGGGCCGACGGTCTATCCGCTCAGCCGCACGCCGCTGAATTTGATTCTGGCGGCCAATGTGGACCTGTCGCGGCAGCGGATGGTTGTGGATCATTTCGCCGAGGGGCAAACGACAGTTGTGGTTGCGCAAGACCCCGATCACCCCGAATACGGCACGATCCGCCTGGTCTTCAGCGCTGATCCGACTGAATTGCGGCAATGGATCATCACCGATGACATGGGGCGCGAGACCACGGTAATTCTGGGTGATCTTCGGCTGGGTGGCGCCTTGGCGTCAAACCTGTTCAGCGTTGATATCGAATTGCAACGGCGCGGGCTGACATCTGACAGATAAGTTCCGGTGCCTTGCCGCAGCATCAACGGCGGCGGCAGCTACGAAGCTGCGCGTCATACATCACCGCCCGCGTGGCAACCCGGTCAGCGACATTCATCAGCCAGCCCTTGGCCATGTAGCTGCGGTTTGAAAAGCCGGTATGACCCTCGTGATACGCCAGATACAGGTTGCGGGCGTCGTTGAGCGCGATGCCATTACGTTCGAGCGACTTGTTCGAATACCAGCCGATGAAATCTGTTGCATCCTGGATATTGTCGCGTCGTGCCCGGGCGCTGCGGGTTTCGGCCTGGTATTCTTCCCATGTCCTGTCCAACGCCTGACTATAGCCATAGGCCGATGATTGACGACCCATCGGGATGACCCCGGCCGCCCAGCGGTAGGGCGTGCGTGCATCACCGATGAAGCGGCTTTCGGCATGAATGATGGCCATCTGCACCGGGACCGGCACGTTCCATCGGCGTTCGGCACGCTGCATTGCGCGGTGATACTGCGGCCTTTCGCTGGCGAGTGCGCAGGCGTCATCAAGATTGCGTGGCGCTGAAAACTGCCCGCGGCTGCCGCAAGCCGCAACTAACAACAACACCGCCAGAATGCGGAGAAACGTGCCCATGTCTGCCTCAATTTATTTTCTTTTGTCTTGTTTCTACCCGAAATTGCCGCGCGAGAAAACGCTTGTTCGGAAAAAATCGGAGTCTGGGCAGGCTGCTTTTGGAAATGTGATCAGGCCTGCCCAATTTCCGCCACTGTTTGGTCACATTTCACAAACTGTTTCCATATGCTTTGCGACTGCTGTCTGGACGCTCAAGTGCGATTGGCATAAGGGTTGTCGGCGGGGACATGTCATGTTGCAAACACTTGCTAAGTATCACATCGGGCAGATTCTGCGCCATCGGAAGCACCCCTTCCGTGGGGTCGTGTTTGATGTGGATGCAATGTTTTCCAACACCGAAGAGTGGTACACGGCGATCCCTGAAGACAGCCGACCTTCGCGGGACCAGCCATTTTACCATCTGCTGGCCGAGAATGATCAAAGCTACTACATCGCTTATGTATCCGAGCAGAATCTGGTTCCTGACGAAACCGGCGAACCTGTCGATCACCCGGACCTTGCGGATCTGTTTGGCGATTTCCAAGACGGGTTCTACCCGCTTCAGGTTCACTTGAACTGAGAAGCCGGATCGGCCACCGAGTGGCCTCGTCTCTATGGCAACAGTGGGTGGTCCTATCTGACCGGGGCCCGGTTGTTGCGCGCGCAATGGCGCGCTGCCTCCGGTATTCCGTCCTGGCGCAGCGGGCTGACCGGTGGCTGCGCACCGCGTCAGTCCATCCAGGTCAGCGGCACAACGAAGCTCAAGGCGTTCCAGCCATTCTCTTGGCGGTATCCCAACTGGGTGGTCAGAGAACGGATAATGTGCCAACCGAATCCGCCTTCGGGCAGGTCCTGCGGCGGGTTTATGGCCGGAAGCGCGGGGTTGGGCGCCTGCCCGTTCGGCATGGAACCGCCATGATCGCGGACCTCGCAATAGAGACCGTTGGCCCGCAGGTCGATGCAAAGATCCACCTGACCCTCGGTGTTGGCATAGGCGTGTTCAACAATATTGTTCAGAACCTCCGCCAGAATCAGTTCAGCGCTGCTCAGATCATCTTCGGTCAACCCTTTGCAGCGCAGGCTGTCACTGATCGCCAGCAGCGCGGCGCGGGTTTCCATGGCACCGGCAGGGAAGCATCGGCGAATGCGCACTTGCTCCTCGAAAAGTCGGTGCCGGGCGGTGCCAGCCTGGACACCGGGCGCGGCTTGCGCGTTCGAGGCGGGGAGGTCCATGGTACTCACCCTGTGGCCTTTATTCCGCAGGGAGGATGAAGATGTATGGTGAAGATGCTGTCCATCCGCGTCAGCCGGAAGACCTTGGCCACCGGCGGGGTCAGGGCGGCCAAGTGGAGCGGGCGCTGCGGTCCCAGCAATTTCATCACCGCAACCACTGCGCCCAGGCCGCTGCTGTCCAGAAAGGTAACATTGCCAAGATCAAGGATCACCGTGCCTTCCAGACCATCGGCAGCGCCGCGCACAGCCTCCTTGAACTCAATTGCCACTGCGGCATCGATTCGGTGCTCATTGACCTTGATCAGAAGGCCTGCGGCGGTCTGACTTGACGTGATATCCACAATTCCCTCTCGCATTCAGCGCGTATTCATGGTCAGCCTAGGGTCAAATCCTTTCCAAGTGGTTCACAGATACCGGAGGCTGAAAATGCAAGAGGTGGTCATAATCGGCGCGGCACGGACGCCGATGGGCGCGTTTCAAGGGGTGTTTTCAGGGGTTGAGGCATCGCAACTGGGCGGTACGGCGATCGCGGCAGCAATTGGCAGCGCGGGTGTCACGCCTGATCTGGTTGAAGAGCTGATCATGGGCTGCGTTCTGCCGGCAGGCCAGGGCCAGGCACCGGCGCGCCAGGCCGGGTTCAAGGCGGGGCTGAACGAGCAGGTGCCAGCCACCACAATCAACAAGATGTGCGGATCAGGCATGAAAGCGGCGATGATCGCCTATGACCAGATCGCGCTGGGATCCGCCGGGATGATCGTGGCGGGTGGGATGGAGAGCATGACCGAAGCGCCGTATATGCTGCCGAAAATGCGGGGCGGGGCGCGGATCGGGCATCAGACCGTGATCGATCACATGTTCCTCGACGGGTTGGAAGACGCCTATGACAAGGGCCGTCTGATGGGCACCTTTGCCGAGGATTGCGCCGAGAAATACCAGTTCAGCCGCGCCGATCAGGACGATTATGCGCTGGGTTCGCTGACCAATGCGCTGTCGGCGCTGGCCGATGGCGCGTTTGATGGCGAGACCGCGGCGGTGACGGTCCGCACGCGCAAAGGCGAGGTTACCATCAGCGCCGACGAACATCCGGGCAAGGCGCAACCAGAAAAAATACCAACCCTGAAACCGGCGTTCCGCAAGAACGGGACGGTGACAGCGGCAAATTCCTCGTCCATTTCGGACGGGGCTGCGGCGCTCTTGCTGGCGTCGCGCCAGGCGGCTGAAGCCGTGGGGGCCTCGGTGCGCGCCGTGATCCGGGGGCACGCCAGCCATGCACAGGAACCGGGCTGGTTTGCAACCGCGCCGGTGCCGGCAACGCGCAAGCTGCTGGACCGCCTGGGCTGGTCGGTGGACGATGTCGATCTGTGGGAGGTCAACGAGGCCTTCGCCGTGGTGCCTATGGCCTTCATGCGAGAGCTGGGTGTACCGCGTGAGAAGATGAACGTGAACGGCGGAGCTTGCGCGCTGGGCCATCCGATCGGGGCCTCGGGTGCGCGGATTATTGTGACGCTTCTGCACGCGATGGAACGCCGTGGACTAAAACGCGGGGTTGCGGCGATCTGCATTGGCGGCGGTGAGGGCACGGCCATCGCCATCGAGCGGCCCTGAGCGCTTGGAAACACCGGCGAGCGACAAAAAACCGCGCCGGGTCCGGCGCGGTTTCGCAGTTTTGGCCGGGCGCGCCGGTCTCAGTTGAGCGAGGCATCCAGCGCGGCGACGACGGCATCGCCCATCGCACCGGTCGATACCGGGCTTCCGCCTTCTGGCCCCATCAGATCAGCCGTGCGCAACCCGTCGGCCAGCACCTTCTGCACCGCAGCTTCCAGCCGGTCGGCCTCGGTCCCCAGATCAAAGCTGTAGCGCAGCGCCATGGCGAAGCTGAGGATGCAGGCGATCGGGTTGGCCAGCGCTTTTCCGGCAATGTCAGGGGCAGAGCCATGCACCGGCTCATACAGCGCCTTTGGCCGACCATTGGCCATCGGCAGCCCCAGCGAGGCCGAAGGCAGCATCCCCAGCGAGCCGGTGAGCATGGCGGCGAGGTCGGACAAAAGGTCGCCGAACAGGTTGTCGGTCACGATCACGTCGAACTGTTTGGGCCAGCGGGTCAGCTGCATTGCGCCTGCATCGGCATACATATGCGACAGCTCGACATCCGGGTACTCGTCATCATGGATCTTCTGCACCACTTCGCGCCAGAGAATCCCCGATTCCATGACATTGGCCTTCTCCATCGAGCAGACCTTGTTGCCGCGCTTGCGCGCCAGCTCAAATGCCGAACGGGCGACGCGGGCGATCTCGGATTCGGTATAGCGCTGGGTGTTGATGCCCACCCGCTCATTGCCTTCGGTAAAGATGCCACGCGGCTCGCCGAAATAGACGCCCGAGGTCAGCTCGCGCACGATCATGATATCGAGGCCCGCGACGATATCTTTCTTGAGGCTTGAGAAATCGGCCAGCGCATCAAAACACTGCGCCGGGCGCAGGTTGGCGAACAGGTCCATCTCCTTGCGCAGGCGCAAAAGGCCGCGCTCTGGCTTCACGCTGAAATCCAGAGCATCGTATTTTGGCCCACCCACGGCGCCCAGCAGCACGGCATCGACCGCTTGTGCACGGGCCATGGTGGCATCGGTCAGCGGCGTGCCATGAGCATCATAGGCCGCCCCGCCTACCAGATCTTCGCTGACGTCGAACACAAGATCCCGTTTGGCGCCGAACCAATCGATGATCTTGCGCACTTCGGCCATGACTTCAGGGCCGATCCCGTCGCCGGGAAGAATGAGGAGGGAAGGATTGGACATTGCAAAACCTCTTGAATGGCGTTGCCTTCGCGTAGCGGGTGGGCGCACAGGCGTCAAGCCACCGACCAGAGGGCGCCGACCCGTGTGCGCAGTGGAAATTCGGGCCGATTTGTGCTAGGATAGCGTCAGAAAGTTCATCAGAACAGGAGAGCACGCATGACCAGACATATCCTCGATCGCCCGCGCGAGGACACGGGCGCGCGCCTTGCACAATTCCTGTCGCTGGAGCGCGCCGACCAGCCCCATAGCGCAAGCCGTCTACTGCACCAGCGCAAGCGCGAAGCGAATGCGCCACGGCTGTCGATTTATACGCGGATCGAGCGAAACACCGAGGGGTGAACGCTGCATTTGCGTTAGTGACGGGCTGAACGGCGGTATGGAATGGCGAACTGCCCTAGTGGGCCGGACGCTGCACCGCGTCAAGCAGCCCGCGCCCGCCATCAAAGCTGATCACCTGCCCGGTAATGAAGCCCGCAGCCGAAGACACCAGAAACTGCGCCGCCTCTGCAACTTCGGCGGCGGTGGCGATCCGGCGCAGGGGGGTGCCGTGGATGATGCTGTCGCGGTAATCAGGCTTGTCGGCGATGCAGTCGCGCAGGCTGGCACTCATGACCGAGCCAAGTGCGATTGCGTTCACGCGGATGTTGTGCGGCGCGAGGGCGACGGCCAGCGCACGGGTCATCTGCTCGGCGGCTGCGGTGCTGATCGAATAGGCCAGAAGCTCGGGTTGCGTGCGCTGGGCGGCGAGCGAGCTGAGGTTGACGATTGCCCCGTATTCGGCGCGGCGCTCGTCCTCTTGTTCTGCCTGCGTGATCATCCGCCGCGCCACGGCCTGCGACAGGCGTAGCGCGACCATCAGGTTTTGCGACAGTGCCTCGTCCACCGTCTTGTCGGCGGGGTCCAGCGGATCGGTGGTCGTGAATTCGCGCGACGCGTTGACCAGGATATCGACCCGGTCAAAGGCATCGATTGTGGCCGAGAGAAGGTTTGCCACCGTCAGCCGTTCGCGCAGATCACCGACGAACAGGCGCGCGTTCTCACGCTCGGCGATGCCTTCGCAGGCCGATTTCAGGCGCTTCTCGCTTTGGTCGGCCAGTACAACATTCGCGCCCTCATCCAGAAAACGCCGGGCGATTGCATGGCCGATGCCCGAGGCAGCGCCGGTGATAATCGCGGTCTTGCCCGAGATGGAAAAGCTCATGCGCGCGGTCCTCTTGCGTGGCTGCCGCCCCGGCGCTCGCGCCCCGGTGCGGTTCGGGCGGTGACGCGGCGCATCGGGCCTTCGCCCACCAGCACCTTGAAGGCGGATGTGCCTGCAACTTCGGAATAGCTGCGGAACGAGGCCGCCATCGCCGCCTCATAGGGCAGGTGCCTGTTGGCCACCAGCCACAACTGACCCGCCGGTCGCAACAGTGCGGCAGCAGCCCGGATGAAGGCGATACCCAATCCCGGCTGGCCCTTGCGCCCGGTGTGGAACGGCGGGTTCATCACTACCAGATCGGCTTGCAGGCCGGGCAGGGGCAGCGTGGCATCGGCCCAGTGAAAGACAGCGCGGGGATCTGTGACATTGCTGCGCGCGCAATCCAGCGCACGCGCATCCGATTCGACCAGGTGAAGCCGGGTGATCTTTGGCGCTCGGGCCAGAAGCGCCGCCGACAGAAAGCCCCAGCCCGCCCCCAGATCGACCGCTTCGCCCTTCATCGTGGCTGGCAAGGCCCCGGCCAGAAGCGCAGAGCCCTGATCTACCGCATCGGCAGAAAAGATCCCAGCGCGGGTCTGAAAGGGCCGTCCCTCGGCATCAATCACCGTCATGGGGTCTGCGCGCCAGTTCGCCACTGCTTCGGCACCGGGGGAGGGAAACCAGAAGATCTTGCCATGCCCTTTGGATATTGGTTCGCCCACAGCAAAGCGGCTGCGCAGGGTCTTGAGCAGGCTGTCCACCCCGTCAGTCTTTTGACCATCGACAATCACCGGCCCTTCGGTCAGGGCGCAGGCCGTGGCGAGCATGTCCAACGCCTCGGCCCGGGCGCGGGGCAGGCAGACCATCACCGCCGCTGCCCCAGGGTCTGCCGCCCGCGCGCAGGCGTATCCCTGCGCGGTGAAGGCGGCGTGATCGGGGAAATGTGGCGTTGCCACCTGCACCCGCTCACGGGGCAGGGGGGCGAGGCTTTCGCCAACGCGGGGCGACAACACGGCAATCCTACCGTCAGTGGGCAGCGTCAGCCCGGCCTCGAACGCAAGTTCGAGCCGCAGCGCACGCGGTGCGGGGTCAGGGTGGGGTGTGCTCATGGGCGGACGCGTCTGCGCCCTACTCCTTTTCCAGCGTGCATTGCAGCGGGTGCTGATGGCGGCGCGCGAAATCCATGACCTGAGCCACCTTGGTTTCCGCCACCTCGTGGGAGAACACACCAACCACGGCCAGCCCCTTCTTATGCACCGTCAGCATGATCTCGAACGCCTGAGCATGCGACAGGCCGAAGAAACGCTCAAGCACATGCACAACGAATTCCATCGGCGTGTAGTCATCATTGAGCAGCATGACCTTGTACATCGGCGGGCGCTGAGTCCGCGTTTTGGTCTTGGTGGCGCTGCCGGTTTCCCCGTCCGGGCCCTCTGGGCGGTCGGTCATTTTGGGGGTAGTGGACATGGACAAAGCCTTGTGGTGACAGATTCGCTTGATGGACAGTATATAGCGTGATGGCGGGGCATGAAAACCCTGCGTAGGGGGGCACGGATGCGGATCACCACCATCGGGCTGGATGCCGATGACACACTTTGGCACAACGAGCGGCTGTTTCACCTGACGCAAGAGCATTTCGCCGCGCTGCTGGCCGATCATGCCGCGCCCGAGCATCTGGCCGCGCGCCTGCTGGAGGCAGAGCGGCGCAACCTTGGCCATTATGGTTTTGGCGTGAAGGGGTTTGTGCTGTCGATGATCGAAACCGCCATTGAAGTGACCGAAGGCCGTGTTCCTGGCGCAGTCATTGCCGAGATCATGGAGGCCGGGCGCGCCATGCTGGCCGAGCCGATAGAGCTGTTGCCCGGCGTGCAGGACACCATCGCCCGGCTGGCCCCTGATTACCATCTTGTGATGATCACCAAGGGCGATCTGCTGGATCAGGAGCGCAAACTGGCGCAATCAGGCCTCGGCGAGATGTTCAATGCCGTCGAGATCGTCAGCCACAAGACCCCGGCGGCCTATGCCAGGATTTTCGCGCGGCACGGGGAGGGGGCAGAGGCCGCGCTGATGGCGGGCAATTCGATGGCCTCGGACGTTGTTGCGCCCCTCATGGCCGGGGCCTGGGGCGTTCATGTGCCCCATGGGCTGGAATGGGCGCTTGAATTTGCCGAAACACCTGCGACCCATCCGCGCTATCGAAGGATCGCCACACTGGCCGCTCTGCCGGAACTGTTGGGTTGGATTGACGAAATCTGACATCTGGTGGTGCGTGCGCAGGCTGGCACAAGATGTGCGAAAATCTGAAAAAACTGCCGCAAGAGTGTTGATTGCAAGGGGCTTTTCACACGCCCCTTCCCATGATAGCCTTCAGTCGAGCAGTAAAAGAGCGACCGGACAAACCGGCGCATTGAGGCAAAGGACAGGCACGGTGGCAGCGCGTTTCAGGCGTTCTTTCCGTCATGGCAATCAGTTGGCAGCGCTTTTTTGCGTGACGCTTCTGATGCTCTGGATGGCTCCTATCAACCGGGCAGAGGCCACGCCCTTCGCGGCTGTCGTGATGGACGCTCGGACCGGCGAGATCCTTCATGCAACCAACCATGATACCCGTTTGCACCCGGCCTCGCTGACCAAGATGATGACCCTATATGTCGCTTTCGAGGCGATCCAGAATGGCGAGATCACGCTGGATACCCGGGTGCGCGTGTCGCGCCGGGCCTCGCGCGAGGTGCCCTCAAGGCTGGGACTGCGCGAAGGTCAGACAATCGCGCTGCGCTATCTGATCCGTGGCGCGGCCCTGCGCTCTGGCAACGACACGGCCACAGCTATCGCCGAGGCGATTTCAGGCTCGGTCGAGGCTTTTGCCGCGCGGATGAACCGCACCGCTGCCGCCATCGGCATGACCAATACCAACTTCCACAATGCGCATGGACTTACACAGTCGGGCCATCTTTCGACAGCGCGTGACATGAGCATTCTGGGCCGCCAACTGTTTTTCGATTATCCGCAGTACTACAACCTGTTTTCGCGCCGCACCGAGGATGCCGGGATTGCCACGGTACGCAACACCAACTGGCGCTTTCTGGACGCCTATCGCGGTGCCGACGGCATCAAGACCGGGTTCACCAATGCCGCAGGCTACAATCTGACCGCAATGGCCGAACGCAATGGCGTGCGCGTGCTTGTCACCGTCTTTGGCGGGCGGTCGGTCGCGGACCGCCATGAGCGGGTGGTGCAACTGATGAACCGTGGCTTTCGCGATGCGCCCACCCGCGCCGCCGTTCGCCGTCCGCCACCGCCTGACTATTCCTCGGCCCCGCGCGTGGCCAGCGCCGGTGATACGCGGTCGGCTGGTCGTGTAATCCGGCTGCAAACCGCGCCTGAGCGCAGTATCTTCCCGTCCCGCCGCCCGGTGCCGCCGTCCGAACAGCCTGCCGAAGAACTCTCGGAAGAGCTGCTGGCGGCGCTGCAAAACGATATCACAGCGGTTCTGGCCGAGGTCGCCACCCCCGCCGCGGATCTGACCGAGGATCAGCCATCAGCCCCCGCCACCGAAACGGCTATGGCAGAGGCTGCGGCCCCAGACCGCTCGCCCCTGCCACCCGCCCGCCCGGATGAAGATCACCCGGCACTGATTGAGCAGGATCTGATCGTTGCCCGCGCGGTAGGTTTCAGCACGATTGATCCGCAGGAGTATCTGGAACTTACCGAAGGCAGCGGCGCGGCCGCGCCCGACGAGGACGTGATTGCGACCACGGCGCTGCTGTCTGACCTCTCTGAAACTCTGCAGGAGGGTGCGGCGGCGGATCCGTCCGAGGGTTTGACTGAACAGTCCAGCCCCTCTGGCCCGACCGACCTGGCCGCCGCTCCCGCACCGGAAACCGAGGACGCGATCGTCAACGCCATCGCCGAAAGCCTGTTGACCGCCACCGCAATGCCGGTACTGCCTCCGACCGAGGAACTGCTGGCTGACATCGTTGTCGAGGGTGGTCTTGTGATCATCCCAGGATTGCCGCCGATTGCCGTCGATACCGCATCCCTGATCCATGCCGATGCGCCCGCTACGCCGATCTTTGCCTCTGCCGAAGTGTCTTCGGTCAACTCCGAACCCGTCTTGATGGCCACGGCTGAAAACACCCCGGCACCCGTGGCAGACACCGCCGATGCCCCGGTGCTGGATGGTCGCATTGTTCTTACCTCAAGCGACCCCGACACCGTGGCCGAGGTCTCTGCCGCCGCACCGCCTCCGATGCCTGAGATCGTCACCCGCGTGTCAACCTCGGGCGGGCGCGTTTGGAGCGTGGATCTGGGGCTCTATCCCTCGCGCTTTGACGCCGAGCGAACGCTCCTGCGGGTCGCCCTGTCCGAAAACAACACACTGGGCAGCGGTGTGCGCCGGGTGGGCCAACGCTCCGGGCGGTTTGTGGCGGGGATCCACAGCTTGACGCAGGAACAGGCTGAACTCGCCTGCCTTCGACTGAGCGCCCGCTCCCAGTCCTGCGAGGTGGTGCATCCCTGAAGGGTGCTGCCACATCAGCAGATCTGCCGCGCTGTCGCACCCCGTTGCCAGCCGCGATGCGCTTGCGTATGCAGGCGCCATGATCCAGAATCTTCCGACTCCCGCAGACACTTTCAAGATCGGTACACGCGGCTCGCCGCTGGCACTGGCGCAGGCACATGAAACCCGCGACCGGCTGGCAGCGGATTTTGCACTGCCGCTGGAAGCGTTCGAGATTGTGGTGATCAAGACCACCGGCGACGACCGCGCGATGATCGCGGCTGACCGCCCACTGAAAGAGATCGGCGGCAAGGGTCTGTTTACCCGCGAGATCGAGGCCGCGCTGCTTGCCGGGGGCATCGATATCGCGGTGCATTCGATGAAGGACATGCCCGTCTTGCAACCAGAGGGGCTGGTGCTGGATTGCTATTTGCCGCGCGAGGACGTGCGCGATGCCTTTGTGGCGCAGCAAGGGGTGGCCGGGATCGATGCGCTGCAGCCGGGTCAGGTTGTGGGCACGTCCAGCCTTCGCCGCCGCGCGCAGGTTCTGTTTCGCAGGCCGGATCTGAAAGTGGTGGAATTCCGCGGCAACGTGCAGACCCGGTTGCGCAAGCTGACCGAGGGTGTGGCCGAATGCACGTTTCTGGCCATGGCAGGCCTGAACCGGCTGGGCATGGCCGAGGTCGCCACTGCGCCAATCCCGCCGGAAACCATGCTGCCTGCGGTGGCGCAGGGCGCAATCGGCATCGAACGACGGGTGGGCGACGCGCGCGCGCAGGCGATGCTGAACAGGATTCACGATGGTCCGACCGGGCAGCGGCTGGCCGCCGAGCGCGCCTATCTCGCCATGCTCGACGGCTCATGTGAGACGCCGATTGCCGGGCTCGCCTTGCTGGAGGGTGATCAGATCTGGTTTCGTGGCGAAATCCTGCGGCCTGACGGCTCGGACTGCCTCGCCGCCGAGGGCCGGGCGGCGATCTCGGATGGCGCTGCATTGGGCGAAGACATCGCGCGCAACCTGCTGGCACGCGCGCCGAAAGGCTTTTTCGACTGGCGGCAGGGATAGATCGCATTCTTGACAGTATCGACGCGGATTCGTCGCCATATCCTTGCACCTAGATTGAAGAAGTATAAGCGAGCTCAGCCCATCCATGCCGTGATAGCGATGGCGAGTCGGTCTCGGTCAGCGGATTCCAGGGTTTCGGCCACGAAAGTTTCCGCCACTTCGCCCGCCGATTGACCGCGCGAATGCCCATAGCGCGGGTCATAATGCTGCGCCATCAGCTCTGCAGCCAGTGCCTGAAAATCACCCGCCTCTGCCATTGCTTGCCAGGCTGCGATCCGCGCGCGGGGCTGATAGGGGGCCAGCGCCGCAATACGGTGTTGCAACTGCGCCTGGTCCAGCGTCAGATCGCGATAGGCCGTAGCCAGCCATTGTGCCCGCGCCGCTAATGGTGCGTCGATCACCAACCGTGGCGCGGCGCGCATCGCCTGCCACAGCGCGGGCGGCAGCCGCAGGGCACCAATCCGGTTGGATTCGGCCTCGACCAGCACGGGACGCCCTGGGTCCAGCTGCGCAATCGCCATCGCCAACACGCTCTCAAAGGTCTTCTGGGATGGCTGCACGTCCCCCGGCACCTGACCGAAGATAGAGCCACGGTGCCCCGCCAGTGCCTCCAGATCTATCACCTGCCCGCCCTGCGCCGCCACAAGTTGCAGGATCGCAGTCTTGGCAGTGCCGGTGTTGCCATCAAGCACGAAGACCGGAGCAGGAAACGGGGTGTCATACAACGCATCGACAACCAGCCGTCGGTAGCTGCGCCAACCGCCGTCGATCACGCCCACCTGCCAGCCAATCTGACCCAGTATGAGCGCGAACGAACCTGACCGTTGCCCGCCCCGCCAACAATAGAGCAGCGGACGGTAGCCGTTAGGCTTGTCAGCCAGATACCCCTCCAGATGCCGCGCGGCATTGCGTGCCACCAGCGCCGCCCCCATGCGCCGCGCCAGAAACCGGCTTTCACGGGTATAGACCGTCCCCACCCGCACGCGCTCATCATCGCTCAACACCGGCAGGTTTACCGCACCCGGCACGTGATCCTCGGCATATTCCGCAGGCGACCGCACGTCGATCACCTCGTCAAAGCCAAGGCGGTCCAGGTCGGCGAGCGAGGTCAGGGTGATCATCCGCATACACTGCCCTTACCCCATAAAATGCCTGCCACAACAGGGGGGGCGTCCTGTTCATTCTCTGTCTGAAAGTCTCCTCGGGGGGGGGCGCAGCGGCATGGGGGGCAAACAGCCCCCCTTTGCGGGCGCAATACTCACTCCTGCGCGCGCAAAATCCGTGCGGGCCGCACCGACAGCGGGCGCAGTGCAAAGACCAGCCCGGCCAAGAGAGTCGCCAGAACGCCGCCCAGAACGATGACTAGCGCCGAGACCGGCTCGAACCGGTAGGACAACTCCATCACCCGCGTCAGAATCACCCAGGACGCCAGCGCCCCCGCGCCGATCGCCACCGCGCCCGCCGCCGCCCCCATCAGGGCCGAGCGCAGCGCGAAGCTGAGCAGGATGTTCGCCCGCGTCGCGCCAATGGTTTTCAGCACCGCCGCCTCGAACACCCGCGCACGCTCGCCCGCCGCTGCGGCACCTATCAGCACGACAAAGCCCGTCAGCAAAGTGGCGAGCGCGGCGAACGAGGTTGCGGCGGCGAGCGCGGTCAGTGCCTCGGCCACCCGGTCCACCGCCTCGCGGATGCGGATCGCGGTGACGTTGGGATAGGCATTCGACAGATCGCGCATGATCGCGCCCTCGGTGTCAGGCGAAGCGTGAACGGTAACGATATGTGTGTGCGGCGCGGCCTGAAGGGCGGCGGGGTTGAAGGTCATCACAAAGCCGATGCCGCCGGTGCGGAAATCCAGTTCGCGGAAATTGGCGATGGTGCCGGTCAGGTCGCGGCCCATCACGTTCACGGTCACGCTGTCGCCCAGTTGCAAACCCAGATCGCGTGCCTCGTTGATGCCGAAGCTGATCAGCGGCGGTCCCTCGTAATCCTCGGGCCACCATTCGCCCTCAACCAGTGTGGTGCCGCTGGGCATGCGGTCTGCGTATGTCAGCCCCCGGTCGCCGCGCAGGACCCAGTGGTCGCCCAGCGCGCTGGCTGGCGTGTCGTTGACTGCCACCACAATGCCGCGCAGCTGTGGCGCAGTTTCAATGTCGGACACGCCGGGGTCGTTGCGCAATCGGTCCAGAAAGCCCTCCAGCTGCGCGTTCTGGATGTCGATGAAGAAATACGACGGCGCGCGGTCAGGCAGGTCACCGGCGATGGCATTGCGCAGATTGGCGTCGATCTGGCCAACCGTGGCCAGAACCGTCAGCCCCAGCCCCAGCGACAGCACCACGGCCACCACGCCTTCGCGCGGGTTGCCCACCGCCCCCAGCGCCAGCCGCAGCGCGGTGCGCCCGCGCATCACCCGCAACCGCGCCATGCGCCGGGCCAGCCCGCGCAGAGCAAGGGCCGCCAGCGCCAGAACCACCAGCGCAGCGATGATCCCCGCCGCCGTACCGATCGCCAGCTGCCAGACGCTGGAAAACCACGTCGCCGCGCCAACCAGTCCCGCCAACGCCAGTGCCAGCGCGATCAAGTAGCGTGGCCTTGGCCAGCGCTGCGCGTCGCCGCCCATGCCGCGAAACAGCGCCGCTGCGCGCACCTGCTCCACCCGTGCCAGCGGCCAGAGAGTGAAGACCAGCGCAGTCAACGCCCCGTAAAGTGCGGCTTCGGCCAGCGGGGCCGGATGGATGCCCGCTGCGAAGGGCACTGGCAATTGTGCCGACAGAAGTGGCGCAGCCAGAAGTGGCACGCCCGCCCCCAGCACCAGCCCGGCGGTGATGCCAAATGCCGTCAGCACGCCGATCTGAAGGAAGTATGTGGCAAAAATCACCCGTCCCTCGGCCCCCAGCGTTTTCAGTGTGGCGATGACCGAGGTCTTGCCGTCAAGATAGGCGCGTACCGCCGCCGAGACGCCGACACCGCCCACGGCCAGCCCTGCCAGCCCCACCAGCACCAGAAATGCGCCGATCCGCTCGACAAAGCGCGCGACACCCGGCGCGCCACGGCTGGCATCGCGAAAGCGCACGCCCGCCCCTTCGAAACGGGTTTCCACGCCCGCGCGCAGAGCGGCGATGCTGTCCCCTTCGCCAAGCGTGACGCGGTAGGCCACGTCGAACAAGGTGCCTGCGCCCAGAAGCTGCGATGTGGCCAGGGCCTCGGTCGCGACCAGCGTACGTGGGCCGAATCCGAATTGCGAGGTCACGCCATCGGGTTCGCGCACCAGAACCGCCATGAGGGTGAATTCCTGCACACCCAGGCGAAAGCTGTCGCCCAAAGACAGGCCCAGCCGTTCGACCAGCAAGCGATCCATCGCGCCGCCCGGCAGGCCATCCTGCCCGGCCAGAACCTCGGCCACGTCCAACGGCGGGTCAAACTCGGCAGCGCCGATCAGTGGCCAGTTGCCGTCAATCCCCTTGACCTGGGTCAGCGCGCGCTCGGCCGCTTGCCCTTCACCTGTCACCGCCATTGAGCGGAAATCGACAATTTCCGATACCGCGCCAGTCCGTTCATCGATCCAGGCGCGTTCCTCGGGGTCGGCGAAGCGGTAGGTGAAGCGCAACTCGGCGTCCCCCCCCAGCAGCGCGGCCCCTTCGCGCGCCAGCCCGGCCTCGATCGCCGCGCGGACCGAGCCGACGGCGGCGATTGCCCCTACGCCGAGCGCAAGGCACAGAAGGAAGATGCGAAACCCCTGCAACCCACCGCGCAATTCGCGCCGCGCCAGCCGCCATGCAACGGGTAAAACGCTCATTGAGCAGCCTCAAGCTGGCGCTCTTCGCTTTCGATCTGCCCGTCACGCAACCGCACAATGCGGTCACAGCGCGCGGCCAGATCGGTCGCGTGGGTCACCAGCACCAGCGTGACGCCGTGTCGGTCACGCAAGCCAAACAGCAGGTCCATGATGGCTTCGCCATTGACGCCATCCAGATTGCCCGTGGGCTCATCCGCCAGCAAGATCGCCGGGCGGGGGGCGGCGGCGCGCGCGAGCGCCACGCGCTGCTGCTCACCACCCGACATCTGCGCCGGGTAATGGTGCATCCGTTCGCCCAACCCCATGGCGCGCAATTCCTCTTCCGCGCGCTCAAACGCATCGGCCCGGCCCGCCAGTTCCAGCGGGGTTGCTACGTTTTCCAGTGCTGTCATCGTCGGAATCAGGTGGAAAGACTGGAACACCACCCCCATATTCCCTCTGCGAAAGCGTGCCAGCGCGTCCTCGTCCAGCGCCGTCAGGTCATGGCCAAGGGCGTGCACCTCGCCCCCCGTGGCGCGTTCCAAACCGCCCATCAGCATCAGGAGCGATGACTTGCCAGACCCCGAAGGCCCCACCAGACCCAAGGTCTCGCCGCGGTCAACATCCAGTGTAATGCCGCGCAGGATCTCGACAGGGCCGGCATTGCCTTGCAGGGTCAGCGTTGCATCTGAAAGCGACAGAACAGGATCGGACATGAATGCATTCCTCGAAACTTGGGTTACCTTGCCATATGGGTGCGCGCGCGCCACAGGCAAGCTGCGCCGCGGCGCAGCGACCATGGTTTTCACGTTGGCCGCGCTTTTTTCCGTCGCAGGGGCCGAGGCGCAGACGATCCGGTTGGCCGCGCTGGGTGATTCTCTGACGCAGGGATATGGTCTGGCGCAGGGCGAGGGGTTGGTACCGCAGTTGCAGGAATGGCTGCGCGCGGCGGGCCATGACGTCGAGGTTCTCAACGCCGGTGTGAGTGGCGACACCACTGCGGGCGGGCTGTCGCGGATGGACTGGACCTTGGCGGACAACCCCGATGCGATGATGGTGATCCTTGGCGGCAACGATCTCTTGCGCGGCATCGACCCCGCCACCAGCCGCGCCAATCTGGACGGTATTCTGGCCCGCCTTCAGGCTGAGGGGCTTCCGGCGCTTCTGGTCGGTATGCCCGCGCCCGGCAATTACGGCCCCGAGTTTCAGGCGGCATTCGAGGCGATGTACCCGGAACTGGCCGCAGAATACTCTGCGGTATTCTACCCAAACCTCCTGCAACCGATCAGCGACAAGCACGATGAGGGCATGCGCTACACTGAGTTGATGCAGGGGGATCACATTCATCCCAACGCGTTCGGCGTTTCGCTGATTGTCGAAGGGCTGGGCCCCGTGGTATCGCAATTTCTGGAGGCCATGGAAGAGGGTACCGGGTCATGAGCGAGGATTGCCTGTTTTGCCGGATCGCTGCGGGCGAGATCCCGGCGCACAAGGTCTATGAAGATGACCATGTGCTGGCGTTTCTGGACCTGCACCCGATCCGGCCGGGGCACACGCTGGTGATTCCGAAAGACCACCATGTCTGGTTCGAGGACATGCCTGTCGATGTGGCCACCCGTGTGACCAGCTGTGCGCAGTCGCTGGCCCGGGGAATGAAGCGGATTTACAAGGTCGAGCGGGTGGCGCTGTTCTACACCGGCATCCATGTGGCGCATGTCCATGCGCATGTGGTGCCGATGCACCATCCGCATGATGTCTCGTCGCAGGCCTATCTGTCCGACGGGCCCGAGGGTTACACCATCCCGCCGCGTCTGCCCGATAGCGAGATGGTCGAGATTGCCAGTAATTTGCGCAAACTAGTGGCGGTCTGACCTATCGCGCGGTGATTGCGGGCGCTTCGCTTGCCGCCTCCAGAACACCGATCATGGCGGCGGTGTAGCCCGCGTCGGTCAACTGTGCCACCAGTGCCTCGGCGCGCTTGGCCGGAACGCTGGCCAGCAACCCGCCTGCAGTTTGCGGATCGAACAGAAGGCGTGTGCGGGGGCTGTCGGGGGCGTGAATGCGCCCAAGCAAAGCTGCACGGTTCGCCGGTTCCAGGCTGGAGGCGACACCCTGTGCTGCCAGCGCCTCGGCACCGGCGTAAAGGGGCAGGGCGGCCACATCGATCACGGCCCGCAGCCCGCTGGCGCGCAGCATCTCGTCCAGATGCCCGGCAAGCCCGAAGCCGGTGATATCGGTCATGGCGCTGGCCTCCGGTGCCAGAATCGCGCTGGCTGTGCCCTGTGGCTGGGTCAGATAAGGCCAGAGCGCACCGATGTCGCGCCCATTGGCCTTGCGCAGCATTTCCGCTGCCAGCAGGGTTCCGCTGCCCAGCGGTTTGGTCAGGATCAGCCGCTCGCCCGGTTGCGCGCCCGCCTTGGTCAGCACCCGCCCCAGCGCCGTGCCGGTGACAGTGAAGCCGATCGACAATTCCGCCCCGATTGCTGTATGCCCCCCGGCAATATCTGCCCCGGCCTTTGTGAACACCTCAGCCGCGCCCGCCATGATTTCGCGCAGGCTGCGTGCCTGCAACGGCTCTGACAGGCGCGGCAGGGTCAGGCTGGCCAGCGCAAGCTGCGGCGCAGCGCCCATCGCCCAGATGTCCCCCAGCGCATGTGTCGCAGCTATGCGGGCCATCAGATAGGGGTCCTCGGTGAAGGCGCGCAGGTGGTCGGTGGCAATGACCTGCAGGGCGTCGCCGTGGCGCAGCACCGCCGCATCATCGCCCGTACCAAGGCTCAGGCCTGCGACCGAGGGGCCGGGCAGACCGGCCAGTGCCGCACGCAACGTGCCGGGGCCGATCTTGGCACCGCAGCCACCGCAAAGCGGCGCGTCGCCCATGGCCTCGGCCAGTCCGAGCGCGGCTGGGGTTGGCAGGGCGGGGGCGGGCATGGCGGGCAGGGCGTGAAACTTCTGCATGAACTGACGGTCAATGCGGTCCTTGATGTGCCAAAGCCAACGGCCCTGCAGCGGCACCCCCCATTTCTCGGCCAGCGCCGCATGCCCGCCCAGCGAAATCAGCTTGAGGTAGTCGCGCTGCGGATCATAGCGTTTCATCGTCCCACCCGTCAGCGCGGCGCGCAGGTTGTGCGCCAGAACCGGAGCCTGCCGCACGGCAAAGACCCCGGCCTTTGGGCGTGGCGTCTGTGCCATATGCGCGCAATCCCCGACAGCAAAAACATGCGACTGATCCTGCGCCCGCAGATAGGGATCAACGGTGATAAAGCCATCGGTCAGGTGCAGGCCGGTTGCTTGCAACCAGTCCTGCGGGCGCGCGCCCGCAGCGCCAAGGATCAGCGCGGCAGGCAGATTCGCGCCCCCGGCCAGCCGCACAGCACCAGGCTCGATCGCTTCAGCCTGCGCGCCCGTTTTCACGATGATCCCGCGATCCGCCAGCAGTGCCAGAAGGCAGTGGCGCGCGGCTTTCCCCAGATGCGGCAGCGCCTGCGTGCCGCTTTCCAGAATGGTAATTCGTCGTTCAGGCCGGGCACGCAGCCGGTGATCCATCGCCAGCGCCAGTTCGACCCCGGCAACCCCGCCGCCCAGCACCGCAATCTCAGGGCGTTCCTGCCCGGCCTCGACGGCAGCAAGAAAGCCTGCCCAGCGGCTGGCAAAACCCCCCAGCGGTTTGGCGGCGATCGCGTGGTGCTGAAAGCCCGTAAGCTCGGGCAGGTCTGACGTGATGCCGATATCCACCGAAGCCACGTCGAAGCCAATGGCTGGCCGGCCCGGCACGTGAACCGTGCCCGCGGACAGGTCCAGCCCTTCGGCGCGCCCCAGAACCAGCCGCGCCCCGGCATGACGAGCCAGTTGCACCAGATCCATTTCCAGCGCGGCACGCGGGTAATGGCCTGCAATATGGCCGGGCAGCATGCCGGTATAGGGGGCCGTGGGGGGCGGGTTGATCAGCGTCAGGCGCGCGCCGGGCAGGGGTTTCATTGCCCAGTTCAGCAGAACCAGCGCATGCGCATGACCGCCGCCAACCAGCACCAGATCGCGTGTTACAGGCAAGGTGAGCATGGTGTTTCCGGGCCCTCCGTTTCCACACGAGCGATAGCGCGCGCGGCACGCAAAGGCGAGTGGACAAAGCCGCGCGCTGGCCGCAGTTTTTGCGCTTGACGTGGCGGGTGCGCTGACTTACGACACCGCCAGCCTGTGGCGGAGTAGCTCAGTTGGTTAGAGCAGCGGAATCATAATCCGCGTGTCGGGGGTTCAAATCCCTCCTCCGCTACCATTTAAACTATTAAAAATTAAGCCGAAATTTTCAAGCGACCTTGGAGCAGCAAGGCGCTTTTTACGCTGGGCTACATTCCACAGGATCAGCAACCGGCCAAGCGAATCTAATTGCCCGTAATGTATCTCGTCCTCCGGGGTGCCGCAGTCGAGGGGAAGCACGAAATCGTGGATCGCATTGCATCGATGCGTCAGAATGCAGTCCTTCGCGGCTCCCAAACCACTCCCAACTGTCATGCAGCTGGCCGATACGGCGAAAACGCTTGTGTCGCAGTTCGGCAACGCGCCTCTGTATCGAAGTGTTTGCGGGCAGATATCATTGAGCTGCGCGGCGCTCTCGTGAGCGCGAACGCTATAAGCGGAAATGGATTGGTGCACATCCTAAGGACTGGGGCAACGGCGATCTGGTCCTGCGCCACTGCGCTTGACTGGAGTGCGTAGGGCCGAACAAATCAAAGCAAGTATCGAAAGGAGTGCTCAGTGGGGCTCAGCATCATCCTGATACCAGCGTTCTTCCTCGCCGCCTTCAGGTCCTCGGAAGATCCGGCCGATATTCCCGGCCACCGGAAATTTCTGGTTCATCATCACCTGAGGCGTCTTGGCGGTCTCAGTGATTGACGATCAGGTCGCGGATGCCTCTCAGACTTGCCAGGGCGACTCTGGAACGGCAAGGCGATGCGGCATAGGAAGAGGGGGGGTGGCACCTGCGCTTTCGGGCGCCTCTACCGAGTCTCCCAAAGTCTGTGGGCACAGCACGCTCATCCGGGATGTTATGCACCAGCACGGCGACGCCCCCGAGGTTTAGAGGCCACTACACTGGACGGTTGTCCTGCAGCCATCGCTCCAGAGCCTGAACCATATTCGGTGCCACGCGAGATCATCGCGTCAGCGCCAAACCGAGGGCGGGCTTCAGCCGAGGAAACGGTGGCTGGAGTTCGTCCCTAATCTGTCCGGTTCCAATGCTGCCTTGCTTTGTCCGCAACTCGCGCCGGTCTACGATCTCAAGAATTCGGTTCTTCGCTGACGAGGTCCGATAGCCGTCGATCACAACCTGGTATCCCAACCCACCAGTTTTGGCACCATCGGTGGCAGGTGTGACGGGTGGTGGGGTGACCACTGCCGTAGCGCTCGCGCAATGCCCCCCCTGTTTGCGAAGATGATCCAGGAAGTCATCTCGCCCCTGCGTGCTGGCCTTGTCCCACGCGTTGATGATCTCTTGCAGCCGGGTTCGCGGTTTGCCCAGGCCGACGCTGTGCCTGGCTGCGGTAAAGCTCTTGAGCTTACCAGCCTTCCAGTCCGCAAAGGTCAGAAGGTGGGCCTTCTCCAAGCGGCGCTCGAAATAGATGTTGCTGCGGTCCACCATCTGCGTGGATCTATCTATATGGTCGCGTTCTGAAGTGTAGATCACTCTAAGGCTTTGTGACCAAGATAGAAACCGACGAAGCGGACTGTGCACAACTGTGGGCAACACATTTCAAAGGCGCGATGTATTCACGGAACGATGTCATGCCCATGAGCGTTCGTTCTGTGCTAGCCTTTGCGCGATTACGCCAAAGTCATCTAGTTGCCCTCGGAGATATCTCATGCACACACGCCCGATCCGCGTCCTTCGCAGCGCCATTGTGACCTTCCTCTTACTCGGCGCACCCGTAGGGGCCATGGCCGCCACCTGCGGCAATG
This sequence comes from Pararhodobacter sp., assembly GCA_020832545.1. Lineage (GTDB taxonomy): Bacteria > Pseudomonadota > Alphaproteobacteria > Rhodobacterales > Rhodobacteraceae > Pararhodobacter. Next base: position 34,643 of record JAFIEK010000008.1, on the reverse strand, counting down.
ACGCCTCCGGTTTCGAGCGTTGGAAGCAGGAATTCGCAGCGGAAGCTGCCGCAGCAGGTGTCGGTCAAGCCGGGCTGCAAGCTCTGGCCAATACGACCTACGCTACGCGCACGATCTCGGCAGACCGTAACCAGCGCTCCTTTCGCTATTCGCTCGAAGAGTTCATGCGAATTCGTGGTGCCGATACGATTGTGCGGCAAGGCCGTCAGCGGATCGCGGCGAACCCTGAATTTTACGCCTCGCTTGAGCGCGCCTACGGCGTGCCAGCAGCAGTGCTCGTCGCCATTCACGGAATGGAAACCGGCTTCGGCAATTTCATGGGCGATGCAAATGTCGTCTCGGCCATTGCAACGCTGGCCTATGATTGCCGCCGCTCTGACTTTTTCAGCGAACATGCTTTGGCTGCGCTCATCCTCGTGGATCGCGGCGCGATCAGCCCCGCCGCAATCGGCGCGATGCATGGCGAACTGGGCCATACGCAATTCTTGCCGGGCAACATCCTGCGCTACGGCGTGGATGGCAACGGCGACGGGCGCGTCGATCTGAACAATCTCAGCGACGCCATGGCCTCGACCGCGAATTTCCTGCGCCAGAAAGGCTGGCAGCCGGGCCAGGGCTATCAAGAAGGCCAGCCCAACTTTGCGGCAATCCAGGCCTGGAATGCCGCGACAGTCTATCAGCGCGCCATCGCGATCATTGCGAGCCGGATCGAAGGCCAGTCGTAACAGCGGCTGCAGCGTCCTAGTTCTCTGCATGCAGATGGGATACGATCATTGCATCGGCACCAAAGAGATCACGGGCGTCACCAGCGCCATGAGCGGGTTGCGGAGGTGGTCGGGCGTGCCCGAAAAGGGCGGATAGGTGCCCTGCTCGCAGGGCATCGGATCGATCAAAAACTGCGCGCTGCCATGGCCGAACCGCACATGCCGGAGCCGAACCGCTGGCGGTATAGAGTATCCGGCGGGAGGTCCACGACATGATCTGTTGCGCGCACATGCTTTCTCTCAGCCGCCTATCCGGCGGGGAGGGAGTGAGGCTCAGGCTGCAGATACCTCTCAGGCTCGCCAGGGCGACTCAACGCCGGCATCTCGTGCTCGAAGCGGGCATGGAGAAGGGAGTCCTTGAGTAGGGGGGCGCCCAGGCCGCGTTTCCAAGAGTTTACGCGTAACGCCCTCGCGTCAATCTCGTCCGGCACCTCCGGTGGATGCTGTCCAACTCGGCTCAAGCGCTCGATGCGCTGGCGCAGTCATCCGGCCTTGTGTTCAAGACATTACGATCTACAGATCACGTGCGTCGCAACCTGAACCGCCCCGGGTTTCCGAGAGGGTAAAACTCTCAGAGGATGACCCTTATGGAATCGAAGAAGAAGCACACCCCGACATACACGGCCGAGTTCCGCGAGCGCGGCGTTCGGCTGTATCGCGAACACCGGTCCGATTACACCAGCGACAACGCCGCCTACCGGGCAGTCGCCTCGAAGCTTGGCTGCTCCCACGACACTTTGCGGGCCTGGTGCTTGCAGGCGGCACGAGATGCTGGTGAGCGCGCTGGTCTGACCAGGGACGAGCGGGCGCGGCTCAAGGATCTGGTTCATCCTGCAGTATTTCGGCGTGCCCGCCGTGATCCTGAATGGCGGCTGGGCGGCAGTGAAAGCCGCCGGTCTCACCGGTGTTGAGCCCGATGCGCGTCCGCGCATCCTGCGACCGGGCAGCGGCAGCGTGGGCCTGATGGATCGCACGCGGCTAAAGGGGGCGCTGGACAGGCGAACTGTTTTCGATGCCCGCACCGAGGCCGAATACCGCGGCCACGACCTGAAGGCCAATGTACGGGGCGGCCATCTGCCGGGCGCGGTTTTGCTGCCCCATGCCGATCTGCTTGACGGTACCCGCCTGCGCCCGCCCGATGATCTGCGCGCGCGGCTGACCGCTGCCGGTTTCACGCCCGGCAAGCCAATCACCACCCATTGCGACGGCGGCGGCCGTGCCGCGCTGGCGGCGGTCGCAGCGGTGCGGGCGGGGTTTGCACCCGTCTCGGTCTATTATCTGAGCTTTTCCGACTGGGCGGCTGACGAAAGCTGCCCCATCGCCACCCAAACCTGAAAAGGACGCCCCATGGCCCTGCACATCAATGATATCGCCCCCGATTTAGAGGCCGACACCACCGAAGGTCCGATCCGCTTTCATGACTGGATCGGCGATGGCTATGCCATTCTCTTCAGCCATCCCAAGAATTTCACGCCGGTCTGCACCACGGAGCTGGGCGTAATGGCGGGTCTTGCGCCCGAGTTCACCAGGCGCGGCGCCAGGATCACCGGCATCTCGGTCGACCCGGTTGAAAGCCATCACAAATGGGAGGGCGATATCAAGGTGGCGACGGGGTTTGAGCCCGCCTATCCGCTGATCGGCGACACCGATCTGAAGGTTGCCAAGCTCTACGACATGCTGCCCGCCAGTGTAGAGGGCACCTCGGAAGGGCGCACCCCAGCGGACAACGCGACCGTGCGCACCGTTTTCATTATCGGCCCCGACAAGCGCATCAAGCTGAGCCTGACTTATCCGATGACGACCGGGCGCAATTTCGACGAGACCTTGCGCGCGCTGGATTCTATTCAGCTGACGGCGAAGCACCAGGTCGCCACCCCGGCGAACTGGAAACAGGGCGAGGATGTGATTGTCACGGCGGCGGTATCAGATGAGGATGCAACGGCGCGCTTCGACAGTTTCGAGCGTGTGTTGCCCTATTTGCGCAAGACCAGACAACCGGGCTAAGCTGGCTTGCAAGCTGAACCGGGGCGGCGCAACCATCACCCCCAGAACCACCGGATTGATACCTATGCCCATCCGCCCCTATCCGACACTGACCGAGGCTACCCGCATCTGGGCGCGCATCGGCCTGCTCAGCTTTGGCGGCCCGGCCGGGCAGATTGCGCTGATGCACCGCATTCTGGTCGAGGAGCAGCGTTGGCTGGGCGAGAAGCGGTTTCTGCACGCGCTGAACTACTGCATGCTGCTGCCCGGCCCCGAGGCGATGCAACTGGCCGTTTACATCGGCTGGCTGATGCACCGCACGCTGGGCGGGATCATTGCAGGTGCCTTGTTCGTGCTGCCCGGTGTCGTCACCATCATGGCCCTCAGCTGGGTCTATGCGCTCTATGGCAATGTCGGCGCGGTGGAGGCGTTGTTCTTCGGTCTCAAGGCCGCGGTGCTGGCGATCGTGGTGCAGGCGGTGATCCGTATCGGCGCTCGGGTGCTGCACAACGGCACGATGATCGCCATCGCGATTGCCTCGTTCATCGCAATCTTCGGCTTTGCAGTGCCCTTTCCGCTCATCATCCTGGTCTCGGGGCTTATCGGCTTTGTAGGCGCCCGCGCCGGGATGCCTGCGTTCCGGGGCAGCGGCGGGCATGGCAAGGTCGGCGCGGTTCAGGTCGATGACGCCGACTCGCTGCTGGGCAAGGAATCGCCCGGCCACACGCAGGTCAACCGCGCTTACGCCTTTCGCGTATCGGCGGTGTTTCTGATCCTGTGGCTCGCGCCGGTGGCGCTTCTGTTCGCAGCTCTCGGCCCGGCGCATGTCTTCGCCCAGATCGCGGGATTTTTCAGTGTCATGGCGGTGGTGACCTTCGGCGGGGCCTATGCGGTGCTCGCCTATGTTGCGCAGGAGGCGGTGCAGAATTTCGGCTGGCTCGCGCCCGGCGAGATGCTCGATGGCCTTGGCATGGCCGAAACCACGCCAGGCCCGCTGATCATGGTCACCCAGTTCGTGGGCTTTATGGGTGCCTTTCGCGATGCGGGTGGGCTGTCGCCCCTGATGGCCGCGACACTGGGCGGACTTCTGACTACATGGGTGACCTTCATCCCCTGCTTCCTTTGGATCTTCCTCGGCGCACCCTTCATCGAGCGATTGCGCGACAACAAGACCCTCACGGCAGCCCTGACCGCGATCACGGCGGCGGTTGTGGGGGTGATCGGCAACCTTGCGGTGTGGTTTGGCCTGCATGTGGTGTTTGACGAGGTGCGCATCGTCACTGCGCTTGGCCTGCGTCTTGACATGCCGGTCTGGTCGACATTGGACATTGCCGCGGGCGCGCTGGTGATCGCCGCGCTGGTGGCGGTACTACGTTTCAAGGTTGGAACCCTGCCGGTTCTGGCTGGCAGCGCGCTGGCTGGTCTGGTTATCAGACTCTCGCTTGGTGTTTGAGGTACGGCGCCGGGTCACCGCGCAGGTCGGCTCGCTCGACATCAGTGCCTATGAATTGGGCCAGCGCCTTCTTGGCCATATCGCGCGGGTAGTACGTCATCTCTGCGGCCCAGTCGCAGAATGTCGAGTGGAGACCATGCGGGACCGCTTGACGGCCGGATCGCTGATCTAGGTAACCTTTGAGGCCAGCCTTCACTTTGGCTCGCGCCGAACCGTCACACGCTATCTCGATACACTGTCCAAGAGCGACTATGTCGAAAAGCAACAGGCCGAGAAACAAAACTACTACATCATCATGGAACTGGTGCTGCTGTTTCTGCGGATATCAGGCGAAGGTGAGCGGCGAACCAGCTGTTATCCACTTGACGGCATCTGCGCAGGAAAAAATTCGATTGCTCTCAGAAAATTTCACCACGCTTGATCATACCGAGCACCCGGGCCAACTCATCCAGCGCAGCCGTCTGGGGATATTTGATACTCCTAACAACGCGCGTCAGCCAGACATACGCCGATCCGGCGCCGCTAACGTTTTTTCGGCGGAGCAGATCCGAGTGACCGAGGATCTGGTCGATCATCGAGACCGCAACGTTCAGTGACTGCATCAGAGTGGCTGATGTTCGTCGCAGGTCATGTCGAGGCCAACCTCCCCGGCCAGCACCGGCTTGGCGCAGCTCGGCGGCTCCGGCCATTTCCTGTTCGCGGCGATCTTGACCCAACGGGCCATCAACTCGGCCCGCTCGATCTCGCTGATCGTCCTGCGGTGCAGGTTCTTGACGATTTCGTTGAGGCGGCCCTGCCGGGTTCGACCGCCGTCGATCGTCGCTGACCAAGAACCTTGACCGGAGTACAAGATCAGGCGACCCTTGCCGTCAAACTGCGGTCCACGCGGAAAGTCGGGCAGGATGGACTGGTCAATCACTCGGAGGTGCAGATGCCACCAATCTCATCCATACCTGCCAGACGCTACAAAAGCCATGAAGACGTGACGGGGTATGTTTGGATCTATATTGCCGAAGCTGATACCGGCTATCCATGGGGGGATAAAGTCGGCGTTAGTGCCTCCAATGGAAGTTACTATCATATTCATCGCATTGGCCGAATTGGCCCACGCGAAGCGGGAGGTATCCCGAGCGCTAGGATCGGCGACGCCGGTGTCATTTTCGAGAAACGAAAGGATGCAGAGAACTATGCCCTTGTAGCGGCGATGATGATTAACAGAGACATCCGTCGTAACAAAAATTTAGCCAATCCTGAGGTATTCGGAGGAAGTCGTCGGCACAACACACCAGAAATATCTCGATTGCGGAGGAGTTTCTGGTCGGGCGCGGGATCTGTCGACGTAACCGAAGGATGGGCCGACCTTGATCCTGATGGTCACCTGTCTCGCCTCCCTTGCGACGACCCATTCATGAACCAGGCGTTTGACGATTTCGATTACGAGGCGCACGAAGGAAGCCTCGAGTATCGAGGTTTGGCAATAGCCTCCATTGCGGATGAAGTCCGAAAGTATTTCATTCGAAATGTTCAGCGCGACGTTCTGCGACAACCTTTCCTTTCATTGGCCCAAGAAGTGTTTTCGAAACAAATGGCATCAGACTGGAACCCGGAGGACATTTCGAATTCAGACAAGTCATATTGTAAACTGTTGGTTTTGGCTGGACTGAGAGACCGTGTCCCCGCGGACTGGGTTCTACCTAACCAGCAGGCTGTCATCCCTCACCTGGTCTCTCAACTTGTAGAGGAACTACCAACCGAAGCGATAGAAGCGATCGAACGACATCGGGCAGAAAAGGCCGATGCTCGATAGAACTATGACGCCGCACGGTCGGTGGACGAGACCCATCCCAAACCTCAAATGTCCGTCCGCTGGCAGCTTGCTCGATTGCACCCCAGACCGGTTCGCTAAATGCTGATCGTTTCCCGACGCAACGGGACAACCTGTCCCCCTGCGCCTCCGTCGAGACACGCCGCCCAAGCGTTCAGCATCTCCCGTCGACGGCCCAGTGCATCGCTTCGCCTGTTTGGAGGTAGTAGCATGCTCGCCGTGCGTATACAGAATGCAAGCGAGCGTGGGCATGAGCTCGAAGCGCCTCATTTCGCTAGCATATCAGGCAACGAAGCGCCCTAAAGAAATTGGGGGGGGCGGTATAAGACGACCCTCCGCTACCACCTTCTCTTTTTCATACATGTGCGCCAGACAGAAATCAGGCTTTGTCTTTCTGTCGATGTATAGATGGTTATCGACAACCTGAATCGCAGGTAACTGAACTTGGTCGCAACCATCTGGTGCTGACGCTGGCGGACAAGCTGGCGGTTGGGAATTTTATTGATTTGCGGCTAAAAGGCTGCTGCACCATATGGAGCTGCGACATGCTTGGAAAAGTGTGACCACTGACCGCAGTGGAATTCGCCGCAATCAGGTTGCAAGAGATCAGCAGCGAAAGGTTTCGTCAGGGGTGGCTGAAACTCTTGAGTAACGATGCTCTGCCGGGCCGTGGTCCTGTGTCCGGACATGCAGTGCGTGGCTGCCCGGGCCGAGGGGCTGGCCAAAATCAGCGGTGACTTATACGTTTTCGCCTGCGGCTCGCTGCTGTGCGTCGCTTGCACTGCGCTTTGTCCCAACCCGAACATCTGCACATAGGCACCCTGATGAACGAACCCCTGCGCTTTTTCGACGGGCACAACGATTTTCTGTTGCGCCTGATGAAATCCCCTGCCGCGCGCGAAGAAATCTGGCTTGGAGACACCGGCACCGGCCACCTCGACCTTCCGCGTATGAAGTCTTCGGGGTTCGCGGGCGGGTTGTTCGCGATCTTCGTGCCACCCGCAACCAGTGGCCCGCCGCCCGATTTTAAGGCGCTCATGGCCAAGACACCCTATGCGCTTCCGATGCCTCCGGCTATGACGCATATCGAAGCCCAGCCAGATGCCCTGACCATGGCGGGGCTGCTACATTGGATGGAGCGCGCAGCACCTGGGGAGTTTCGTGTCTGCCGCTCGGTGCCAGATATTCGTGCAGCCATGGATTCAGACGTGATCGCAGGCGTCATGCACCTTGAGGGGGCCGAGGCCATTGGCCCGGACCTCGACACACTATACCTTTTTCATGACATGGGCTTGCGATCGCTTGGCCCGGTCTGGAGCCGGTCGACGATCTTTGGTCATGGCGTCCCCATGGCCTTCCCCGGAAGCCCGGATATCGGGCCGGGACTGACAGACAAGGGCCGTGATCTGATCCGGCTCTGCGATGAGTTGGGTATCATGATCGACCTTTCGCATCTCAACGAGAAGGGCTTCGACGATGTCGCCCGGGTTTCAACCGCACCCCTGGTCGCCACCCATTCCAACGCCCATGCGCTCTGCCCTTCGCGGCGCAACCTGACCGACCGGCAGTTGCACATGATCCGCGAGCGCGACGGTATGGTGGGGCTGAACTTTGCCAACTTTTATCTTGCCGCCAACGGCACTGCCACCATCAGTGTCGGGTGGGATGTGATGCTGCGCCATCTCGACCATCTGATCACCGAACTGGGCGAGGATCATGTGGGCCTTGGTTCTGATTTTGACGGCTGCGTTCTGCCTGACCTTATCGGCGACGTAACTGGCGTCCAGGCGCTTTTCACAGCGATGGCTGCGCATGGCTACGACAATGCGCTTCTGACGAAACTGGCACGCGACAACTGGCTCGCCTGCCTCGACCGATGTCTGGCGTGAAGCCTCTTCGTCAATACGAGACCGCGCCCGCAGGTTCTTGGCGTCAAGGTGGGGCACGTCACCTTTGACACCAGCCGCCAGCGCCTGCCAGTGCGCTGACATTCTTGCCTGTTACATCATCTCTGGCAGGAACAAGACCAGCGCGGGAAACGCCAGTAAAAGCGCCAGCCGCACCAGATCGGCAATGAAGAACGGCACGATGCCGCGAAAGATTGTCATCAGGGTGATGTTCTTGACCATGATCTTCAGGATAAACACATTCAGCCCCACGGGCGGCGTGATCAGGCTGATCTCGATGGCGACCACCACCAGAATTCCGAACCAGACCGGATCTATCCCCAGAATCTGTACAATGGGGAAGAAGATCGGAATGGTGAGCAGCATCATCGACAGGCTTTCCAGAAACAGCCCCAGCACCAGATAGACCGCCATCATTGCCAGAAGCGCGGTCATCGGCGTCATCTGCATGGCGTCCATCCAGTCAGCCAGCGCGCGGGCAAAGCCCAGCATATCCAGATAGTTGTTGAACAGCGTCGCGCCGAACAAAAGTGCGATCATCATCGCCGATGTGCGCGCAGACTCGGCCAGGATATCCAGCAGCGACCCCCAGGTCAGGCGGCGGCGCATCAGCACGAAGGCCAGCGCCCCGGCCGCGCCGATCCCGGCGGCTTCAGTCGGGGTGAAGACCCCCAAATAAATCCCGCCCAGAACCAGCACGAACAGCGCAACAATCGGCCAGACGGCACGCAAAAGCTGCAACCGCTCGGGCCATGCCACCCTCGGCCCGGCGGGTCCTGCCTTTGGGTCCAGCCGGGTCATCACGGCAATGGCGGCCATATAGCCGATAATCGCCAGAACACCGGGCACAATACCGGCGATGAACAACTTGCCGATGTTGGTGGAGGTCAGGATGCCATAGATCAGCAAGATCACCGAGGGAGGGATCAGAATACCAAGGGTGCCACCTGCCGTGATCGACCCGGCCGCCAGCGCATCGGAATAGCCATGCCTGCGCATCGGCGGCATGGCCACACGCGACATGGTCGAGGCGGTCGCCATGCTGGAACCCGACACTGCCGAGAACCCGCCGCAGGCCGCGATGGTCGCCATTGCCAGCCCACCCCGGTAATGGCCCAGAAACGCGTTCGAGGCCGCGTAAAGGTCATGGCTGATGCGCGCCCGGGCGATCAAGTTGCCCATCAGGATGAACAAGGGCAGCACTGTAAAGGTATGGGTCTGCGCCAGATCGAAGATCTGGTTCACGGTCACGGTATTGGCCGCGCCCATGTTGCGCAGTGACCAGATGCCGAAATAGCCAAACAGGCCCAGCGCAAAGGCAATGGGCAGACCAGCCAGCAACACAACCAGTAGGGCCAGAAGGGCCAACGCACCTGACGTCATCAGTTTTCCACCTGGTTGAGCGCGTCGCGCCTCAACATCACCTTGAGGGCCAGCAATATGAAAAGCACGGCACAGATCAGTGTGCACAGCGCCATGATCTTGGCCAGAAGGCCGGTGGGCAGCCCGTACATCTGTGTCTTTTCGCCCCAGCTTTCTAGCCGCACACCGTAAAGCCACATCCGCCAGCCCAGCCCGAAAGAGGCCGCAGCCAGGATCAGGTTGACCAGCACCGCCCGTGCCCTTCGAAACCAGTCTGGCAAAAGGCCGTCCAACACGCTGATGCGCACATGCTCTGAGCGCGCGGCAACCAGCACCAGCGACAGAAACACCATCAGCCCCAGCATGTAGGACATCAGCTCAAACGCGCCCGAAATCGGTTGCCGGAACAGGTATCGCATGAAGACATTGACAAAGGTCAGCGCCATCATCGCCAGCAAGATTGCGGCAGGCAGGATACCCACCGCCCGCTCCAGCCAGACCATCCACCGCGCCTCGTCGATCAGCCCGGCCGGGCCGCCAAAATCATCCGATTCAGGGTCGGCTGCGGCAAGTACCCCCGGCAATGCGCCGGGGGTTTTGGTATCGTCTTGCGTCATTCGTCAGCCAGGTCGGCCATCTGCGCGCGCAGGAAGTCGATCACTTCACGCCCGTCCAACCCGCGCTCGGCGCTTGCGCGTTCGATCCACTCCTCTTCAAGAAACGCGACACGTTCCTGAATGGCCGCGACCAGTGCCTCATCGGCGGTGTTCACGGTGCGCCCGTCGTCAATCATCTGCTGAAGGGCGGCATTCGACACGGTGTCAAAGCCGCGCCCACCCAGCGCCGACAGATACTCGCCGGTCAGCGCATCAAAGGCCTCGCGGTGTTCTTCGGGGATGCGGGCATAGGCGTCTTCGTTCATCAGAACGAAGAAGCTGGAGTTGAACAGCCCGCCCGGGATCAGAAGCTGGGTCTGCACATGATCAGCCAGATTGAACGAGGTATAGCCATCGGGCGTCATCAGCGTGGCATCGACGACGCCATTGGCCAGAAGCTCATAGGTGGTCGGTGCGGGTGACGAGACAACAGCAGCCCCCAGCGCCTCAAGCACCCGGTCCTGAGTGCCGCCGCCACCACGGGTCAGAAGGCCGCTGAAATCCTCGATCGATTCCAGAACCCGCTCACGCGCCATCACGGTGCCGGGGCTGTGGACGAAATGCGCCAGAACGCGCACGCCTTCATGCTCGCCGGTAGCCGCGAAGAATTCCTCATAAGCGCGCCAGTAGGCAATCGAGGCATGCTCGCCAGTGGTGGCCATGAAGGGCAGTTCCATCACGCCCGCATTGACAAAACGGTCCGGCGTATAGCCATGAACGCCCAGCACCAGATCGACCACGCCATCGGCCACCAGCTCCGGCTGGCGCGGCGGCGGGGCCAACGAGGTGGTGGTGAACTCAATGCGGACTTCGCCGCCCGTGGCCTCTGCCACGGCCTCGGCCCAAGGGTTCATCACCTCGGTGCGCTGAAGATGGGTGGGCGGTATCCACCAGTTGAAGGTAAGCACGGTTTCAGCCTGTGCCGCACCGGCGAAGGCAAGAAGCGCGCACCCGGCGGTCAGGCTGTGAAGGCTTTTGTGTATGATCATCGCTGATCTCCCTGTTTGTTGTCAGTGTTCCGGTTTCATGAACCGGATTCGGTGGTTCGTCTGAGGAATGTTTAAGCTCGAAATACCCGTTCGCAAAATGCTTTCGTGTCAGATAGGCACGCCGCCGATGCTGGCACCGCCACAGACATACAGTGTCTGCCCGGTAATGAAGCTGTTTTCAGGCTCGGCGAAGAAAACGAAAGCGCGGGTGACATCGGCGGGCGTTCCCAACCGGCCAACCGGCAGCCGATTTGCCAGATCAGCCTCCTGTTCGCTGCCTTTTGGGACGATGCCCCAGAAGTTGTCAGTCAGGATGGGGCCGGGAGCGACGACGTTCACCGTGATCCCATGCTCGGCCAGTTCCAGCGCCCAGGTGCGTGCCATGCCGATCATCCCGGCCTTGGAGGCCGAATAGGCGGTGCGTGTTTTTGCCCCCAGCGCTGCGCGAGAGGCATTGAACAGGATGCGCCCGAAGCCGCGCGCCTTCATAGCGGGCAGAAAGGCCTGCACCAGCGTGAGTGCCGAACCCAGATGCAACTGCGCAAGGGCGGTGATGTCTTCGGGTGTCGCATCCTCAATCAGGTTGGGCAGGATAACGCCCGCGTTATGGATGAAATGCGTGACTTTGTGGCGCGCGGCAATCTCGGTGGCCGCGCGGGAAACGGCGGTAGGGTCCATCAGATCGGCCTCGACATGCTCCAGGGCCGGGTGGCTGACTTCGCCCTTGTGGCGCGCGATGGAAACCACGCGCCAGCCACGCGCGAGCAAGGCTTGCGCCAGATCAGCGCCGATGCCCTTGTTTCCCCCGGTGATGACGGCGGTGTAGTCGTTCTCGGTGTTCATCAGGCAACCTGTCGGCGTTTGAGGGCGGTTGTGTCCACGGTCGAAGGATCAGCCAGCAGACGCGCGGCCAGCGCCTTCAGCTCGGCGCGTTGCAGTTTGTTGGTGGCGGTCAGAGGCAGCGAATCGACAAAGGCGATATGGCCGGGCACTTTGTAATAGGCCATCTGGCCCAGTGCCCATTCGGCGATGCCGCGTGCAAGTGCGGGTGTGGGATTATCGGTGACGATGCAGGCGAAGACCTCGTCGCCGCGCATAGTATCGGGCACGGCGGTAACGGCGGCGGCGCGCACGGCGGGGTGACGCATCAGCACCGATTCCACCTCGACCGCCGCAATATTCTCGCCCGAGCGGCGGATGACGTTTTTCTTGCGATCGACGAAGAACACTTCGCCAGATGGCTCTTGCCGGACGATGTCGCCGGTATGGAACCAGCCGCCCTCCCAGGCCTCGGTGGTGGCTTCTTCATCGCGGTGATAGTTTCGAAAGAACCCCGCGCGCGGGTCTGGCCCGGCGGCGCGCACCAGCAACTCACCCGGCTGGCCCGCTGCCACCGGAGCGCCGTCATCGCCAACAATGCGCAATTCCATCTCTGGTCCCGGCTTGCCCAGACAGCTTTCGCCCACCCGGCGCGGCATCTGGCTGGCGGCGATCACCGCGCCTGCGCCGGTTTCGGTCATCGCCCAGGCCTCGACCAGCGGGATGCCGAAGCGCTCTTCAAAACCCGCGTGCAGCTTGGGGTCGATCCCCGCGCCAAAGCCGAAACGGACCTTGTGCGCGCGGTCATCCGGGCTGGCGGGCAGCCCCATCAGCATCGAGGGCATGACGCCCAGATAGTGCAGGCAGGTGGCACCACTGTCGCGGACTGATTGCCACCAGCTGCGCGGGTGAAAACGGTCCAGCGCGGTCAGGCAGCCGCCAACCGCGATCATGGCCATGAAGGAATAGGCCATGGCATTCATGTGAAAGATCGGCAGCGGCGTGATCATCCGGTCGCCGTCTTGCAGGGCGCAAAGCCCGCCCTCGGCGGCATACCAGCGGCCTGCGCCCAGAAAATAATCATTGCCCAATACGCAGCCCTTAGGCCGCCCGGTGGAGCCCGAGGTATAAAGCACCGCCGCCTCGTCGCCGTCGAAAACCGGGGCGGTGGTGATGGCGGGCAGGGGCGCATCGGGGGATATCACCGGCATGGTGATGCCCGCCGCCAGCGCTGCCGTTTGCAGATCGGCTGCGCGCGCGGGAATGGCGACGGCCAGCGCGGGGGTGACATGGCCTGCCATATACTCCAGCTCAGCCGCGCGCAGATCCGGGTTTACCGGCACGACCGAGGCCCCAAGTGCGTTTACGGCCAGCCACCAGAGAAAGAACGCTGGCCGGTTTTCCAGCAGCAGCATGACGCGGTGGCCACGAGTCAGACCGGCGGTTGATAGCGCATTGCGCAGTCGCTCTACCTCAGTCAGCGCATCGCCATAGGCTATTTCACCCGGCTCGATCGCGTAAACCGTAGCCGTCTCTGGCAGGACGTTCAGAAAGGGCCGCGCAGGCCAAAGCCGGGCGGTTTCGGTGAACGCCTCAAAGACGGTTGTGCCCTGCATGAGCATCACGGCAGAAGCTGAATGTTGCCGAAAGCGGCGTCACAGTTCAGGATATCGACACGCTTCTGGCGGATCTTCAACGCGCCCTCCTGCCAAGCCAGATCATGCGTGGCGGTGACCGCCAGAAGGAACTGCTCATCCAGACGGGTCTCAACATAGGTCATGCGGGTGACAACCGTGTAGCGCCCGGCCTCGTTGTCGATCAGGTCGACATCGGGGCGATTGAGCACATGCAGACAACGGCTTTTCGGCTTCTGGCTGAAGGTGCGTGCGCCATTCAAACGCTCAACGCGCAGCCGCAGCATGAACTGATCTTCATGGAGCAGCGATGTCTCGTGGATGGCGTCCTGCTGGTTCCAGTCCAGCGGCATCCAGTAGATGCCTTCTGGCGCCCAGAGCGTCAGCCATTCATCAAACCGGCCCTCATCAAGCATCCGCGCTTCGGCATAAACGAAATCGATCAACTGCTCTCGCGTGACATCGGCGCGGGTGGCGGTCAGGGTATCGGTCATTCTGCGGCCTCCTGTGGTTCGGCGTCCGGCATGGTCATGGTCATGAACTTCAGCCAGGCATGGAACTGGTTGCGCATCTGGCGTTCCGTGGTGCCGTTGAGCACAGCCTCCTCGTCGAAATTCTCGCTCTCCTCATAGAGGCGCTGCACATTCACCCAGTCTGATCCCTGCGCCGCAAGCCCCTCCTGCGCGCGCTCGTACATTTCCAGATCATCGTGCCCGACCATCGAAGTGGGCGCATTGATCATCCGGTTATACATCGCCGTGCGCGCCACCAGTTCATCGGGCGCATCGACCAGCCGGAAGATCCAGCTTTCCACCAGCGTGCGGTCATGCGCGAGCGGGATGAAGTTGCGCAGCTGCTGGATCGGCCCCTTGATCATGATGTTCGGGAAATAGACCGTGTTGTGCCGGTTCTCGCCCAGAATCTGCTGCGCGCGCTCTTCGCCATAGGCTTCGACCATCTGCTCAAAATAACCCGGAATGGCGGAATAGTCGGAATGGATCGAATGGTGCACACCGGTATGGCCGTGGCCGTTGGGCCAGGTGCGGATGCCCATGTTCTCAAAGAATTCATAGGGCGACATGAAGGGCGCGATGATCTCCATCGCGGCAGGCGTGGGGGTGCCCTCGGGCTTGTCCATGCTCTCCCAGATCTTCACCGCCGTCCCGGCCGAGGATTCATGCGCGACCATCGGGTGGCAGGTGTCGGTCTGGTTCTCGACCAGCATCTTCCAGTTGCATTTGTGCATATATCGCAGCGGCGCGCCGACCACTTCCAGTCGACCGGCAGGCGAGCGGTCCACCATGTTGTCGAGCGACGACAGCGCATCGCCGAAGTAATCCGCAAACGAGATCCCCTCGGGCGCGAGGCGGGCAAAGATGAAGCCGCGATAGTTTTCCACCGCGCCCACCGGCGTCATGCCCTTGGCGGCTTCGGTCTGGTCCAGCCCGGTGCCCTCGTAGCCCTTCTTCAGCGGGATCGCCAACAGGCAACCGTCGGTCTTGAAGCTCCAGGCGTGATAGGGGCAGCGGAAGAATTTGCCGGTATTGCCAGTGCGGTCAATTGCGATCTTGGTGCCTTTATGCGGGCAGCGGTTGTACAGAACGTGGATCTGATCATCGCTATGGCGCACCATGATCAGCGGCTGATCACCGATCTGGGTGGTGTAGTAGTCACCCTTCTTCGGTGTCTGGCTGTCGTGGCCGATATAGACCCATGCGTTGGAAAACAGATGCTTGACCTCCAGCTGGAACAGCCGGGGGCTGATGTAGAGGTCGCGATGCACCTGTTGCGGTTGCACCATGGCGGCCATCGCTTGGCGGTTTTCGGGGGTCTGCATGTTCATTTCCTCCCTCAAAGGTCCAGTTTCAACCGGGCAGAGCGCGCACGGCTGACGCAAATATGGATCAGGGTATTGGCGGCGCGCTCGGCATCGGTCAGCACGACATCGCGGTGATCGGCCTCGCCTTCCAACAGGCCGGTCTGGCAGATGCCACAATCGCCGCGCTGGCAGTCATAGATCAGGTCGATCCCCTCATCCTCCAGCGCCTCGATGATGGTCTTGTCGGCGGGAACGGTGAAAACCTGCCCGGTCGAGGCGATTTCAACCTCGAACGGCTGGTCGCCGGTCTGGAGCGCGGCCTGTTCAAACAGTTCGAAATGCACCTGTTCGGGGGTGAATCCAGCGGCAGTCGCGGCCTCGCGCGCAGCCTCAATCATGGCGCGCGGGCCACAGACGTAGATGTGCGTTTCAGGCGCAGCGGATTGGATGATGGGTGCGAGCGGCAGCGGGCCGCCCGCCACATCGTCGTGATGCAGCGTCAGGGCAGCGCCGTGGTGATCACGCAGCACATCGGCAAAGGCCATCGCCCCGGCGTGGCGCCCGGCATACACCATCCGGTAAGGTCGCCCTTCTGCCTTGAGCGCCGTAGCCATAGAGACGATCGGCGTAATGCCGATACCGCCCGCGATCAGCAGCGCGGGGGCCGCGCCCTCGGCAAGGGCAAAGCTGTTCTTTGGCGCGCTGAGTGTCAGTGTGTCGCCCGGCTGCAGCGCATGCATGTGGCGCGAGCCGCCCCGGCTGTCGCGTTCCAGCAGCACACCCAGAACATAACGATCCGGCCCGGCGGCGGTCGCGTCCAGATCAACCAGCGAGTAGGGGCGTGTCTCGCCATCGGGCAGCCGGACTTCGACATGTGCCCCGGCGGCAAAGCCCGGCAATTTTGCGCCATCCGGTGCGGCAAGCGTGAACTCCCGCACCCTTTCGGCAACATCGCGGACAGACAAAAGGCTGAGTGTCAGTTCTGGCAAGGTAACGATTCCCCGGCTGGATTATTGAAGCATGAAATATCATGCAACTTGCGTCAAGCATTTTGAGTCGGAAAAGATGAAAAATCATATTATATGGGTTTGCGATTGCGCCGGGCCACCAGCCTGCCGTAAGTTTGGGCAATTCGTGGGAAAACTCTGATGCCGCACATGCCGATCGCCTCTGAAACCCCATCCGAGGATGGCTGTGACCAACGGTTTCTGGAAGATTACCTGCTGTTTCTGCTGGCTGCGGCCAGCGCTTCGGCCAGCGCGGGCTTCCATCATATCATCCGTGATCACGGGCTCAGAGTGCCGGAATGGCGCGCTCTGGCCTCCCTGCATGACAAGGATGGACAGATGATCACCCGCCTTGCCGCGCTTGCATTGATGGAACAATCGGCCATGACCCGCGTTATCGAGCGGATGGAAGAGCGCAAGCTTGTCGAGCGGCGGGGCGATACCCGCGACCGGCGGCGGGTCAGGGTGTATCTGGCCCCTGCGGGTCGCGCGCTGGCGGATGCGCTGGTTATCGAGGCGCGCGGACATGAGGCACGGATCATGGCCCTGCTTCCCCCTGTTGAGCGTCAACGGCTGAAGCAGTCGCTGGCGTATCTGATAGGGGCCTTGCCGAACAATCCGCTGTTGATCAATGAAACGGGTCCGGCACCGGACACACCCTGAGCCCCTATTGCAGTTGAATTTGGTGGGTTGGGTGCTACCATGCCGTGTGCTGCTGCGATCATTCAGATAGAGGTACCATGCCAGACCAAGCTCACTCTGACCGGGTCGACAGCGCCCGGATGCGTGCCATCCTGACGCTGGCGGCAGCGGTTGCCTTTATTGCACTGTCCTATGCCGCGCCGGATTTTCAGGGTTATTCCACCGATCAGATGCCCCAGGCCGAGCCGCGACCGCCCGTGCAGCCCGCCGGTTATGCCTTTGCTCTCTGGGGTGTGATCTATCTCTGGCTGCTGATCAGCGCGGGTTTCGGGCTGTTGCAGCGCGCCGAGAACCGGCAATGGAACCGGCACCGCTGGGCGCTGATCGGCTCCATGTTGCTGGGGGCAGGGTGGATATGGCTGGCGCTGGTCAGCCCGATCGCAGCGACGATATCCATTTTTGCCATGCTCGCACTGGCACTTCTGGCGCTCAGACGCACCCCGTCGCAGGATTTCTGGCTGCTGCGCGCGCCAGTTGGCCTTTATGCAGGGTGGCTGACGGCGGCGGCTTTCGTTTCGTTGGGGGCGGTGGTGGCGGGCTACGGGCTGATCGGCGGGCAGGCGGCTGCGCTGGTGATGATCGTGCTGGCGGCGGCGGTGGCGGCATGGGTGATGCTGCGCCTGAAACCGGTCGGCAGCTATGCGATTGGCGCTGGCTGGGGGCTGACCGGGATCGCAGTGGCCAACGCCGGGCGGCATGCTGAGGTTATGGTGCTTGCAGTGCTGTGCGCCGCGCTTCTGGCCTTTCTTTGGTGGCGTGAGCGCAGCCGGGCGTGAATTCAGCCGGGCAACCGTTGGGGGCCTCATCTCGTTGGGGGCCCTAGGCGTTGGGGCACTTGTCAGCGCACACCCAGTCGCGCGGCGGACAGCGCGCTCAGCGCCAGCATCATCGCCGCCGTGCCCAGACACAGCGCCAAGCCGCCCACCTGATAGCTGACGCCTGAAAGCAACGTGCCCAAAAGCCGCCCGGCCGCATTGGCCATATAGTAGAACCCCACATCCATCGTCACCCGGCTGCCCTGTGAGAAGGCGAGAATCAAGAAAGAGTGCAACGCCGAATTTACGGCAAACAGGACCCCAAAAAGCAGCAACCCAGCGATCAGCACACCCGTCAGCCACGGCGCGGGGGCGCCGGCCAGCCAGACGGTGAGCGCCAGAACGCCGGGCACCACGCTCAGCACTGCCGCCCAGTCTCGGGCTGAAGCCGCCAGTTCGGGCAGGGGGCGTCGCGCGGCGCGCAGGATGCGGGGCGCGAGGGCCTGCACGCCCCCGTAAAGGATGATCCACGCGGCCATAAAGCCACCGATCAGGAAAAACGCCGCCCGGTTGCCCTCAGGGGTGCCATCCGAGAGGACGGCGTAGAAGTAGATCGGAATACCGACCACGAACCACACATCGCGCGCGCCGAACAGAAAGACGCGGGCCAGCGACAGGCGGTTGATATTGGCATCCTTCGAGAAGACCTCACGGAACCGGGTATCCTTGCGCCCGGTCGGCAGGCCCGGCGGCATCCGCAAGATGACCGCGATCAGAATCAGCGCCAGAACCGCAGCCATCGCCAGAACCGCCGGGACAAAACCAAGTGTTGCCAGCAAGGCCGCCCCGGCCAGAAAGCCCAGACCCTTGACCGCGTTTTTTGATCCGGTCAACGCAGCCACCCAGCGGAACAAGCCGTCACCGCTGGTAGGTGCCAGCAGCTTGACCGCGCTTTTCGATGACATCTTGGCCAGGTCCTTGGCCACACCGGACAGACCCTGAACCAGCATCACATAAACAACCGAGAACCCCAGCGTCCACGCCGGATCAAGAAGCGCCAGCGCCAGTAGCGCGATAATTTGCAAGCTAAGCCCGGCATAAAGCGTACGGGTCAGCCCGAAGCGTGCGGCCAGCCAACCGGCGGACAGATTGGTAACAATCCCTGCCAGTTCGTAGAGCAGAAACAGATAGGCCAACTGGACGGGCGAGAAGCCGAGGATGTGGAAGTGCAACAGCACCAGCATCCGCAAGGCACCGTCCGAGAGCATGAAGGCCCAGTAGGCGGCGGTGACGGTGATATAGGCGGCCAGCGGGCGGGCGTCCGATGACATCACGCGCGCCCCTGCAAGTATGGGCGCAAGACTGGCACAGCTCGGAACGCCTCCGGTTCCGCCCGGCCCGGACGTGCGGCCCCGCGCTTCATCCCGCTGCCCCGGCCATCAGCGCCACATCCACCAGCCGGTGCGCATACCCCATCTCATTGTCATACCAGGCATAGATTTTCACCTGTGTGCCGTTAATCACCATGGTCGACGGGGCATCAATGATCGCTGAGCGCTGGTCGTTGGTATAATCAGATGACACCAGCGGGCGCTCTTCATAGCCCAGAATGCCTTTGAGCGCGCCTTCAGCGGCGGCTTTGAACAGAGCATTCACCTCGTCCACACTGGTGTCGCGATTCATCTCGAACACGCAATCGGTGATCGAGGCGTTCAGCAAGGGCACGCGCACCGCATGGCCGTTCAGACGGCCCTTGAGTTCCGGATAGATCAGCGTGATCGCCGTGGCGCTGCCGGTCGTGGTGGGGATGAGATTGGTCAGCGCCGAGCGCGCGCGGCGCAGGTCCTTGGCCGGGCGGTCGACAATGGTCTGGGTGTTGGTGACATCATGGATCGTGGTGATAGACCCGTGGCGGATGCCGATGCTCTCATGCAGAACCTTCACCACCGGCGCCAGACAGTTGGTAGTGCAACTGGCAGCGGTGATGATGCGGTGGCGAGCGGGGTCGAACCGGTCGTGATTGACGCCATAGACGATATTGATGGCCTCAGCCTCTTTCACCGGGGCCGATACGACCACGCGTTTCACCCCGGCGTCGAAGTAGGGTTGCAGCGCGGCGGCGGTCTTGAACGCACCGGTGCAATCGATCACCACATCGACACCGGCAAGCGGCAGGTCCTGGATCTGGCGGGCTTTTGCGACAGCGATCTGCGTGTCATCAATGGTGAGGCTGTGGGTGTCATGGGCGAAGTGCGCGGGCCAACGACCGTGGACGCTGTCGAACTCCAGCAGATGCGCGTGCATCTGCGGATCGCCGGTTGCATCGTTTACAAACGCAATCCGGGCACCGCGCTCAAGCAGCGGGCGCAGCGCCAGCTTGCCCATGCGGCCCATGCCATTGATAGCATAGGTGGTCATGAAAAATCCTTAACTTGCGGCAAGGGAGAGAAGCGCGATCTCGTCGATCTGGCGCTGAAGGACAGGGCGGGGCATGTCGTCGGGCAGATCGGCGAAGCGGGCGATACGGTTTTGCAGCGCCTCGTAGCTGCGGGCGAAGGCATCGGGGGCGTCGTCGCCCACCGGGTCCGGCACGGCCCAGTGGCCCTGGAGTGGATGGCCGGTCCAATTACCCAGGTCGGCATTGGCGGCGCGGTCGCAGACCGAAAAGACGAAGTCCATGCGAGGCCCGTCCCCGGCGCGAAGTGTACTGACCGGCTTTGACCACAGACAGGCGGTATCGTGGCCCTTTGTCGTCAGCAGGTCCAACGCCATGGGATGAGGCGCGCTTCGCGCCTCGGTCCCGGCGGAGAACACCTCAAAGCGGTCGCCCGCCATCTGACGCAAAAGGGACTCAGCCATCAGCGAGCGCGCCGAGTTGCCAGAGCACAGGAACAGTACGTTGCGAATGCGCGGCCCGGTTCGCCCGGCATGGTCAGGATCGGTGCCGCTCAGATCGGCGCGGTCGCGGCAGCAGTCATGAAACAGAAAGCTGATCAACTCCTCGGCGCTGTCGCGCGCAACCGAGTAGAGCAGCGAGGTGCCCCTGCGTTCCTGGGTGATCAGCCCGGCGCCATGCAGGGCAGAGAGATACGCCGAAAGCGTGCTGGGTCTGATCGCGAGAACCGCGCCAATTTCGCCCGCAGGCAACCTGTCTGGAAAGCGGCGCATCAGCAGGCGGAAGATGGCCAACCGTTGAGGGTGGGCAAGGGCGGACAGCTGCGAGATTTCTTTTTCCATGATTCGTGAAATAAAGAAATAATATCGACAACGCAATGGCCTTGTCAGGAAACTGCACCGTGCTAGCATCCGGCCAAACGAAAAAGGGAGCATACGATGTCCAGAACCGCCACCCGCAAGATTGGCTCGGCCGACGTGACCATCCTGACCGACGGGGGCCTTGCCTTTCCGGCTGACTATTTCCCCGAAACCGATGGCGCGCATATCGATGCGTTGCTGGCGAAAGCCGGAACCGGCGAAATTGCTACCAATTTCAATGCGGTCCTGATTCGCAATGGCGGCAAGCTGATTCTGGCGGATGCCGGGCCGCGCGACCTGTTTGGTCCCAGCGCCGGGTTCCTGCCTGAGGCGCTGAAGGAAGCGGGCACCCAGCCAGAAGACATCGATCTTTTGTTCGCAACCCATCTGCACCCCGATCATATCGCCGGGATGATCACACCTGACGGCAAGGCCACCTTCCCCAATGCCGAATTGTGCATCACAAAGGGCGAATATGATTTCTGGAGCAACGAGGCCACCACCGCAGGTGCAGGCGAGCCGGTTTCGGAATGGGGTGGGCTGGCACGTGCCGTGCTTGCCGCCTATGCCGGCCGGCTGCGGATCATCGGGGATGGCGACGAGATCGCGCCGGGCCTGACCTCGGTCGCGCTGCCAGGGCATACGCCGGGCCACAGCGGGTGGCGCTTGTCATCGGGCAGTGAACAACTGATCCATGTCGGTGACATCGTTCATGCGCCCGCCCTACAGGTGCCTGACCCCGAAATTGGCATCGTCTTTGACATCGACATGAACACCGCACGCGATACCCGCAAGCGGTTGCTTGATGAACTGGCCAGTGATGGCGCGTTGTTCACCGGCGGCCATTTCCTGCACCCGGCATTTCATGCGGTTGAGCGCAAAGGCAGTGGATATCGACTGATCCGGCCCTGACCGGGCGTTCTATCTGCTGTCGCCCACAATCAGCGGCAGCAGGTAGCTGACCATCACCCGGTCGTCGCCCAAGGGCAGTGGATTGCCCCAGCCGGGGGGCAGGGCATCTGCTCGGTCCTGGGGAACATGCGCGCGCAGGATGCCACCGAGGGTATCGCCCTCAACCTCAACTTCGGCCTGACTGTCGGGCAATGTCAGGCTGAGTTGCCAGCGGCCGCCGGAATCCAGCTGCGATGCAAAGCGGCCCTCACCAAAGGGCGTCTGATCCAGCATCACATCTGCGGCGTATCCTTCGGTCTGCAGCCTTGCCAGCATGCCAGTATCGGGGTCAAAGGCCGCATCGGCGCGGGTGATCTGAAGAACGCCGCTCAAGGCAGGCGGGGTTTCCCAGATCTCCAGCGCGGCCACGTTGACCGGGCCTTGCAACTGCTCCAGCGACATCCGGCCATCGGTGCCCAGTCGCACCGCGCCAGAAAGGGACAAACCTGGGGCGGCAAGCTGCAACTGCCAGACGGGACCCGCGCGATCCAGCCTTGCCAGCCGCCACTCGGCGGCCAGATTCACGGGGCCGGGCAAGGGTGTGGTCTGACCATGCCAGAACCGTGTGTCGGGGCTGATGAACTTGGTCCAGGCCGGCAGCCGGTCACTGGCGATCGCGCGCAGATGCGCCATGCGCCCCTCGGCCAGAAGCGCAAGCGCAAGGCCCAGGGCAAGACCGAATATGAGGAGCAGTGCGCGGATCATTGCCGCGGCTCCAACTGGATTTCAGCATCCACCTGATCCGG
The DNA here is from genome assembly GCA_020832545.1 of Pararhodobacter sp. Lineage (GTDB taxonomy): Bacteria > Pseudomonadota > Alphaproteobacteria > Rhodobacterales > Rhodobacteraceae > Pararhodobacter. The sequence continues at coordinate 12,016 of JAFIEK010000008.1, read as the reverse complement.
CGCGTCGGTCTGCGACAGCCGCAGCATGGTCAGCCGATACCCCATTCGTTGCTCGACCTCTTCAAGCCATGGCATCAGACGGGTGAACGGGGCGGCCTGAAACCGAAGGGACACACTGCCACCGGAAGGGTTGGTCAATGTGACCAGCGGCTCGCGCAAGCCGGCGCTGACCAGCCCGGTTTCAAGCGCGCTCAGGCCTGCGGGCGGGGTCTGTTCCTGGGCGGGTCCGGCGTTGTTTATGGCGGGTAGCATCGCCAGCTCGGCCTGTCGCGCGCGCAGCCAGTCCTGCATGGCCTCGGCCTCGGCCACCGCAAGGCGCGCGGCGTCCTGTCGGGCCAGAAGCGGCATCGCCACGCCCTGCACCAACCCGGCAGGGATAGCGATGATCAGCAAAAGTGCGACCAGAAGGCGCTCGCGCCCGCTCATCGCGGCCAGAAACTGCACAAGACGGTCGGTCATTGCCCGCCCTCCATCGTGATCAGCAAGGTGGCGGTCACCCGCCCGTCAGGCTCGGTCCCTGACCGGGTGGCATTTGCGGGCAGATCACTGGCACGCAGATCCTCAAGCAACGCCTCCAGTGTGCTGAAATCGTCCATCTCCAGTTCGAAGGTCAGACTGCTTCCGGGCTGCATCACCAGCGAGACCAGACGTGCCGGGCTGGTGACAATGTGACCGGAGCTGGCGTGCAGCAGGTCCAGCGGGGCGGGTTGGTCCGAGGTGTTACCATCCGGCGTGCGGCGGCGTTCCAGTTCGCGGGTGATCTGTGCGGGAATGTCCAGAAGCGGGCCCGAAGGCAGAAAATCACGCCTTACGGCCTCAGTCGTTGCTGTATCGAGGGCGGCGGCGTAGGCAAGGTCACGCCGGGTCTGAACCTCGATCGACAGCCCCCAGGCCACCATGCCAAGCGCGGCCAGCGCCAGTGGCCAGCGCAGCGCCACCAGCCGTTGCTGCGTGATCTCGGCGGTGGCGAGAGGGTCCGTGCCGAGATCAAGTGCGGCTTCGCCATGCGCCAGCACGCGCGGGCGCGACAACGAGGCGGGAAGTGCAGTGATGTCAGAAAAAACCGGCACGCCCTCAATAGCCGTATCAAGTGCGGGGTCAGGCGGGCCAAGGCGCAACACCGCCACGGGCACGTTGCTTTGCGTGCGCGCCCGCTCCAGCGCTTGCCCCAGAAGCAGCGCGGCAAGTGGTCCTTCGGCGCTGAAGCCATCGCCCGGGCCAAGCCGTGCCTGCACCATCACCGCGTCGCCGGTAGCTTCGGTGCGAATGGTCCACAGACCGGGGGCGGTGGGTAGCGCCAGGTAGTCCGGCAAAATGGCCCGGCAGCGGCCGCGCGCGGCCTGCACCTGCGCCCGCCAGCGGGCGACCAACGCGCGCTCGGCGCTCAGAAGATGGCTCCAACCTTCGTTCCCGTCCAGACGCGCCGGGCGCAGGGTCATCCGCGCGGCATCCGGGCCAAGCCGGTCTTGCAACTGCCGCCGGGCAACGCTGTCGCGCGCGGTGCCCTTCAGCGTCTCGGGCAAGGTCACGCTCAGAAGCGGAACCTCGGCCCCCGGAACCAGCGCAACAAATGCCCCTGGCGGTGGCGCGGGTTCCTGCCCCAACCGCCAGAACCCGGGCACACGGTCCCCGCGCCCGAAAAACCGGCCGAAACGACGTGTCGCGCTGGCGGGGCCGGTGTCAGGCATCAATCGACCTCGGGTATGGACATGACGATCTCGCTGCGCCCCGTGTCCTCGCGGCGGTGCAGCACAGCAGAGCGTTGCAGCGCGACTGTGTCAAGGCGTGCAGACAGTCGGGCCTCGAACCAGTCAGACCCGGTGGTCAGGTCCAGCCCTTCCAGTATGAGGAGGCTTTGTTCGCCAAACGCAAGTTCGGCCCATTCCAGAAAATCCTGAATGTCCTGAAAGGGCGCCTCCTCCAGCCGTTCCTGCAACAAGGCCAGATCGCGGGGGCGCAGCGAAGGGAGAAAGGCCGCAAGAACCTGCGGGCTTGTGGTGTTGATATTGAGCGCGCTGTTGTGGGGCAGGGCGGCGAGATAGGGCATCAGCGCGTCCAGCTGCGCCTCGCCCGCGCCGGTGACAAGGCGCAACGCATTGGGCATTGCAAGCGGCAGATCGGGCGGGCTGCTGACACCGGCACTGCCGCCAAAAGCGCTGTCGCGGAAAAGGTTCAGAGGGTCGAGCGCATTTTGCAGCCGCCCGGCGACAGCGGCAGGCACATCCTGCGCGCGGGCCAGAAGCGGCAGCGCAATGCGGGCGGCCTCACCCATCGCGTCGGTTCGCATCAACCAGTTGACATTGAATCGCCCTTGCAGATCGGTGATTTCCCAACTGACCGTGCCACGGTCAATCGCTTCGCCACGGCGCGGCAGCGCCCATGCTTGCCGGAGGTGTATGGTTTCAGGCGGTGCGTTCTCGATCAGGCGCTGCGTGAGCAACGCTGCGCCATCCAGATACCGCGTCGCCTGATCGGCTTGCTGGCGAAGCTCCAGCCGTTGGCGGGCCGCGTCGGTGCGCGCGATCAGCGCCACCGAGACCGCCGCAAGGGCCGCCACGACGATCAACGCATTGATCAGCGCCATACCCCGGTTCAACCGCCCCCTCATCGCGCCACCACCACTCTGAGCGGGCCATGCTGCGATGAGGTCAGGTTGACCTCAAGCCCGGCGGGAAGGCTGGCGTTTGTGGTCGTGCGCTCTTCCCATGTTCCCAGCGGGGTGAGGGTCAGCCCGGTGATACCGCTGAGGATAACCCGCTCTGGCTCGATGACAGTGCCGCGCGCGGGTTCCAGCACCGGCCAGACCTGCCGCACCAGCGTGCCCGCGACGGGGTCATGCCGCCAGATGACCCGCGCCGCACCCGCGCCCGGTGAGCCGGGCAGGCGGGGATGCCCGGCGATGCTGAGCGCGAAGCGGCCGCTGCCTTCAATCGTATGGAGCGCGGGTTCAGGGTCTGAGAGCGGCGGACGGAATGCGACGGGGATCGCCGCTTCAAGATCGCGGCGCAGCAGGGTCAGGGCGCGGCTCAGCGTCTCGGCCTCGTTGTCGACCCGCTCCAGCACGCTGCGCTGGTAGATTGCCCCGGTCAACCCTTGCAGCGCCATGACCGAAACCAGCGCGAAGATCGCCAGAACTGCGATCAGTTCGATCAGGGTGAAGCCGGTTTGTCGCGCGACAGTCATTGGGTGGCCTCGAACGCGGGCCGGTAGGCGACCAGCCGCGCGCCGGGCTGACCAGGTGCGGAGACGGTTATCGCAGCCTCGATCAGCCCCCCACGGGTTTCTGCATCAATCACCTCGATGCGCCAGGTGAAAGGCCCCATCCGTGCCTCGGCGGGCTGGGTGCTGGCCCCGGACCGCCCCCTCAGGCGCAGCTCGGCGGCCTGATTCAGCGCGACCTGCTGCGCCAGCACACGACCCACCTGTCCGCCGATCCCGCGCTGCGCCTGTTCAAAGCTGCGCCATGCGGCGGTCATGCCGATCGACAGGATGGCAATGGCCAGCACCAGTTCAACCAGTGTCATCCCATGATCCGGCTGCGTGGTCAGGGGCGGGCGCATTGCAGGGCCTCCCACCCGTCGGTCTGGCAGCGATAGCGGCCCTGCCCGGTGTGAAATTCCGCCACAAAGGGTGTGATGCGCCCGTCGCTGGCCAACAGAATGCGCGGGCGCAGGGGCGTGTCCGGGGCCAATGGAGTGGGGAAATGCACGGTGCCGCTGATGACCCACGCCGTTCCCGGCGCTGTGCCATCGCCAATACTGCGCCACGCGCCCGCATCACGGTCGCGTTGCAACAGCAACCAGCCCTCAGGCTGCGGTAGAATCGCGTAGGGAAGGCGGCTGTGAAATGCCTGACTGCGGGCGCGTTCAATGGTTTCGGCGAAGCTGCGGGCGATGCGGGCAGGATCATCTGGCCGGTCGCGCCCGAAAAGCGAATCCGCCCGGCTACCGACGATCAGTGTCAGTGACAGAACCGAAATGATCGTCGTCACCGCAACCAGTTCGATGAGCGTGAAACCCTTCGCGCGCCGCGACGCGCGGTCAGTCAAGCTGCCAGTTTCCAATAACCGCATTGACCCCTGTTCCCCCTGAGCGACCGTCGGCGCCGTGGCTGAACACATCAAACGGGCCATGCACTCCGGGCGCGAGATACTGATAGGGCCGACCCCAGGGATCGGCCGGGATACGGTCGATATAGCCGTTTTGCGCCCAGTTCCTGGGCACCGGCTGCGATGTGGGCCGCGAAACCAGGGCCTCAAGACCCTGTTCAGTGGTGGGATAGGTGGCATTGTCCAGCCGGTAGAGATTGAGCGCGCCGGTCAGCGCCGCGATATCGGCCTGGGCGCGGGCGACACGCGCCTGATCCGGGCGGTCGATGACACGTGGCACGATGACAACTGCCAGAATCGACAAGATGACCACCACCACCATTAATTCGATCAATGTCAGGCCACGATCGGAACGCGCAGCTTTCCCCGATCGCCCTGTTTTGCTAGCAATACCTGTCATGCCCCAATCGACCCCATCACCGAACCCATACTTGCAAGACCCTTGTGCGCAGACTAGCCAATCGCGGCTGGTCGCACAACTGTGCTGGCGGCAAAAGGGGGGCTGTCTGCCCCCCCTCCGGGCCCTGCGGCCCGTTCACCCCATCGAGGATATTTCAGAGCAGGTGAATGGGTGATGAGTGCGCTTGTTGAGGACGGGGCACGGATATTTCTAGCGCTGGCTGGTCCGGCGGCGGGGTCGTTCGCAGCACTGCTGGCGGACCGGTTGCCGCGCGGCGAGGCAGTCGGGCTGGTCAGGTCAAGGTGCCGCAGTTGCGGGGCGCAGTTGCGGTGGTTCGAACTGGTGCCGATCTGGTCCTGGCTGCGCCAGCGCGGGTGCTGCCGCAGCTGCGGCGCGCCGATCTCGGCGCAGCTTTTGCAGGCGGAACTGGTGGGGCTGATGTTCGGGCTGGGCGCGGCGCTTGTCGCGCCGACTGCCGCAGCCGCGTTTCTGGGCGCGTTGTTTCTATGGTGCCTGCTGGCACTGGCGCTGTCGGATCTGCGCTTTTTCCGCCTGCCCGACCCGTTGACAGCTGCGCTGGCACTGATTGGTTTTGCGCTCGCGTTGGCCGGCGATGGCTCTGGCTGGCCACACTGGCCTGAGCGGCTGGGCGCTGCCGTGATCGGCGCGGTGGTGGGCGGCGGCAGCTTCTGGGCTTTGCGACTGGCCTATCGCCAGATCACTGGGCGCGAAGGGATGGGGATGGGCGATGTCAAGCTGATGGCCGGAATCGGCGCCGGGCTGGGCGCGGCGGCTTTGCCGATGGTCACGCTGCTGGCGGGGCTGTCGGCGCTGGTGCTGGCCGCGCTCAGGGCATGGCGGCGGGGGCGAGGACTGCGCCGCACCGGGCGGGTGCCCTTTGGTGCCTTTCTGGCGCTGGCGGCGGCGGCTATCTGGCTATTGCCCTTCACACCCTAGCGGGGGTCCGCCAACCGGCTTTTCAGGATCATCCCACGTTCTTCCAGGATCGGCACCGCGACCGTGACCAGAAGCGAGTTGATCTCTTTGAGCGCGCGCACCACCTCCAGATGCCAGTTGCTGGTGGCCAGACTGTCGGCATTGCCGCGCTGAAGCCGCTCAAGATGGCGCTCATGACTTTCACGCTCCAGCCGCCGCATGGCTTCTTTCTCCAGCATCAACTGCCGGGCCGAGGCCGTGTCACCGGAAATCAGCACATTCATCGCCAGATGGGTGTTGGCCAGAACGCGGGCGTGCAACTCGCGGATTTCGCGCCAGCCTTCATCAGAGAAGCGGCGTTTCTCGGTGCTTTTCTTGTCGGCCAGCGGCAGCAGTGTCTTGGCGATGATATCGCCGATATGCTCCAGGTTGATGGAAAAATCCGTCAGTTCCATGCTGCGCCTGGCATCTTCGTCGCTCAGCTCACCGCGATTGAGTTCGGCGATAAACAACTTGATATCGGACTGGCGGCGATCCACCTCGTCATCGAGGGCGCGCAGCTCAGCGATCCGGGTGGCGTTGCTTTCGTCAAGCACATCGATGACCGGGCGCAGCATTTCTTCGACGGTTTCGCCCATCAAGAGCAGCTCACGCTTGGCCGAGGCCAGCGCGAGTGAGGGCAATGCGAGGGTGTTGCGATCGAGCGCCGAGCGTGGCCGGCGTTCGGGTTTCGGGGCCTCGGGCGGGGTGGGCAGCAGCGTTTCGGTCAACCGATAAACGACGCTGACGAAAGGCAGGCCCAGCACCACCACCGCCGCGTTGAACAGCAGATGCGCGTTTACAAGCTGGATATCGGCGCGGCTGCCCAGCCAGGCGGGCATCTGTGGGTTCAGCGCCCAAAAGGCGGCAAGCCCCAGAACCGCCGCCGAACCGCGCAGGATCAGGTTGCCCAGCGGAATGCGCCGCGCCTCGGCGGCCATGTCGCGGGTCAGCCAAACGGCGATCAGCCCGGCACCAAAATTGGCCCCCAGCAGCATTGGCAGCGCCGCTGACATCGGCAACACGCCGCCCAGTGCAAGCGCCGCCAGCAACAGTACCATCGCCACCGAAGAATGCATTCCCCAGGTCAGCAAGGCGACCACGACAAAGGCGGTCAGTGGATCGCCCTCAAGATATCGGATGGTGGCGGGCAGGACGGCGCTTTCGCGCATCGGCTCGGTCGCGGCACCGATCATGGTGAGGGACAGCAGGATGAAACCGATCCCCAGCACGATCCGGCCGATTTGACGGATGCGCCGGGCCTCGAACTTCAGAAACAGCGTGGCCCCGATCAGCAACAGCACAGGAATCAGCGCTGTCAGGTCCAGCGCCAGAATCCGCACCACGAGCGCCGAACCCAGATCTGCCCCCAAAAGGGCGGCCAGGCCGATCGCGCCCCCAAGCATGCCGCTGGCGGCAAACCCGGCGGCCAGCACACCCACTGCGGTGGCGCTTTGCAGCAAGATCGCCAGCACCGCGCCCGCGCCCGCAGCCCCCGCTGCCCCGCCGCGCGCATTGCGCAACGCGTCGCGGAGCGCGCTGCCATAAGCACGCTCCATTCCGGTGCGCACCATGCGCACCGCCCACAACAGCAACATGACGGCTGCAGCCAGATTGAGCAGCACAACGAGCGGATGCATGCCAGCCCCCAATGAAAGCCGCCTTGTTATGCCCGGGCCCGGGGCCGGTCAAGCGGCGATGTTAGCGCACACGCCTCAGCGCATGCGGCGAAAGAGATGGGTGCGGGCGTAAAGCGCCTCCATCCGTGTCAGGCGTTCCGAGGTGTCATCCCAGTTGCGTTGCCCCACCGCCGCCAGCAGTGCCTCGACCAGCACCATGAGCGAGGCCAGCGAGTCCCATGCCGAGGGCACCTCGATATGGCAGGGCATAAGATGTTGCGCAAAGCTCGCGGCGGGAGAAACCCAGCGGTCGGTCACCAGCACCACCTCGGCCTCTTGCTCGCGGGCCAGTTCCACCACTTGCTGCACGGTCTGCTCATAGCGGCGGATATCGAAGACCACCAGCACATCGCCCGCGCGCATGTCCAGCAGCGCAGGCGGCCAGGTGTTGGGCATGTGCGACAAAAGCGAGACATCGCCGCGCATCACCTTGAGCGCGGTGGTGAAATAATCGGCGATCGGATGCGTCAACCGCCCGCCCATCATGTAGACCCGCCGCTGCGGATCAGACAGCAGATCGGCCACCCGGTCGAACCCGGCGCGGTCAATCTGGCCAAGGGTGGCGGTCAGGTTCTCAACCACCTGCGCGGCGAAACTGCTCAGAATATGGTCAGTGGCGGTGGTTTGCGCCCATTTGGCACGCTTGGCGATGGGCGAGGCCAGTTTCTCGCCCACCTCCTCACGCAGTTGATGCTGGAACTCGGGGTAGCCGGAATAGCCGAGTTTTTGTACCAGACGCACCACGGTTGGCCCCGACACGCCAGCCCCGCGCGCAACCGAAGCCACCGACCCCAGCACCGCCATAGGATAGCTGTTCAGCATATGCGCCGCCAGTTGCCGCTCAGCGCGGGTCAGGCCGGGCAGGGCGGCGCGCAGGCGGGCTTCAGTGGTATCTTTTTCTTGCATGGGCCTTCAGCTTTGGCGGGGGTGGCTGGCTGAGAATACACCGCTTTGTGGGTTTTGTAACAGAAATGACATTTCCGAAAAATTCTTGACAGGATGCAGGGTGATACAACAGGCTGGCGTTCGTGACAAAAAACCAATCCCCCGGAGCGCCATGAACCGGACCGCGCTTTCGCCTTTGCTCGAAACCGATGTCATGCCCCCGGCGTTCCCCGGGATTGTCGAGCATTTCGGCACCGGTGACGGCCCGGCAGGGGTGGTGGTGATCTGCGAGCATGCCGCGAACCGTCTGGCGGCAGACTGGCCTGCGCTGGGCGGCGATCTGGGGCTGGATTCGGCGGCGCGCGACGCGCATATTGCCTGGGATATCGGCGCGCTGGGCCTGTCGCGGGAGCTGGCGTTGCGGCTGGCCCCGGCCTGTGGCGGGGCGGTGTTGGTCCATGCGCCGCTGTCGCGACTGGTCTATGACCTGAATCGCGCGCCGGACCATCCCGGCGCGATGCCCGAACGCTCAGAGGTGTTCGACATTCCCGGCAACCAGAACCTGACTCCGGCGCAGCGGCTGGCCCGCACACGGGCACTTTATCTGCCGTTTCATGAAACGCTGCGCGCCGAGATTGCTGCGCTGGTCGCGCGGGGGCGCCGCCCGGCGCTGATCGCCGTGCATTCCTTCACGCCGGTGTTTTTCGGCCAGACGCGCGACGTGGAGTTCGGGGTGATCCATGATGACGACACCGCCCTGACCGACGCCACGTTGGCCGCGGCCGGAACCAGCGGCCTCGTCACTCGCCTGAACGAGCCCTATTCGGCCGAAGGGGATGTCACACATACGATCCGCCTGCACGCCACGCCCCTGAGACTGCAAAACACGATGCTGGAAATCCGCAACGATCTGATCGCCACACCGCAGGGCCAGGCGGATGTGGCGGCGCGGATCGCCCCGGTGCTGGAACGCGCGCTCAGTGCTGTCGGGTGCCTGTGATGCCGCAGTTTCTGATCACCTATGTACGGCTGGTCGAGAAGCTGAACTACGGCGTGGGCCGGATAGCGATGTATGCGCTTTTCGCCCTGATGGGGGTGTTGTTGTGGGGCGCGATTGCGCGTGTGGGCTTTCATCCGCAAATCTGGACCGACGAGATGGCCCAGTTTCTGCTGATGGGCTATTTCATGCTGGGCGGGGCCTATGCTTTGCAACTGGGCTCGGCGGTGCGGATGGATCTGCTGTATTCGCGATGGTCTGATCGCACCAAGGCCGCCGTTGATGCGGTGACGATCTTTTTGCTGATCTTCTATCTGGTCGTGCTGCTGTGGGGCGGGATCGACAGCACGCAGTACGCGCTGGAATACGGCGAGCGGCGCCGGGGGCTGTGGCGGCCCTATATGGCACCAATCAAGATCATCATGGTGTTCGGAATCGTGCTGATGCTCTTGCAATGCACGGCCTTCCTGATCCGTGACATCGCCAAGCTGCGCGGGAAGGATATCTGAATGGCCACCGAGATGATCGCCATGCTGATGTTTGGCTCGCTTCTGGCGATGATGCTGACCGGACAGCGCATGTTCGGCGTGATCGGCTTTGTCGCCGTGGTGGCGGCGCTGTTTCTGTGGGGCGACAGGGGGGGGCATGATCTGGCCTTTTCGCAGGCTTTCAAGCTGATGAACTGGTTTCCACTGATCACGCTGCCGATGTTCATTTTCATGGGCTATGTGCTGTCTGAAAGCCGTCTGGCCGATGACCTTTACCGCATGTTCCATGTCTGGTTCGGGCAGGTGCCGGGCGGGCTGGCGATGGGCACCATCGGGCTGATGGTGCTGATCTCGGCGATGAACGGGCTATCAGTGGCGGGCATGGCGATCGGTGCGACCATCGCGCTGCCGGAGCTGCTGAAACGTGGCTATGACAAAAGGATGGTGACGGGGGTCATTCAGGCGGGCTCCAGCCTCGGCATCCTGATCCCGCCGTCGGTGGTGATGGTGCTCTATGCTATGATCGCGCGCCAGCCGGTGGGGCAGTTGTGGCTGGCGGGGATTCTGCCGGGGCTGATGATGGCAGGGCTGTTCATCAGCTATATCTGGCTGCGCTGCCGGATCAATCCGGCGTTAGGCCCGGCGATTTCACGCGAGGAACTGGCCGCAGTCTCAAAGGCAGAGAAGTATCGTCTGCTGCTGGCGGGTCTGCTGCCGCTGGCGATCTTTGCCGTGATGATGGTGCCCTTCGTGATGGGTTACACGCGGCTGGTGGAAAGCTCTGTCGTGGGCGCGCTGGCGGCGTTCCTCGCCTCGGTGGCCAAGGGCCGGATGAACTGGCAGGTATTTGAAAACTGCACCCGGCGCACGCTGGCGATCAGCTGCATGTTCCTGTGGATCATTCTGGCGGCGCTGGCTTTCGGTGCCATATTCGACGGGTTGCGCGCAGTCGATTTCGTGCGCGCGCTGTTCATCGAGGATCTGGGCCTGAACCGCTGGCAGATCCTGATCCTGATGCAGCTGTCGTTCATCCTGATGGGCACGTTTCTGGATGACACGGCGATGCTGGTGATTGTGGCGCCGCTCTATGTGCCCATCGTGCGGCTCTTGGAATTCGATCTGATCTGGTATGGTGTGCTTTACACCATCACCTGCCAGATCGCCTACATGACCCCGCCTTTCGGCTACAACCTGTTCCTGATGCGCGCCATGGCCCCGCCCGAGGTGACTCTGGTGGATATCTACCGCTCGATCCTGCCGTTCGTGGCGGTGATGGTGCTGGGGCTGGCGCTGATCATGATCTTTCCGCAAATCGCGCTGTGGCTGCCGCAAACGCTGTATAATCCCTGAGACGACACGACCACGACCGAGACCAAAAAAGTCCCCCAAGAAGACCCAACGGAGGTAAGACCATGACGACCACAAGACGGAAGTTTCTGACCACCGGCGCGCTGGCAGGCGCGGCATCTCTGGCGGCCCCGGCAGTCAAGGCGCAATCGACCATCCGCTGGCGGCTGCAAACCTATGCCGGCACTTCGCTGGGCGCACAAGTCGCCAAACCGGCGATCGACATGTTCAACGCCATTGCCGGTGACGAGATGCAGATCGACCTCTTTTATGCCGATCAACTCGTGCCCACCGAAGAGCTGTTCCAGGCCATGCAGCGCGGCACAATCGATGCCGTGCAGTCAGACGACGATTCGATGGCCGGTCCGACCGAAGTGACGGTCTTTGGCGGCTATTTTCCCTTTGCCAGCCGCTATTCGCTCGATGTACCTGCGCTCTTCAACGATTGGGGCCTGAATGAGATCTGGGCCGAGGAGTATGAAAGGGTCGGCGTCAAGCATATCTCGGCCGGGTCATGGGATCCGTGCCATTTCATCACCTCGTCGGCGATCACCTCGCTGGCCGATCTGTCGGGCAAGCGGGTCTTCACCTTCCCCACGGCAGGGCGCTTCCTGAGCCAGTTCGGCGTGGTGCCGGTGACTGTGCCATGGGAAGACGTGGAAATCGCGTTGCAAACCGGCGAAATTGACGGCGTGGCATGGTGCGGGATCACGGAAGCCTATGAGGTGGGCTGGGCCGATATCTGCTCGCATTTCCTGACCAACAATATCTCGGGTGCATGGATCGGGCATTTCTTTGCCAATATGGACCGCTGGAACGAGTTGCCCGAGCATTTGCAGAACCTGATGGCCACCTGTTTCGAGCAGTCACATTACTACCGCCAGCACTGGTACTGGGCCGGTGAGGCGCGGCTGCGCACCGAGGGCGACAAGCTGGAACTCACCTCGATCCCCGATGCCGATTGGGCGACAGTGGAAAGTGCCGCGCGCGAATTCTGGGAAGAGATCGCGGAAGAGAGCGAGACCAAGGCGCGGGTGGTGCAGATCTTCAAGGACTACAACGCCGCGATGGACCGGGCCGGGCGGCCCTATCGCTACGGTTGACGGGGGCCAGCGGGGGGCTGCCGCCCCCCGCACC
>JAFIEK010000031.1 GCA_020832545.1 Pararhodobacter sp. | reverse complement strand
CCCCGCCCTACGGGGGCGCGGTAGGGCGGGGTTCACCCCGCCACACCAATCAAGCGTATTTCTTCTGGATCTCGTCAGAGATGTTCTGCGGCACGGCATCGTAATGGTCGAACTGCATCGAGAACACTGCGCGGCCCGAAGACATGGAACGCAGGTTGTTGATATAGCCGAACATATTGGCCAGCGGCACCATGCAGTTGATGACGTTGGCATTGCCACGGCTGTCCTGGCCCTGCACCATGCCACGACGGCTGGTTAGGTCACCGATGATCGAACCTGTGTATTCCTCGGGTGTGACCACCTCGACCTTCATGATCGGTTCCAGCAACTTGGCGCCAGCCTTGCGCAGACCCTCGCGCATTGCAGCACGTGCCGCAATCTCGAAGGCCAAAACCGAACTGTCGACATCATGGAAGGCACCGTCGATGAGCGACACCTTGAAGTCGATCACCGGGAAGCCGGCCAGCGGGCCCGAATCCATCACCGACTTGATGCCTTTTTCGACACCCGGGATGTATTCTTTCGGAACCGCACCACCCACGATCTTGGATTCGAAGCTGTAGCCCTCGCCGGGTTCGGTCGGGTCGATCACCAGCTTGATGCGGGCGAACTGGCCGGTACCGCCGGTCTGCTTCTTGTGGGTGTAGTCCACCTCGGCCTTGTGGCTGATGGTTTCACGGTAAGCCACCTGCGGCGCACCGATATTGGCCTCAACCTTGAACTCGCGCTTCATCCGGTCGACCAGAATGTCGAGGTGAAGTTCGCCCATACCCTTCATGATCGTCTGGCCCGATTCGAAATCGGTTTCCACACGGAATGACGGGTCTTCGGCGGCCAGACGTGCCAGGGCGACGCCCATCTTTTCCTGGTCTGCCTTTGATTTGGGCTCGATCGCAATCTCGATCACCGGCTCGGGGAAGGTCATGGTTTCCAGAACAACGGGCTTCGACGGATCGCAAACTGTGTCGCCGGTGGTGGTGTCCTTCAGACCGGCCAGCGCGATGATGTCACCCGCGAATGCCTCGTCGATTTCCTCGCGGTTGATGGCGTGCATCATCATCATCCGGCCCACGCGCTCGCGCTTGCCCTTCGTCGAATTCAGCATCTGGTCGCCCTTTTTCAGGACGCCGGAATAGATCCGGGTAAAGGTCAGCGAACCAACGAACGGATCGTTCATGATCTTGAACGCCAGGGCCGAGAACGGCGCGGTATCCGCAGCGGGACGCTCGATATTGCGGGTCTCGGTCTCATCATCAGGCGAGAAGCCCAGCAGCATCGGAACATCGATCGGTGCAGGCAGGAAGTCGATCACGGCGTTCAGCAGCGGCTGCACGCCCTTGTTCTTGAATGCCGAACCAGCCAGAACCGGGAAGAAGGTCAGCGACAGAGTGCCCTTGCGGATCAGTTCGCGCAGGGTTGCCTCGTCAGGCTCATTGCCCTCCAGATAGGCTTCCATGGCGGTGTCGTCCATGTCGACAGCAAGCTCGATCATCTTGCCGCGCCATTCGTCGGCCAGATCCTTCAACTCGTCACGGATCGGTTGACGAACCCAGCTTGCGCCGAGGTCTTCGCCCTTCCAGACCCATTCTTCCATCTTGATCAGGTCGATGATGCCTTCCAGCTTGTCCTCGGCGCCGATCGGCAGAGCGATCGGGCAGGGGGTGCCGCCGGTGCGGTCCTTGATCATCTCGACGCACTTGAAATAGTCGGCGCCGATCTTGTCCATCTTGTTGACGAACACGATCCGCGGAACCTTGTAGCGGTCAGCCTGACGCCAGACGGTTTCGGTCTGCGGTTCAACACCGGCGTTGGCGTCCAGCAGACACACCGCGCCATCAAGCACAGCCAGCGAACGCTCAACTTCAATGGTGAAGTCAACGTGGCCGGGGGTGTCGATGATGTTGAAGCGATACTTGGTTTCCGACGTACCATCGGCATCCGGGTCTTCCTGACGCTGCCAGAAAGTCGTGGTCGCAGCCGAGGTAATGGTGATCCCGCGTTCCTGCTCCTGCTCCATCCAGTCCATGGTAGCAGCGCCATCGTGCACTTCGCCCAGTTTGTGCGACTTGCCGGTGTAGAACAGGATCCGCTCGGTCGTCGTGGTCTTGCCCGCGTCGATGTGAGCCATGATCCCGAAGTTGCGGTATCTTTGCAGCGGATAATCGCGTGCCATGATCAGGGTTCCTTACCAGCGGTAATGGCTGAACGCTTTGTTGGCGTCCGCCATCTTGTGAGTGTCTTCGCGCTTCTTGACGGCGGTGCCGCGGTTGTTCACCGCGTCAGCCAGCTCGCCGGCGAGGCGCTCTTCCATCGTGTTCTCGTTGCGCTTGCGGGCGGCAATGATCAGCCAGCGGATGGCCAGTGCCTCGCGGCGCTCAACGCGCACTTCGACGGGTACCTGATAGGTAGCACCACCAACCCGGCGCGAGCGAACTTCTACAGAGGGCTTGATATTCTCAAGCGCCTCGTGAAACACCTCGATCGGTGCGCGCTTGAGCTTCTGCTCAACGCGGTCGAGCGCATTATAGACGATCGATTCGGCAACCGATTTCTTGCCATCGATCATCAGGTTGTTCATGAACTTGGTCAGGACCGTGTCGCCAAATTTGGCGTCGGGCAGGACTTCGCGCTTTTCGGCGGCGTGACGACGCGACATGCTTGTCTCTCCTTACTTCGGACGCTTCGCGCCGTATTTCGAACGGCGCTGGCGACGGTCCTTGACACCCTGGGTATCCAGAACGCCGCGCAGAATGTGATAACGCACACCGGGAAGGTCTTTCACGCGGCCGCCGCGGATCAGCACCACCGAGTGCTCTTGCAGGTTGTGCTTTTCACCGGGGATGTAGCTGATGACCTCATAGCCATTGGTCAGGCGCACTTTGGCGACCTTCCGCATGGCCGAGTTCGGCTTCTTCGGCGTCGTGGTGTAGACGCGCGTGCAGACGCCACGCTTTTGCGGGCAGTTCTCCAGGTGCATCGACTTGGAGCGCTTGATTTTGGGCTGCCGCGGTTTGCGGATCAGCTGTTGGATCGTCGGCATTCGATTCGCCCTATCTTGCAACCCGTTCAACCACCACTCGTCAGCGGGGTTTCCGGGGGCAGTTCGCAATGTCGTATCTTGCGCGTCCACAAAACACAAAACCGCATGCGCTACCGTTTTTGGAAGCGCCGCGGTGGAATTCCAGAGGATCGAGACGTCTCCGCCCGGATCATGACCACTAAGATCTCTAAAGCCCCTGGGCCAGCATGCAGGCACACCAACCCCGGATGCGCGCCGTATATGGGGAGTCGCAGGGGTTGTCAACAGCTCCTGCACCCTTTGCCACCCCCTTCCGCCCGTGCTAGCGATGCGCGTGCAAACATGCGCTGGAAGAGGTAGCGATGCAGGTTCTGGGGTTCTGCCGGTTTTCCTATCCGGCACATGGCGGGTTTCAGACTGAACATGAAACCATCGATGAACGTATCCGGTTTCTCTATGCCGATGAACGCCTTGAAGAGCGGTTTCGCATCTTCGAAGCCTTTACCCTGGCCAGCCTTCAGGCGCAGACCGACCCTGACTTCACGCTCATCGTGCTGATCGGCGAAGACATGCCGGTCCATCGCCGCGAACAGCTTGAGGCCTTGCTGAAGGGCCTGCCACAGGCGCGGCTGCTGGCCATGGCACCGGGGCGGCATCGTGCGGTCGTGGGGGGCGTGATCAACCAGTTCCGGCGCAATGACGGGCAGCCGTGCATCCAGTTCCGGATGGATGATGATGACGCCGTAAGCCGTGATTTCGTGCAGAAGACCCGCGCGGTCGCGAATGAGGTCAGGCCGCTGATTGACCGCAGCAGGTTGACCGCCATTGACTTCACCCAAGGCCATATTGCCCAGCCCATGGCGAAAGGCATCCTGGCCGAGCCGACGGCGCGGCAATACTGGGTGCCCAGCCTGTCGGTGGTCGCGCGACCCGGCGAGAAACTGACGGTGATGAATTTCAACCATGTCAAACTGTGGCGGTTCATGCCGACAATCACCCTGCATGACCCTGACATGTATGTGCGCGGGATCAGTAACTGGAATGATTCGGGCACGCGCACCGGGCCCGATGCGGCGTTCATGGACAAAACCGGCGAAGACCTGTTTCGCACCCGCTATGGTATCTGCGCGAACCGTGTGCGTGAAATCTATCGCGGCGTGCCGTGAGCCAACTCACGGCCGTATCGCGCGCAGATCCTCCAGCGTTTGAGCAAAACGCCCTTTCAGGAGCGCCCGCAATGTCGTGTCATCATGAGAGATCACCTGCCCAGAGCCAAAGGGCTCTGAATCGTTATCGCGGTGAATGCTGCGGATGAACGCCGGAGTGACGGCATCTGTGTAGAGATTGAAAAACTGACCGAGGTGGCGGTGGTTTCGCGAAAAGATGGTCTCGGATTGTTCATTGGGTACCAACAGCGTCGTCGCCTGACTTGCCGGTGTTCGTTCGATCACTTGCGAGATGTTGTTCTCCTGCGCGCCAAGCTCCAGAAAGAAACCGTTGTTGAAGGCGATCGCTACCGGGTCATCGCCGCTGATCGCCGCCAGCGGCCCGAGCATCGCCTTTAGCCGCGCGATCACATCCAGCGCCAGCGCGTCATCGTCGTCCAGCCGGGTCGTTGCCAGATGCGTTCGCTCAGGGTGCCGGGTACGTTGAAAGGCCTGCTTCGTTGCCTGGAACATCGGCAAGGGCGGCAGGGCCAGGATGCGCGGATCGGCCAGCGGGGCTGTGAGCCGGGCCAACCGTTCACGGGCTTCAGGCGGAAAGTCCCTGCCAATCAGAAAGATCGTGGTAAAGTCCGGGTCGGTCTGCTGCAGCAGCGCGGGAAGCGCCAGCGCCTCGAAGAGCGCGAAACGGCGCGCCAGCCGGGGCGGGTCATAAAGCAGCGCGCGGCTGGCCTCGACGCCCCCCATGGCCGCCCGAAACCCGTTCCGGGCGACGTAGCTGAAGCGGATCAGAACCGAAACCTGCGTCTTCAATCGCGCCTCCTACGCCCGGGCCTGCGCGCGCCGCACCCTGTGTTCACGGTAAAGCGAAAACAACCCCGTCGCCACAATCAACGCGGCCCCCGCCAAGGTTACCCCGTCAGGCCAGTCGCCGAAGATCAGCCAGCCCAGCACCAGCGCCCAGACAAGGCCAGTGTAGCGAAACGGCGAGACCACACCCAGCTCACCCACCCGCATCGCCGTGATCGACAGCAGATACCCGGCGACGATCAGCAGCCCCGCCCCCGACAGCGCCCAACGCACCCCGGCAGAGGGCATTACCCAGCCTTCCGACAGCGCGCCGACGAAAGCGAACAAGGTCACCCCGCCCGCTGTCGCCAGCGCCACCGTCATGGACGGAACCGTGCGCGACATCCGTCGGGTGACAAGATCACGCAAGGTAACACAGGCCACGGCCATCAGTGCCATAATCGCGTAATGGTCAAAGCCGTCAGCATCAGGGCGCACGATCAACAACACGCCCACAAACCCCACCAGGATCGCCAGAAGCCGCCGCCAGCCAACGGGCTCGCGCAGAAACAGCGCGCCTGCCAGCGTTATCGTCAGGGGCAACGCCTGCAGGATCGCGGTGACATTGGCCAGCGGCATGTTGAACAGCGCGGTGAGGAAGAAATACGCCGACCCCGCCTCAGCCAGCACCCTGAGCGTGATCAGGGCACGGTCACGCCGGTCAAGCGCGTGGCGCAGCGCGCCAAGCCGCCGGGCGATGACAAAGAACACCACGGTGGTAATCAGTCCACGAAGGAACAGCGCCTGAAACAAGGGCATTTCAACCGCCACCAGTTTCATCAGCGCGTCATTTATCACAAAGGCGGCCATCGCGCCCATCATCATCAGGGCACCGCGCGCGTTATCGGTCAGCATCGCTTATCCTGTCTGGCAAGCTGGCTACGGCGCGAAGCGCCGAAACTACCCCTGCCCGTGTTGCAGCAAGTTGGCCCATGGGCACGCGAAAGGGAAGCCAAAGAAAGACCCCCCGCAGAAACTGCGGGGGGTCCAGGTCTTGCGAACGCCAGTGAGGCTTATGCCTCGGTGTTCTCGCCGCTCTCATCGCGGGCAAAATCAACCTCGGCTTCAACAGGCGCAGCCAGTGCGGCAGCGGCCTCGGCCTCGGCTCGGCGGGCATCGATAACCGTCTGGTCACGATCCGTCGCAATCTTGCGAGTTGCGGTGGCGACACCACCCGTCCCCGCCGGGATAAGCCGCCCGACGATGACGTTCTCTTTCAAGCCCACCAGCTTGTCGCGCTTGCCCTGCACGGCGGCTTCGGTAAGCACGCGCGTGGTTTCCTGGAACGAGGCGGCCGAGATGAAGGAACGGGTTTGCAGGCTGGCCTTGGTGATCCCCAGAAGGATCGGCTCGCCGCGCGCCGGGCGCAGGTTCATGGCCAGCGCCTTGTCGTTCATTTCCTCAAACTCGAACTTGTCGACGTTCTCGCCCTTGAGCAGCGTGGTTTCCCCGCCATCAAGGATTTCCAGCTTCTGCAGCATCTGGCGCACGATCACTTCGATATGCTTATCGTTGATCTTCACGCCCTGCAGGCGATAGACGTCCTGCACCTCATCGATGAGGTAGTTCGCCAGCGCCTCAATCCCCAGAATGCGCAGGATGTCATGCGGCGCGGGGTTGCCGTCCATGATGTAATCGCCGCGCTGGACGAAATCACCTTCCTGCACCGGGATGTGCTTGCCCTTTGGCACCATGTACTCAACCGTTTCATGGCTTTCGTCCAAGGGCTCGATGGAGATACGGCGCTTGTTCTTGTAGTCCTTGCCGAAGCGCACATAGCCATCGATTTCGCAGATGATGGCGTGATCTTTGGGGCGCCGGGCCTCGAACAGTTCCGCCACGCGGGGCAGACCCCCGGTGATGTCCTTGGTCTTGGCACCTTCGCGCGGAATACGCGCCACCACATCGCCCTGCCGGACGTCCTGCCCCTCTTCGATCGACAGAACAGCATCGACCGACATCGGATAGGTCACAGGGTTGCCCGCGTCATTGCGCATCGGCTCGCCGGTCTCAGCGTCCATGATGATGATCTCGGGCTTGAGATCACCGCCCTTGGGCACCGAGCGCCAGTCGGTCACGATCTTTTGCGACATGCCGGTGGCATCATCTGTCTCATCACGCACCGACAGGCCCGCGATCAAATCGACAAACTTTGCCTTACCCGCCTTCTCGGCGATGATCGGCAGAGTGTAGGGATCCCATTCATAGAGCTTGTCGCCGCGCGTGACCTCAGTGCCCTCACGGACGAACAGCTTGGTGCCGTAGGTCAGCTTGTGGCTGGCCCGTTCGATCCCGTTCTCGTCGATGATGGCGATCTGCATGTTGCGGCCCAGAACAATCAGGTCCGCCGCCGCATTTTCCAGAACGTTGGCGTTGCGGAACTCGATCTTGCCGGTCTGCCCGGCCTCCTGGAACGACTGGCTGCCACCCTGCGCGATCCCGCCGATGTGGAAGGTCCGCATGGTCAGCTGCGTGCCCGGCTCACCGATTGACTGCGCGGCAATGATGCCGACAGCCTCACCCTTGTTGACCAGCGTACCGCGCGCCAGGTCACGCCCGTAGCACTTGGCGCATACACCCTCGTCAGCCTCGCAGGTCAGTGGTGACCGGATTTTGATCGAGGGAATACCCGAGGCTTCGATCATGTCGGCGTCGCGCTCGTCGAGCAGTGAGTTGCGCGCCATCAGCACCTCGCCGGTGGCCGGATGTACCACATCCTCGGCCACGACGCGGCCCAGAATACGCTCGGCCAGGCTGGACACGATCTCGCCGTCGTTCACCGCAGCCGAGGCTGTGATGTAGCGATCAGTGCCACAGTCATCAGAGCGCACGATGCAGTCCTGCGCCACATCCACCAGACGCCGGGTCAGATAGCCCGAGTTGGCGGTTTTCAGTGCGGTATCGGCCAGACCTTTGCGCGCACCGTGGGTGGAGTTGAAGTACTCCAGCACGGTCAGGCCTTCTTTGAAGTTCGAGATGATCGGCGTTTCGATGATCTCGCCCGAAGGCTTGGCCATCAGACCGCGCATCCCGCCCAGCTGTTTCATCTGGGCAGGCGAACCCCGCGCGCCCGAATGCGACATCATGTAGACCGAGTTGGGCTCAAGCTCGCGGCCCTCGGCGTCATACCGAACGGCCGAGATTTCGCCCATCATGGCCGTTGCCACTGCGTCCGAGCATTTTGACCAGGCATCGACGACCTTGTTGTACTTCTCACCCTGGGTGATCAGACCATCAAGATACTGCTGTTCAAATTCCTTGACGTGATCGCGGGTCTCGTTGACGTAGGTCCACTTTGCTTCGGGGATCAGCATGTCGTCCTTGCCGAACGAGATGCCGGCCCTGAACGCCTCGCGGAAGCCCAGACCCATGATCTGATCGCAGAAAATGACCGATTCCTTCTGACCGCAATAGCGATAGACGGTATCGATGACGTTCTGCACGTCCTTCTTGCGCAACAACCGGTTGACCAACTCGAACGGCGCCTTGGCATTGAGCGGCAAAAGCGCGCCCAGCCGCAGACGGCCCGGCGTGGTTTCATAGCGCTTCATCACCTCGTTGCCGTTCTCGTCGATCTGGGCAATGCGGGCTTGCACCTTGGCGTGCATATGCACTTCGCCCGCCGCCAGCGCATGCTCGACTTCGTCGATATCGGCAAAGATCTTGCCTTCACCGACCATCCCGTCGCGCTGCATGGTGGTGTAGTAGAGGCCCAACACCATATCCTGCGACGGCACGATGATCGGCGCGCCGTTCGCGGGGCTGAGGACGTTATTGGTGGACATCATCAGCACACGCGCCTCAAGCTGGGCTTCCAGCGAGAGGGGGACGTGCACGGCCATCTGGTCGCCGTCAAAGTCAGCGTTGAAGGCCGAGCAGACCAGCGGGTGAAGCTGGATTGCCTTGCCCTCAATCAGGATCGGCTCGAATGCCTGAATGCCCAGACGGTGCAGCGTGGGCGCGCGGTTCAGCAAAACCGGGTGCTCACGGATGACTTCGTCAAGGATATCCCAGACCTCGGGGCGTTCCTTTTCGACCAGTTTCTTGGCCTGCTTGACGGTGCTGGAAAGGCCCTTGGCCTCAAGGCGCGAATAGATGAACGGCTTGAACAGCTCCAGCGCCATCTTCTTGGGCAGGCCACACTGGTGCAGTTTCAGCTCCGGCCCGGTCACGATGACGGAACGGCCCGAAAAGTCCACGCGCTTGCCGAGAAGGTTCTGACGGAACCGGCCCTGCTTACCCTTCAGCATGTCCGAGAGCGATTTCAGCGGGCGCTTGTTGTTGCCCGTGATCACCCGGCCACGACGGCCGTTGTCAAACAGTGCATCGACCGATTCCTGCAACATGCGCTTCTCGTTGCGCACGATGATATCGGGCGCGCGCAGCTCAATCAGCCGCTTGAGGCGGTTGTTGCGGTTGATGACGCGGCGATAGAGGTCATTCAGGTCCGAGGTGGCGAAGCGGCCACCATCCAGCGGCACCAGCGGGCGCAGCTCTGGCGGGATTACCGGCAGGACGGTCAGCACCATCCATTCGGGGCGGTTGCCCGATTCCAGAAAGCTTTCGACAACCTTCAGCCGCTTGATGATCTTTTTCGGCTTCAGCTCGCCCGTGGCTTCCTTCAGATCGTCGCGCAACTGGTCAGCCGTGGCCTGCAGGTCGATATTGACCAGCATTTCGCGGATCGCCTCGGCACCGATATTGGCGGTGAACCCGTCAGCGCCATAGGTGTCCTGTGCATCGAGGAACTCTTCCTCGGTCATCAACTGGCCGTAATGCAACTCAGTCAGGCCGGGTTCGATGACGACATAGTTCTCGAAATACAGAACCCGCTCCAGATCACGCAGGGTCATGTCCAGCATCAGGCCAATGCGCGACGGCAGCGACTTCAGGAACCAGATATGCGCAACCGGTGCGGCCAGTTCGATATGGCCCATGCGCTCACGCCGGACCTTTTGCAGCGTAACCTCGACACCGCATTTCTCGCAGACAACGCCGCGATACTTCATGCGCTTGTATTTGCCGCACAGGCACTCATAGTCCTTGATCGGTCCGAAGATGCGGGCACAGAACAGCCCGTCACGCTCGGGCTTGAAGGTGCGGTAGTTGATGGTCTCGGGCTTCTTGATCTCGCCGAATGACCAGCTGAGAATCCGCTCTGGCGAAGCCAGCGAAACGCGGATCTCGTCGAACACCTTGGGAGCGGCGATCGGGTTGAACGGGTTGGTGGTCAGTTCCTGATTCATCGTCAATTCCTTGCAAGCGTTCGGAAGGGGGGAGGCGGGGGAAGGCCCTTGGAAGGGCCTTCAAGGGCTTTTCTCAAAACCCTTTACCCAGTGGTCAGCCGTCCTCTTCCGAATCCAGGAGTTCCATGTTCAGGCCGAGGCCGCGGACTTCCTTCACCAGAACGTTGAAGGATTCAGGCACACCGGCCTCGTAGTTGTCCTCGCCCTTGACGATGCTCTCGTAGACCTTGGTCCGGCCCGCGACGTCATCCGACTTCACGGTCAGCATCTCCTGCAGGGTGTAGGCGGCGCCGTAGGCTTCCAGTGCCCAGACCTCCATCTCACCCAGACGCTGGCCACCGAACTGCGCCTTGCCGCCCAGCGGTTGCTGGGTGACCAGGCTGTAAGGCCCGGTAGAGCGTGCGTGCAGCTTGTCATCGACAAGGTGATGCAGCTTGAGCATGTACTTGGTGCCCACCGTGACCGAACGTGCGAACTCTTCGCCGGAGCGTCCGTCAAAGACACGCGACTGGCCCGAAACATCGAAGCCCGCCTTCAGAAGTGCCTCGTTCACATCGGCTTCCTTGGCGCCGTCGAACACCGGAGTGCCGATCGGCACACCGCCGGTGACGGTGCCTGCGGTTTCGACAAGTGACTCCTCGTCCATCGGTGCAAAGACCTCGTCATAGACCTCATCGCCATAGGCAAGGCGCATGGTGTCGCGCACCGGGGACATGTCCCCCGAGCGGCGATATTCCTGCAATGCCTCGTCGATCTGCAGGCCCAGCCCGCGCAGCGCCCAGCCCATATGGGTTTCAAGGATCTGCCCCACGTTCATGCGCGACGGCACACCCAGCGGGTTCAGCACCATATCGACCGTTGTACCATCGGCGAGGAACGGCATGTCCTCTTCCGGCACAACTTTCGAGATGACACCCTTGTTCCCGTGACGCCCGGCCATCTTGTCGCCCGGCTGCAGCTTGCGCTTGATCGCCAGGAAGACCTTGACCATCTTCATCACGCCCGGGGGCAGGTCATCACCACGGCGCACCTTTTCGACCTTGTCGTCGAAGCGGTGGTTGAGAGCGCGCTTTTGCTGGTCATAGAGGGAGTTGAGCGCCTCCACTTCCTGCGCCACGTTCTCTTCACCCAGCGCCAGTTGCCACCACTGGCCACGGCTGAGGCTTTCCAGCAGTTCCTCGTTGATCTCGGAATTCGGGCGCACACCTTTGGGCCCCTTTACCGCGATCTTGCCAAGGATCAGTTGCCGCAGACGCCCGTAGATGTTGCGCTCAAGGATCGCCAGCTCGTCGTCGCGGTCGCGCGACAAGCGTTCAATCTCTTCACGCTCGATCTGCAGCGCGCGCTCATCCTTGTCGACGCCATGCCGGTTGAACACCCGCACTTCCACCACGGTGCCGTAAGCACCCGGCGGCAGGCGCAACGAAGTGTCGCGCACGTCCGAGGCCTTTTCACCGAAGATGGCACGCAGAAGTTTTTCTTCCGGTGTCATCGGGCTTTCGCCCTTGGGGGTGATCTTGCCTACCAGAATGTCACCTGCCTGAACCTCGGCCCCGATATAGACGATCCCGGCCTCATCGAGGTTGCGAAGCGCTTCCTCGCCGACGTTGGGAATATCGCGGGTGATCTCTTCCGGCCCAAGTTTGGTGTCGCGGGCAGCAACCTCGTATTCCTCGATATGGATCGAGGTGAAGACGTCATCCTTGAGGATACGCTCTGAGATCAGGATGCTGTCCTCATAATTGTAGCCATTCCAAGGCATGAAGGCGACGGTGATGTTCCGGCCCACGGCCAGTTCACCCATGTCGGTGCAGGGGCCATCGGCAATGACCTGCGCGCGGGTGATCCGGTCACCCACCTTCACCAGCGGGCGCTGGTTGATGCACGACGACTGGTTCGAACGCTTGAACTTGCGCAGGCGGTAGATATCCACCCCCGGCTCGCCCGGCTCCAGCATCTCGGTGGCACGGATAACGATCCGCTGGGCATCGACCTGGTCAATGATCCCGGCGCGGCGCGCCATGATCGCAGCGCCCGAATCGCGGGCGACAACACCCTCGATCCCGGTGCCCACCAGCGGCGCGTCGCTTTTCAGCAGCGGCACCGCCTGACGCATCATGTTCGACCCCATCAGCGCGCGGTTGGCGTCATCATTCTCAAGGAACGGAATGAGCGACGCCGCGACCGAGACAAGCTGCTTGGGCGACACGTCGATCAGGTCAATCACCTCACGCGGCGAAAGCATGAAATCGCCCGAGCGGCGGGTTGACACCAGATCGTTGACGAAACGGCCCTCGTCATCAAGGGTCGCATTCGCCTGTGCGATCACGTGGCGCTGCTCTTCGGTCGCGCTGAGATAGATCACATCATCGGTGACCTGCCCGTCCACCACCTTGCGGTAGGGGGTTTCGATGAAGCCGTATTTGTTCACGCGGGCATAGGTCGCCAACGAGTTGATCAGGCCGATGTTCTGGCCCTCCGGCGTTTCAATCGGGCACATGCGGCCGTAGTGGGTGGGGTGAACGTCGCGCACCTCAAAGCCTGCACGCTCACGCGTCAGACCGCCCGGGCCAAGCGCCGAGAGGCGGCGCTTGTGCGTCACCTCAGAGAGCGGGTTGGTCTGGTCCATGAACTGCGACAGCTGGCTGGAGCCGAAGAATTCACGCACCGCCGCCGCAGCGGGCTTGGCGTTGATCAGGTCCTGCGGCATCACGGTGTCGATTTCCACCGACGACATGCGCTCACGGATCGCACGCTCCATGCGCAGAAGGCCCAGACGATACTGGTTCTCCATCAACTCACCGACCGAACGCACCCGGCGGTTGCCGAGGTGATCGATATCATCAATCTCGCCGCGCCCGTCACGCAGTTCCACCAGTGCCTTGATGCACGAGATGATATCTTCGCGGCGCAGCGTGCGCTGGGTGTCCGGCGCGTCCAGGTTCAGACGCATGTTCATCTTGACGCGGCCCACGGCGGACAGATCATAGCGCTCGCTGTCAAAAAACAGTGTATCGAACAGCGCGGCAGCAGCGTCATAGGTGGGCGGCTCGCCCGGACGCATGACGCGGTAGATTTCCATCAGCGCGCCTTCGCGGTTCCAGACCTTGTCGGCGGCCATGGTGTTGCGAATGTAGGGGCCAACATTGACGCCGTCGATATCCAGCACCGGCAGTTCAGTGATGTCCTGATCCATGAGCAGCTTGAGCGAGCCGCCCTTCACTTCGCCGTCCTTGTCCAGCTCCCAGGTCAGTTCGTCACCAGCCTCGGCCCAGATCTCACCGGTTTCCTCGTTGATGATATCGCGCGCCACATAGCGACCGACGATGTAATCAAACGGTACAAGAAGCTCGGTGACCTTGCCTTCGTCGATCCATTGCTTGACCATCCGCGGGGTGGCCTTTTCGCCAGCCTTGAGGATCACCTCACCGGTGGCGGCATCAACCAGATCCATCGTGGGACGGGTGCCGCGCACACGCTCGGGGAAGAAGCGGGTGACCCAGCCGCGACCCTTTTCAAGCCGGAAATCCACGGTGTCGTAATAGGCATCCATGATCGCTTCCTGCGTCATGCCCAGGGCATAAAGCAGGGTCGTCACCGGCAGTTTGCGGCGACGGTCGATGCGCGCGAACACCAGATCCTTGGGGTCGAATTCGAAATCGAGCCAGGACCCGCGATAGGGAATAATGCGGCACTGGAACAGAAGTTTGCCCGAGGAATGGGTCTTGCCCTTGTCATGGTCAAAGAACACGCCCGGGCTACGGTGCATCTGGCTGACCACCACACGCTCGGTGCCGTTGACGATGAATGTGCCGTTCGGTGTCATGAGTGGCATATCACCCATGAACACTTCCTGCTCCTTGATGTCCTTGACCGATTTGGCGTTGGTGTCAGGGTCCATATCGAACACGATCAGACGCAGTGTGACCTTCAGTGGCGCCGAAAAGGTCATGTCGCGGGTCTGGCATTCGTCGATATCGTATTTTGGCTTTTCCAGCTCGTATTTCACGAACTCCAGAACCGCAGTCTCGTTGAAGTCCTTGATCGGAAAAACCGACTGGAACGTGCCCTTCAGCCCCTCACCATCCAGCGGAATGTCGCTATCGCCAGAGCGCAGGAACAGGTCATAGGATGATTTCTGAACCTCGATGAGGTTCGGCATTTCCAGGACTTCGCGGATCTTGCCAAACATCCGGCGGATGCGTTTCTGGCCAACGTAGGTCTGAGCCATCGAGAATGCCCTCACTTAATCGCAGTTCGCGCCTGACGGGAAACCGGCGCGAACCAGTCCATGGCAATACCTGGCCTATTCAAGCACAACCTCCCACGGTCGTGCACCCGGCCTGCGGTCTTGCCTTTCAAAGCGCGCGTTTCAACGCGCTTGGAAAGACATGACATTCATTACGTCGACAGGCGAAACCTCTCGGTGTCGCCCGACAAGTCACCCAGAATCGATTGCCATGCGGCATGTGGCGCTGTGCGCTGGCTCAATTTGCTCAACCGTGCTGACAACGTCTTGTTCGGCACATCTGCAGCTTGCCGGAACGAGGCGTGTGCCAGTACGACATCCGCCCCTCCGCCCGGGGGATCTGCGTCTGGTAGCGCTAAGTAGATCGCCGCCCCCCCAGCAAAAAACAACCAACTTTACGCCCTCGCGGGCGCGCGCCAACCCGGCGCGCGCCCCACGCATTGCAGAAATGCGTAACTTACTTCAGCTCGACTTTCGCACCAGCGTCTTCGAGCTTTTTCTTGATCTCTTCGGCTTCAGCCTTCGGAGCTTGCTCCTTGACGGCCTTGCCACCGGCTTCGACCAGGTCCTTGGCTTCTTTCAGGCCCAGACCGGTGATCGAGCGAACTTCCTTGATCACGTTGATCTTGTTGGCGCCGGCTTCCAGAAGGATGACGTCAAACTCGGTCTTTTCTTCAGCGGCTTCAGCCGGGCCAGCAGCCGGGCCAGCCATCATCACAGCGCCGCCAGCAGCGGGCTCGATGCCATATTCATCCTTGAGGATGGTTTTCAGTTCCTGAGCCTGCATCAGCGTGAGGTTCACGATTTGCTCGGCAAGTGCTTTCAGATCAGCCATTTTACAGTTTCCATTCTAACAGGGGGTTTCCGGCATGGGACATGGTGTCCACATGCGGGCCTTTCAGTTGCTTAAGCGGCTTCCCGCTCCTCAATAGTAGAGAGGATGCCCGCGATGTTCGAAGCAGGTGCGCCAATGGCCCCGGCAATGTTCGAGGCGGGTGCGCCGATGGCAGCCACGACCTGAGCGATAAGCTCTTCGCGCGACGGCATCGATGCCACAGCCTTGACACCGTCCGGCGTCAGCGCCGTTTCACCCATCGCCCCACCAAGAATTTCAAGCTTCTTGTTGGTTTTGGCGAACTCCTCAACCACCTTCGCCGCAGCGACGGGGTCTTCGGAATAGGCGAGAACGGTCATGCCCGTCAGAAGGTCAGCAATGCTTGCGCAGGGCTTTCCATCAAGGGCGATCTTGGCGAGCTTGTTCTTGGCAACGCGCACGGCTCCGCCCGCTTCACGCATCTTCGCGCGCAGGCCCTGCATCTCAGCAACCGTAAGACCCACGTAGTGTGCAACCACAACCACGCCAGAGCTTTCGAAGATCTGGCCGAGTTCCTCGACCACTTTCTCTTTTTGGGCTCTATCCACAGGTTTACTCCAAGTTTGGGGGTTGCCCCCCGGCTCATGTTTGCCCCGATCGTCAGGGGCGTTCGGGTCCGCAAGGGAGCCGAGGCCAAAACCGCCCGAGGAAACCCCCGGCCAATTCGTCTCGTTTCCCATCTCAGGCAGGAAATTAAGCCCGGCTGGAACAACGTCCATATGGGCACCCACCGTCTCGGACAGGACAGGGCGCGTTCCACAAGGGATACGCCCTGCCATCTACCCGGCCCGAAGGCCGGGCAAATCTCAGTTGGCCGTCGCCGACACCAGATCGACGCTGACGCCGGGGCCCATGGTCGAGGACAGCGACACCTTCTTCAGATAGGCACCCTTCGCCCCAGCAGGCTTGGCTTTCGCCACCGCATCGACGAACGCACGCACGTTCTGCGCCAGTTGATCTGCGCTGAACGAGACCTTGCCGACACCGGCGTGAATGATCCCGGCCTTTTCGACCTTGAACTGGACTTCGCCACCCTTGGCGTTGTTCACCGCCTGGGTGACATCCATGGTCACGGTTCCGACCTTGGGGTTCGGCATCAGGTTGCGCGGGCCCAGGATCTTGCCCAGACGGCCGACCAGCGGCATCATGTCCGGGGTGGCAATGCAGCGATCAAACTCGATCTTGCCGGACTGGATGGTTTCCATCAGGTCCTCGGCGCCAACGATATCGGCACCTGCGGCCTTGGCTTCATCAGCCTTGGGCCCACGGGCAAACACCGCCACGCGCACCGTCTTGCCGGTGCCGTTGGGCAGGCTGACAACGCCGCGCACCATCTGATCGGCGTGCCGGGGGTCGACGCCCAGGTTCAGTGCAATCTCGACGGTCTCGTCGAATTTGGTGTTCGAGTTGCCCTTGATCAGGCCCAGCGCGTCTTCGACGCTCATGTTCGCCTTGCCGGCAAAGGCATCGCGTGCAGAGCGGGTCCGTTTTCCAAACTTGGCCATGACTTACCCCTTAACCTCGATACCGCAGGACCGCGCTGAGCCCAGAATGATCTGCATCGCGCCCTCGACATCGGTGGCGTTCAGGTCTTTCATCTTCGCTTCAGCGATCTCACGCACCTGCTTGACGGTCACGGTGCCCACGACCGTGCGGCCCGGCTTGTCCGAACCTTTGGCGCGGTTGCGCTTGCCCACGGGCTTCAGGCCTGCGGCTTTCTTCAAATACCACGAGGCAGGCGAAGTCTTCAGATCCATGCTGAATGACTTGTCCTGATAGTAGGTGATCACCACCGGAACCGGCGAGCCCGGCTCAAATTCTGCCGATTTCGCGTTGAAATCCTTGCAGAACTGCATGATGTTGATCCCGCGCTGACCCAGAGCAGGGCCGACGGGGGGCGAGGGGTTGGCCTGCCCGGCCTTCACTTGCAGCTTCAGCTGCCCAATTACCTTCTTGGCCATCTGGCCTCTCCTTCTGTCACCGCCCCGCTTGCAGGGGCCTGCTTAGTGGTCCGGCCCGGCACCTTGCGGCAACGGCACCTCCCACAGGATCGCTCAGGCAGTCTTCTGAACCTGAGTGAATTCCAGTTCCACCGGCGTGGGCCGTCCGAAGATCGACACCATCACCTTCAGGCGGTTTTGTTCTTCATCGGCCTCTTCCACCATGCCCGAAAAGCCCTCGAACGGACCGTCGGTCACTTTCACCTGCTCACCGATTTCAAAGCGGATCAGGTTGCGCGGTGCGTCCTGCCCTTCCTCGACACGGTTGAGGATCAGGTTCACCTCTTCATCGCGCATCGGGCTGGGCTTGCCTTGCTGGCCCAGAAAGCCCGTCACCCGGTTGATCGAGTTGATCAGATGGTAGGTGCGTGGGTTCATCTCCATGCGCACCAGAACATAGCCCGGCATGAAGCGCCGCTCGCTTGTCACCTTCTTGCCGCGCCGCACTTCGAGAACTTCCTCGGTGGGCACCAGCACTTCTTCGATCTGATCCTCAAGACCAGCCTCGGCCGTGGCCGTGCGGATCTGTTCGGCGATCTTCTTTTCGAAATTCGAGAGCACGCTCACCGAATACCAACGCATCGCCATCCGTCCTAACCTCGCACCGGGCGGAGTTCCCGCCGCAACTCTGATGTTGTCATCGACCCGCAAGACCCTGCGAATCGCGAAATTCCGACAAGCAAAAAATGTGCGCACCGAATCGGTGCGCGCCATTCTGTCGGAGGTTGTCGCAGCCTTTATCGCCCATCGCGTCCCTTTTCAAGAGCGAGGGGCGAAAAGTTTGCTCGAACAGGGCCGTGTGCTTAACCCACCATCCCCAGTATCCCTGCAAGCCCGGTGCGGATCAGCCAATCGACCATGAAGAAGAAAATGGCTGTCAGTGTTGACAGCACCAGCACCATGATAGTGCTCACCGTGACTTCACGCCGGGTGGGCCAGACAACCTTGGCGGTCTCGGCGCGGACCTGCTGGATGAATGTCAGGGGGTTGGTCATAGCCATGGGAAACCTCTGGGCATTGGGCTGGATAGCCCTGTTGCGCCCAATTATCCTCAAGCGTGGCGGAATTCAAGCCTTGCCGCCTATTGCCAGTGCGCTTGTAACCCGCAAACCCCCGCCAGCTGCGCGCAATCGCAGGCATAGGCGGCATCCGCACGCCGCAGGGCTTCAGCGTCAAGCGGTTGCACACCCGGCTGCCCGGGGCCTTTGGGCCAGGCTGCGCGCAGGGCCTTCACCCGTTCTCTGATTGCATCCTCGCCCTGCCCTTCCAGCTCCGGCGCCTCGCGCATCAAAATATCGTGCGCTTTGGCAGACAGGCCGGGATGTGCCACGCCGTCGCCCAGCGGCACCCGCGCATGGGCCGGGCCAAGCAGCGTTTGCAGCACAGCCGGGGCATTGCCCGGGTAGTCCTCATACCGCCAGACCGACCAGGCGGCATCCGGCAGCACCGTGCGCACCCGCGCAACCAGTTCGGACCATTGCAGCCGCGCGGGGTCCAGCGCCTGTGCATAATCCTCAAAACGCTCCAACCGTCCGCTCATCAGCCGTTGCACATAGGCCGAGGCCAGAAAGCCCGCCGGGTTGCGGATACCAAGCGCCAGCATCAGCCGCCCGGGCGGCAAGAGCGCGGCCAGCCTTTCCAGCCGGTGCGCCGCACGGTCATAGAAACGGGCCGTGCGGATCAGTTCAACATTATGGGCGCTGCCGAGGATATTTTCATCGCTCAGCACCAGCCGCTCGCAGGGTTGGGCAAAGGCGGCGCGAAGGCGGGCACCATGGTCGGGGTCTTCCTCTGCCGCACTGAGGTATTCAGGCAGCCCCAGCCCCCGACGGCGCAACTGATCCGGCCCAAAAACCGCCACCCCCTGTGCTTGAAGCGCAGGGCGCGCGCGTGCCAGTCCGTGTTGCAGATGCGTGCTGGCCGTCTTGTGCGCGCCGATATGAAGGATGATCTGCAACGTCCGCCTCCCGTTTCGAAAGGCATGCCACAGATCGACCGAAGGCGGAAGCGCCTTGAAAAGGCGCTTGCAACGCGAGTGCTCAATCGCTTTCCCCGGCACGCTACGGGCGGTCTTTATCGCATCAGTGCGGTGTGGAAAGACCTGGCAGGGGCAGGGGGACTCGAACCCACGACCCTCGGTTTTGGAGACCGATGCTCTACCAACTGAGCTATACCCCTAGGCCTGAGCCGGGGGTTAAGCCAGCCGGGCCGGGAAATCAAGAGGGGTTTTGCCCGCGCCCGCGAATGTTACGCGGCACTCAGGCGGTCACCGTCAGCAACGGCCAGCAACCGCCCCCCGGCATGGCCGTGGATGCGCGCCGCCACGATCTGGCCCTCTACCTGATCCGCATCAAACAGCACTTCGGCAAACTGGGCAGTGCGGCCCATACGTGCGTTTTCCATCAGAACCGCATGGTGCAGGCCTTGCTGCGCGGCCAGATGCGCCTCGGCCCGCGCCTGCCCGGCTGCGCGCAACAGCGCCGCTCGGGCTCGGATGGCAGCGCCCGGAACCTGCGGCATCCGTGCGGCGGGGGTGCCCTTGCGTGGTGAGAACGGGAAGACATGCAGCCATGTCAGGCCGCAGTCCTCGACCAGCTTCAGGGAATTGGCGAACATCGCGTCTGTTTCGGTGGGAAAACCGGCGATAATATCGGCGCCGAACACCATTTCGGGGCGCAGCGCGCGCGCCTCTTCGCAGAACCGGATGGCATCATCACGTAGATGGCGGCGCTTCATGCGCTTGAGGATCATGTCATCGCCCGCCTGCAACGACAGATGCAGATGCGGCATCAGGCGCGGCTCGGTGGCGATGGCCTCCATAAGCGCGGGGTCGGCCTCGATCGAATCGATGGAACTGATCCGCAGGCGCGCAAGGTCCGGCACCAGCCTGAGGATACGCCGCACCAGATCGCCCAGCCGGGGCGTGGCGGGCAGATCAGCGCCCCACGAGGTCAGATCGACCCCGGTCAGCACCACTTCGTTATAGCCCGCGCCGACCAGCCGTTTGATCTGCTCCACCACCACCCCCGCCGGGACCGAACGTGAATTGCCCCGACCGTAAGGAATAATGCAAAACGTGCAGCGGTGGTCGCAACCGTTCTGCACCTGCACGTAAGCGCGGCTACGTGTGCCGAAGCCGTCAATCAGATGCCCTGCCGTTTCCTGCACTGACATGATGTCATCGACCTGCACCCGCTCGGTCGCGCCGATAAGGTCAGGCACCAGACCGGCCCAGGTTTCCGGCTGCATCTTTTCATGGTTGCCAATGACGCGCGTCACTTCGGACATGGCCGCAAAGGTTTCAGGCTCGGTCTGGGCAGCGCAGCCGGTGACGATGATCGGCGCATCGGGGTGCTCGCGGCGCAGGCGGCGGATTTCCTGGCGCGCCTTGCGCACGGCCTCGGCGGTGACGGCACAGGTGTTGACGATCACCGCGTTATTCAGCCCAGCCTGCGTGGCCAGCGCCTTCATCGCCTCGGTCTCATAAGCGTTCAGGCGGCAGCCAAGCGTGGTGAATACCGGCGCGTTCATTGGGTAGCGTCCAGCAATGCGGGCGACAGAACGCCCTCAAACACATACGCCACCGGGCCGGACAGCCAGACACCATCATCGCGCCAATCCACCCGCAATTCGCCGCCATCGACCACCAGATCCACCTGCCGCCCGGTCAGCCCGCGCAGATGCGCCGCCACCGCCACCGCACAAGCGCCCGAACCGCAGGCAAGCGTAATGCCGGTGCCCCGTTCCCAAACCCGCATGCGCAGCCGGTCGGGGCCCAGAAGGCTGGCGAATTCAACGTTGGTGCGTTCAGGGAACAGCGCATGGCGTTCAACCCGCGGACCGAGCGTGTCCAGCGCAACCGCACCTGCATCAGGTACAAAAAACACGCAATGCGGGTTACCCATGCCCACGGCAGCGGGGTCACCGTCAATGGGCAGGTGCAAGGTGTCCTGCGCGTCTGACAGCGGCACGTCGCGCCAGCCAGTCATGGGTGCGCCCATGTTGACCCAGATCGCTCCGCCGCGCCGTTCAGCATGCAAGAGGCCGCGCGAGGTGCGGATGCTTACGCTGTCGCGCCCGCTTTCAGCCATAACCAGATCGGCCACACAGCGGGTGGCATTGCCGCAGGCCCCGGCGCGCGTGCCGTCGGCATTCCAGAAATCCAGCATCAGATCGGCGTCCTTGCTGTCGCGCAACTCGGCCAACTGGTCGTAGCCCACGCCGCGATGCCGGTCACCGATGGCGCGCGCGCGCGCAGCCGTCATAACCGCCCCGCGCCTGCGCGAGTCGATCACCACGAAATCATTGCCAGCCCCATGCATCTTGCGAAAGGCCAGGCCGGTGGATGGGCCATCTGTCGCCATGCGCGCGGATATAGTCGAGTTTGCATGCATCTGCCAGTGGCGGTGGCGCGCGATTGGGCACATCGCGCCCCGCATCGGCGAAAGCGCGCTCTGGACAGATGGAATTCCCTCAACTGGCGCTAGGTCCGCCTGCCGCGCTGCCTTCAGACTTGCCGAGTCGCGCGCACAGAAGCCCCGAACGGGCCACGACGCTGACACGCTTGCCGATTGATTACTGCTTTATCGACAACAGGGAGAATAAAATGAGACTCCGCAGACTGACAGCCACCACTGCCGCAGCGCTCATGCTGTCCGGCACCGCCGCGCTGGCGGTAGATGAAATCACCGTGGCCTATTTCCTGGAATGGCCAACCCCCAACCAGTTTGCCCAAGCTGAGGAGCTGTATGACGAGGCGCTGGGTGTCCGCGTCAACTGGCGCGCATTCGAAACAGGGGTGCAGATGTCAGCCGCCATGGCCGGCGGCGCGGTGCAGATCGCCTTTAGCCAGGGGGTGCCGCCGTTCGTGGTTGCCTCGTCGGCGGGGCTGGATATCGAACTGGTCGGCGTGGCCGTCACCTATGATGACAACGACAACTGCGTTGTTCATGAATCCGAAGGCATCACCGCCGAGAACGCGCTCGAACTGGAGGGCAAGCGCGTGGCCGTACCGCTGGGCACCGCCGCGCATTACGGGATGCTGCGACAGATGGAGCATTTCGGCGTTGATACGACCACGATGTCGATCGTTGATCTGTCGCCCGCCGATGGTGCCGCGGCAATCTCACGCGGCGATGTCGCCATGGCCTGCGGCTGGGGCGGCGGGCTGCGGCGGATGCTGGATTACGGCAATGTGTTGCTGACCGGTGCCGAGAAGCGCGCACTGGGTATCCGCATCTTTGACGTGGTGTCGGTCGAATCAAACTTTGCCGCCGAAAACCCCGAGCTTGTCGCCCGGTTCCTGCGGGTCACCGATGACATGAACTCCCGCTTCGCCACGGACCGCGAGGCGATGCTGCCGGTGATCGCCGATGCCGCAGGGATGGACATGGACGGCACCGTGGCCACGATTGACGGCTTCGGCTTCCCGCTGATCGAAGAGCAGTTGGGCGCGGAATGGATGGGCGGCGGTTTGCAGGAGTTCATCAAGACCGTGGCCGATTTCTTTGTCGCGCAGGGCACCATCGATTCGGCCCTCGACAGCTACGAGGGTGTGGTGAACATCAGCTACATGGAAGCCGCCGCCGACATGTAGACCCCCGCTTTCTGCGCCCCCGGCCACACGCCGGGGGCGTCCCTTTGTCTGACGGCGGAGCAGGTATGGCTGATCTGAAAATCGAGGCTGTCTCGATGACCTTTTCGCTGCCCAACGGCAGCACCATCGAGGCGTTGAAAGATATCTCGCTCGAAATTGCACAGGGCGAACTGGTGTCGGTGCTGGGCCCCTCGGGCTGCGGCAAGACCACCCTTCTTAACATTCTGGCGGGCTTTCTGGCCCCCACCGGCGGGCAGATACGGCTGGGCAAGACCGAAGTCACCGGCCCCGACCGTGCGCGCGGCATGGTGTTCCAGCAAGGCGCATTGTTTGAATGGATGTCGGTTGCCAAGAACGTGGGCTTTGGCCCGCGCATGGCCGGGCGGCCCCGCGCCGAGATTGACGCGCGGGTGGAGGGCCTGTTGCAATCGGTGGGGTTGCAGGGGTTCGGCGACAAGGCGGTGTATGAGCTGTCCGGTGGAATGCAGCAGCGCGTGGCCTTGGCGCGCTGTCTGGCCAATGATCCTGATGTGATCCTGATGGATGAGCCGCTGGGCGCGCTGGATGCCCTGACGCGTGAAAAGATGCAGGGACTGGTGCTGAAGCTGTGGAAGGAAACCGGCAAGACCATCGTTCTGATCACCCATTCGGTAGAGGAAGCGCTGTTGCTGGGCGAGCGGCTGATCGTCATGGCGCCGCGTCCGGGCCGCATACATGCCGAATACCGTCTGCCCTTTGCCGCGCGCGGCGTGGGCGAAGACCTGCGGATGGTCAAGCGACTGCCCGAGTTCGGCGAAAGACGCGATGAGATTTTGTCGATGATCTGGGAGATGGAAGAGGAAATCATGGGCAAAGCCGAGGCCCCGGTATGACGCTGCTTTTGATCTACATCGCCCTCCTCGCCACCATCTGGGCGTTGACCGCATGGCTGTCCACCCGCATCCGCAGCCGCGACGGGATGGCGGCACGCAAGACCGTCACCTTTGGCGACGAAAGCGCGATCCGGCCCAGCCGCGTTGCCTCGGTCGCTTCGGTCGCGGTAGTGTTCCTGATCTGGGCGGCCTTCACGGGTTCCAGCTGGACCTTCATCCACGCCCCAGCAGACTGGCAGATGCGCCCGATCTGGCTGCCACCGCCGGAAAACGTCTGGTTCCGGCTGCTGGATATCGCCGCCAATGGCTATCGCAACTTTACCTTGTGGGAACATCTGTCGATCTCGATCTGGCGGGTCTTCACCGGGTTCTTCTTTGGTGCGCTGATCGGCATTCCGCTGGGCTTTGCCATGGGGTTGAACAGCTTTCTGCGCGGCTGGTTCGACCCGATAGTCGAGTTCATGCGCCCGGTACCGCCACTGGCGCTGATCCCGCTGGTGATCATCTGGTACGGGATTGATGAGAAAGCCAAGATCATCCTGCTGTTCCTCGCCGCGCTCTGGATCATGGCGATTGCCGCGCGGTCCGGCGTGGCGGGGGTGAAGCTGTCCAAGGTGCACGCCGCCTATTCGCTTGGCGCGTCCAAATGGCAGCTACTGCGCCATGTGATCATGCCCAACGCCCTGCCCGATATCTTTACCGGCGCGCGGGTGGCGATGGGGGTCTGCTGGGGCACGGTGGTCGCGGCCGAACTGGTGGCGGCAGAAAAAGGCGCGGGCTTTACCATCATGGTCGCCTCACGCTTCATGCAGACCGACATCGTGCTGATGGGCATCATCCTGATCGGCGTGATCGGTTACTCCATCGATGTGGCCATGCGGATGCTGGAGCGTTGGCTGGTGCCGTGGAAGGGTCGGGGCTGATCTGGCCTTACATATAGCCCCCGGCTGGCCCTAACCAACTGCCCACCGATTGGCGATTGTTCTGCCATACGGCCCCGCGCTGACGGGGCGCTTGACCTTTGCCCTGCTCAAGGAAGTCTGCCATGAAAATGACCACCGAAGAAGCCTTCATCAAAGTCCTGCAACGCCATGGCATCGAGCATGCTTTCGGCATCATCGGCTCGGCCTTCATGCCGATATCCGATCTGTTCCCCAAAGCCGGGATCAAATTCTGGGACTGCGCGCATGAAGGCTCGGGCGGGATGATGGCCGATGGCTTTACCCGCGCGTCGGGCAAGATGTCGATGATGATCGCCCAGAACGGCCCGGGCATCACAAATTTCGTGACCGCCGTCAAAACCGCCTACTGGAACCACACGCCCCTGCTGCTGGTCACGCCGCAGGCCGCGAACAAGACCATCGGCCAAGGCGGGTTTCAGGAAGTCGAGCAGATGGCGCTCTTCAAGGATATGGTCGGCTATCAGGAAGAAGTGCGCGACCCCTCGCGCGTGGCCGAAGTGCTGAACCGGGTGATCATGCAGGCCAAGCGCCTGTCGGCTCCGGCGCAGATCAATTTCCCGCGTGATTACTTCACACAAGTGGTGGATATCGAGATCCCCGAACCGGTAGCGTTCGAGCGCCCCTCGGGCGGGGTGCAGGCCATCAATGAAGCCGCGAAACTGCTGTCCACCGCCAAATTCCCGGTCATTCTGAACGGCGCAGGCGTGGTGATTGGCGGCGCGATCCCGGCATCGATGGCGCTGGCCGAGCGGCTGGATGCCCCGGTCTGCGTAGGCTACCAGCACAATGACGCCTTCCCCGGCTCGCACCCGCTGTTCGCTGGCCCGCTGGGCTACAACGGCTCAAAAGCGGCGATGGAGCTGATCCGGCAGGCCGATGTGGTGCTGTGCCTCGGCACGCGGCTGAACCCGTTTTCAACCCTGCCGGGCTACGGGCTGGATTACTGGCCGAAGGATGCGAAGATCATTCAGGTCGATATCAACCCTGACCGTATTGGCCTGACCAAGAAGGTCAGCGTGGGCATTGTGGGCGATGCAAAACAGGTGGCTGCGGGCATTCTGGCGCAACTGGAGGACACAGCCGGCGATACCGGCCGCGATGAGCGACGCGCCGAGATTGCCCAGCGCAAATCAGCCTGGGCGCAGCAGCTTTCCAGCATGGACCATGAAGACGACGACCCCGGCACCAGCTGGAACCAGCGTGCGCGCGCCGACAAGCCTGACTGGATGTCGCCGCGCATGGCATGGCGCGCGATTCAGGCGGCCTTGCCAAAAGAGGCGATCATCAGTTCCGATATCGGCAACAACTGCGCCATCGGCAACGCCTACCCAAGCTTCGAGGCCGGGCGCAAGTATCTGGCACCGGGCCTGTTTGGCCCCTGCGGCTATGGCCTGCCATCGATCATCGGCGCCAAGATCGGCTGCCCGGATGTCCCGGTCGTGGGCTTTGCCGGTGACGGCGCCTTTGGCATCGCGGTCACGGAACTGACCGCCATTGGCCGCAAGGAATGGCCCGCCGTGACCATGGTGGTGCTACGCAACTATCAATGGGGCGCGGAAAAGCGCAATTCCACGCTCTGGTATGACGACAACTTTGTCGGCACCGAACTGGATGAACAGGTTTCCTACGCCGGTATCGCACAGGCCTGCGGCTTGCAGGGCGTGCAGGCACGTACCATGGAGGAACTGACCACCGCGCTGAACAAGGCCATCGAGGACCAGATGAAGCATGGCAAGACCACGTTGATTGAAGCCATGATCAATCAGGAACTGGGCGAGCCCTTCCGTCGCGATGCGATGAAGAACCCAGTGGCTGTCGCCGGCATTGACCCGGCAGACATGCGCCCGCAACGTGAATGACCTTACCGTTCGACCTGAGCCCCCTGGCCGCCGTCTGGATGGCGGCGGCCTTCTTCGTGGCGGCATTCATACGGGGATATTCAGGCTTCGGCTTTGGCGCGCTGGTGATTTCCGCAGGGGCGCTGGTGGTGAACCCACTGCATCTGGTGGCCATCGCCATCATCGGCGATCTGATGCTCTCGGCGCAGCAATGGCTGGGCGTACGCCGCCATATCGACTGGCGGCGCGTGCTGATGCTGTTCGGCGGCTCACTGATCGGCGTGCCGCTGGGGCTTTGGGCGCTGACCACGATTTCGGAAAACACCGCGCGCGTGGTGATCGCGCTTTATGTGCTGGCGATGTGTCTGGCGCTACTGCTGGGCTGGACCCTGACCCAACGCGCGGGCAGCAAGACGACCCTCGGCACCGGTATTCTGTCTGGCGCGGCCAATGCGGCGGGTGTGGGTGGGCTGCCAGTGGTGGTGTTCTTTGCCGCGCAGACCATCGCGCCCACGGTGTTTCGTGCCACGCTGATCGCCTATTTCACCCTGCTCGATCTGTGGACTATCCCGCTTTTGCTGCATCGCGGGTTGATCACCGCCGATACGCTGGTCGTCACCGCAGTCGCGTTGCCGATTTTCATTGTCGGCACATGGGCAGGTGGGCGGCGCTTTCTGAGCGCCGAACCAAAGGATTTCCGCCGCTTCGCCATCATTATCCTGATGGCGCTGGCGCTTCTGGGACTGGGCAAGGCACTTTGGTAGCCTGCCGCCCCCACTGACAGGGAGAGAACCGACATGAGCGATACCATCAAGATCAACCGCGGCCTGAAAGGCGTGTATTTCGAGCGCTCCGGCGTGTCGGATATCGATGGCCGTGCGGGCACGCTGCATTACCGGGGCTATTCGATCCACGATCTGGCTGAACACGCCACATTCGAAGAGGTCGCCTATCTGCTGATCCACGGTGAACTGCCCGATGCTGACCAACTCGCCGCGCATGATGGCGCGCTGAAGTCCGCACGCGAGTTGCCGGGCGCGGTGCATGACATCATCCGCGCCACCGCGCAGGGCCATCCGATGGATGTGCTGCGCACCGCCGTATCTGCCCTGGCAGCGCTTGAACCTGACAGCCGCGACGCCAGCGAGGACGGCTTCATCCGCAATGGGCTGCGCCTTACCGCGCAGGTGCCGATGATCGTCGCTGCGCATGAAGCCATTCGAAATGGCCGCAAACCCATCGAGCCTGATCCCGCCCTGGGCCACGCTGCGAACTGGCTGTGGATGCTGAAAGGCGAAAAGCCCTCAGACGATGCCGCGCGGCTGGCCGATGTCGATTTCATCCTGCATGCCGAGCATGGCTCGAACGCCTCTGCCTTTGCGGCGCGGGTCACGGTGGGAACAGATGCCAATCTGCACGGTGCCATCGTCACCGCGCTGTCCACGCTGGCAGGACCCGCCCATGGGGGGGCCGCAGAGGATGTGATGCGCATGGTCGATGAGATCGGCAGCCCGGAAAACGCCGCCACTTACGTCAAGGCCAAGCGCGCCGCCAAAGAGGCCGTCACCGGCTTTGGCCACCGTGTCTACCGCGCCGAAGACCCGCGCGCGCGCCACATGCGCGACGGGGTCGAGGCACTGGGGCGTGAGATGGGCCAGCCGCGCTGGTTCGAGATCTTGCAGGCGGTGGTCGCGGCGATGCAGCCCTATGCGCGCCACGGGCTAAACGTGAATGTCGATTTCTATTCGGGCGCAATCTATCAGTTGCACGGAATCCCGATGGACCTTTATGTGCCGATTTTCGCCATTGGCCGGGTGCCCGGCTGGGTGACGCAATGTGTAGAACAAAAGCGCTCGAACATCCTGATCAGGCCGCTGACGCTTTATGATGGCCCAACCCCACGCGACTGGGTGCCTCTGACAGAACGGGGCTGAACACCCGAGAAACCGCGTTGGCCCCGCCCGCGAAAGGCCGTATCACGCAGCCATGTGCAGGAACGCAGACGCGACATGGTTGAAATCATAACTGAAGAAGAGGCGCGCAACCGCCCGCTCAAGGCGGCACTGTGGATGTGCGGGGCCATTGTCTCG
Organism: Pararhodobacter sp.; assembly: GCA_020832545.1. Taxonomy (GTDB): domain Bacteria; phylum Pseudomonadota; class Alphaproteobacteria; order Rhodobacterales; family Rhodobacteraceae; genus Pararhodobacter. Next base: position 20,605 of record JAFIEK010000031.1, on the reverse strand, counting down.
TTCACCTTGATGGCAGTGTCGGCGCGTGCGGTTCAGGCAGAGCTGAACACATTCGAGCTGATGTTCTGGCGCTCGCTGATCGGGCTGGTGATCGTGGTGGCGGCGGTCTTCGTCAGCCCGCGGGGGCTGCGTCAGGTCACCACGGGCGTGCCCGGGCTGCATCTGGCGCGCAACGTGTTCCACTTCACCGGGCAGAACCTTTGGTTCTACGGCATCATGGTGATTCCCATGGCGCAGCTTGTGGCGCTGGAATTCACGCTGCCGATCTGGGTGGTGCTGCTGTCTCCGTTGCTACTGGGCGAGGCTTTGACCCGGCGCAAACTGCTGGTGGCACTGGTGGGCTTTTGTGGCGTGCTGCTGATCGCGCAACCCGGTATACAACCGCTGAATACGGGCCATCTGGCGGGCATACTGGCGGCGGTGGGCTTTGCGCTGAACATGATGCTGACCAAGCGCATCATGCGTCATGACGGGGTGTTGTGCGTGCTGTTCTGGATGACCTTGCTGCAAACCCTGTTCGGGCTTGGCCTGTCGCTGATCGGTGGCTTTACCTGGCCCGGTCTGGCGCTGACGCCGTGGCTTGCGGTGATCGGCGTGACCGGGCTTTCGGCGCATTACGCGCTGACCTCTGCGCTGGGTCATGCCCCGGCCTCGATCGTGGCGCCGATGGAGTTCGCGCGGCTTCCGATCATCGCGCTGGTCGGCTTCTGGCTCTTTGCCGAAGCGCTGGACCCGCTGGTCTTTATCGGGGCGGCGATCATTTTTTCGGCAAACTACCTGAACCTGAAACGCCGCCGGGAAACAAATTGACCGATCCGCGCCGCAGGGGGTAATTTCTTTACCCGCCGCCCGAAGGACACCCGCAAAGGTTGCAATCGCAAGCAAATCTTGACCCCCCATCCGGGATTCAGGGTTTTCAGGTCACATGCCCTGTGCTTTAAGATGCGCCATCAGCCCTTCAGGGGGTTGGCAACAAAAAAACCATGGGAGGAATATCATGGATCGTCGTTCATTCCTGCGGACGTCCACACTGGGCGGTGCTGCGGCTGCTGCTTCGACACTGGCCGCACCCGCGATTGCACAAGGCAACATCACTTGGCGCATGGTCACAACATGGCCGCGCAACTTTCCCGGTCTGGGTGTCGGCGCGCAGCGCCTTGCCGACCGCATCACCGCCGCCACCGATGGCCAGTTGACCATTCAGGTCTTCACCGCCGGCGAAATGGTCCCCGCGCTGCAATCGCTGGATGCCGTGATCGACGGCTCGGCCGAGATGAGCCATGGCGCGGCCTATTACTGGCAGAACAAATCCGTCGGCCTGTCCTTCTTTACCGGCGTGCCCTTCGGCATGACCTCGCGCGAACTGGCAGCCTGGGTACGCTACATGGGCGGTCAGGAAGCCTGGGATGACATTTATGACCAGTTCGGCCTGCAGGGCTTCCTATCGGGCGACACCGGCACGCAGGGGGGTGGCTGGTTCCAGAACGAGCTGACCGGGCTTGAAGACATTCAGGGGCTGCGCTTCCGCACCCCGGGTCTTGGCGGTCAGGTCTGGCAGCGCATCGGTGCCTCGGTGACCAACCTTGCTGCGGGCGAGATCTTTGCCGCGCTGCAAACCGGCTCGCTGGACGCCGCCGAATTTGTCGGCCCCTACAACGATCTGGCGCTGGGCTTCCATCAGGTGCGCAAACACTTCTACACCTCGTCCTTCATCGAGCCGGGCCTCGCAACCGAACTGGTGGTGGACAAGGCGAAATATCAGGAGCTGTCCTCGGGCCTTCAGGCGATCATCCGTGATGTCTGTCAGGCTGAATATGATCAGGTCGCGTCAGATTTCTACGCCAACGATCCGCGCGCGCTGGCCACGCTGGTCAACGAGCATGGCGTGACCGCGCATTCGAACTTCCCTGACGACATTCTGGAAGCCGGTGCAAATGCCTCGAAGGACATCCTGGCCGAGATTCTGGACAGCAACGACCCGCTGACCAAGGCAACGGCGGAAAGCTTTGTTTCGGCCCTGAACCTGCTGCGCACCCGCACGGAAGGCACCGACCAGACCTTCCTCGCAGCACGCGAGCGGTTCTTCGACCTTTCGGACCTCGGTTGAGCGTCCCACAGACAGGCTGCACAAGGGCGGTGTCCAAGGTGGCCTGATCAAGCAAATTTTCGAGGCCCGGGGGATTTCCCCGGGCCTCGGCATGGAATAAATCGCCACAACCCGAGGGCACCGCGGCCATATCCGCAGCCTCGGGTGACGACGCATAACAATGCCCGGGCGTTCACTGCCAAGGGCATGCCAACAGGCTCAAACGGGGGATACGGTGTTAGTCCTGTCCTACATCATGCGCGTGATCAACCTGATCAACAGGCTGATCGGCAATGTCTTCATCTGGCTGTCCCTCGGGATTGTGCTGGTCTGTTTCTGGGTGGTGATCGAGCGCTATATCCTCGGCTCGACCCGGCTTTGGATGCAGGATCTGTATCCCTGGATGAACGGCGTCATGTTCACCGCCGTCGCGGGTTATGCGCTTTACCGCAACGACCATGTGCGCGTGGACATCTTCTATCGCCCAGCCACCACAAAAACCAAGGCGTGGATGGATGCGGTGGGCGTGGTGGCGTTTTTGCTGCCCTTCGCATGGGTGGTCTGGAGCTATACCCTGGTCTTTGTGCAGCGCTCATGGCGGCTTTACGAGGGCTCGGCAAACCCCGGCGGCATGCCGGGGCTGTTCATCCTCAAGACCTTCATGCTTGTCTTCGCCGTCACCATCGCGATTCAGGGTATCGCCATGCTGATCCGCTCGATCCTGCTGATCGCGGGCCGTGAAGATCTGGTGCCGGACGATTACCGCTACAAATACGATCAGGAGTAAGCAGGCATGGATCCCGTACTTCTAGGAGAAATCCTTGCCGGCACGATGTTTCTAGGCGTAATCGGCATGCTGATGCTGGGCTTTCCGGTGGCTTTCACGCTGGCCGGAACCTCGATCATCTTCGCCTATCTTGGCCTGTATTTCGGCGTGTTCGACATGTCGAACCTGCGCGCGCTGGCCGGGCGCTATACCGGCTACATGATCAACGAGGTGCTGGTGGCGGTGCCTTTGTTCATCTTCATGGGCGTAATGCTGCAACGATCAAACATTGCCGAGCAGCTTTTGTCGACCATGGGCAGGCTGTTTGGCAACATGCGCGGCGGGCTGGGGATCTCGGTCATTCTGGTCGGGGCGCTGCTGGCAGCCTCAACCGGCGTGGTGGGGGCGACAGTGGTCACCATGGGCCTGATCTCGCTGCCCGCGATGTTGCGGGCGGGCTATGACCCCAAGCTGGCCTGCGGCACCATCTGTGCGTCCGGCACGCTGGGCCAGATCATCCCGCCGTCGACCGTGCTGATCTTCATGGGCGACATGATCGCGGGGATGCACAGCCAAGTACAGATGAGCATGGGTAATTTCGCGCCCAAAACCGTGTCGGTGGGCGATCTGTTTGCAGGCGCGTTCATCCCGGGTCTTCTGTTGGTGGCAATCTATATCGGCTATATCCTCTTCAAGGCGATCACCGACCCCGAAAGCTGCCCGGCCACGCCCATTCCTCCCGAAGAAAAGAAGGGGCTGTGGAAGGAAATCATCACCGCGCTGGTACCGCCTTTGCTGCTGATCGCGTCGGTTCTGGGCTCGATCCTCGGCGGCATTGCCACACCGACCGAGGCCGCATCGGTCGGCGCGGTGGGGGCCACGCTGCTGGCAGCGTTGCGCTGGCGACTGAACTTTGCGGTGCTGGTGGATGTGGTGAAGCGCACAGCGGTCATCACATCGATGATCTTCATCATCCTCTTTGGTGCCTCGGTCTTTGCCATTGTCTTCCGGCAGATGGGTGGCGACAATCTGGTGCATGAATTCCTTGCCGCCATGCCTGGCGGTGCAATGGGCGCAATGATCACGGTGATGATCATCATGTTCATTCTGGGCTTCATTCTGGACACGTTCGAGATCATCTTCATCGTTCTGCCGATCACCGCGCCCACGCTTCTGGTGTTGGGCATTGATCCGGTCTGGCTGGGGGTGATGATTGGCGTGAACCTGCAAACCTCGTTCCTGACACCGCCGTTCGGCTTCTCGCTGTTCTACCTGCGCGGCGTGGCGCCCAACAGCGTTTCAACGATGATGATCTATCGCGGCGCGCTGCCCTTCGTGATCCTTCAGCTGTTGGCTATCTCGCTGTTGTTCATTTTCCCCGAGTTGGTTCTCTGGCTGCCGTCGGTGCTGTTCTGAGCGCCACTCCCCGCTGAAAACCTATCCCGGCGCAGGGCATCCTGCGCCGGTTTTATTTTTCCCGACGCCGGGCAGAAACACACTCTGGCGGGGGCCGCGCCGCTATGCTAGCGCAGTCCCATGCTGGCCGTCTTTCTTCAGACCCTCCCGTTCTTTGCCGTGATCGGGCTTGGCTACTGGGCCGGGCGGAGCGGGTTTTTCCCGCGTGAAGCGACGGCCTATCTGACGAATTTCGTGTTTTATTTTGCCCTGTCGGCCATGCTGTTCGGCTTCTCCGCCAACATGTCGCTAGGCGATATATTCGAGCCGCGCGCGGCGGTGGCCTATCTGTGGGGCTGCGGGCTGATCTATCTGATCGCGCTTTCCGTGGCCTTCGCCCGTCGCCGCCCGCTGACTGAAGCGGCGATGGAGGCGCATACCGCAATCATCGGCAACACCGGCTTTCTGGGCGTGCCCATGCTGGTTCTGCTGCTCGGCGAGGCCGCAGCGGGCACCATCATTCTGGTGCTGGTGATCGATCTGATCGTGTTTTCCACCCTGCTGACGGTAATCGTCACGCTGTCGCGCGAGGGCCGGGTGTCTGTCGATCTGCCGCGCGTGATTGCCATCGGTCTTCTGAAGAACCCGATGATCGTGGCCATGATGCTGGGGCTTGCATGGTCGGCCACCGCGATGGATCTGCCGCAGCCAGTCAATGCCTTCATGACATTGCTGGGCGCGGCCGCCACCCCTGGTGCGCTTTTCGCAATCGGCGCCTCGCTGGCCAGCAACAAGGCCGAGCGGATGACGGTGGCGGGCTGGCTGACCTTCGCCAAGCTGGTTCTGCACCCGCTGGCCGTGGGTTTTGCCGCGTTCTTCCTGTTCAGCGTCAACCCTTACACGGCGGGCGTTCTGGTGGCGGCGGCCGCGCTGCCGGTCGCGGGCAATGTCTATATTCTGGCGCAGCATTTCAATATCGGCGTGGCGCGGGTCTCAGCGACGATCCTGATATCCACGGCGATCAGTGTGGCGACACTTCCGCTGATTATCGCGCTGGTTACCAGCTGATCTGGCAGGCAAAAAGCCCCGCCTTTGATGGCGGGGCTTTCAGAGGGGTCAACCGTTCAGATCAGACCGCGTAGCGCAGGATCGCGGCCAGTGACGCGCCCTGAACGATGTCTTCGCGGCGCACGGCCAAAACCCGCCCTTTTGACACCAGCACCCGGCTTGCAATCTCATCGACCACGCCATAGCTGTGCGCGCCTTCGTGATCGGCGAATGTCACTTCGCCGGTGGTGTCATCCACCGTTCCCGCCACCACTTCGTCGATGTCGATCATCAGCGTATCCACCGCACCGAAGGTCGCAGCGCGGGCGGCGCGGCCTACCTGTGTGGTAGCCCGGCCCTCGTTCTCGCGGGCGCTGTAAAGGCTGTGCACCTCGGCAATGCTCTGCGCATGCAGATCATCGAGGATCGGACGCGCGGCCTCGGCCAGCTCGGACGGCGTGATGCGCACGGGGCTGGTCTTGATCGCATCAACCGCCAGCGCATCGTAGCTGTTGACCGAGCGATACATCGACAAAAGCGGGTCGGTCGCAGCGATGATCAGCGGCTCTGAGCGCCCCGACAACACTGGGCGCAGGGCGGCATCGACTTTGCGGCAAAAAGCCCGCAACAACACGTTCTGACCTTCAGAGCCGCCCTTGCGGTTGGAATAGTTGCGCGAGTTCACGGTTGCCGTACCGGCAGCCGAGGCAGCATCCTTCGGCATCCCTTGCACCTTGATCTCCTGCGCCGGAAGATCGGCAAACACCTCGATCAGACGCACCTCATTCTCGGCCAGCGCCAGAACGAACGCATGCTGCTGCACCGAGACCGCCCGCAGAAGCGGCTTGATATGGAAGCGATCAGACACCTGCACCATGGCGTGCAAATGGTTTGGCAGGCGAAACGCGCGCAGGCTGTCAGGCGTGACAAACAGCGCAAGGCTGTTGGCCTGATGAGCCCAGAAATCATCATCATCCATCAGGTCATGCACCTGCTCGGAAATCGGCCAGATGGTGCGCTTGGCGCTGCCCCCCGCTTCAAGCTGCGTTTCGGCCTGCTTCAAGAGCTGGCCAAGTTCGGTGCGCGCTGCTGCGATATGCTGGGTTTCCGGTGTGGTCGGCAGATAGATTGAAACAGATGCCTCGCCGCGAGCGGAGACCAGCGCCTGCAATTCGCTCTCGGTGGGGATATCGACGTAAAGCATGAAAACTCCTGCGTTCAAAGTTGCTGGCTTTCATCTAGTCATTCGGGCCGCGAATTGTAATCGGTAATGCGGCCCCTGCCCCAACTGGCCCCACTTCAGCCGGGACTCGGCAAAAAGTCTGCGGTTTTCTGGGAAAATCACACAGCTGTGACGCTTGCAGCCCCCCCGGCCCCTCCCTATATAGCCCTCGAAGCCGTGCGGCTCCGTTTTGTCACAAAGCGGGCGCCGGGCGGATCAGGGATTGGGGCTGCGGAGCCGGATGGACCGCCGCCCTGCAACATCGCCGAAGTTAAAGAGGTAGTATATCATGGCCAAAGTCATCGGGATCGACCTCGGGACGACAAACAGTTGCGTTGCCATCATGGACGGCTCGCAGCCCCGGGTTATCGAAAATTCCGAAGGCGCACGCACCACGCCTTCGATCGTGGGTTTCACCGAAAGCGAGCGGCTGGTTGGCCAGCCCGCCAAGCGCCAGGCAGTGACCAACCCCACCAACACCGTTTTTGCCGTCAAACGCCTGATTGGCCGCCGTCTGGGCGATGCCGAGGTGGAGAAGGACAAGAAACTGGTGCCCTACAAGATCGTCGATGGCGGCAACGGCGATGCCTGGGTTGAAGTGCGCGGCGAAAAGTACAGCCCCAGCCAGGTCTCGGCCTTCATCCTGCAAAAGATGAAGGAAACCGCTGAGTCGTATCTGGGCGAAAGCGTCACCCAGGCCGTGATCACGGTGCCCGCCTATTTCAACGACGCTCAGCGCCAAGCCACCAAAGACGCCGGCAAAATCGCCGGTCTGGAAGTGCTGCGCATCATCAACGAGCCCACGGCGGCGGCGCTGGCCTACGGTCTGGACAAGAAGGAAACCAAAACCATCGCGGTCTATGACCTTGGCGGCGGTACCTTCGACATCACCATTCTGGAAATCGACGACGGCCTCTTTGAGGTGAAATCAACCAACGGCGACACCTTCCTGGGTGGCGAAGATTTCGACATGCGGATCGTCCACTACCTTGCGGACGAGTTCAAGAAAGAGCACGGGGTCGATCTGACGCTCGACAAGATGGCGCTTCAGCGCCTCAAGGAAGCGGCGGAAAAGGCCAAGATCGAGCTCAGCTCCAGCCAGCAGACCGAGATCAACCAGCCGTTCATCTCGATGGACAAGAACACCGGCCAGCCGCTGCACATGGTGATGAAGCTCACCCGTGCCAAGCTGGAATCGCTGGTCGGCGACTTCATCAAGAAGTCCCTGAAGCCTTGCGAAGCCGCGCTGAAAGATGCGGGCCTGTCCAAATCTGATATCGACGAAGTGGTTCTGGTCGGCGGCATGACCCGCATGCCCAAGGTGATCGAAGAGGTGACCAAGTTCTTCGGCAAAGAGCCCCACAAAGGCGTCAACCCCGATGAGGTGGTGGCACTGGGTGCGGCGATTCAGGCCGGGGTTCTGCAAGGTGACGTGAAAGACGTGGTGCTGCTGGATGTGACGCCACTGTCGCTGGGGATTGAAACCCTGGGCGGCGTGTTCACCCGCCTGATCGACCGCAACACCACCATTCCCACCAAGAAAAGCCAGGTCTTCTCCACCGCCGAGGACAACCAGCATGCCGTGACCATCCGCGTGTTCCAGGGTGAACGCGAAATGGCGCAGGACAACAAGATGCTGGGCCAGTTCAACCTTGAAGACATCCCGCCCGCCCCGCGTGGCATGCCGCAGATCGAGGTCACGTTCGACATTGACGCGAACGGCATCGTCTCCGTCTCGGCGCGCGACAAGGGTACCGGCAAGGAGCAGAAGATCACCATCCAGGCCTCGGGCGGTCTGTCGGATGAAGAGATCGAAAAGATGGTCAAGGACGCCGAGGCCAATGCCGATGCCGACAAGTCGCGGCGTGAACTGGTGGAAACCCGTAACCAGGCTGAAAGCCTGATCCATTCGACTGACAAGTCGCTTGCGGAATACAAGGACAAGGTTGATCCCACCACAGCCGAGGCGATCGAACTGGCGATTGCCGCACTCAAGGATACGCTTGAGGGTGACAATGTCGACAAGATCAAGTCGGGCATCAACAATGTCCGCGATGCCTCGATGAAACTGGGTGAGGCGATCTACAAGGCGCAGCAGGAAACCGCTGAGCCCGAAGGGTCGGATGAACCGCGCCCGGTCGATGACGATATCGTGGATGCCGATTTCGAGGATCTCGACGATAACAAGCGCCGCGACTGATACGCGGCACGGACCGGGGCCCCGGCCGGTAAAACCGGACCGGGGCCCCATCCTTTAAGACGAGGACTAGTATGGCAAAGCGCGATTTCTACGATGTGCTGGGCGTTTCGCGCGGCGCTTCGGCAGATGAGATCAAGAAGGCCTATCGCCAGAAGGCCAAGCAGTTCCACCCTGATCGCAACTCCGACAACCCCAACGCCGAGGCGCAGTTCAAGGAAGTGAACGAGGCCTACGACGCCCTCAAGGACGCAGAGCGGAAGGCCGCCTACGACCGCTTCGGCCATGCCGCCTTCGAGGGCGGAATGGGCGCTGGCGCGCCGCGTGGCGGACGGGGTGGCGCGCATCCGGGCGGTGATTTCGGCTCGGCCTTCTCGGACGTGTTCGAAGATCTGTTTGGCGATTTCATGGGCGGTGGCAGGGGCGGCTCCCGCCAGCGTGCCAGCCGCGGGTCAGATCTGCGCTACAACATGCGCATAACCCTCGAAGAGGCGTATACCGGCGTGCAGAAAAGCATCCGGGTGCCCTCGCTGACAGCTTGTGAAGCCTGCAACGGCACCGGGGCCGAGGGCGGGGCAGAGCCTGTCACCTGCCCCACCTGCTCTGGCATCGGCAAGGTACGCGCGCAGCAAGGCTTCTTCACGGTTGAGCGCACCTGCCCCACCTGCGGCGGCTTGGGGCAGATCGTCAAGAACCCCTGCAAGGTCTGCAAAGGCGCGGGTCGCGTGGAAAAAGAGCGCACGCTCAGCGTGAACATCCCCGCCGGGGTGGAAACAGGCACCCGCATCCGCCTGTCCGGCGAAGGCGAGGCCGGGATGCGCGGCGGGCCGTCGGGCGATCTCTATATCTTCATCGAATTGCGCGAGCATCCGATCTTTCAGCGCGATGCGCATGATCTCTACTGCCGCGTTCCCATCAGCTTCTCCGCAGCGGCTCTGGGCGGCGAGGTAGAGGTACCCACGATCGACGGCGGGCGCTCTCGCGTGAAGGTGCCGGCTGGCAGCCAGACCGGCAAGCAGATGCGCCTGCGCAGCAAGGGGATGCCCTCATTGCGAGGTGGCAGCCACGGCGACATGCTGATTGAGCTTTCAGTGGAAACCCCGGTCAATCTGACTGCCCGGCAGAAAGAACTGCTGGCCGAGTTCGAGTCGCTCAGCGAACATAACAACCCTGAAGGTCAGAGCTTTTTCAGCAAGGTGAAAAACTTCTGGGAGGGGATGAAGGGCTGACGGCTTTCACACCCTTCTCATGTCAGATGTTCCGGCGACACACGCCCGCCTGTCAGCCACAGGCGGGCGTTAACCATTTCTTGACTGATTCGGCTGCACCCTCCGGGAATGCCATGCCAACGATCTGCCCTGTCCGAACCCGCTCTGCCGCTTTTCACCCCTGAAAGCGCCCAAACTGTCGTAACGGTGCCCGACAAAATGGCACAGGATACGGCGCAACTTCCGCCACCCGGGCTACCCTCCTATCTGCGCGATCACCGCAAACGGCTGCGGGAACGCTTCCTGCAAGGCGGCGCTCAGGCCATGCCGGATTACGAACTCCTAGAACTGCTGCTCTTTCGCGCCATTCCCCGGCAGGATGTCAAACCCCTCGCCCGTCGCCTGCTGGACACGTTCGGCGATCTGGCGGCGACCGTGTCCGCCACGCCAGCCCGGTTGTCGCGTGTTGAAGGCGTGGGGCAGGCGGTGATCACTGAACTGAAACTGGCCGAGGCCATGGCCACCCGCCTGTCGCGGGCGCGCGTGCTGAACCGCCCCATCATCTCCAGCTGGCAGGCGTTGCTGGACTATTGCCACACCGCCATGTCGCACCGCGAGACTGAGCATTTGCGCGTGCTGTTCCTTGATCGCAAAAACACGCTCATTGCGGACGAGGAGCTGGGCCGCGGCACAGTCGATCATGTACCGGTCTACCCGCGCGAAGTGCTGCGACGGGCGCTTGATCTCAACGCCTCGGCGCTGATCCTGGTCCACAATCATCCCTCCGGCGACCCGACGCCCAGCGACGCCGACATCACCATGACCGCACAGATCCAGACCGCCGCTCAGGCGCTGGGTCTGACATTGCATGACCATCTGATCATCGGCAAATCCCGTGAAAGCAGCTTTCGGGCACTGGGGCTGTTGTGAGCCGCGCAACCGCTCAATCATCCCCTAACGGGCGCAGCCAGACCTCGACCCGGCGGTTGAGCGCGCGTCCCCATTCTGCGGCATTGCAGGCGATGGGCAGCAAGATGCCAAAGCCATCGGCCGACAGCGCAACCCGCGCAGGATCACGCAGCGGCGTGGCTTCATCCAGCGCATCGCGCACGGCCTCTGCGCGGCGCAATGACAGGCGCCGGTTGGCCTCGGCGTCGCCCTGGCTGTCAGAGAACCCCACCAGAATAATCTCATACCCGTCATGTGCCCCGGCCTCGATATCGCGCGCCAACTGGCGGATATTGACGCTCGAGGCGGCATCAATCTGCGACGTGCCGGCGTCAAAGCGAAATGCCAGCGACAGGTGCCGTGTCTCCAGCATCAGATCGCCCACCGCGCGCAGACTGTCCAGAAAGCCCGGCGTGTCACCTGCCTCGGGCAGTTGCAATGACCGGATCAACCGCAACCCCTGCCCGGACGCAGGGGCCTGCTCTGGCCTGGCCTCGGTGAACCCGGCAGCGCGGATGGCCTGCCCGGCCTCGGGGCTGGCAAAGAACTCCAGCAACTGGCGTAGTCGCAAGGGCAGCCGCTGGCGCAGCTGGATGGCAAACAGCGGCTGGGTCAGCGGATATTCGCCGGCCTTGAGCGCAAAGGGTTCGGGCGTGACGGGCAGGCCGCAGGCATCGATCAACGGAACAACCGGCAAAGCCTGCGCTTGTGAGCGCAGCATCATCCCCAGTGCAAAGGGATCGCGCGACACCGCCCGTGCCAGCCCCGCATTGCTGGCATGCCTGATCGCCTGCTCGGACAATTGCTCAGCGCCAATCGCATGCAGCCGCGCCCCCAGCGCGTGGTGCTCACCAGAGTCCGGGTTGCGCAGATGCAGCACCAACTCGGCTTCCGCGCTGTCGCGCTCATCAGCGTCCGTCTGTCCCGGGCTACCGCGGCCCTCATGCAAAAGCACCAGAAGATCGTTCATGGCGATCCGGTCCACCATCCCGTCGGCTGCAACCACCGGCACAAAGGCATCCAGCGCCAGTACATGCAGCAGAAAATCGGTATCCTGTAACGGAGTAAGGGACAGCGCCAGATCGGTCTCGCCCGACACCAGCGCCAGTAGCCCGGCATCGGTAGAGCTGGCGCGCAGCCGCAGCCGCATCACCGGCCCCCCCCCTGAGCCGTCGCGCAGATCAAACAGGGTCACGCCCCCACTGCGCTCTTGCGTCAGTTCCAGCCCCTGCGCGCGGGAAAAGGCTTCCAGAACCGGAGGGAAAAGACCCTCAGTGATGACCTGCGCACCTTCGATACTGACCTCAACCACGCCGCCGGACAGCAAAGGACAGCCCGGCCCCTCGCATATCAGCCCCCGCGCATCCAGCGTCAGTTCGCCAAATTCGGTTCGCAAGCGCAGATACTCGCCGTCATAGGCAATCAGATCGCCACTCAGCGCGATGGTGCCATCGACCGAGGACAGGGTGACATCCTGCGCCTGCACCGGTCCGGGGGAAAAAAGCAGCGTGGCGACCAGGGCCGCCACGCAGGGAAACAATCGCATGTTGTCGTCGCGCCTTGATCAGTTCAGCGCAATACTCTGCTCGGGGAGAAGATTTTTCAACACCAGAAAGCCACCCTGACCATCGCATTCGGGCATTTCCAGCTGCAACTGACGCTGGACAGGCTCTGAACCGGCCAGCACCTCCAGGGTCTGGATGGTAAGCTGCTGTGCGCAGCTGGCATCGGTGATGGCGGTTTCAAGCTCCAGTTCCACCTGACCTGCCCGCGCGGGCAGGCCCGCCGGAAAGGAATAGACCTGCACCTGCGCATCGACACCAAGAGCTGTCAGGAAGCCCCCCGCGGCGAGATCAGGCGCGGCAGGGTTGCCCGGGTGAACATGCCCTTCGCCACCAAAATCGGCACCGAATTCATAGGCGTTGAGACCTAGTTCCGCCGGCCCCTGCCAAGATATCGCGAAACGGTCATGCAGTACGGCCTCGGCAACCTCCGTCACATCACTGGCGCTGCGGCCATCGTCAAATCTGACGGTCAACTCGGCGTCGCGTGAAAAAGCGGGGACCGAAAGTGCCAGTTGCCCGTCGCCGCCGATCTGCGCGTCAAAGCTGAGCCCGCCATGGCTGATCTGCACCACCGCATCGCCATCGCACGGGGCAAAAAGGCTCATGTCCATCATCGCGCCCGATTCTGGCGTGACCACCAGCCAGACGGTGCAGGCATCCACTTCGGCGAGCAGATCCTCGATCAGAACCGGATCCGAAGCCACGTTGACAACCTCGGCAGTCGCCGTTTCGGCAGCGGCCATATCTGACTGTGACGTGGCAGTTTCCATCACCTCGGCTGCACGAGCCAGCCGGTCATCAACCACCAGCGCGCCTGCCGTGCGCGCCTGATCCGCCAGCGGATCGGCGGTGTTGATGATCGAGGGCAGAACACTGGCCGTCGCCAGAGGCGCGGCAACAGAACGCGTGCCCGACCCGGTGGCGGCAAGCCCGACAAGCGAGTTTTCCGTGGCCGCAGGCGCTTCTGCAGCCTGCCGCGTGGTTTCCTGCTGAAACAAAGTTCCCGCGCCAACCGCAACGGCCAAGGTCGCTGCAATCAGCGAAACGATCCGCACCCTATTCATCGCACACTCCGAAAAACCTGAATTCGAAGCTGAAACTGCCCCGCGATCTTGGCAGCTTCATGGCGCGGGAAAGGTGCTTTGACGGCCCGCCTTTACAGCAGGCGTCCGTGGCAATGCTTGAACTTCTTGCCCGATCCGCAGGGGCACAGCGCGTTGCGGCCCGGGTTGCCCCATGTGTCCGGGTCGGCCTCGTCAAAGCCCGGGGCGGGTGTGCCGACAGGCGCCTCGGACCCGGCCACAGCATTTTCGGGGCGCGGGTTGAACCGCGGCAGGTCCATCGGTGTTTCCAGCTTGCCGCCGCTCTCAGCGGCCTGCTGCATCTGCATCTGCTCGCGCATCGAGCGTTGCTCTTCGGCGGTCAGCGGTCGAATGCGGGCAAGTTGGCGGGTGACATCCTCGCGCAGCGCAGTGAGCATGTGGTCAAACAGCACGAAAGATTCGGTCTTGTATTCATTGAGCGGGTCACGCTGGGCAAGGCCACGGAAATTCACCGCCGAGCGAAGATGCTCCAGAGTGATCAGATGGTCGCGCCACTTGGTGTCGATGATCTGCAACAACAGCTGCTTCTCGATGTTGCGCATCGACTCAGCACCGAACTCGGCCTCTTTCTGCGCCATCAGCGCATCGACAGCTTCGGTCAGGCGCTCGCGCACCACTTCTTGCTCAACACCGTCTTCATCAGCCCATTCGACGATGGGCAGATCGACATTCAACTTGTCGATGGCCGCCGCATACAGCCCCTCGACATCCCACTGATCCGCGTAGCTGTTGGGCGGCAGATAAAGCCGCACCAGATCTTCGACCACCGAATGGCGCATGTCGGTGATGGTTTCCGACAGATCTTCGGCGCGCAGAATGTCCAGACGCTGCTCAAAGATCACGCGGCGCTGGTCATTCATCACGTTGTCGAATTTCAGCAGCGTCTTGCGGATATCGAAGTTGCGCGCTTCAACCTTGGCTTGCGCTTTTTCCAGCGATTTGTTGACCCAGGGGTGAACAATCGCCTCGCCTTCCTTCATCCCCAGCGTGGACAGCACCTTTTCCAGCCGTTCAGAGCCGAAAATGCGCATCAGGTCATCTTCCAGCGACAAAAAGAAGACCGAGCGCCCCGGGTCACCTTGGCGGCCCGAACGACCACGCAACTGGTTGTCGATCCGGCGGCTTTCATGGCGCTCGGTCGCCAGAACGAACAGCCCGCCCGCATCCAGCACCTGCTGGCGCTCAGCCGCGACCTCGCCTTCGATCCGGGTACGGACCTCGGCGGGGTCGGCATCCGGGGTTTCGGCCAGCGCGTCAAGCACACGCATTTCGACATTGCCGCCCAGTTGGATATCAGTCCCGCGCCCGGCCATGTTGGTGGCGATGGTCACGCGGCCGACGCGCCCGGCTTCAGCGACGATATGCGCCTCCTGCTCATGCTGGCGGGCGTTGAGCACGTTGTGGGCGATACCCGCCTTGTTGAGCATTGCCGCCAGCTCCTCGGATTTCTCAATCGAGGTGGTGCCAACCAGAATCGGCTGGCCCTTGGCATGCGACTCGCGGATCGCGTCCATCACACCGTCGAACTTTTCGCGCGTGGTGCGATAGACCTGATCATGCTCATCCACGCGGGCAATCGGCATATTGGTGGGAATTTCCAGCACGCCCAGATCGTAGATTTCCTTGAATTCCTCGGCCTCGGTAACGGCGGTGCCGGTCATGCCCGCAAGCTTGCCATAGAGGCGGAAATAGTTCTGAAAAGTGACCGACGCCATGGTCACCGTTTCCGGCTGGATCGGCAGGCCTTCCTTGGCCTCGACCGCCTGATGCAAACCGTCCGAGAGCTGGCGGCCGATCATCATGCGCCCGGTAAATTCATCAATCAGCACGATCTTGTTATCGCGCACGATGTAATGCTGGTCTTTGTGCAGCATCTTGTGGGCCCGCAACGCCTGATTGATGTGATGCACAATGGTGGTGGATTCGGGGTCATACAGCGCCTGCCCCTCGGGCAGAATACCAGCGGCCAGCAACTGGTTCTCGATGAATTCCTGCCCTTCGTCGGTGTAGTTCACCAGACGCTGCTTTTCATCGAGGGTAAAATGCTCTTCGGTCACAAGGGGGATCAGCTTGTCCACCGTGACGTAAAGATCGGTGCGGTCCTGCGACATGCCAGAGATGATCAGCGGCGTGCGCGCTTCGTCGATCAGGATGCTGTCCACCTCATCGACGATGGCAAAGTTGTGCCCGCGCTGCATCATCTGCGCCAGATCGGTCTTCATATTGTCGCGCAGATAGTCGAAACCCAACTCGTTGTTGGTGGCATAGGTGACATCGGCGCGATAGGCCTCATGCTTTTCGCTGTCCGGCTGCTGCGGCACAACAACGCCGGTGGTCATGCCCAGCCGGGCAAAGACCTTGCCCATCCAGCCCGCATCGCGCCGCGCCAGATAGTCGTTGACGGTCACAATGTGCACACCCTTGCCGGTCAGGGCGTTCAGATAGGCCGGAAGGGTGGCAACCAGCGTCTTGCCCTCGCCAGTCTTCATTTCGGCAATGTTGCCCTTGTGCAGAAAGATCCCGCCGATCAACTGCACGTCAAAGGCCCGCAGGCCCAGCGCCCGGCGCGCGCCCTCGCGGCAGTTGGCAAAGGCTTCCGGCAACAACTTGTCGAGGCTCTCGCCCTCGGCGTGGCGTTTTTTCAGTTCCTCGGTCTTGGCGATCAGCCCGGCATCGTCCATCGCCTCGAATTCGGGCTCAAGCGCGTTGATCTTTTCCACCAGCGGGCGCACGGCTTTTACCTTGCGATCGTTTGCCGTACCGAAAATCTTCCGGCTCAGAGTTCCAAGACCCAACATGTTTTCTCCGCTCGCCTTCGCTGACCATTTCGTGCGCGCTGCGGGGTTGCCCGCCTGCCGGGGCTTCCCTAGAAAAGGGCGCAAGCAGGCCGCCGCCGTACACACAGGACCGACACGCGATGTAAGGGGCGGCTTATATAGTGTCAATCACACGCGCCAAATACAGGCGCATTCAGGAGCATTCCCATGAAAAAACCCGCCGGTTTCCTTGCTACAGCCTGTTTCCTGGCTTTCACGCTTCCGTCAGCGGCGCAGGACAGCCCTGATGCCGGGACCGTGCTGGCGCGCGTGGGAACAGTGGAAATCACGCTTGGCCATGCCATTGCCCTGCGCGCAGCCCTGCCCCAGCAGTTTGCGGCGGTGCCGGATGAAACGCTTTTCCCCGCGATTGTCGAGCAATTGATCGAGCAGGAGTTGCTGCATCAGTTCCACGCGGATTCCCTCTCGGTGCGTGAGCGTATCACGCTTGAGAATGAAGAGCGTAACTTTGTCGCCAATTCCGCCCTGATGAATGCAGCTGAGGCGGCCACCACTGAAGAAACCATGCAGATGGCCTATGACGCCTTCGCTGCGGAATTCGGTCAGGGCGAGCCGACCACCGAATTCAACGCCGCACATATCCTTGTTGAGACGGAAGAAGAAATCCAGATCGTCGTGGGCGAACTGGAAGCCGGGCGCGATTTTGCGGATGTGGCGCAGGAATATTCGCTCGATGGCTCAAGTGCCGAGGGCGGCAATCTGGGCTGGTTCGGTGAGGGCATGATGATCGAGCCATTTGAACAGGCAGTTATGGCGCTGGAGCCGGGGCAGATTTCCGACCCGGTGGAAACCCGCTTTGGCTGGCATGTGATCTTGCTCAACGAGACCCGCATCGCCTCTGTCCCGTCGCTGGACATGGTGCGCGAAGAGCTGGAATCCGAGCTTCAGCGCGAGGCCGCGCGCGCGCTGCTGGCGCAACTGCGTGAGGGCGCGGATATCGACAACCGCACCGATGCGGTGGACCCCGCATACCTGAGCCGTCAGGAGTTGCTGGACGAGTGATCACAGCCCGCGTAGATTGCCGGGAATTGGCCCGCGCCCCAGCACGGGCGCGGGCTTTTCTTTAACGACAGGATCGTGACATGGCCAACAAACAAAAGGCCAAGGCAAAGAAGTGGAAAGCCGCTGCAAAGGCGCTGAAGCAGCAACTCGCTGCGGCGCTGGGCGCGGGCAAGGGTGTGGCGGTCTCGCCGCTGGCACCCGCAGAGCCCCCGGCGCTGCCGGTCATCGACGGGGTGGAGTTCGCCACGGTTGCCGCCGGGGTGCGCTATAAGGGGCGGCTGGATGTGATGCTGGCCCGGCTTGCACCCGGCTCGGTGATCGCGGGCACCTTCACCCGGTCCAAAACTGCCTCGGCGGCTGTGCAGGATTGTCAGGCCAAGATTGGGCAAAAGGCAGAAGCTGGCGCAGGTGCGGCGATCCTGGTGAATGCGGGCAATTCTAACGCTTTTACCGGCGCGCTCGGTCGCGCCTCTGTCGAGGCACTGTGCGAAGCTGTCGCCAAAGGGCTGAAGCTGCCGGAAGCGCGCATCTTTACCGCCTCGACTGGCGTGATCGGCGAGCCGCTGCCGCATGAGCGCATCATCGACAATCTGAAGGCACTGACAAAAGGCCTTGCTCCGGAAGGTATCGATCAGGCCGCCCGGGCAATCATGACTACCGACACCTTTGCAAAAGGGGCGATGGCCGAAATTCTGGTGGACGGTCAGCCAATCCGTATTGCCGGGATCGCCAAAGGGTCAGGCATGATCGCGCCCGATATGGCGACGATGCTGGTCTATATCTTTACCGACGCGAAGATTGGCCAGAAACACCTGCAAACCATGGTCAGCCGCCTGACGGATCGCAGCTTCAACTGCATTACCGTCGACAGCGACACCTCCACCTCGGATACGTTGCTGGTTGCTGCCACCGGTAAAAGCTCGGCCCCAGCATTGAGCGATATGCGTTCAGCCGGGGCGCGGGCGTTCGAGAAGGCACTGGGCGCGGTGATGACGGACTTGGCACATCAGGTTGTGCGCGACGGCGAGGGGGCGACCAAGTTCGTCGAAATCACTGTCACCGGCGCCGAAGACCATGCAGATGCCCATCGCTGCGCCATGGCCATCGCCAATTCGCCGCTGGTCAAGACCGCCATCGCCGGTGAAGACCCCAACTGGGGGCGTATTGTCATGGCCGTAGGCAAATCTGGCGCGCGGGCAGACCGAGACCTGCTGTCAATCCGCTTTGGCGATGTGGTCGTGGCGACCAATGGTCAGGTAGACCCGGGCTATCAGGAAGCCGATGGCGCGGAGCACATGAAGAACGCCGAGATTGCGATTGCCGTCGATCTTGGGCTGGGCAAGGGAAAGGCAACAGTCTGGACCTGCGACCTGACGCATCGCTATATCGACATCAACGCCGATTATCGCTCGTGAGGGTACACCGTCGGCAACGTTTCGCAGAAAGCGGTTTTGCAGCGCCTTGTGCGCGCTTATCGGGGGCGGGCGCTTGAAAACCGTTCTTGTGTCCGCTGTTGCGCTGATCGATCCGGATGGGCGTATCTTGCTGGCCCAGCGCCCGCCCGGCAAATCCATGGCCGGGCTGTGGGAGTTTCCCGGCGGCAAGGTCGAACCCGGCGAAACGCCTGAGGCCGCGCTGATCCGCGAATTGCATGAAGAGCTGGGGATCGATACCTGGGCCTCGTGCCTGGCGCCTCTGACCTTTGCCAGTCATTCCTATCCTGATTTCCACCTGCTGATGCCCCTGTTCGCCTGCCGCCGCTGGCAGGGCATTGTCACCCCGCGTGAGGGTCAGGCGCTGAAATGGGTGCGCGCCGTTGATTTGCGCGACTATCCCATGCCGCCTGCCGATATTCCCCTCATTCCGATTCTGCGTGACTGGCTTTAAGCCCACCGGGCAACCTTCAAGCTTGAAATGTATCACGCGCGCGCTTAGTCTGCCGCGACCCTTGCACGAGAGCCCCATGACCACTGATTTCACCAAGACCCGCGCCCTGTTCGACCTGCCCGAAGGGATGATCTATCTGGACGGTAACTCGCTTGGCCCCTTGCCCCGCAACGTGGCGGACCGGGTGGCGCAAACCATCACCGGTGAATGGGGCCAAATGGTCATCACGGGGTGGAACCGCGCGGGCTGGATGGA
Source organism: Pararhodobacter sp. (assembly GCA_020832545.1). Classification (GTDB taxonomy): domain Bacteria; phylum Pseudomonadota; class Alphaproteobacteria; order Rhodobacterales; family Rhodobacteraceae; genus Pararhodobacter. The sequence continues at coordinate 1,087 of JAFIEK010000031.1, read as the reverse complement.
CCTGCCCGCACGCGTCGGGGACCGCATTGCCCGGTTGATCGGTGCTGAGGCAGGCCATGTGGTGATGGGCGATACCCTGTCGATCAAGGTCTATCAGGCACTGGCCTCGGCGCTTGAAATGAATCCGGATCGCCGGGTGATCCTGTCAGACACCGGCAACTTCCCCTCGGACCTTTATATGGCCGAGGGCCTGTGCAAGACGTTGGGGCCGGAGTATCGGCTGGTCACCGTGGCCCCTCAAGAGGTGGAAGCGGCCATTGATGACAGCGTGGCCGTGCTGATGTTGACCGAAGTTGATTATCGCACCGGGCGCCGCCATGACATGCCTGCGCTGACCGCCAAAGCCCATGCGATGGGCGCACTGGCGGTCTGGGACCTTGCACATTCGGCGGGGGCGACCGATGTGAAGGTAGCCGAGGGACGGGCCGATTTCGCAGTTGGATGCAGCTACAAATACCTCAATTCCGGCCCGGGCGGCCCGGCCTTCATCTATGTGGCGCCCCGCCATGTCGATGTCGCGCGCCCGGCGCTGTCGGGCTGGCTGGGGCATGAAGCGCCCTTTGCCTTCGATCTGGATTACCGCCCCGGACGGGGCATCGACCGGATGCGCGTGGGCACGCCACCGGTGCTGCAACTGGTGGCGCTGGATGCCGCGCTCGATGTCTGGGACGGTGTCCGGATCGCCGATCTTCGGGCGCGTTCGCTGGAACTGACTGATGCCTTCATCAAGAGCGTCGAGGCCGCCTGCCCCGATCTGACGCTGGCCACCCCGCGCGAGCACGCGATGCGCGGCAGTCAGGTCAGCTTTCGTCACCCGGAAGGCTATGCCATCATGCAGGCCCTGATCGCGCGGGGCGTGATCGGCGATTTCCGCGCGCCCGATATCATCCGCTTCGGCTTCACGCCGCTGTTTGTGGGGATGGATGAGGTGGAACAGGCGGTGACAATACTGGCCGAGATCATGGAAACCCGCGCATGGGACCGCCCCGAGTTCAAGACCCGGGCGAAAGTGACATGAAGCTTCAGGGACATGTCGGGGGGGGGGGGGGGGGGGGGGGGGGGGGGGGGGGGGGGGGGGGGGGGGGGG
>JAFIEK010000084.1 GCA_020832545.1 Pararhodobacter sp. | reverse complement strand
TCTTCGGCTGCGCCGAATTCACCCCCCAGCGTATTTTCGGCAAGATGAAGGAGGGGCCGGGTTTTGCAACATTGATGCAAGACTCAGGATCTAAACAGGCGTTCAATTCGAGACACCGCGAACCGGGAGGGGACAATGGATTTCGCGCTGAGCGAGGAACAGACGGCCATTTTCGACATGGCCCATGCTTTTGGGCAGGACCATATCGCGCCTTTCGCCCGTGAATGGGAGGCCGAGGGCACGATCCCGCGCGCGCTGTGGGGGAATCTGGCCGAGCTGGGTTTTGGCGGGCTTTATGTCAGCGAAGAGGCGGGCGGCGCGGGGCTTTCACGGCTGGATGCGACGCTGGTATTCGAGGCGCTGAGCATGGCCTGCCCCTCAGTGGCCTCGTTCCTGTCGATCCACAACATGTGCGCGGCGATGCTGGACAAATTTGGCAGCGCCGAGGTGAAGGCGCGCTACCTGACCCCCGCGATCCATTTGCAAACCGTATTGAGCTATTGCCTGACCGAGCCCGGCGCGGGGTCAGACGCCGCTGCGCTGAAGACCCGCGCCGCGCGCACCAACGAGGGCTATGTGCTCAACGGCACAAAGGCCTTCATCTCAGGCGGCGGGTATTCAGACGCCTATGTGGTCATGTGCCGGACCAGCGAGGAGGGCGCGCGCGGCATTTCCACGCTGGTGGTGGAAAATGGCGCTGCGGGTCTGAGTTATGGCGGGCTGGAGGACAAGATGGGCTGGCGTGCACAGCCCACGCGGCAGGTGCAGTTTGACGATTGCATGGTGCCCGCTGATGCGCTGGTCGGCGAAGAAGGCAAGGGCTTTCGCTATGCGATGAACGGTCTTGATGGCGGGAGGCTGAATATTTCCGCCTGTTCACTGGGCGGCGCGCAGGCGGCGCTGGACAAGACACTGGCCTATATGGGCGAGCGCAAGGCCTTCGGGCAGCCGATTGACCAGTTTCAGGCGCTACAGTTCCGGGTGGCCGATCTGGAGATCGAACTGCAGGCGGCGCGCACCTTCCTGCGTCAGGCCGCGTGGAAGCTGGATCAAGGCGCACCCGATGCAACAAAGTTTTGCGCCATGGCCAAGAAATTCGTCACCGAAGCCGGCAGCCGGGTGGCCGATCAGTGCCTGCAACTGCATGGCGGCTATGGCTATCTGGCTGATTACGGCATCGAAAAGATTGTCCGCGATCTGCGGGTGCATCAGATCCTTGAAGGCACCAACGAGATCATGCGCCTGATCACGGCGCGGGCATTGCTGGCGGAGCGGGGCTGATGGAACCAGAGGTTATCATTCGCAAGGAAGGCGCGGCCGGGCGGATCACGCTCAACCGCCCCAAGGCGCTGAATGCGCTGACGCATGGGATCTGTCTGGAGACTCTGAAGGCGCTGGATGCATGGGCCGATGACCCGGACGTCAGGCTACTGATCATTGACGGCGCCGGTGAGCGCGCCTTTTGCGCCGGTGGCGATATCGCGCAGGTCTATCACGCCGGTCGCGCGGGAAATTTCGCGCTGGGGCGCGATTTCTGGCGCGATGAATATGTGATGAACGCGCGGCTGGCTGAATACGGCAAGCCGATTGTATCGCTGATGCATGGGTTCGTGATGGGCGGCGGCGTGGGCTATGGCTGCCATGTGAGCCACCGGGTGGTGAGTGAGAGCACGCAGATGGCGATGCCCGAATGCGGCATCGGCCTGATTCCGGATGTCGGCGGCACACATCTGCTGGCGCACGCGCCGGGGTATCTGGGCATGCATCTGGGCCTGACCGGCGCGCGGTTCGGGGCTGGCGATGCGATCCATGCCGGCTTCGCCGATCATCATGTCCCTGAGGCTGACTGGCCCGCGCTGATCGCCGATCTGGTGGCGACGGGAGATGCCGGGCGGGTGGCCGCGCATGCGCAGGCCGCGCCGGATGCGCCGCTCAGCGCGCTTCGCCCCGAGATCGACATCGCCTACAGCGACAGTGGTGCCGCGCGCGACAATCCGGTGGCCTATGTGGCGCTGATCCGGGCACAGTTGCAGGCGCTGGAAATCGACTGGGCGCAGGCCGCCGCCAAGGCGATTGCGCGCAACAGCCCGCTGAGCATGGCTTCAACCGTGGCGATGCTCAACGCGCTGGGGCCTGACGGCGGGTTACGCAACGCATTGCGGCAGGAATTTCGCTGGACTTGGCGCAGCATGGACAACGGTGATTTTCTGGAAGGCGTGCGCGCACAGATCATCGACAAGGACCGCAATCCGCGCTGGCGTCATGACCTGCCGGAAGATCTGACGCTGATTGAGGTGCAGGCAATGCTGGCATCCCTGGGCGCGGACGAGTTGAATTTTGAGGAGGGTGAGGCATGAAGATCGGGTTTATCGGGCTGGGGAACATGGGCGGGCCGATGGCCGCCAATCTGGTCAGGGCCGGGCATGCGGTGAGCGGCTTTGACCTGACTGCGCCCATGCCGGAGGGCGTGCGCAAGGCCGCCAGCGCCACCGAGGCTGCAAGCGGTGCCGAGGTGGTGATCACCATGCTGCCCAATGGCGCGATCCTGCGCGCGGTGGCTGCCGAAGTTGTTGCGGCTATGAGCTCAGGTTCGGTTTTTTGCGACTGCTCCACCGTCGATGTGGAAAGTGCGCGCGCCGTCGCCGAAGCGGCCGCCACTGCCGGGTTGGGCGCACTGGATGCCCCGGTCTCGGGCGGGATCGGCGGCGCGGCGGCGGGCACGCTGACCTTCATGGTGGGCGGGTCCGAGACCGCCTTTGCCACGGTCAGCCCGCTCTTTGACATCATGGGGCAAAAGGCGGTGCATTGCGGCGCGGCCGGGGCCGGACAGGCCGCCAAGATCTGTAACAACATGATCCTTGGTGCCACCATGATCGCCACCTGCGAAGCCTTCGCGCTGGCTGACAAGCTGGGGCTGGACCGGGCGCGGATGTTCGATGTGGTCTCTACCTCGTCGGGCTATTCCTGGTCGATGAATGCCTATTGCCCGGCCCCCGGTATCGGCCCGCAATCGCCGGCCGACAATGGCTACAAACCGGGCTTCGCGGCGGAACTTATGCTCAAGGACCTGCGCCTGTCGCAACAGGCCGCCGAGGCTGCTGACGCCGACACGCCGATGGGGCAACTGGCGACAGCACTCTACACACGGTTCGTCGAGGAGGAGGGCGGCAAGGGGATGGATTTCTCGGCCATGCTGCCCCGATTCGAAAAGCGCGGGCGGGGCTGAGGCGACCAAGCGCCGCATAGACATTCCAAAATTAGTATGTCTTAATGCGAGGATCGAATTCATCCTCGCAGGAGACACCTATGTTTGCCACGAATGTCGGCACGATTGATCGGATTGTGCGTATTGTCGTCGGCCTCGCCCTACTGGCAGGCTTCTTCCTCTTTCCCGAGGCCGGCATGCGCTGGCTCTTTCTGATCGGCATCATCCCGTTGGCGACGGGGCTGTTGAGCACCTGCCCGCTCTACAGCCTCATGGGCATGTCCACCTGCCCGACCCGGCGCAACTGAGCCCGCCCGGGCGGCCCGCGCCCCCGGGCACGCCGCGCGAAGGCTCCCCTTGCGGGGGCCTGAGCGCGGCGTCACCTTCCACAGATCACACCGGCGACTGATCGCGCGCCTGCCGGGCCCACATAGCGCTATAGCGCCCGCCAAGCGCCAGCAGCGCTTCATGCGCGCCCTCTTCGACAATCTCGCCCGCTTCCAGCACCACGATCCGGTCGGCATCCACCACCGTTGACAGCCGGTGCGCGATGGTGATCACCGTGCGCCCCTGCCCCATCGCGCGCAGGCTTTCCTGAATGTCGCGTTCGGTCTGGGTATCCAGCGCCGAGGTCGCCTCGTCCAGAAGCAGGATCGCGGGGTTTTTCAGAAGCGTGCGCGCAATCCCCACCCGTTGCTTTTCGCCGCCTGACAGCTTCAGGCCCCGCTCGCCCACCGGCGTGTCATATCCTTCCGGCAGCGAGAGGATGAAATCATGGATTCGCGCCGCCCGGGCCGCTGCTTCGACCTCATCGCGGGTCGCGTCATCCTTGCCATAAGCAATGTTGTAATAGATCGAGTCGTTAAACAGGACCGTGTCCTGCGGCACCACGCCGATCGCCGCATGCAGGCTCTTCAGCGTCACATTGCGGATATCCTGCCCGTCGATGGTCAGGGCCCCGCCTGTCACATCGTAAAAGCGAAACAACAGCCGCCCGATGGTCGATTTACCCGACCCTGAATGCCCCACCAGCGCCACCTTGTGCCCGGCGGCCACATCCAGCGTGATCCCCTTCAGGATCGGCCGCGCCGGGTCATAGGCAAACGTCACCCCCTCCAGCCGCACCGCGCCGCCCTGCAGCGCCAGCGGCGTTGCGGAGGCCGATTCAACCACATCGGGGGGCTGTTCCAGCAGGCCGAACATTTCGCCCATATCGACCAGCGACTGACGGATTTCGCGGTAGACCGTGCCCAGAAAGTTCAGCGGCATGGTGATCTGGATCATGTAGGCATTGACCATGACAAAATCGCCCACGCTCAGATGCCCCTGCTCAACCCCCACGGCCGCCAGAACCATCACCACCACCAGCCCGGTGGTAATAATCGCCGATTGACCGAAATTGAGAAATGACAGCGTATAAGCGGTTTTCAGCGCGGCGCTCTCATACCGCTCCATCGCGCCATCGTAGCGTTTGGCCTCGCGCTCTTCGGCGTTGAAATACTTGACAGTTTCGAAATTCAACAGGCTGTCGATCGCCTTCTGGTTGGCATCCGTGTCCTGCTCGTTCATCTCGCGCCGGATACGCACGCGCCATTCGGTGATCCTGAAGGTGAACCAGACGTAAAGGGCTATCGTGATCACGATGGCCGCCAGATAGCGCGCATCGAACAAGACCACCATGATCACGGCGATCATGATCAGTTCCAGCACCAGCGGCCCAATTGAGAACAGGAGGAAGCGCAGCAGAAAATCAACCCCCTTCACCCCGCGCTCAATGACCCGGCTCAGACCTCCGGTCTTGCGTGTCAGGTGATAGGACAGGCTGAGCCGGTGGATATGGGTGAAGGTCTCAAGCGCCAGACGCCGCAGCGCCCGTTGGCCCACCACCGCAAAGACCGCGTCGCGCAGTTGCTGAAAGCCCACATTCATCAGCCGCGCCACGCCGTAGGCCACCGTCAGCCCGACGGCGCCAAAGCCCACCAGCCACCCCGCCCCCGCATCGCTGGGTGCCAGCGCATCGACAGCGCCCCGGTACAGAAGCGGCGTGCCCACTGCGATCAGCTTGGCCAGAAGCAGCATCACCAGCGCCGTGACCACCCGGGCCTTGATCCCTGTCTCGCCCTCGGGCCACAGGTACGGGCCCACCCGCCGGATTGTCGCCCAGCCGGTGGCCGGTGGCGGAGCTTGCAGTGTTGCCCCAGCGGGCTGCGGCGGGGATTGCTGGGCGTCAGCCGTGGCTGTCATTTTGTGGCTTTCCGGAACTCTTGCCGCTCTCACCTAATCCCTGAGCACCCGGAAGACCAGAGCACCGATGCCCGCCGCGCCCCCTTCATGTCTTCAGAAAGTCTTCCCGATAAGGGGCCCAGCTGCAAAGCCGCCAGACAAAAAAGGATGGCTGCGCGGCAGTCCCTTTGCCTGCGCGGGCGTCAGTCCTCGGGCAGGACAAACACCTGCCCTGGATAGATCAGATCCGGGTTGCGAATCTGGCTGCGGTTTGCGCGATAAATCATCACATACCGCTCGCCTGCGCCATACTGACCCTCGGCAATACGCCAGAGCGAATGGCCCGGTTGCACCGTCATCAGCGCAACAGGGGCCGGGCCTGCAGCCGGTGTATCGGTGCCGGGCGCGGCGGCGGCTTCCACCTGTGCACCTGTGGCCTGAGCGGTGGACAGCACCGGCTCAGCCGCTGAACCGGCGTCCGACAGCGCGTCAGTTGCGGGATCTGGTGGCGAGGCCGGTGCCATTGCTGGTGCAGGCTCACGCACGCTTGCCGCCGCATCCGCCTGTGCGGCGCGCACAATCGCCGGATCCTCGCGCTGAAACGGCGTTTCAAACCGCGAGATCACCTGCCCCTCAGGACTGATCTGATCCACCCGCAGCACATAGACGCCCGGGTCAACCTCTGGCAGATCCGAGGCCCAGTCACCGTTCTCAGCCAGCGCCGATGCGACGGGGCGATTGTCCAGATACACCTGCACGCTGCCCCCCGGCGTGGACCGCGCCGCCCGGCCCGAGATCTGCACATCGCCCTCAGCCGAATAGGCGATCACATCGACGACGACATTGTCCATCACCTGCGGCGCGGGATCGAGCAACTCCACAGCGCCCGATCCGCGCAACACGAACCCGCGCGGCAATGGGCTTTCGGCAACGGCGATCGTTTCAGTGGTCTCGGTCTGTAGCGGGGCAGCCGGTGCGGACCCTTCTTCGGCGGTCTCAGGCAATTCGGGGAGCGGTGTGGCGAAGGATGCTTCGCTCACCGCCCGTTCAGCGGTCGGCGGCGTGGGATCTGGCGGCGTGGTCGCGACTGCAGGCGCATCCGCAAAGTCAGGGGCTTCAGAGGTCGTGAAAATCTCGGTGGCCAGTGCCGTGTCGACTGTCTCGGGGGGCTGCGGCATTGCGGCGGTTTGCGGCGCATCGGAGGGGTCCGGTTTACCGGCGACCGCCGGGCTCTCCGCGATTGCTGGGCCTTCCGCGATTTCCGGAGCTTCCAAGATTGCCGGAGCTTGCCCGACCAAGGGTGCCTCTTCAATTGCGGGCTCCGCTTCCGTTTCGCGAGCTGCGCTCAACACCTGCGGCGATGCTTCAGCCGCAGGTTCTGGGGCCGCCATCACCGGCGCAGCCTCACCTGTGTCAGCCATTTCCGGCTCTGCGGTATCCGCTGCCTCCACAGGTTCTGGTGCCGCACCGATCGCAACCTGCGGCCCTTCCCCGACAGAAACCGCCACATCCACGCCTTCCAGAACCGTCACAGCATCGGCAAGATCCGGCTGGCGCACCTGCGCCGCAGGCAGCACGGGCAGATCCGCGCGCGACCCTGCCGCAGGCTCCGCCCCGGCGCGCACGGCGGCCAGCGCCAGCGGGGCCGGACCCGCTTCGGCCTCGGCCTCGGGCTCGGCCAGCGCCAGCGCCGCCTCGGGCCGCGGCGACAGTACCACACGGTCATCCGACACGCGGTTGCGTCCATCAGCCAAAAGCATTTCCAGCGTCATGACTTGCACGGCGTCGCTGGGCGCAAGCATGAAGAGAGCCACAAATTGCCCCGAATCATCGGCCGAGGTTTCTGCCACCGGACGGCCATCGACGCGCAACACAATCGCCGCCCCCGCCATCGCCGAGCCTGCCACCAACGCGCCGCCATCCTCGGCCACGCGCACCACATCGAAAGCAGGGGCCGGAAGTGGCTGTGGTTCCGCGTCCGTTTCGGCGACGGGTTCCGGCGCGGCCGATACCGGCGCAGACGCCTCTGGCGCAACCGGCTCAGGCGCAACCGCAACCTGTGGGGCCTCAGGCGCGGGTGCAGGGCTGCGCTGAGCGGTATACAACACCGCCGACAGGCCAAGGCCGGCCACAACGGTCGTGCCGCCCAGAAGCCACATCTTGATCGGTGAAACCGGTCCCATTCAACGCCTCTTTGTCCGCGCTTGCCCCTTTCTAGCAACACCCGTATCTATGGGCAAAACAATTCCACGCCCCAAGGTTTTGCGAAAGGAGCTCCCATGACCGCCTTCACCGCCTCGGTCTGCCTGTTCTGCGGCGCGCGCGCCGGGCATGACCCGCGTCTGGCCGAAATTGCCCGCGAAACCGGTGCGATGCTGGCCCGCGAAAACTGGCGGCTGGTCTATGGCGCGGGCGATGTCGGGTTGATGGGCGCTGTGGCGCAGGCCACACAGGCGGCAGGCGGACAGACCTTCGGCGTGATCCCGCAGCACCTGATGCGGCGCGAGGTCGCGCGGCGCGACCTGTCAACGCTGGTGGTGACCGAAACGATGCACGAGCGCAAGAAGGTGATGTTCACCAATTCCGATGCCATTGTGGTGCTGCCCGGCGGCGCGGGCACACTGGACGAGTTCTTCGAGGTGCTCACCTGGGCGCAGATCGGCCTGCACCGCAAGCCCGTGTTCCTGCTGGATGTTCAGGGCTTCTGGCAACCGCTTCTGGCGCTGATCGATCATGTGGTCGAACAGGGCTTCGCTGAACCCAGCCTGCGCAGCCTGTTCACCGCCGCATCCGACATCCCGACACTCGCCCAGGTCTTGCGCAGTCAGCTGGCGACCAGCTGAACCACGCAAAGCGTATCGCGACCGGCAACCCCCCTCCGTGGCAACGCCGCGCGCCGGGGGTGGCTGCCCCGGCGCGCGGGGGCCCCCAGTGGCAAACCCCGATTCCCCCCCCCCCCCGGGGCGCGCCCGGAGGGGGGGCCGATTATGGCC
>JAFIEK010000083.1 GCA_020832545.1 Pararhodobacter sp. | reverse complement strand
CCCCGGCCCCCCCGGGGGGGGGGGGGGGGGGGGGGGGGCCCCCCCCCCCCGGGGGCCCCCCGGGGGTTGCACCCCCGAGGGCGAAATACGATCCGATGGCCACATTGCAGGCCTATGGACCAAAAAAAGTGCGTATTTCTGGCAAGATGAAGAGGGGCGGTCATATCGGCAGCACGGCCTCGCGCTTGATCTCGGCGATATGCATCAGCGCTTCGAGATCAGTGATATGCGGCAAGGTTAGGATGCGGGCGCGGTAGATCTGCTGATAATGCGCCATGTCGCGCGCGATTACATTGAGGCGGACATCGACGCGGCCCAGGAAGGTCTGGATTTCCAGCACCTCCGGCACCAGCCGGGCTGCGGCGATGAAATCATCAAAGGCGCGCGGGTCTGTCTTGTCGAGGGTGACGCGCAGCGAGACCTCGACCTCCCAGCCCAATTTGCGCCAGTCGATCACCACACATTGCCCGGTGATGACACCGCGCGCGCGCAGTCGATCGATCCGGCGCGAGGCCGTAGCCTCGGTCACGCTGGCGCGGTTGGCGAGGTCAGCCATGGGCTGGCTGGGGTCAGCCTGAAAGTGGCGCAGCAGGCGGCGGTCGGTGTCATCTATCAACATGAATTCTTCAAAAATTAGATATTTATCGAATAATTATCACTTATGAAATGAAATAAATAGTGGTTTTTGCAACCTGTTTACTGCGTTCCTGCCTATACTGCGCCCAGATTTATCGGAAAAGGAACCGGGCCATGCGCGTTTATTATGACCGTGACTGCGACATCAACCTGATCAAGGACAAGAAGGTGGCAATCCTTGGCTATGGCAGCCAGGGCCATGCCCATGCGCTGAACCTGCGCGATTCAGGTGCCAAGAACCTGGTCGTCGCGCTGCGTGAAGGCTCGCCCTCGGCGGCCAAGGCCGAAGGCGAAGGCCTGAAGGTCATGGGCATCGCCGAGGCCGCAGCATGGTGCGACCTGATCATGCTGACCATGCCGGACGAATTGCAGGCCGAAACCTACAAGAAATACGTTCATGACAACCTGCGCGAGGGGGCCGCGATTGCCTTTGCCCATGGTCTGAACGTGCATTTCGGCCTGATCGAGCCCAAGCCGGGTGTGGATGTGATCATGATGGCGCCCAAGGGCCCGGGCCACACGGTGCGCGGTGAATATGTCAAAGGCGGCGGCGTGCCCTGTCTGGTGGCGGTGCATAACGATGCCACGGGCCGCGCGTTGGAGCTGGGCCTTTCCTATTGCTCGGCCATCGGCGGCGGACGTTCCGGGGTGATCGAGACCAACTTCCGTCAGGAATGCGAGACCGATCTCTTTGGCGAGCAGGCCGTTCTTTGTGGGGGTCTGGTGGAGCTGATCCGCATGGGCTTTGAGACGCTGGTCGAGGCCGGATATGAGCCCGAAATGGCCTATTTCGAGTGCCTGCACGAGGTCAAGCTGATCGTCGATCTGATCTATGAGGGCGGCATCGCAAACATGAACTATTCGATCTCGAACACCGCCGAATATGGCGAATATGTCAGCGGCCCGCGCATTCTGCCCTATGCCGAGACCAAGGCGCGGATGAAAGAGGTGCTGACCGACATTCAGACCGGCAAGTTCGTGCGTGACTTCATGCAGGAAAACGCTGTCGGCCAGCCGATGTTCAAGGCCACCCGCCGCCTGAACGACGAGCACCAGATCGAACAGGTGGGTGAGAAGCTGCGCGCGATGATGCCCTGGATTTCCAAGGGCAAGATGGTGGACAAGGCCCGCAACTGAGCAAAACCACATCGGCCCGCATACCAGAGGAGGGATGCGGACCAACATGCGGGCGCGTGGCGAGGGGGCTGCGCGCCCGTTTCTTTGGCCGCTGGCTGCAGGGCTGTGCGGCCAGCGCCTTCGCGCTATCTTGGCGCCATGACTGATGCCGATCCGATCTGCCCGCTTTGCCTGCGCCCCATTCCACCGGATGTGCCGCAAAGCCTGCATCATCTGGTGCCAAAGCTGAAGGGCGGCAAAAGCGGACCGGTCGTGCTGTTGCACCACATTTGCCACAAGGAAATTCACGCCGCGCTGTCGGAGGCTGAACTGGCACAGCGTTTCAACACCATTGAGGCGCTGCGCAGTCATCCGCGGATCGCCCGGTTTGTCGACTGGGTTGCGCACCGCCCGCCGGGTTTTCTGTCGCGCGTGCCGGGCGGGCGGCGGTGATGGACAGGGCACGCGACAGGGGATAGATCAGGGCCATGAACTGGGATCAGGAACTGGATGCGCGGGGGCTGTTGTGCCCCCTGCCCGTGCTGAAGGCGCGCAAGCGGCTGATGGGCATGGACCCGGGGCAGGTGCTGCGGCTTCTGGCGACGGACCCTGCGGCGGCGGTGGATGTGCCACATTTCTGCGCGGAATCCGGGCATGCGTTGCTGGGGAATACGGCTGAGGGTGATGCCACCGCCTGGCTGATCCGCCGCGCCTGAGGGTTACAGGCCAAAACTGCCATAGGGCAGGTATCGCACCGGGCAGCCCGGGGTAATCTGCGCAGCACCATCGGGCAGCTCTACGAGCCCCTCGGCCCAGCTTAACCCGCTGATCCGCCCAGACCCTTCCGAGGCAAAGACCTCTGCCGCACCCTGATCGTTGAGCCGCGCGCGCAGGTATTCGCGCCGTCCGGGCTTCTTGGTCTTGGTGAAGGCGGCAGGCACGGTGAACCCTTGCGCCATGCGCCAGCCGCTGCCTGCGAGAGCCGACAGTGCGGGCCGCCCGAAGATCAGCGTGCACACAAACGCCGCCACCGGATTGCCCGGCAACCCCAGAACCGGCACGCCCTGCCACAGCGCCAGCGCCAGGGGCCGCCCCGGTTTGAGAGCGATGCGCCAGCTGGACAGCGTGCCGCTGTCGCGGAGCAGTCGCGAGACATGGTCCTCATCGCCCGCCGAGGCCCCGCCCGAGGTCAGGATCACATCGGCCTGTTTGGCGCCCCTGCCGAGAGCCTCGGCAATCGCGGCGGGGTCATCGGGTGCATGACCCAGATCGACCGGCTGGTAGCCCCAGCGGCGCGCGATTTCCAGCAGCATGGGGCGGTTGGCATCATAGATCTGATGCGGCGCGGCGGGGGCCGACGGGTCAGCCACGATCTCGTCACCGGTGGACAGAACCCCCACCCTGAGCGGGCGAAAGACCGCCACTTGCCCCACGCCCAGCGCCGACAGAAGCGCCAGATCGGGCGCGCCCAGCACCCGGCCAGAGGGCAGGGCCTGCGCGCCGGCATCGACATCCTCACCGGCGCGGCGGGTGTTGGCGCGGGGCTTGACTGGCCCGTCAAAGGCCACACGGGCGAAATCACTATCGCAATCTTCTTCCAGCACCACGCAATCCACCCCCTTGGGCAGGATGGCGCCGGTGAGTATGCGGATGGCGGACCCCGGCGGCACGGCCCCGGCAAAGGGCTGCCCGGCTGCCGCGCGCCCGCTCACCAGCGGCAGGGTGTAGGGGCCGGGGCCTGCAAGGGCTGCGTGGGCAAAACCGTAGCCATCCACCGCCGAATTGGCGCGTGGTGGGTTGGCGCGCCGGGCGGTGACGTCGCGCGCCAGCACACGCCCGCCCGCTGCCGCGACGGGCAGGGTTTCGACCTGCGCCAGCGGCACCAGTGCTTCGCGCAAGCGGGCCAGCGCCTCATCCACCGGCACCCAGTTCACGCCTTGCGGCATGGCGAAGCAATCATCGCGCAGGCGTGGGGGTATCAACGGCACAGGCTCGGCGCTCGCGTGCAACGATGCCTCCTGCCCGACGCCCAGTATCCAGCCCTCCTCAGTCAGCGCCGTGCCCTCGGCGGCCGCAAACAGTGGCGCAAGCCCGGCATCCTGATCCTGCATACGCAAGAGGGTTTCGGCCAGAAGCCGCACCTGCGCTTCGTCCGGCACCATAGCGCGCGCGCGCATCGCTGCCTTGACCTCGGCGGCCAGAAGCGAGGGGAACACCTCGGCCAAGACCACCGGCGCATCCTCCACCGGTTCAAACGGCCAGACGGCCACCTGCCCGGCAAACCCCGCGCGTAAGCGCCACAGAACCGGCAGTCCGGTCAGTGCCTGACTACCGACCGAGCCCGGCCCACCCAGCTTCCAGACCGATTGCGCCCCCCGGGCAGCGCGCTCGGTCGCGCGCAGCTCATCCAGCGGGCCATAGCCGTGGCGCGTGCTGCCCTTGAGCGGCAGTCCGGGCAGATCGTGCCCGTTGGGGTGGAACCAGAACGGCCCCAAACCCGGGAACTGCCGGTTGATCGCCGCCGCCACCTCATACCGGTTAGAGCGGTTCTGCGCATCATCCTTGATCGCCCCGGCCAGCCATTCCCAGACAGCCAGCGCCTCAGTCCGTCCGGTCAGTTGCGCGGCAAACCCCGCCGGATAACCAAAGGCAAAATCAGCCCCGAGCAACAGCCGCTCACCACGTGCCAGCGCATCAGCCACCAACGCACGCAACCGGGCCTCGGCGGCAAAGCGGGTGGGCAGGTTCTCGGCGCTCACCCCATCCGGCCCGGCAAGGCCCAGCCAGATCGAATCCTTGCCCCGCCGAGGCTGCGAGGCCGCTGACCAGTCCAGTATGGCGATCCGGTCGAACCTCATGGCGCAAGCCCCAGTTCGCTGAGAATGAAATCAGTAATCGCGGCGGTGTCATCATGCGCCAGCAAGGGCACCGTGACGCCGTCAAGTGCCGGATCGCCCGCAATAGCGTTCGTCGCCACGGCCCGCACGGTCGCATTCTCTGGTGCCAGCAACGGGCGACCGGTCTCAAGGCGATGCGCCTCGACCTTGGGATGGGGTGCACGTTTGTAGCCCTCAACCAGTACCAGATCGACCGGTGACAGCCTTGTCAGCAAGTCTTCAAGCGCGGGCTCCGGGGTGCCACGCAGTTCCTGCATCAGCGCCCAGCGCACCGGCGAAGACACCAGCACCTCATGCGCGCCCGCCTCGCGGTGGCGATAGCTGTCACGGCCCGGGTGGTCGATCTCGGTTTCATGATGGGCGTGCTTGATGGTTGAAACCGTCAGCCCCCGCGCGCAAAACTCGGCCACCAGCCGTTCCATCAGGCCGGTCTTGCCCGCGTTCTTCCAGCCGGTGACGCCATAGATCTTCATGCCCGATGTCTTCATGCCTCCCCGGCCAGAGCTTCGGCGCGGGCGATGTCTTCGGGCGCATTGACGTTGAAGAACGGGTCGAACGGATCAGAGGGGAACACCGCCTGCCCCGCCCCATGCCCGTCTGTCCACAGCACGATCTTGCGCAAGCCGCCGGTGAGTGCCGCGCGCAGGTCCTCGCGCAGCGCAACGGGCCAAAGACCGAAGGTCGGATGGCGGCGGATGCGGCCATCCTCATCCGGGCTTGCCGCCAGCGACAGCCCCGAAGGCCCCGCTGACGCTTGCAAGCGCGCTACCAGATCGACCGGAAAGAAGGGCGTGTCGGCGGCTGCGGTGACGATGGCCTGCGCGCCCTGCCCCGCCGCCCAGTCCAGCCCCGCCAGCACACCGGCCAGTGGGCCGGGATGGTCGGGCAGGCTGTCAGCCAGCACCGGCAGACCGAATGCCGTCAGCCGGGCCGGGTCACCATTGGCGTTGATCGCCATGCCGGAAACCTGCGGTGACAGCCGGGCGATGACATGGTCGATCAGCCGTTGACCGGCCACCACCCGCAATCCCTTGTCGCCGCCGCCCATCCGCGTGGCGCGCCCGCCCGCCAGTATCACCCCCAGAACGGCCCCGTCAGTCATCACCCGCCCCCTTGCGCCGGTGGCGTGCGCTTTCATCCCCCACGGCGGCCGGGTCAGCATCGCGGATCAGCCGATCTTCGCCCGCCATACAGACAAACCGCTGCCCGCGCATCCGGCCAATCAGCGTCAGGCCCACCTGCTGCGCAATCTCTACCCCCCAGGCCGTGAAGCCCGAGCGCGAGGCGAGAACCGGGATACCCATCTGCGCGGTCTTGATCACCATCTCGGATGTCAGCCGCCCAGTGGTATACAGGATCTTGTCCGCGCCACCCTCACCATGCTGAAACATCCAGCCCGCGATCTTGTCGACCGCGTTGTGGCGGCCCACATCCTCCATATAGACCAGCATCTGGTCGCGCCGGCACAGCACCGTGCCATGAATCGCACCGGCCTCCAGATACAGCGAGGGCGTGGTGTTCACCGCCTTGGCCAGCGCGTAAAGCCAACTGGTGCGCAGCTCGGCGGGCGGCAGGGTCAGCCCCTCCAACCCCTCCATCATGTCGCCAAACACTGTCCCCACCGCACAGCCAGAGGTGCGGGTCTTTTTCTTCACCTTCTCCTCATACGAGGTTTGACGATCGGTGCGCACCACCACGGTTTCGATATCCTCGTCATAATCCACGCCGCTCACCTTATCATCGGCGTGCAGCATGCCCTGATTGCGCAGAAAACCCAGCGCCAGATATTCGGGGTAATCGCCAATGGTCATCGCCGTGACAATTTCCTGCGCGTTCAGGAAGATGGTCAGCGGCCGTTCCTCGACCACGCTGATCTCGACTAGCGCACCGGTATGGTCCGTCCCGCCGATCCGGCGGGTCAGGCGCGGGGCGGAGGGGTCTGGCAATAGGGGAAGGGGCTTGATCATTGGCTGTCTTTCTGGTCCCGTTGGACTATGTATCAATGCAGCAAGGCCAGACAAGGGCTGGTTGCAGATGGTTATGGCTGGCGCAGGCTGGGATTGCAGCGAGGGAGGCGGGCAGCATGCTCGGATATGTGATCGGTGCAGAGCGCGGGGCGGTCGATGGCTTGTTGGCCGAGGTCGCGGCACAGTTGAGCGGTGATCACTGGCCACTGGCTGGCGTGGTGCAGATCAATACTGCCACCGGCCCCGACACGCGCTATGACATGGACCTTCAGGTGCTGACCATGGAGACCCGTGTGCGCATCTCGCAAAGCCTCGGCCCCTTGGCGCGCGGCTGCCGGTTGGACCCGCAGGGCCTGGAAGAAGCAGTGGGGCTGGTCGAAGCCGCGCTGGACCGGGGCCCCAAGCTGCTGATCATCAACAAATTCGGCAAGGCTGAGCTGGAAGGACGCGGCTTTCGCCCGGTCATTGGCCGGGCCATCGCCGAAGGGGTGCCGGTATTGACAGCCGTCAATCAGGCCAATCTTGCGGGTTTCGAGACCTTCAGCGAAGGGCTGGGCAACCCCCTTCCGCCCCATGCCGACTTGGTGCTTGACTGGTGCCGCGCGCAAGTGGCACTGGCCGAGAAGGTCGCCTGACGGCTCGATTGCGCCGCCTTTTTCCCATCCCCGACAGCGTTTTCATGGCAGTCATCGGCTGCGCCGAATTGATAGGCATTTCCTATCACCAGACGGTTCGGCGATATTGACTTGCCAGGGTTCACTGGCCATCACGCCAGAGAAGACGCGCAGCAGTACCGAAGGGATCAGGCATGGCACCGCTCGACAAAGCCAACAATGGGGCCAACAATGGGGGCGACGCCCCGCGCGGCGTCTGGAAATCAGGGCGCGGCAAGGGCCGCCACACACCCAAGGGCCGCCAGCTTGACGATGCGGCGCTGTCCGAGGTGCTGGCACTGCTGGGTGACCGGCCCCGGCAACGCGATCAGCTGATCGAGTTCCTGCACCTGATCCAGGATGCCCATGGCCACCTGTCCGCCCCGCATCTGCGCGCACTGGCGCATGAGATGCGCCTGTCGATGGCCGAGGTCTGGGAGGTTGCCACGTTCTATGCCCATTTCGACCCGATCCGCGAAAATGACACCCCGCCGCCCGCGCTGACCATCCGCGTCTGCGACTCACTGTCATGCGAACTGGCCGGGGCGCAGGCACTGATGGCAGCTTTGGAGGCTGGGCATGACCCGGCAAGCGTGCGGGTGATGCGTGCGCCCTGCATGGGCCGCTGCGACACCGCGCCAGTGGTCGAAGTGGGCCACCGCCATGTCGATCACGCGACGCCGGAAAATGTGGCCGGGGTTGTCGCTTTGGGTGATTTCCATCCAATTATCCCAGCCTATGAAGGGTTTGAAGCCTATCGCGCTGCGGGTGGTTACACGCAACTCACAGCCCTGCGCACAAATGGCGACTGGGAAGCGGTGCAGGAAACCATGCTTGAGGCCGGGCTGCGCGGGCTGGGCGGCGCGGGTTTCCCATCGGGCAAGAAATGGGGCTTTGTGCGTGGCAATCCGGGCCCGCGTTATCTGGCAGTCAACGGGGATGAGGGCGAGCCGGGCACTTTCAAGGACCGCTGGTATCTGGAACGCACGCCACATCTGATGCTGGAAGGCATGCTGATCGCCGCATGGGCCGTCGAGGCTGCGCGTTGCTATATCTACATGCGCGACGAATACCCGGCTGTCCTGCACATCCTCGCCACCGAGATTGCCGCACTGGAAAGCGCCGGGATTGTCGAGCCGGGATATATCGACCTGCGTCGCGGCGCCGGGGCCTATATCTGCGGCGAGGAATCGGCGATGCTGGAATCGATCGAGGGCAAGCGCGGCCTGCCCCGGCACCGCCCGCCCTATGTGGCGC
>JAFIEK010000030.1 GCA_020832545.1 Pararhodobacter sp. | reverse complement strand
CCCGCCCGCGCGTTTGCGCGCTGGGTGGTGTGTTTTGGCGTCGGCCACGTGCCGCCCCCCCCCGGGGGTTTTGGGGGGGGGGGGGGGGCGCGGCCCCCGCCGCCCGTTCCGGTCGACTCCCCCGGTATATTTTGAGTAGATGAAACGAGGCTGCCTTGTCTTCCGAGGGGCCGTCCCTGCGTCTGTCAGATTGCGGCGCAGGCGGTTGTCAGCCAGTTGCGTGCGGGGGGGGAGAGCAGAGGGCCGATGTCAGTCAGCACCCGCGCGTGATAGGCATTCAGCCAGGCGATCTCGGGCGGGTTGAGCAGGTCGCGCGCGATCAGGCGGGTGTCGATCGGGGCGAGGGTCAGGGTTTCGAATTCAAACATCGCACGACCTTCGCCGGTGTCCGGGGCGGGGCGGACGACGATCAGGTTCTCGATGCGGATGCCGAAGGCCCCCTCGCGGTAATAGCCCGGCTCGTTGGACAGGATCATCCCTTCGGCCAGCGGCAGGGTGGAGACCCGCGACAGCCGCACCGGCCCCTCATGCACCGACAGCGCGGCCCCCACGCCGTGGCCGGTGCCGTGGTCATAATCCTGCCCCGCCAGCCACAAGGGATAGCGCGCCAGCGCGTCCAGATGCGCGCCGGAGACGCCGCGCGGGAAGCGCGCGCGTGACATGGCGATCATGCCCTGCAGCACGCGGGTATAGGCCGCGCGCTGCTCTGGCGCGGAGTCGCCGACGGGCAGGGTGCGGGTGATGTCGGTGGTGCCGTCGGGGTACTGGCCGCCCGAATCGACCAGATACAGGTCGCCCGGTTGCAGGCGGCGGTTGCTGTCCTCAGTCACGCGGTAATGGACGATGGCCGCGTTCGGGCCGGTGGAGGAGATGGTCTCAAAGCTGATATCGCGCAGTTCCCCCGTGGCCGCGCGGCAGCTCTCCAGCTTCTGCGCCAGGTCGATCTCGGTCAGTTCGCTCAGCGGTGCGCTGTCATACCATGCGAGGAATTCGATCATCGCCGCCCCGTCACGGCGGTGGGCGGCGCGCATGCCGTCCAGCTCTGCCGGTGTTTTGCAGGCCTTGGGCATCAGGCAGGGGTCCGCACCCGGCGTGCCCTCCGTCAACGCCTCGGCCACCGCCAGGGGCGCGGTCGCGGGGTCAAACTGCACGCGCCCGTTCTGTCCCGCCAGCGCGGGCGAGAAATCTTCGGGCGGGTGGATGGTGATATCGTCGTCCAGCGTGACCCCGGCCAGTTTGGCGGCGTCAATGAACAGATCCAGCCGCGCATCGTCATGCAGGAGCGCGAAGGCCTGCACCACCGGGTTGCGGGCGATGTCGCTGCCGCGGAAGTTGAGCAGCCAGGAAATGCTGTCGGGCAGCGTGAGCGCCACCGCTGACGCGCCATGCGCGCGCAGATCCTTGGCAAGGGCGCGGCGTTTCTCCTCGGATGAGCGCCCAGCCAGCGCAAGAGGATGCGCGCGCACCTTGCCGCAGGGTGGGGCGGGCTGGTCGGGCCAGATGGCATCGACCGGGTTTTCGCTTATGGCTGTCAGCGTGATGCCACTGCCCTTCAGCCCGGTGCGCAGGCGGGCGATCTCGTCCGGCGTATGCAGCCACGGGTCAAAGCCGATCACCGCATTTTTGGGGGCCTGTGTGCGCAACCAGTCGGCGGGCAGGGTGTCAGGCCAGTTGACGGGGGTGAAGACATCCAGATCGACCTGCCCGCGGACCTGCACCTTGTAGCGGCCATCAATGAACACGCCCGCCACGTCAGGCAACACGATGCAGAAGCCCGCCGAGCCGGTGAACCCCGTCAGCCACGACAGCCGCTCGTCATGGGGCGCGACATATTCACCCTGATGGGCATCGGCGCGCGGCACGATGAAACCATCGAGCCCGCGCTTGGACAGTTCGTTGCGCAGAGCGAGCAGGCGGGGCGGGCCCTGATCGGGGCTTGTGGAGGCGGTGTAGGATTGGAGTGGCGGCTTATTGGTTGTCATCATTCCCTCGGATCTGTGGGTCGGGGGAAGGTGTGCGGGGGAATGTGTGTTGGGTCAAGGGGCAGAGAGAGGCGTGGTGGGGCACAGGGTTGTGGCTATGCCATGTGATCAAATCCCCGGGGGAGAATGGCTCTGGCCCGCTGCCAAACGGCAACGGGCCGGGTCAAGATGGCACATGCGGGGATTACCGCGGCAGCAGAACCGTGTCGATACGGTGGATCACGCCGTTGGAGGCCATGATGTCTGCCTGTGTCACGCGGGCATTGTTCACATGCACGCCACTGCCGGTTGCGTTGATGTGAACGCTGCTGCCCTGCACCGTGTCCACGTCCATCCGCTGCCCGATCAGTTGATCCGAGGTAACGGCGCCCGGCACGACATGATAGGTCAGAACCGCCACAAGCTGATCACGGTTTTCGGGCTGAAGCAGAGTTTCAACGGTGCCGGCGGGCAGCGCGTCAAAGGCCGCATTCGTGGGGGCAAAGACAGTAAAGGGGCCATCGCCCTTCAGCGTGTCGACCAAACCGGCCGCAGTGACTGCGGCGACCAGTGTTGAGAACTGATCGTTCGACACGGCGACATCGACAATATCGGGTTGGCTGGCCATAGGCGCGCAGCCCGCGACAACAGCGGCCAAGCCGGTTGCGGCAACTGTGGCCAAGAGTGTTCTGCGATTCATCGTCATCTCCCATTCTTTGTGCGTCAGCAGCGCTGTCACGACACGACATATGCCGTTGCGCCCATGGGGGATTCGCAGGGCGCACGTCTTTGGATCACAAGAAGTTGGACAGAATTGACCTCGGGGTCTTTACAGGCCCGCCCCGTACCACCCCCCGTGCCGTGGTTTGCAGCGCGGGGCTGATACTTTGTGCATTCGCGCAAATCGCCGCGTCGTCGGACGTTCGCTGACGAAGGGGCTACCGCCCCATCGCCGCACTCATCCCCATGACCCGCGCCCGCGCCCTCGGGTCGTTGTCAAAGAGCGCGGCCAGTTGCTCGGTCATCGCCCCCGCCAGCTGTTCGACATCGGTGATGGTCACCGCGCGGTCGTAATAGCGTGTCACGTCATGGCCGATGCCGATGGCCAGCAGTTCAACCGCCTTGCGGTTCTCGATCATGCCGATCACGTCGCGCAGGTGTTTCTCAAGGTAATTCGCGGCGTTGACCGACAGGGTGGAATCATCGACCGGCGCGCCATCGGAAATCACCATCAGGATCTTGCGCGCCTCGCGTCGGGCCAGCATGCGGCGGTGCGCCCATTCCAGCGCCTCGCCGTCGATATTTTCTTTCAGCAGACCCTCTTTCATCATCAGGCCCAGATTGTCGCGCACCCGCCGCCAGGGCGCGTCGGCCCCCTTGTAGATGATGTGGCGCAGGTCATTCAGCCGCCCCGGCCCCTGCTGGCGACCGTCAGCCAGCCAGCGTTCACGCGACTGGCCGCCCTTCCATGCGCGGGTGGTGAAACCCAGGATTTCGACCTTGACCTGACAGCGCTCAAGCGTGCGCGCCAGCACATCGGCGCAGATCGCAGCGATGGAGATGGGCCTGCCGCGCATAGAGCCCGAGTTGTCCAGCAAAAGCGTCACCACGGTGTCGCGGAACTCGGTGTCTTTCTCCACCTTGAACGACAAGGGCGTGGTGGGGTTGGCGACCACGCGCGCAAGGCGGGCGACATCCAGTATCCCCTCCTCGCGGTCAAACTCCCATGAGCGGTTCTGCTGCGCCTGCAACCGGCGTTGCAGCTTGTTGGCCAGACGGCTGACCGCGCCTTTGAGCGGCTCCAGCTGCTGGTCGAGATAGGCGCGCAGGCGTTCCAGTTCGGCGGCGTCGGCCAGATCTTCGGCGGTGGTTTCCTCGTCGAAATCGGTGGTGAAGACGGCGTAATGCGGGTCAGCGTCGGAATGGGGCGCGGGGGCAGGGGGCTCAGGCGGGGCCTCGGCCTGCGGCATCTCGGTGTCGTCGGACAGCTCATCCTCGGCGTCCTCGTCCATCATCGCCTGCGTTTCGGCGGTTTCCTGACGCGGGCCATCCTCGGCGGATTCGGAGTCGTCCTGATCCTGATCATCATCGCCCTGGCTGTCAGGATTGTCGGGGGCCTCGGCGCTTTCCTCGTCGCTGCCCTGTTCGTCGTCACTGGAATCGTCAGGGTCGTCGCCCAACTGATCGCCGTAGCCCAGATCCTCGATCATCTTGCGGGCGAAACGGGCAAAAGCGGCCTGATCGCCCAGCACATCATGCAGGTTCTCCAGCGTGGCCCCGGCCTGTTCCTCAACAAAGCCGCGCCACAGATCGGCCACGGTGCCCGCGCCTTTCGGCAAGTCGCGGCCGGTTGCCAGTTGCCGGATCAGATAGCCTGCGGCCACCGGCAAAGGGGCCTCGGCCTGACTGCGGATCTGCGAATAACCCTTGCGATCAGCCTCATGAGCGATGCGCGCATCAATGTTCGAGGCCGTGCCGGGCATGTGCTGCGCGCCCACGGCTTCGCAGCGGGCGGTTTCCATCGATTCATACAGATCGCGCGCCATCTGGCCCTGCGGCATGTAGCGCGCATGCGTGGCGTCATTGTGGAAGCGTTTGCGCAGGGCAAAGCCATCGGCGGTGCCACGCGCCAGCAAGACCTCGTCGCGGGTCATGCGGCGGGTGACCTGTGGCAGGCGCATGGTGTCTGCGGTCATACCCGGCGGGTCAACCGAGAAGCTGACCGCGATCTCAGGATCGTCGGCCAGCGTGCGCGTGGCCTCGGTCAGGGCCTTCTTGAACGGATCGGCGGGGTTGTCGGTGGCGCGGGTCATGCGCCAGATAAAGCACCAGTCCGGTGCCGGGGCAAGAGGGACCTTGCGCCAAAGGCCGATACCGGGCGCGCAGACATGAACAATGCGCATCTCCGCACGGGGGCTGTGCGCGGCTGCGGGGCTGACATTCTGCACCTGCGAGACAATCTGTCAGTCATTGAAACACCAAACCCGAGACGGAGACTACCCATGACCACCACCCCCCGCATTGCCATCATCATCGGCTCCACCCGTGACGCGCGCTTTGGCGCAAAGCCTGCGCAATGGATCCTCGACAAAGCCGCTGCGCGTGGCGACTGGGATGTCGAACTGGTGGATCTGAAAGATTTTGATCTGCCGTTGTTCAACGAAGTTGCCTCGAACGCCTGGGCCCCCAGCGAAGACAGCCGCGCCGTGGCCTGGCAGAAGAAAATGGACGAGTTTGACGGCTATATTTTTGTGACCCCGGAGTATAACCGCTCGATCACCGGCGCGCTGAAAAACGCGCTGGATCAGGCCTATACCGAATGGAACCGCAAGGCATTTGGCATTGTCAGCTATGGCTCGGTCGGCGGCACCCGCGCGGCGGAACATCTGCGCACCATCGGCATTGAACTTCAGATGGCTTCAACCCGCTCGGCGGTGCATGTCGGCGGGTCCGATTTCTTTGCGGTCCACCCGCTGGGCGGCCAGAACAAGGAACTGACCGATATCGAAGGATCGATCGGCCCCTCGGCGCAGGCCATGCTGGACGAGCTGAACTGGTGGACCCGCGCCACGATGACCGCGCGCACCGATGTGCAAGCCAAAGCTGCCTGATCATCAGGTTTCATACCAGAAGAAGGGGGGCGCATGCCCCCTTTTTGCATGCCCCTTTTGGCCCTAGCCGGGATTTCCGGACCCGTTGCGCAAGTGCGCGCATCAATACGGTGTGAACCAGATACGTTCTGGGGCGTTGTCTGTGTGCGCGCGTTTGTTGCGCCGCGCTGCACAAATTTCGACCGGGCATGGAGGTGTCGTTGTGGCCAAAGACGATCACCCGAGCCTGACTGAGGTTCTGGACCAACTTGACAACGCCGGGAGTGACGAAGAGGTCTCGGTCGGCGAGATACTGGATGAAGTCGGCGACCGCTCTCTGGCGCCGATCTTGCTGGTTCCGGCCATGATCACCGCCTCGCCGATCTCGGGCATTCCCGGCGTGCCCACGATAACCGGCATCGTTGTTGGGCTGATCGTGGTGCAGATGCTGATGGGGCGCGATACGCTCTGGGTGCCGCAGTTTCTTTCCCGCCGGAGCGTCGCGAAATCAAAAATGGACAAGGCCGTGAAGTTCCTGCGCAAGCCGGTTGGCTGGCTGGACCGGCTGATGAAACCCCGGCTGTCATGGCTGGCCACGCGGCCCCTGAACTATGTGGCGCTGGTGATCTGCCTGATCATCGCCGTGACCACCCCGGTGATGGAGCTGTTGCCCTTTGCCATTTCCATCGCCGCTGTCGCCATCGGCTTTTTCGCGGCGGGGATATTGATGCGTGACGGGCTAATGATCCTGATTGGCTACGGAGTTGTGGGGCTGACGGTCTATACGGTCATGCAGGTGGCCTGACGCTTACGCATTTTCCAACTGCCGGACATAAAACAACCGCCCTCGGGCGGTTGTCTGGCAGGTCATCGTGATGGCGTGCAGGTGGGGGCGATCACCCCAGGCTCATGCTCGCCGCCGATTCGGGCAGTTCCTCACCAAAGCAGCGCTGATAGAACTCAGCCACCGTCTGGCGCTCCAGTTCGTCGCATTTGTTGAGGAAGGTCAGCCGGAAGGCATAGCCGATATCACGGAAAATGCGCGCGTTTTCGGCCCAGGTGATGACCGTGCGGGGCGACATGACGGTCGACAACTGGCCCTTCATGAAGGCCGTGCGCGTCAGATCGGCCACGGTGACCATCTGGCTGATCTCCTGACGGCCCTTGGCGGTGTTGTAGGTCGCGTTCTTCGACAGAACGATCGCCGTTTCGGCATCATGGCTGAGGTAATTCAGCGTCGCCACCAGTGACCAGCGGTCCATCTGTGCCTGGTTGATCTGCTGCACGCCGTGGTAAAGCCCGGTGGTATCACCCAGACCGACGGTGTTGGCGGTCGCGAACAGCCGGAACGAGGGGTGCGGGGTGATGATCTCGTTCTGATCCAAGAGCGTCAGCTTGCCATCATGTTCCAGCACACGCTGGATGACAAACATCACATCCGGGCGGCCCGCGTCATATTCGTCAAAGACGATGGCGACAGGGTTGCGAAGCGCCCAGGGCAGGATGCCTTCATGAAATTCGGTGACCTGCTTGCCGTCGCGCAGTTTGATCGCATCCTTGCCGATCAGGTCGATCCGGCTGATGTGGCTGTCAAGGTTGACGCGCACCGCAGGCCAGTTCAGCCGCGCGGCGACTTGCTCGATATGGGTCGATTTGCCGGTGCCGTGATAGCCTTGGATCATCACCCGGCGGTTGTATTGAAACCCGGCGAGAATGGCGAGCGTGGTATCGGGGTCGAACTTGTAGGTCGGGTCGATCGCAGGAACCCGGTCACTGCGCTCGGCAAAGCCCTTGACGACCATGTCTGTGTCTATTCCGAAAACATCGCGCACCGAGATTTCTTCGGTGGGTTTGAGAATTTTTTCCGCCATGGAACTCCGCCATCCGTGCCAGTGTCTGCCCAGGACCGGTCAACGCCCGGTTGGGGTTTCATGGATCATAATGCCGGGGGGTGCAAGGGCAAGGGCGGATGAAGGCTGCAAAGGGGGTCAGTCGCGGAAGCTGCGGCTTTCCTTGATCTGGTCCCAGGCCCACACAACCTCTTGCAACCTTTCCTCATCGGCGCGGTTGCCGGCGTTCAGGTCCGGGTGCAGATCCTTGACCAGGCTTTTGTATTGCCGCCGGATTTCCGGGCGGGTCCATGTGTCGCGGGCATCCAGAATTTCCAGCGCGCGGCGCTCGGTCGGTGGCAGCCGCCGGGTCGCAGTGCCGCCGGGGCGGGCCAGCGTGGGCTCGGCCGGGCGGCGCGTCGCCTTGTCGCCCAGCACCTGATAGGGATCATCGATGCCCAGCCGCTCCCAGCCGCGCGCCTCGCGTGCGCTGCGGCCCAGCGGCTCGGTGGCGCGGCCCCAGATCCGGTCACGCTCCATCGTGCCCAGCATCTCTTCGTCGGTCTGCCCGGCGAAGAAGTTCCATTTCAGATTGTATTCGCGCGCATGGTCCTTGCAGAACCACAGGTAATCATCCAACGCATCGCGTGAGCGCGGCGCGCGGTAGCGCCCGGGTTTTGTGCACCCCGGATGCTCGCATTGACGCGACGAGGTCTCGACCGCGCCGGACATCCCGCGCCGACCCTTGGTGCGTTTCTTCTTGTCGGTCGAGGCGCGTATATCGAAATTGAATGGATCGCCAGTCATCACTCGTCCCGGATTGCCGTGTCGTTTCTGCCTGTATGCCCGCAAGTCCATGTCCGGGCGAAGTGCCCGGATGCCCCTTGCGAGTCGGAGGCAGGAGTTTAGTTTGTTCGGCAGGGAAATGGAAAGGGCAGAGCGGCCATGTCACCACAGAATCGTGTGATCGACGAGATCGAGGCGCGTTTGCGCGCGGCCTTCACGATCAGCGCTCTCGATATCGAAGACGAGAGCGAGCAGCATCGCGGCCATTCCGGCTGGCGTGAAGGCGGGCAGACGCATTTCCATATCGCGCTGCAATCACCCGATCTGGAAGGCAAGAGCCGGATTGCGCGCCACCGTGCGGTTCACACCGCGCTGGGGGCAGATCTGGTAGAGCGCATCCATGCGTTGCGGATGACGCTGAGCTGACCCTGATGGGGCAACGCGCCGCCGATCAGCGCGCTGATGCGTCGTCCGGGTCGTCTTGCTGTGCGGCGCGGGTGCGCAGAACGGGTTCGGCCCGTTCGGGCTGCCCGGCGCGCAACGCGGCACCCGGGCGCAGCACGGGTTCCTGCCGTTTCCCCTGATCATGGCGGGTGGCAACAAGGCTCAGGCGCGGCGATACAGCCTGTGGGCCCTCGGTGTCATCTGCAGGTTCGGCGCTGTCATGAGGCGCGTCCGCATGGGGCTCTTCATACGACAGCGCGGGATCGGCCCGGCCGCTCTGCCCCCCGTCCGGCGCGCGGCGGAACACCAGCACGGTCTGAAAGGTCTTGGCGGTGCCCGTCAGCCCCTTGCGCTCTTCGCAGGGCAGGGTCTCGGCGCGCAGAAACTCCCAGCCTTCGACGGCCTCAGCGTTGACAGCTCCCTCCAGCAGATGCGCGAAGCGCTCGGCGGTGGTCTTCAGACCCTTGACCTTGGCGGTGCGCACCGGCGCGGGAATGACCTTGTATTCGTACATCCTGATCTCGGCTTGAAATTGTTCAGTGCCTTGTGGGGCAAAGGGCGCGGATTTGCAAGCGGCCCGGCCTTTGGCCGGCTGTTCTCAGCCGGTCTTCGGGCGGTTCACGCAAGGGATCACAAGGCCGTTGCCTGACAGTGGGGCGTGGTGCTAGCGTTCTTGTGCAACTTGCCCGACAGGATACGGATATGGCCTTGCCTCAGTTGATTCGCGCGGCGGCGATCGGCGCGCTTGTGTGTTTTCCCGTTTCCTCCCCGCTGACGGCACAGGCCCAGATCGGCGGCATGGTTTCGGGTGCGGATATCGACCGCATCACCGAGCTTGCCGGAGCCTATGGCCCGGCCGAGCGCCAGTTTCATGATATCGACGATGGCCCATGGATCCGTGCCGAGATGGACGACGTTGTCTATACGATTTCGTTTTTCAACTGCACGGAAGGGGAGAACTGCACCTCGGTGCAACTGCGCGCATGGTGGGAATCTGACGACGCGCACTCGCTGATGCAGATGAATGACTGGAACCGCCACCGCCGCTTCGGCGCGGCCTATCTGGATATCAACGACAATGCCACGATCGAATTTGACGTAAACCTGACCGGCGGTGTGACGGCGCTCAATTTCGACGACACGCTGCAATGGTGGCAACTGGTGCTGACCGAGTTCGTGGAAACGGTGATCGAACCGGGCTATGCGGGCGCCGGGCACGGCGCGGGGGGTACGCTCGTCAAGTAACCCCGCCGCCTGCTTGCCCGGCCAGACCTGCTTACTCAGCCAGTCCCTTTTATTCAGCCAGGCTGGCGGTGCTGCCGTCGCCCTGACAGACCGGCAGCGCGCGGGTAAAGCGGGCAACCTCGGCGCGGTTTGAGGCATTGCGCATCGGTGGCCAGTCTGCCGCCACGCCGCCCCGCCCCGAAGCCATCACACCATCGCGCGTAACCGCCGCCGTGGCGATACGCGTGGCGCAGCTCAGGTTGGTTGCGCCGTCATACAGCCCGCCGGGGGCCGACAGGTCGCAGCGGTGATGGCGCGCTGTGGCGGGCGAAATCTGCAACAACCCCTGATAGCGCCCGCCAGCACCCGCCGCTTGCGGGTTCCAGGTGCTTTCAAACCGCGCCAGGCCGGAAAAGAACGCCACCCAGAACGCCGCGCGCCCCTCTTCGCTGGCCTCAGAATAAGCCGGGCAGAATTCGGCGGCATCGCGGGGTGTCAGCGCCAGCATCGGCGCGCCGTCGGTCATCAGCGCCTGCATCATCGCATCGTTCCATTCCGAGGCTTCGCTGCGGTGATCCCAGCGCGCTGCAACCTCGACAGGTTGATGCGCTTCGATCGGTTGGCAGGCGGCGAGGGCAAAGGCAGTGACGGTTGCGAGAATGAGCGGATGGCGCATGTGGTGCTTCCAAAGCAGTTGACGTTGACAGCCCCTTGCGCCGGTCTGGCATTTTCGGCAAGACATAACGTTTGCGTGAGCGCTTTTCGCGGGCCGCGTCGGCGATTCCTTGCCCATTTCGGGCCAGAAAACCGCTTTCCTCCCGGCCAAAGGCCCATTAGAACCGCAGCCGCAGACCGCAGGAGCCGCAAACCCATGCTCGATCTCAGCTTCGAATCACCACGCCCGAAAACCCTCTCCGGTGCGACCGGCGAGTGGGAACTGGTTATCGGGATGGAAATCCATGCCCAGGTGTCCAGTCAGGCGAAACTCTTTTCCGGGGCCTCCACCACCTTCGGCGCAGAGCCAAATTCGAATGTCTCGTTCATCGATGCTGCCATGCCGGGCATGCTGCCGGTGGTCAATGAATTCTGCATCGAACAGGCGGTGCGCACCGGGCTGGGGCTGAAAGCGGCGATCAACCTGCGTTCGGCCTTTGACCGCAAGAACTACTTCTACCCCGATCTGCCGCAGGGCTATCAGATCAGCCAGCTTTACCACCCGCTGGTGGGCGAGGGCGAGGTGATCGTGGACATGGCCCCCGGCGTGGCACGGCGCGTGCGCATAGAACGTATCCATGTCGAGCAGGACGCGGGCAAATCGATCCATGACATGGACCCCAACATGTCCTTTGTCGATCTCAACCGCACCGGGGTCGCGTTGATGGAGATCGTCTCGCGCCCTGATATCCGCGGACCAGAGGAGGCCGCGGCCTATGTGGTCAAGCTGCGCCAGATCCTGCGGTATCTGGGCACCTGCGACGGCAACATGCAAAGTGGCAGCCTGCGGGCGGATGTGAACGTGTCGGTCTGCCGTCCCGGCCAGTATGAGAAATACCAGGAAAGCCAGGATTTCAGCCATCTCGGCACCCGCTGCGAGATCAAGAACATGAACTCCATGCGTTTCATCCAGCAGGCGATCGACTATGAGGCCCGGCGCCAGATCGCGCTTTTGGAAGACGGCGGCAAGGTCGATCAGGAAACCCGGCTCTATGACCCCGACAAGGGCGAAACCCGCTCGATGCGCTCAAAAGAAGAGGCGCATGATTACCGCTATTTCCCCTGCCCGGACCTGCTTCCGCTGGAGATTGAGCAGGAATGGGTCGATGCCATCGCCGCGTCAATGCCCGAACTGCCCGATGCCCGCAAGGCGCGTTACATGGGTGATTTCGGCCTGACCGATTATGACGCCTCGGTCCTGACCGCTGAAAAGGAAAACGCCGAATATTTCGAAGCCGTGGCGCAGGGGCGTGACGGCAAGACGGCGGCGAACTGGGTGATCAACGAGCTGTTCGGGCGGCTGAACAAGGAAGGGCTGGCAATTGCCGACAGCCCGGTGTCAGCCACGCAACTGGGTGGTGTGCTGGATCTGCTGGCCGATCAGACCATTTCCGGCAAGATCGCCAAGGATCTGTTTGAAATCCTCTGGACCGAAGGCGGCGATCCGGCGCAGATTGTCGAGGCACGGGGCATGAAGCAGGTCACCGATACCGGCGCGATCGAGGCTGCGGTGGATGAGATCATTGCCGCCAACCCTGCGCAGGTTGAAAAGGCAAAGCAGAACCCCAAGCTGGCGGGCTGGTTTGTGGGTCAGGTGATGAAGGCGACCGGCGGCAAGGCCAATCCGGCGGCAGTGAACGCGTTGGTGAGTGCGAAACTGGGGCTGTGACCCCATCGGAGGTTTGGTGATGTCGGCCACAATCAAGACAACCGCTTGCGCGGCCCTTCTGGCCTGCGGTTTCGCGGCCACGCCGGCGCTGAGTGAAAGCCCGGCGCTGACCTTCGCGCTGGGATACAACGATTCCGGCTCGACCGAGGCGTTCATCGGCTGGCGCGGCGCGCCCCTGCGCTACGGGTTCCAGCCCATCGTCGGTGCCTCGCTGAGCACCGATGCCGAGGGCTGGGTGGGCGCCGGTGTCGCCTATACCTGGCGCGCCGCACAGAACCCGGCCTTCGTGCGCCTTGGCTTCATGCCTGGCCTTTACCGGCAGGGCCGGGGCAAGGACCTTGGCGGACTGCTGGAATTCCGATCAAGCCTTGAAGTGGGGATGCAGATGCGCGGCGGCGGCGAGCTGGCGCTGGGTATCGCGCATCGCTCGAATGCCGGGATCTATCGCCCCAATCCGGGTCTGAACACGGTCTATCTGGGCTATTCCATCGCGCTGAACTGAGGTCATAGGGGGCGCAAGGCAGGCATGGACAGCTACATCCTTTGCGCCACACCGCGGACCGGCAGCACCCTTCTGTGCGACCTGCTGAGCGCCACGGGCGTGGCGGGCGCGCCGGATTCGATCTTCATGGGCAATCCTGACCCGTTCTGGCAACGGGCCTGGGGCCTGCCTGAAACCGGCTCTTTGCAAGACCCCGCCCATTGCGCCGCCTATCTGCGCGCTGGGGTCCGCGCCGGGACAGCGGGCACCGGGCGCTTCGGCCTGCGGCTCATGTACCGCGACCTTGATGCGCTTCAGGCGATGATCGACCGGGTGCATCCGGGCCTGCCCACGGACCGCGCACGATTTGAGGCGGCGTTTGGCCGGGTGCTCTATGTCCACCTCACCCGCGACGACCGGCTGGCACAGGCGGTGTCGATGGTAAAGGCCGAGCAGACCGGGCTTTGGCATATCGGGACTGACGGGCGTGAGATCGAACGCCTCGCCCCGCCGCAAGCACCGGTCTATGACCGCGCACGCATCGCCGCCAAGCTGGCGGAACTGACGGCGGCTGACGCCATATGGCAGCGCTGGTTCACGGCCGAAGGCATCGATCCACTGCGTCTGAGCTATGAGGCCCTTGCCGCCGATCCCGCCGCCGCCGTCAGTTGCATTTGCCACGCGCAGGAGGTTGAAGCGCCCGAACCCGCGCCCCCGCAGCCGGGCGTGGCGCGCCTGTCGGACGCGGTCAACCGCGACTGGATGGCGCGGTTTCGCGCCGAAGGCGGCTAAGCGCGCGCTACCCCAGCATCCGCGCCACCATCTCGCCCATGTCCCGGCTCAACTGTCCGTGCCCGGCAATCCGCTCCAGCGCCGCGCGCGCCTTGTCCTGCCGCGCCGCGTCATAGCGACGCCAGGTTTCAAACGCGGTGGACATGCGCGCGGCGAACTGCGGGTTACGCGCGTCCAGCCGGATCAGCCAGTCGGCCAACAGCGCATAGCCCGCGCCGCTGTCATGGTGAAAGCCCGCGTGATTGCCAGTCAGCCCGCCGAAGAGCGCGCGGAAACGGTTGGGGTTGGTCCAGTCGAAATCCGCATGCGCGGCCAGATCGCTGGCCACGGCTGCCGCGCGCTCGGGCGGGGCGAGGGTGGTTTGCAGGGCAAACCATTTGTCGATGACCAGACGATCTTGCTGCCAACGCTCACGGAACGCGGCCAGCGCGGCATCCCCATGCCCGGCGTCCAGCAGCGCGGACAGCGCGCCCAGTTGCTCGGTCATGTTGTCTGCGCGCGCAAAGACTTCTCCGGCCACGGCGGCATCGCTCAGGCTGACCAGCCGCAATGCCGTCATCCGCAACGCGCGGCGCCCGGCCGAGGCCGGGTCAGGGCTGAACGGGGCCGCAGGGGCCAGCGCGCTTATCAGCGCGCGCAATTCGCTGTCAAAGCGCCCGGCAAGCGCCCCGCGCAGGGTGCGGCTGGCGGTATGGATCGCGCCGGGGTCCGGCACATGGCCCTCGCCCGCCAGCCAGGCGGCCAGGGTTTCGTCATCGGGCAGGCGCAGCATCAGCGCGCGATAAGACGGGTCCAGGCTCTCGTCATGGATCACCGGGGCCAGCGCGTTCAGAAAGCCCGGATCGGCCGGCGCTCCCTCAAGGATCATCGCGCCCGCCGTCTGCAACGCCAACTGCCGCCCGGCCTCCCAGCGCGCAAAAGGGTCGGTGTCATGCGCCAGCAAAAGCGCCTGCGCGCCGGGTTGCGGGCTGTGCACCAGTGTCACCGGCGCCGAGAACCCGCGCAGGAGCGAGGGCACCGGGCGCGCAGTCAGGTTTTCAAACCGCAGCGACATCTCCGCGCGGTCCAGCCCCAGCACCTGCGTGGGGGCCACTTCCTGCCCATCCGCGCCGATCAGCCCCAGCGCCACGGGGATCAGCATGGGCTGTGTGGCAGGCTGTCCCGGCGTCGGTGCAAGTTCCTGCCGCAAGGTCAGGCGAAAGGTGCTGCCATCCCATGCCTCGCTCACATGCAGGCGCGGTGTGCCAGCCTGCTCATACCACAGCTTGAACTGCGCCAGATCGCGCCCCGTCGCCTCCTCAAACACCGCAAGCCAGTCCTCGATGGTGCAGGCCTGCCCGTCATGGCGCGCAAAATACAGATCCAGCGCGCGTTTGTAACCCGCCTCGCCGACCAGAATGGCCAGCATGCGGATCACCTCTGCGCCCTTTTCATAGACGGTGGCGGTGTAGAAATTGTTGATCTCCACATATTCCGCAGGCCGCACCGGATGCGCCAGCGGCCCGGCATCCTCGCGGAACTGGCGCGCGCGCAGCGTCAGCACATCGCCGATCCGCTTGACCGCCGCGCCGCGCAGATCGGCCATGAACTGCTGGTCGCGGTAGACCGTCAGCCCCTCCTTGAGCGAGAGCTGAAACCAGTCGCGGCAGGTGATGCGGTTGCCGGTCCAGTTGTGGAAATACTCATGCGCGACAATTCGCTCGATGCTGGCATAATCCTCATCTGTCGCCGTTTCAGGCGAGGCCAGCACATAGCGCGCGTTAAAGATGTTGAGGCCCTTGTTCTCCATCGCGCCCATGTTGAAGTCATCGACGGCAACGATATTGAACACGTCCAGATCGTATTCGCGCCCGTAAACCTGTTCATCCCATTCCATCGACCGGATCAGCGCGCTCATGGCGTGATCGGTCTTGTCCTCATCGCCCGCGCGCACCCAGATCGCCAGTTCCACCGCCCGGCCTGAGGCAGTGGTGAACCGCGCGCGCCGGGCCACAAGATCGCCCGCCACCAGCGCGAACAGATAGGCGGGTTTGGGGTGGGGGTCCGCCCATTCCGCCCAGCCCGGCCCCTGCGCCACCGGGTTGCCGTTCGACAAAAGGACCGGCAGATCCCCCTCGATGCGCACCCGGAACGGGGCCATGACATCGGGGCGGTCGGGGTAGAAGGTGATCTTGCGAAAGCCTTCGGCCTCGCATTGCGTGCAATACATCCCCCCGGAGACATAGAGGCCATCAAGCGCGGTATTGCCCTGCGGGTCGATCTCGACCTCGGCTTCCCAGATGAACGGTCCCTGCGGCAACTGATCGGCGGGCAGCAACAGGCCGGTGGGCCCCGGGGTCACGTTCACCTGCGCGCCGTCAATCGTGGCGCGGATCAGTGACAGCCCTTCACCGTCCAGCCACAGATCACCGCTGCGCGCCACCGGGTTCGGGCGAAACGCGATCCGTGCGCTCACGCGCGTTGCGCGCGGCGACAGCCGGAAGGTCAGATCCACCCGGTCGATCAGATGACTGGGCGGGGTGTAGTCGGCAAGGCGGATGGGCTGGGTCATGAAATTCCTCGTGCTTTGCGCGACTGGTGACACGCCGCGCCCCCCAAGGGCAAGCCCCCCGCGTGGGCGCTGACATGATCGCGACATGCGTCTTCATCTTGCCGAAAATACGCGCGGGGGTGAATTGGCCGCAGGCCAAGAGGGGGCGGCAGCCCCCTGCTTTCTTCACATGCCTCACCCTACATCAGGGGCGATCAGCACCGGGCAGCGGGCGGCTTCGGCCAGTGCGCGCAGGCGCGCCGGGTGTCGCGCCAGTTCAGGCGCGAGGATCAGCGCGGTGGCCGACATCGCCTCAATGCGCTCCAGCGGATCGGCGGTTTGCAGGGGCAGCATCATGGCCCGGCGCCCCAACCGGCGCGCCAGCGATGCGGCCAGTTCCTGCGTGCCCAGATCGTCATCGCGGCACAGTGCCACCACCGGACCGCCCGCATGCCAAAGCCGCCGATAGCCCAGCACCACCATATCCCCCGGCTGGCGTATGGCGCAGGCCAGTTCGGTGCTCACGCCGCTATCGGTGCGGAATTCCCAGTGCAGGCTGGCGCGGGCGGCGATCAGCGACAGGCGGCTGGAGAAGGCGCGCGCATCGGCGGCATAGGCCGCCGACAGCCCCTCGGGCGTCAGGGCCAGGCTTGCCAGTCGCAGGCGCGGTGCGGTCTGAACCAGCGCCCCCGCCGTGGTGCCGATCGCCGCCGCGATGGCCGGTTCGCGCGCCAGCACCCCGATCAGCGCCGCGCGCAGATCCTGCGCCAGAGCCTCGGCCAGTCCGATGGCCGGGGCGGCATCGGCGTAGCAGCCGGCAATGATAAGCAGACGGTGGCCTGGCGGGTCAGTCATCGCTGCGCGTCCCGTTGCCGTCCAACCGGAGCGGGCGGCCATAATCGCGCCGCGCCTCGGCGAAATCCAGAAGCCGCATCTCGACATTGCCATTGACCGATCCCGGCGCAAACTCACCGTTCATGGCACGCGCACCTGCGGGCAGGCCGGTCAACAGCTCCAGCGCCTGATCGACATGGGTGATGGCGTGGACATGAAACCGCCCCTCGGCCACCGCTGCCACCACATCCGGGCGCAGCATCAGGTTGTCGACATTGCGCCGCGGCAGGATCACCCCTTGCCGCCCGGTCAGCCCCTGCGCGGCGCAGGCATCGAAAAACCCCTCGATCTTCTCGTTGACGCCGCCCACCGGCTGCACCTCGCCCATCTGGTTGATAGAGCCGGTGAGCGCGAAGCTTTGTGACAGGGGCACGCCTGCCAGCGCCGAGAGGATCGCGCAGAGTTCCGCCACCGAGGCCGAGTCGCCGTCCACCCCGCCATAGCTTTGCTCGAACACCAACGACGCCCAGAGCGAGAGTGGCGTTTCCGGCAAGTAGTGGCTGGACAGGTAGCTGGACAGGATCATCACGCCCTTGGAATGGATCGGCCCGCCCAGTTTGACCGCGCGTTCGATATCCACCACCTCGCCCGCACCTAGTCGCACCCGCGCTGTGATCCGAGTGGGCCAGCCAAAGCGCACTGCGCCAAGGTCCGCCACGGTCAGCGCGTTGATCTGCCCGACCTCTGAGCCGCGGGTGGCGATCATCAGCGTGCCGCGCCGGATGTTTTCCTGCATGCGTTCAGGCACCCGGCCATGACGGCGGCGCGCGGCGTCCTGCGCCGCAGTGACATGGGTGCGGCTGACCGTATCGTCGCCGGTTCCGCCTGCGTGGTGGTCGGCTTCGCGCAGAATGTCCCAGATCCGGCTGAGCACCAGCGACAGTTTGGTGCGGTCATCGGCCTCGCGTGAGGCGGCCTCAATCAGGGCTGCTACCCCGTCGGCACTGACCGGGCGCAGCTTTTCCGCGCGCACCACACCGGCCACCAGCCGCGCAAACAGGGCCACGCTGTCGCTATCGCGGGCGATATCGTCGCCGAACTCGGCGCTGACCGTGAACAACTGGCTGAAGGCGGGGTCATAGGCCTCAAGCAGCATATGCAGCATCCGGTCGCCCACCAGCGCCACGCGCAGATCCAGCGGTACCGGGTCCGGCTCCAATGTTGTGGTCGAGCCAAAGCCCATCCGTTCAGCGGCAGCAATGATGCGGATCTCGCCGGTCTCAAGGCAGCGTTTGAGCGCGTCCCATGCGAAGGGTTCGGCCAGTACCTTCGCGGCATCGAGCACCAGAAAGCCGCCATTCGCGCGGTGCAGCGCGCCGGGGCGGATCAGCGTGACATCGGTTACCAATGCGCCCATCTGCTGCAGATATTCGATCCGCCCGGTCAGATTGGCCATCGAGGGCAGGCTCTCCACCACCACTGGCGCGCCCTCGCTGGCATCCGGGTCGGCCGAGACCATGACATTGACCCCGTAGCGGTGAAAGGCGGGTTGATCATGCAGCCGGGTGGGTGTGATCGGAAACGGCCCGTCGCCGCCAGCGCTGCCCGCCTTGAGGAACAGTTCGGCATTGGTGATCAGGTCATGGCGCAGCGCGTCGAAATAGCCCTCAAGCGGCGCGATCCCGGCGAAGGCCGTGCGCAGATCGGCAAGGTTCAGATCGACCAGCTGTTCGGCCATGTCCTTGTGCAGCGCGCCCACCGCCGCACGATGTTCCTTTTCGATGCGCGGCAGTGATTCCAGAAACGCGCTCAACTCGCTTTGCGTGGCGGCGACATGGGTGCGGATTTCCTCGCGCTCGTCCTCGGGCAGTTTGTCGATGACATCGGGCTTTTGCACTTCGCCGTCTTTCATCGGCGCCAGCGCAAAGCCCATCGGCGTGCGCAGGATCGCCACGCTGCGTTCCCGCGCGCGGTTGGCCAACTCAGAGAACGCCTTTTCGTTGCGCCCGCCGTATTCTTCCTCGATTGCGGCGCGGCGGGACTGATAATCCTCGGATTCAAAGAGCGCCGGAATGCCCTGTGCCAGATCATCGACCAGTTCAGCCATCGCCGCACGCAGCTTCGGCCCCATGCCACGCGGCAGCGCCAGCGCGCGCGGTTTGTCGGGCGCGTCGAAATTGTGCACATACACCCAGTCTTGCGGGGCCGGGCGTTTGGCGGCCTCGGTTCGCAGGATATCCAGAACGGCGGTGTGACGGCCCGTGCCCTCGGGGCCATGAACAAAAAGGTTGAAGCGGCGGTTTCGCATGCCGGCGGACAGGCTGATCGCCTCCATCGCGCGCTCCTGGCCGACCAGTTGGTCCAGCGGCTCCAGCTCTGTGGTGGTGGTGAACCCCAGTGCGACCGGGTCGAACCCGTGGCGCAGGTCGCTGGCGGAAAGTTCTGTGGTCTGTGGATTGTCTGACATTGTCTTTAGCTGCCCGTCTGTCCCATTGCGCGGCCCAAGCATGGCACGCGGCGGCCCCAAGGGAAAGCCCGGCCCGGCCTGCGTTGCCTTGCCCGGCGAAGCCCGCTACCACGGGGAAAGCGAAGCGGAGGGCAGCATGTCGGACAGCGTTGAAACCTATCCTGAAATCCGCGAGGCGGTGGCCAAGCTCTGCGCACGGTTTCCGGGCAGTTACTGGCGCGCGCTTGACCGCGACATGGCCTATCCCGGCGCGTTCGTCGATGCGCTGACCGAGGCGGGCTGGCTGTCGGTCCTGATCCCTGAAGACTACGGCGGGGCCGGGTTGCCCCTGTCGGCGGCAGCAGCGGTG
Organism: Pararhodobacter sp.; assembly: GCA_020832545.1. Taxonomy (GTDB): domain Bacteria; phylum Pseudomonadota; class Alphaproteobacteria; order Rhodobacterales; family Rhodobacteraceae; genus Pararhodobacter. The sequence continues at coordinate 30,713 of JAFIEK010000030.1, read as the reverse complement.
CTGGAAGAAATGCAGCGCGCAGGTTGTAATGGCGGCGCTTGCCATGCGCAGATGTATACGATGGGCACGCTGCTGCGCCACGGCTCTGACGAGCAGAAACGCCGCTACCTGCCCGAGATCGCCGCCGGGCGGCTGCGGTTGCAGGCCTTCGGCGTGACCGAGCCGGGAAGTGGGACCGATACCGCCGCGCTGAAAACCACCGCCCGGCGCGAGGGGGATCATTTCATCGTCAATGGTCAGAAGATCTGGACCAGCCGCGCCGAGCATTCCGACCTGATGTTGCTGCTGGCGCGCACGACGCCAATGGCTGAGGGGATGAAGCGCACCGCCGGGCTGTCGGTGCTTCTGGTGGACATGCGCGCGGCACGGGGAAACGGGCTGACCATCCGCCCGATCCGTACGATGATGAACCATGCCACGACCGAGGTGTTCTTCGACAACCTGCGCGTACCCGCCGAGAACCTGATCGGCGAAGAGGGCAGGGGCTTTCGCTATATCCTGTCAGGGATGAATGCCGAGCGCATCCTGATCGCCGCCGAATGCGTGGGCGATGCGAAGTGGTTTCTAGACAAGGCGGTGGGCTATGCGCGTGAGCGCGTGGTCTTTGGCCGACCGATCGGGCAAAATCAGGGCGTGCAGTTTCCGCTCGCCAAAGCCTATGCCAACATGCGCGCCGCAGAGTTGATGGTGCGCGAGGCGATCCGGCTTTACGAGAGCGGCGCCAATCCCGGCGCCGAGGCCAATATGGCCAAGATGCTGGCCGCCGATGCGGCGTTTGAGGCGGCCAATGCCTGTATCCAGACCCACGGCGGGTTCGGTTTCGCCGAGGAATACGACATCGAGCGCAAGTTCCGCGAAACCCGGCTTTATCAGGTGGCGCCGATCTCGACCAATCTGATCCTGTCGTATCTGGCTGAGCATGTGTTGGGGTTGCCCCGGTCTTACTGAGCGCGGGGCTTGCCGGGGTGCAAGAAAGGGGAGGGGGTCGACCCCCCTCTTGACCTGCGGTCAATTCACCCCCGGAGGATATTTCTGAATAGATGAGGGGCGATTTCGGGCAGGGTTCTGAGGGGGGCGGGTGCGTTACCAGTGGAAGCTGCGGCCCAGGGTGATGCGCAGGTCACGTCCGCGCCGCGGCTCGGCGGTGGCCAGCGTGCCGTCGAGGATGTTGCGATACTGACGGTCGAACACGTTGTTGACCGAGATCTGCAATGTGGCACCGGCCAGCGCACCGCGATCCGGGGTCCAGGCCAGAAACAGGTCATGCAGGCCATAGCCCGCGAACCGGTCGCCATTGGCGCGGGTGGCGCCGCGCGCGAAGGTGCCGCGCCAGCCTGCTTCCAGCCCGTGGTTGTTGAAGCGGCGGCCATATTCGGCCACCAGTTCATGCGCCGGGATCGAATCCAGCCGCGCGCCGGTGTCGGTATTGGTACCCGCCATCGCGCTCAGCGCCAGCCGCGCGAAGGCGGTGTCGCTGTCATAGGCGGCTTCCAGTTCCACCCCCCGGATGCGCGCCCGGGCGATGTTGCCGAACGAGGGCTGGCCGGGCACCATGATCCGCTCGATCCGGTCGCGGAAGCGGTTGTCATACCCCGTCAGCTTGATATCGAGCGAGTCGCTGCCGCTCACCAGTCCGGCGACCGAATAGGACAGGCCGATTTCGCGGGTGACCGCCGTTTCCGGGCGCAGACCCAGCGAGGTGGTGCCGCCCTGAAACCCGCTCTCGAAGACCTCATCCAGCGAGGGCAGGCGCACGGTGCGTGCCAGCGAGCCAAAGACCGCCCAGTTGTCATTGAGCCGGTAATGAACAGACGCCGAACCGGCGGTGCCCTGATGGGTGACGGTTTGCAGGAACGGGGCGGGCACGCCGGATGTGGGGGTCAGTGCCGAGCGGTCAAATCGCAGACCGCCGATGAGGGTCAGCCGCTGGTCAAAGATCAGCTCGTTCTGCGCAAAGAGGCCATAACGGCGGCTGGTGCCTTCCGGATGGGTCATGCGCGGATTGCCGCCAGCGCGGTGCGTACGCTCCTGGCGCGAGGCCTGAACGCCGAAGGTCAGGTGGTTGTCCCAGTTCTGCCCCTGCGCGGTGATGGTGTTGCGCGCATTGAGCGAGACAGTGCGATAGCCATAGGTGCTGTCGCGGAACAGGTCGCTGGGGATCTGCGCGGTGCTGTTGCGCTGATCGACCTCGGTATCCGAGACCGACAGTTGCACGCGGGCATCCAGCCAGGGGGTGTGATGCGCGGGGTTTTCCCAGGTTATCTGGGCGGTGTCGTCGGTGATGGTCCGGTCGATTTCGCCAAAGACCGGGGCTACGATATCGGCGGCGTAATTGGCGTCTTCCTGATCGCTGTGCCAGCGGGTGAAGGAAAAGCGCAACCGCTGGTCGCTGTCATCCATGGGCCGCCATGTCGCGCTGAGCAACCCAGAATGCGCGTCCATCCCCGAGCCCTCGACCACCGCGCCGCCGCCTGCGCGGTAATCGCCGTCGCGGCGGTAGGTCAATGCGCCCAGCACCTCGAACCGGTCCGAGAATCGATGCGCCAAAATGGCAGAGCCCAGATAACCGCCGCCATTACTGTTGTAGCCCGCGCGCAGGCGCAGCGCGGTGCGCGCGTCCAACCCCAGAAAATCCCCGGCATCGCGGGTTTCAAACGCGACCACGCCGCCGATCGCACCCGACCCATAGAGGATCGACGAGCCCGGACCGCGCAGTACCTCGACCCGGCGAAACAACTCCGGCTCGCCAAAGAACGAGCCCATGCGGTATTGCTCGGAATATTTCGGCACGCCGTCGATGGAGACGATGATGCGGTTTTCATCCGAGGACGAGCCGGTGCCGACACCGCGCAGGTTGAAGAACTGCCCGCTCATACGTCCGCCGCCATAGCCCGTAGCCCCCGGCACCGTGCGCAGGAAATCACCCGGCACGCCCGCCTGTTCGCGGTCAAGGTCTTCGTCCTCCAGCGCGGTCACGGCCTGCGGCGTGTCGATGGCTACGCGCGCGCGCCCCGCGCCAAGGATGATGCGGCCCAGTGCGGTAAAGGCGCCGCCTTCGGGCACTGGTGCGGTCTGTGCGAAGCCCGGTGCGGTGGAGGCGGTCAGCGCGGCCAGTGCAAGGCCGGAAATGGCAAGCCCGGAAAAGGTCCGGCCGGAAAGTGCGCTTGCGCGCCGTGTCGGTTCTGTCATGTGGTCCCCTATTCGTCTGTTTGTATCGGGGCTGGCTGAACCGCTGGCATCCGTTTTCTGGTGAAAGCTGGCTCAGGCAACGGCCTGCGGCAGCAGAAAGACCCCGCCGCCGGGCGGCGGGGTGCTGACTTTCAGATCGCAATCATAGGCAGCGCTGAGCGTGGCACTGGTAAAGACCTGACTGACCGGCCCTGCGGCCAGCACTTGCCCGCCCATCATCAGCGTGACCGATTGTGCGAACATCGCCGTCAGGTTCAGGTCATGCATAACGGCAATCACGCCCCCGCCCGCGCGGGCAAAATCGGCGGCAAGGCGCATCACTTGCAACTGATGCCCGATATCAAGGCTGGCGACGGGCTCATCCAGAAACAGCCAGCGCGCCTGCCCGTCGGTCACCGGCTGCCAGACCTGCACCAGCACACGCGCCAGATGCACGCGCTGTTGCTCGCCGCCCGAGAGTTCCTGAACGAAGCGCCCGCCAAAACCCTCAAGCCCGACGCGGTGCAGCGCGCGCTCAGGCAGGGTTTCCGCCCCCGGCAACAGCGCGCTTTGCCCCGTCAGGCCCAGTCGTACAACCTCGTGCACGGTGAAGGGAAAGGCCAGCGTGGTGGCCTGCGCCAGTACCGCGCGGCGTTCGGCCAGCAGGGCGGGGGGCAGGGCGCGCAGATCATCGCCATCCAGCATGATGCGCCCGCGATAGGGGATCTCGCCGGTCATGGCGCGCAGAAGGGTTGTCTTGCCCGATCCGTTATGGCCGACAATCGCCGTCAACTCGCCGGGGCGGGCGGTGAAATCAACGCCGTGCAGGATACGTTTGCGGCCCAGCTCGACGGTAATGTTATGGGCATCCAGCATGTTACATATCCACCAGTCCACGGCGTTTCAGCAAGATCCACAGGAACACCGGCGCGCCCAGAACGGCGGTGACGATGCCGATAGGCAGCTCTGCCGGGGCAACGATCACCCGCGCGATCATATCGGCGCCCAGCAGAAGCGTGGCCCCCAGCAGGGCGGCGGCGGGTAACAGGTAGCGATGGTCCGGCCCCATGGCGAGGCGCAAGAGATGCGGTACGACGATGCCGATAAACCCGATCCCGCCCGAGATCGCCACCGCCGCACCCGTCGCCCCGGCGACCGTCAGGATGGCGATGTTCTTCATGCGCTGCACCGGAATACCCAGATGCGCGGCCGCGGCCTCGCCCAGGGTGAAAGCATTCAAGGCGCGTGCCAGTGCAGGGGCAGCGATCAGCGCCAGAAGGATGATGGGGGCGCTGGCAGCGATCTTGGTCCAACTGGCCCCGGCAAGCGATCCGAGGCCCCAGAACGTCAGGTCACGCAGCTGCTGGTCATCGGCGATATAGACCATCAGCCCGGTCAGCGCGCCGGCCAGCGCGCCCATTGCGATACCCGCCAGCAACATCGTGGCGACCGAGGTGCGCCCCTGACGGGTTGAAACCCGGTACAGCACCAGCGTGCTGCCCCAGCCGCCCAGAAAGGCGGCAATCGGCACCAGATGCGGCCCGGTGATCGCGGCGAGGGACGCAGGCAGCATCGCGCCCAGCACAATCGCCAGCACCGCGCCCAAGCCCGCACCCGCGCCCACGCCGACGATGCCGGGGTCGGCCAGCGGGTTGCGAAAGAGGCCTTGCATGACCGCGCCTGACACCGCCAGCGCGGCGCCCACCAGAATGCCGGTCAGAAGACGGGGCAGGCGGATATCCAGCAAAACCACGCGCTCTTGCAGTGCCAGCGCCTCGCCGCTCAGCGCGCGCCCCAGCGCCGGGAACAGCGCCACGCCCGAGGCACCCACCGTCATGCTGGCGATGGATACAGCGCCCAGCATGAGCGACAGCAGCACCAGAACCTGCCGCGCCCGGACGGACCGGTCGCCCGCTGCTGGCTGAACGCGTATGCTTTCCGCCAACATCGCCTCAATTCCCGCCCTTGAGCGCATCCATCAGGGCCAGCGCGGCATCGGGGGTGCGCGGGCCGAAGCCCAGCAGGAACAGCCCGTCCATCCGCACCACGCGCATCGCCTGCCCGGCAGGGGTGATCCCCAGCGCAGGGTGGGCGATGATCTGCGTGTCGCTCAGCGCGTGGTCGCCGTCACGGTCCATCATGATGATGGCGTCGGGGGCGGCGGCGGCCACGGCCTCGTCGGTTAGCAGGCGATACCCCTCAAAGCCGGTGACCGCGTTTTCAACCCCGGCCAGCGCCAGAATGCCCGACGCCGCGGTGTTCGCGCCCGAGGCCATGATCCGCCCGCCCTGCGCCGAGAGGATGAACATGGCGCTGAGCGGTGTGTCGATGGCGTCGCGCGCCTCAGTCAGCGCGTCAAACCGCGCGGCCACGTCAGTGGCCAGCGCTTCGCCGCCATCCTCAACCTCAAGCGCCGCGGCAACGTCATGGATGCGCGCCAGAACCCCGGCCTCGTCATAGGCCGCGTCGATCCGGATAAACGGCACTTCGGCGCGCAGCATCAGATCAATGGTTTCGGGCGGGCCCGCGCCCTCATCGGCGATGATCAGGTCAGGTGCCAGCCGCAGCAGCCCTTCAGGCGAGAGGGCGCGCATATAGCCGACATCGGGCAACTCGGTAATGGCGGGCGGATAGCTGGACGTGGTGTCACGCCCCACCAACCGGTCAACTTGCCCCAGCGCATGAACGATCTCGGCCAGTGCGCCGCCGATCACCACCACCCGCTCGCTTGCCTGAAGCGGCAGGGCGGCGGCACTTAGCGCCAGTGCGGCAAGGGCGGTGCGAAATGTCTTGCAACCGATCATCGCTCAGGCCCCGCGCGGCAGGGTTTCAACCAGCGCATCCCAGCGCGCGGTGTCAGGATCGCGCTTGCCGAAGAGTTGCAGGATCAGCGCACCATCCTTGTCGAACGCCTCAACCGAAATGGCGGCGCCGTGGCGGGTGGGCTTGTTCACCAGCCAGACCTCGGCCAGATGATCGGCGCGCAGATGCAGGTTAAAGCCGGGGTCCAGCACGTTCAGCCAGGGGCCCATCGGCTCAATCCGGTGTATAAGGCCGCCATGGATCTGGATGCAGCCGCGATTGCCGACAAACAGCATCACCGGGACCGCCGCTTTGGCGGCTCCGCGCAGGGCGGCCTCTATCGCCGCAGGGGACAACAGCCGCGCATATGGCTCACCGGCGATGCGATAGGCACCCAGCCGGTTCATCTTCAGTTTCGAGCACAGGCGCAGGAATTGATGCGTATCGGTCAGCGCTGCCCATTCCTTGCGCAGAATGTCAACGCGCGCCGGGTCCGATTTCGCGGCCTCCACCGGCTCGCGCGGGGTCAGCGCAAGAGTGTCGGACTGATCGGGCAGGCGCAGCGTGTCAACCAGCGCCTCAAAGGCCGCGATGTCCGAGGCCTCGCGCAGATGCACCTTGTGCACCGCATCGCCCGCCGCATCGAACACCTGGACCGAGCGCCGCGCGCCCTTTGTCACGGCAAAGGCATGAACCCAGTGGCGCGGGAACATCCGCAGGTCAATATCCGGCCCCAGCACCATCGCGGCGTGCAGTCCGCTGCGGTAGTCCACATAGGTGCCGTCGCGCTCATGCACGGCGCTTTCATTGCGCGTCAGCGCCAGTACCGGGCCAAGCGCCTGAATATGTTTGAAAAGCGGGTCAAGCGCCGGGTCAAGGCGCACCACCTGCACACCATCGACCTGAGCCGCGACCAGCGCGGCCTCGGTGACCCCCAGCGTATCGGCCAGATCACGGGCGCGCGCCTTTGGGTTAGCTGAGATCGCGTTTCGCAGCGATTCGGGGGCGGTGGCGGGCAGGGTCTCAACAACTGTGGACATGCGCTTTTCTCCGGTCCTGGCAGAGTGAATACGGGGCTTGATGCGGCGCGTATCTGGCTGCTTGGCTGGATGGCGCGAAAGGAAGTTCGGCGATGCCGGTCCCTAACTTGAGTGTTTCACTAGGATAGCTTGCCGGTCGGGCGCAAGCAAAAAAAACAGCGACTTTCCGGGGCGAGGGTGTGCAGCTTGCTAGGCGGCCCCATGTTGCGGCTTTAATCTTGACAAAAATACTCGGTCGGATTAGCGCCAAGGAAACCGCGAAAGGCCGGAACGCGCATCCGGTCCGTTTCGCTGCCGCCAGCCCTGTGCCAGCCAGCCCTACCAGACACACAAGAAATGGAGTGCCCCATGGCTGTCCTGCGCCGGTTTGCGCCTATCGTCTTCCTTTTGTCCGCCGCCACCGCGCAGGCCGGCGAGGGGGCGCTGCGTATCGAGCTTAACCGCGCTGATGCGCGCGAGAATGCCTGCCAGCTGGTATTTGTGGCCCAGAACGACAGTGCCGAGGGGCTAGACCAACTGGTGCTTGAAACGGTTCTGTTCGACCGCTCGGGCGGGGTGGTGGCGCTGACGCTGCTGGATTTTCAGGACCTGCCCGCCGGGCGGATGCGGGTGCGCTCTTTCGATATGCCGGGGCTTGACTGCGACGCGCTGGGGCGGGTGCTGGTGAACGCGACAGCCAGTTGCGCGCCACAGGGTGCCCTGGCCTGCACCGCGCTTGATCTGGCCTCGCGCATGGACGGGATCGAGGTGTTGCAATGATGGTGATCGACGCGCTGACCGGTATCGCCGAAATGGGCGGCCCGGTGGTCATGCTGCTGATCGCGATGTCGCTGGTTGGCATGGCGCTGGTGCTGGCCAAGATCTGGCACTTCATGCGCGCAGGTGTGGGGCGGCACAATGATCTGGAACAGGCGCTGGCGCGCTGGGATGCGGGCGATCAACTGGTGGCGCTGGAGCGTGCGGGCGCTGCATCAAACCATCTGGCGATGCTCAGCGTCACTGCCATGCAGGCCGCCGCGCAACCGGGCGCTGAAACCCCGGCGTTGCGCGCGCGTCTGACAGGCCTCGCTGCCGAGCGGCTGGCGGCGCTGTCCGGCGGGTTGCGGGTGCTGGACAGTATCGCGCAGGTCGCGCCGCTTCTGGGCCTCTTTGGCACCGTTCTGGGCATGATCGAGGCCTTTCAGGGCCTGCAGGCGGCGGGCAGCGCGGTGGACCCCTCGGCGCTGGCCGGGGGCATCTGGGTGGCGCTCCTGACCACCGCTGTCGGGCTGGCGGTGGCAATGCCCGCCTCGCTTCTGATGACGTGGTTTGACGGGCGCATCGCGCGTGAGGCGTTGATGGCGGAAAAGGTGATCGACACGGTGCTCTGCGCCGGGATCGTCACGCCGCAATGCGCGCTGCGCGCTGCGCGCGCGCCCGGCGGGCTTGCGCATGCCTGAACGGGCCTCTCTGGTTCCGCCGCGCAGGCGATCGACGCTGTCGATGACCTCGTTGATAGACGTGATCTTTCTGTTGCTTCTGTTCTTCATGCTCACCTCGACCTTTTCGCGTCAGGGTGAGGTGGAACTGGCGGCGGCAGGCGGCGGGGCAGGGGCGGCAAGCGTGCAGCCGGTATTCCTGCAACTCGGCCCTGAGGATCTGACCCTCAACGCCGCCATTGTCGCACTTGACGAACTCACCGCCGCACTGGCTGCGCTGGCGGAAGAAGACGCACTGATCCTGGTGGCCCTGCGCCCTGAGGTGACGGCGCAGCGGTTGATTGACCTTCTGGGCGCGCTGCGCGCGACCACCTACCGCGTGCAGGTGCTGTCATGAGCCTTTCCAGCCCCCTCAGACGCAGCAAGGCAGAGCCCACGATCGGGCTGATCAATGTGGTGTTCCTGATGCTGATCTTCTTCCTGATCGCAGGCACCATCGCCCCTTCACCTGAACAGGGGCTGGAACTGGTGCAGATCACCGATCCTGACCAGCGCCTGCCCGATCATGCGCTGGTGCTGGGGCCGGATGGCTCGGTGCGCTATCAGGGCGCTGAGACCGATGCCGCCACCTATGTCGAAACCCTGACCGAGGCCCGCGTGGCCCGGGTCATGCCTGACCGCAACGCCCCCGCCGAGGCGCTGGTGCGGCTGTCGCAGGAACTGCGCGCCGCCGGAGCCGAACGGGTGCTGGTGATGGGCGAAAGGGCCATACCATGACCGCTGCCATGACGTTCCCGGAAAATGCCTGTCTGAACCCTGAGTGTGTGCGCTCTGCCGCGCGCACGGCGACCCGGCGGCTGGTGCGGCCAAGCTGGAAGGCGATTGTGCTCAGTGTCGTGGTGTCCGTGGTGGCGCATCTGTCAGCGTTGGCGGCGCTGGTGCCCAATGACAACGTGCAGATTGCAGGGGGGGCGCCCGCCGCGCTGGCGGCCCTTGGCAACAGCTTTGCAGATTTCACTCAAGGGTCAACGCCGTCGCAGCCCGCCGCCGCCGAACCCAGCCCGACAGATCCGCCCCGGACGCCTGACACCACCCGCGAAACCACGCCACCGGTGCAGCCCAGCCCCAGCCCCAGCGCGCAGCCTCAGGCGCTGGCGATGACCGTCCCGGCTGCTCCGGCCCTTGCCGCACCAGAGGCCGCAGATCCCGTGGTGCCATTGGTCACAGACCCCGAAGCACCGCGGCCCGAGGCACTGTCCCCGATGCTGAGCGCCGCCGCCCCGTCGGCGCAACCGGTCGCCGAGCCCGCGCCTTCAACGTCGTCAAGACCCGTTGCCTCGCCAGCGCAGGCAGCGCCCGCAACGCCTCTGATCCCGGTTTCCCCCTCACCGGAGGTCACCGTGCAACAGGCCGATGCCGCCAGCCCCCGGCCTCAGCGCCGCCCTGACCCAAGACAGGACCCCGCGCCGCGACAGCAGGCCCAAACCTCTGCGGCCAGCGCACCGCAGGCTGCGGGAAATGCTGATCAAGACGCGCGACGCGGCAGTGCCGAGGGCGCGGCCAGCGCCAGCGCGACTGCCACAGGCAGCAGTGGCGAAGCGGCGCAGGCGGGCAATGCGGCTGTGTCGAACTATCCCGGACAGGTGATGGATCGTATCCGCCGCACCCGGCAGGAACGCGTCTCAGGGCGTGGTGTGGCGGTGGTGTCGTTCAGCGTCAGCAATGGCGGGGCGCTCGCCTCTGCCACGATCCAGCGTTCATCCGGCACTGCACGGATCGACGCGGCCGCACTGGCGCATATCCGCCGCGCCGCACCCTTCCCGGTGCCGCCCGCCGGTGCGACGCGTAGCTTCTCGTTTGAGTTCGTGGTGCGCTGATCGCCCGTTGTGGGGCGCTGCAAACTGCGGTCTGCACCGCTGACCCGCACCCGACGCTGGGAGGTGTTGTCTGTGCCTGGGCAGCAAGGTCTTCATCTGCTTCCTTCGACAGCTCCCCTTGAACAGGGTTGTGGCACCAACAGGCCTGCGAGGACTGAGTGGTGAAAACGCCATCAATCCAGTAATACCCACCTGTCGCACGATACGCTATGCCGGATCGGGCCCCAGACTGGATCTTCCGGGCTTGCTCACGCAGCCGAATGGTGGCACTTAAAACGGGAATGGATTAATGCTGCCGAGGGCGCGGAGATAAGCCAGATCAATTCGCCCGAAGGCCACCTGAGAATTTCAGTTGTCAAGGATATTTTATGTCGTCCATGTTTTCAGCACGCTTTCGCTATTGTCTGTCCAACATTTTCAGCTTGTCGCGCTATACGGACATTTTATTGTTGCGGACCATCAGCACTCATCTTCATGTCGTGCGTTTTGTCGGCAAGGTCTGGCGCAGAAATGACTGGAAGTTCATTGTTGGCGGCCTGGTGGTCGGTTTTCTGGCGTTTCTCTATGATCAGATTTCGCAAAGCGCTTCTGAAAATTATCACTGGATAGCGCAGTCGATGACATGGCTGGGGTTTGGTACTTCGTTCATCGTCGCGGCGAACAAGCTGACGAACCTTCACAAATCAAGAATATTTGGCACCAAACGGGAGGAACGGCTGACTTTGACGCGACGGTTCTTCATGGAGCTGCCGCCTGACGGAAGCCCGCCCCCGCATTTTACAATCCATGACATCGTCAGTCCTGACACGGCGACCCAGATCATCACCATCGGTCGCGAGGACCGCCCCATAAATCGCGCCGCACTTGATCTGACGGTAAGCAAAGCTCTTTTATCGGACCAGAAGATCGCCATTTTGCCAGCGCCTGATGGTAGTTTGATGAACGGGAACATGCGTTCGGTTATGGAACTGACGGATGAAAAATTCTCGGATGATCAGGTGGAAGCGCTGCAGATTATGCGCCGAGACGCAATCAACAAGCGGACATCATTTTTTGACAGCCCGAAGATTTCACTCAAGTCAATCGGCGTGGATGAACGTGGCGCATTAGTATCACGAATCGGCGAAACCAGTTATTTCGCGACCTGTCTGACGAATGATCTGGCAACCCAAAGCTTCGCTCATCCCGACGGGTCGCTTGAACGATACTCGCCCATCAATATGTTTCCCGCTATTGTGGCGCAGGATGGCAAGTCTCGGGTGCTTTGCCCCATTTCGGATCGCCAAAGCCTGTCCAACCATGTTGGGTCCGTCGTCCTTGCAATCTCTCGCGATGGCATTCCGGTCTTGTGTTTTCAGGGCCAGGGTGCCCGGATCAACTCTGGCAAGGTTGTGCTTTCGGGGGCGGGCTCGATCGATCTTGCTGATCTCGCCCATTCGCAAGGGGAACAGGCGAAGGACTTGGGCCGCGTGATCCGCTATGGAATGGCGCGTGAATTGCTGGAAGAAACCGGCGGTATCCCACAAGATACCAACCGCGAAGAGGATTTTCAGAGACTGCGTGACTATTTGCCGCGCATCCATCTGGCGGGGTATTACCGGGATCTGCGGCGGGGCGGCCTGCCGATCTTTGTCGGTTTCTGCCGTATGGAACAGAATTTTGACATCATCGAGTCACGCAAGCATGAGAGTCTCTGCCTGTTCCGTTCGCCGGTAGAGACGCGTGTCATAGATAAACTGGTGCAGCGCAGTGTCAGCAATGCAGTGGAAATGCTTGAATATCTGGAAACCCATATTCGTGGCAATGCGAAGTTTCGCTGCGACCCGTCGGATCAGCTTTTGCTGATGCGCGAGATACTGCGTGTCCCGCTTATGCAGCAGCATTTTAACACGGCGATCAGCGTAACAGCTCAGGTTTGATCGCGTGATCTGGTTTAGCGTGTATGCAGGCGCACATAGCTGCGATCATCGAACGACACCTGCCGCGCGTTCAAACCCTTTGTACCTTTTAGAGTACCTATGCAGGCGGGATCCGCTTTCAGCGCCTCGTGCAGTTCGGCCTCTGCCTGCGCAAGCGTGGGAGCGGGCGACAGATAACCGTCCGAACACAGTATAATCTCAGCCCCGTCGGGGACATTCCAGGTCTCGATAAACCGGCCAGGAACGGCGCTGCCGTCAATGCAGCCGTATCCGTATTCGTCAAAGGCGAGGCTATTCTGAAGCCGATACTGTTGACGCAGAACCGGAAGTATGAGTGCACGGCCAGTATCATCCTCGGCTGTCCAGCTTCCTGAAAGGCGCACATACAAGCTGCGGACTTCTGCCAGAAGCCGATCGATTTGTTTGGCCCCCCGAACGGCCTCGCCATTGATCGCCAGATGTGAGTCCCCCACCCGCAATACCTGCCGATGTACGGCGGAATAGAGCAGAAGTGTTGCCGAGGGCCGTGTATGCGGGGCCGTTCGTCCGCTCAGCCCGTCGCGCACGTGCTGTGAGATAATACGAACGAGCTGCGGCAGCCCATCGTCAAGCGTCGCCCTGCTCAGAGAATCGCAAACAAGGTCGGCGACAGTGGCGCCAGTGGCGCCTGGCCCGAGGTGTTTTGTGGTGGCTCCGTCGATCACTGCGCAAAGGTTGTCGCGCATGAACAGGCGGTCTTCGTTGCCTTGCCCGTCAGCGTGTTTCGATATCGATGCGGATTCGATGTAGTCAATCATAGGCATAACCATGCTTCGTCACGGTGCAGCGTCAGTACGTCAGGGCATGGCACTCTGAGATTAAGTACCTAACCGGCTGCCGAAGCTACGCGGTTCCATGTTGATGAGAACTCAGAACCGCAGCGTTATCGAAAATGTCCCAATCGATGTAACTCGATCATTGTGCCCATGTTCTTGAAGATACTCAAGCCCGCCGGTTCTGTTCCTCTGGGTAGTTCCTGCGAAAGCAAGAGGCAGAACTCCTGCTGTCTTGCTGGCGGCGCCTTCCACTCCCGAGCGTGTCGGGGGAAGAGATGTCCATCCCGGCAGAGGGCAGGCAAAGTCTGGCGGGATCGCCCCTCGGCTCCTGTGAGCTTGCCCCACCATGAGACGCACCACGGCTGACCCGACACTCCCGTGTTGGTCAACTTTTGCGGCATTCGCCAAGTGGCTGCGCGGCCCGAGGTCTTGTCGCACTGATGGAAGCAGAAGTTGGCTGGGGCGGTAGGATTCGAACCTACGGTACACGGTACCAAAAACCGATGCCTTACCACTTGGCCACGCCCCAACTGAGGCGCTGTTTATCCAAGCCTTCCAAACCTCGCAAGGGCATTTCGGAAAAAAATGAGTGCCATCGCGCAAATCCGGCGGCCACTGGCGCATGGGTTGCCAGCGGGCTAGAACGCGGCAACGAGCGGGGGTGCGGATGGCGGGCGAACACTGGGATGTGGTGGTGCTGGGGGCAGGTGCAGCCGGGCTATTCTGCGCGATCGAGGCCGCACGCCGGGGCCGTCGGGTGCTGGTGCTGGACCACGCGCGCGCACCGGGCGAAAAGATCCGGATCTCGGGCGGAGGGCGGTGCAACTTTACCAACCTTCATATCGCGCCTGAGCGGTTCCTGTCTCAGAACCCGCGCTTCGCCCTCTCCGCCCTGCGCCGCTACACCCAGCATGATTTTATTGCTCGGATCGATGCGGCGGGGATTGCCTGGCATGAGAAAACTCTGGGGCAGTTGTTCTGCGACGGCTCGGCGCGCCAGATCGTCGATATGCTGCTGCGCGATCTGGCGCAGGCAGGGGGCGTGCTGCGGCTGGGGGTAGAACCGACGGTTGTGCGATCGGGCTATGTGATCGAAACGGCGCAGGGGCCGGTGCAGGCTGACAAGGTGGTGGTGGCGACCGGGGGCAAGTCGATCCCGAAGATGGGGGCCACCGGCTTTGCCTATCGCGTGGCGCAGGATTTCGGGTTGGGCGTGGTGGCGCCGCGCGCGGGGCTGGTGCCACTGACTTTCACCGATACCCAGCTTGAGGTGATCCGTCCGCTCGCCGGGATATCGCTGCCCGCGCGGGTGGGGCTTGCCGGGGCAAAGATCGCGTTCGAGGAAGGGCTCCTGTTCACCCATCGTGGGTTGTCAGGGCCGTCGATCCTGCAAATCTCCAGCTACTGGCGCGAAGGGCAGGCCGTGACGCTGGACCTTGCTCCGGGGCGCGACATCGCCGCCGAGGTCCACGCGGCGCGCACAGGGCAGGGTGGGCGCGATCTGGTCAACACGCTTGCCCTGCCCGAGAAGCTGGCGCGCGCCGTCGTGGCGCAGGCGGGGCTGAGCGGGCGGTTGGCAGATCAGGGCAAGGCCGCGCTGGCGGCACTTGCGGGCGCGGTGCATGACTGGCAACTGGTCCCGGCGGGAACCGAGGGCTGGCGCACCGCCGAGGTCACGCTGGGCGGCGTGGACACCAAAGATCTGGACGCCCGAAGCATGGAGGCGCGGCATGTGCCGGGGCTGCACTTCATCGGCGAGGCGGTGGATGTGACGGGCTGGCTGGGCGGGTATAACTTCCAGTGGGCCTGGTCCTCGGGCTGGGCGGCGGGGCAGGTGGTTTGAGGGCGGGGACACGGTAGGGCGCGCGCGCTCCTCTGTGTTGGCAAAAGAAAACAGGGGGCTTTGCCCCCTCTGGGCCCGCGGCCCATTCACCCCCGCGTATTTCCGGCAAGATGAAAGTGCACGCGGCGCTTCCAGTTTCAGCTGTTCAGAAATTTCCCGGGGGAGTCCATTCTGCAGAGCAGAAGGGGCGGGGGCAGCGCCCCCTCACGCCGCAGAGCGGCAAAGCAGGAAGGGGTCGGCGAAGCCGGCATTCTGGTCGCCTGCGCGAGGTGCGTGGGTTAGCGATTGCGCCAAGCGCTCCAGTCTTCGGGGGTGTCGAGGTCGGTTGTTGCGTGGCTGGCCGGAAGCGCAACAAGGCGCGGCGGATGGCGCAGCAACACGGGTTGCGCGCCGCGGTCGCCGGTGAGGGTGGCAAATTCCGGCAGCAGATGCGCGGGGAACAGAACCGGGTGGCCCGGTGTGCCGTCCTGTGCCGTAGCGCGAAGCGGTGGGCCGTCGGGGGTGAAGGTGCTGGCGAGGGTGGCGAAGTCCCGGGCAGTCAGTTCTGGCAGGTCGGCGGGGGTGACCATCAGCCCCTCGGCCCCGGTCGCCAGCGCCCAGCGGGCGGCGGTCCGCAACGAGGCCGCCATCCCTTCGTCAGCATCAGGCACCAGCAGGGTGGTCAGGCCAAGCCCTGCAAGCGCATCGCTGCGGCCCGGGGCATCGGGTCGCAGCGTGACCGCAACCGGCCCCAGCCCCGCCGCCAGCGCCTCAAGCGCGAGGTGACGCAGCAGCTCGATGCCGTTCACCTGTTCCAGCAGTTTGTCGCGCCCGCGCATCCGGCTGGACCCGCCCGCCGCCAGCAATACGACGGCCAGTGCCATGTCAGCGTTCCGGGATCAGCCCGCGCGGCGCAAACCGCAGCATCAACAGAAGCGCCAGACCCATCATGATCAGCCGTGTATGCGCCGCCTGAGTCATCAGATGCGTTCTGACAACGCTGTCGCTGGCCAGCCCTGAGGTCAGCGTGTCCATGAGCCAGCGCCCCGCCGGTTCGGCCTGCACCCACAAGAACCAGATGATGAACCCGCCGATCACCGCGCCCCAGTTATTGCCCGAGCCGCCGACGATCACCATCACCCAGATCAGGAAGGTATAGCGCAATGGCTCATAGCTGCCTGGCGTCAGCTGGCCATCCAGCGTGACCATCATCGCCCCTGCCAGCCCGCACACGCCCGAGCCCAGCACGAACACCATCAGGTGGCGGCGCGTGACATCCTTGCCCATCGCCCGGGCTGCGGTTTCATTGTCACGGATCGCCCGCATCATCCGCCCCCAGGGCGAGTTGAGCGCCTTTTCAGACAGCCAGATCAGCAGCCCCAGCACCACCATGAAGAGCAGCGCATAGCCCAGCTTTTCAAAAACCGAGGCCACTTCGGCATTGGTAAAGCCTGAGCGTTCGGCCAGCGCCTGCACCCAGTCGCGGGTTTGCAGCTCTACCGGGCGCGGAATGGCGCGGGGAATGCCTGAGACGTTGTTCACCCCGCGAGACAGCCAGCCCTCGAACTTCAGCACCGCGATGACGATTTCCGATATCCCCAACGTGGCGATGGCCAGATAGTCCGAGCGCAGGCCAAGGGCGATCTTGCCGACCATCCAGGCCAGCCCGGCGGCAAACAGCGCCCCCACCGGCCAGGACAGCACCACCGGCAGGCCCAGCCCGCCCAGATACCCCTCTGTCGCCGGGTTCACCCGCATGATCGCCGAGGCCGCCGGGGCAAAGATCAGCCGGGTCAGCACATAGCCCAGCACCAGCACCGCAATCAGCGCGGCCACCCGCAACTTGCCCGGCTTCATGCGTTGCCAGACCATGATCGCCCCAAAGATCGAGGCCGCGCCCAGCATCAGCCCCAAAAGCACGCCAAAGCCACCCGCTGCCCAGGCGTCATGCACCGGTGGCATGGCAATCAGCACCGCCGCCAGCCCGCCAAAGGCCGTGAAGCCCATCACACCGACATTGAACAGCCCGGCATAGCCCCACTGGATATTTACCCCCAGCGCCATGATTGCAGAGATCAGGCACATGTTCAGGATCGTCAGCGACAGGGTCCAGCTTTGGAACATGCCGGTCAGGATCAGCGCCAGCGCCATGAACGAGAACAGCCCGATGTTGCGGAAATTGATGCTCATATCGATTTCCCCCTGAAGATCCCGGTGGGTCGGAAGATCAGCACCAACACCAGAATGGCGAAGGTTACGGCGAATTTGTAGTCAACCGGCAAGAGCTGCAGCAGCCCCGCCGGTGCCCAGTCATCGGGCAGCATGTGCTGGAAGAAACGCCGCCAGGCATAGGTGATGCCCATCTCGGAAAACGCCACCACATAGGCGCCTACAATGGCGCCCAGAGGGTTGCCAAGACCGCCGAGGATGGCCGCCGCGAAGAAGGGCAGCAGCAGCTGGAAATAGGTGAAGGGCCGGAAGCTCTTGTCGAGGCCGTAAAGCGTGCCCGCCAGCACCATCAGCGTGCCCGCGATGGCCCAGGTGATGATCACCACGCGCTCGGGGTTGATGCCGGACAAAAGTGCCAGATCCTCATTGTCGGAATAGGCGCGCATCGATTTGCCCGAGCGGGTGCGGTTGAGGAACCAGAACAGAAGCGCCATGGCCAACAGCGCCACCACAAGCGTCAGCGCCTGCGCCGAGCGCAGCGCCAGCCCCTCGGCCAGCCCTGACCATTCGCGAAAGTCGCGCACGGAAAAGACAAACCGCGTGCCATCGTCAAAGCGCCGTTCTCCCGGGCCAATGATCAGGCGGGTGAGGCCGTTGGTGACGAACATCACCCCCAGCGAGGCCATGACAAAGATCATCGGCCGGGCGCGCACCTTTCGATAGAATCGATAGACCGTGCGGTCGGCGGCCAGCAGATACAGAACGGTTGCGGCGATCCCCACCGGCAACGCCAGCAGCGCCGTGGGCAGAAAGCCGAAGGTGATGCCCGCCGATTGCAGCCCCCATGTGGTCAGGATCACGATGGCGGTGCCAAAGGCCATGATGTCGCCATGCGCGAAATGCGAAAACCGCAGGATACCGTAGATCAGCGTGATCCCCAGCGCACCAAGCGCCAGCTGGCTGCCATAGGCCAGCGCCGGGACGATCACGAAATTGGCCAGCAGAACGATTGCGTTGAGCGGGTCCATCAGCGGGCCTCCTGGCACTGGCCGGTGGTGACAGCGTAGCGGAAGGCAGAGTTCATCAGATGGCTGGTCATGACAAATTCCAGTTTCTCGCCCAGCGTTGCAAAGAACGTGTCATTGCCGTCTTCGGCGACGAAGGCGCGGCGGGCAGTGGTGTCAAGGGGAAGGCCGCGCAGCGCCAGCGCGTCATTGGGCGGGCCAAGCAGGGCGGTGTCGCCGTCGATTGTCAGCGGAACTTCCAGGGCCGGGTCGCTGCACTCACTGGCGATGCACAGGTGGTCAAGGGTGCAGTCATAGCGCTGCGCCAGTGCCGGGGAGGTGGTGATCAGCCCGCTCAGGGCCGCAGTTACAAAGCGTCTCATCTCAGCCCCCCAGAAAGCTCTTGCGCACCTCGGGGTCGGCCAGAAGGGCCTGCCCGGTATCGGTGAAACGGTTGCGGCCCTGCACCATGACATAGCCCTTGTCGGCAATCTCCAGCGCCTGCCGGGCGTTTTGTTCGACCATCAGAATGGAAATGCCGGTGCGCGCCACCTCGATGATGCGATCAAAGAGTTCATCCATCACGATCGGCGAGACCCCGGCGGTGGGTTCGTCCAGCATCAGGACCGAGGGTTTGGTCATCAGCGCGCGGCCCACCGCCACCTGCTGACGCTGCCCGCCTGACAGCTCGCCCGCAGGCTGGCGGCGTTTGTCGCGCAGGATGGGAAACAGCGTGAAAACCTGCTCCATCGTGTCGCGGAAATTGTCCTCGCGGATGAATGCGCCCATCTCAAGATTTTCTTCCACCGTCATCGAGGGGAAGATGTTGTTGGACTGCGGCACAAAGCCCATGCCCTTGGCCACGCGCGCCTGCGGGCTCAATGCCGAGATGTCCACGCCGCCCAGCCGCACCTGACCCTCGCGCAGCTTCAGCATACCGAAAACCGCCTTCATCGCGGTGGATTTGCCTGCGCCGTTGGGGCCGACGATCACCGCGATCTGGCCCTTTTCAACGGCGATGGTGCATGAATGCAGGATGTCGGCGCCACCATAGCCGCCGGTCATGTTCTCGCCGATCAGAACGGGGTCTGCCATCGTTCAGCCCTCCTGTCCGGGGCGGATCAGGCTGATCAGGTCGCGGATTGTGCTGTCCATCTCATCAGGGGTGACGTCATTGTCATTGCCCAGCATCAGCAGGATGCGCGCATCGGTGCTGCTGGCGATCATGGTGGCGATGAGCATCATGTCGCCATCGCCCGCATCCACCCGATGAAGTGCGCGGACCACGCGCAGTTCCTCGGTTTCGAGGTGATCGCGGATCAACTGCTCGGGCGGATCGAACCCCTCTTCGCGGTCGGCTTCCTGAACTTCACTCAACACCGCATCCAGCGCCTCATCCAACCCCTCCTCAGGGCTGCGCTGAAGCCAGTCTTCAGAAAATTCCAGCCAATAGGCCCCCAGCTTAAGTGCCGCGCCATCGCCGAACTGTAACCAGCGGGCCTCGGCCCAAGGGCTGGACTCGGGGCAGATCACGAAATTGGCGCTCAGGGTGTTACATTCCCCTGCACCGGCTTCAGTCGCGCTGGACGGCGTAGTCAGAAGCATGGTGGCCGTAAGCGCGCCTGCGAGCATCATTTTGAACCTGCGCTCAGACATGGCCCACCTCCTTCACCACCTTGTTCTTCAATCCGGTGCCCAGATAGGCCTCGATCACGGCCTCATTGGCCTTGATCTCATCCAGCGTCCCCTCGGCCAGAACCCTGCCTTCGGCCATGCAGATCACCGGGTCACAGATCCGACCGATGAAATCCATGTCATGCTCGATCACCACAAACGTATAGCCGCGCTCCTTGTTCAGGCGCACGATGGCATCGGCGATGGTGTTCAGAAGCGTGCGGTTCACGCCCGCGCCGACCTCGTCCAGAAAGACGATCTTGGCATCGGTCATCATCGTGCGGCCCAGTTCCAGCAGCTTCTTCTGCCCGCCTGAAATCTGGCCTGCCTTTTCATCGGCGATATGGTCGATGGTCAGAAATTCCAGCACCTCGTTGGCGCGGCGGCGGATTTCCTCTTCCTCCAGCGCGATCTTGCGGCGGTGAAACCATGTTGACCACAGATTTTCGCCTGATTGGCGCGGTGGCACCATCATCAGGTTCTCGCGCACACTCATCGAGTGGAATTCATGCGCGATCTGAAAGGTGCGCAACAGGCCCTTGTGAAAAAGGGCGTGCGGCGGCAGGCCGGTGATGTCTTCACCCTGCATCAGCACCCGCCCTGACGTAGGCGGCAGCACACCGGCGATGACATTGAACAAGGTGGTCTTGCCCGCTCCATTGGGGCCAATCAGCCCGGTGATGGAGCCCTCGGCGATCTCAAGCGATGCGCCATCAACGGCAGGAAAGCCGCCGAAATGCTTGTGCAGATTCTCGACGCGGATCATGCGATCTCCCTGTTTTTTCGCGCCCCTCTTCTTTATGCGGGGCTTTCGAAAAAGCCCGGGGAGCGCAAACCCCCCGGGCCGATACCTTCGGTTGGCCGAAGGTTCAAGCGATCAGTGGAACTGAACAGTCACGTATTCGCCGCCTTCGACGACGTATTCGCGGTAGCTGCCAGCGGCCTCGCCATAGCCGACCAGTTCGACATTGGTGGCGCCGATGTAGTTGATCTCGCCACCATTGGCGAGGATCTCCAGACCGCGCGCCAGATCACCGGCGTTGATCGGCTCGCCGGGTTCGTTGGCCACGTTCAGGATGTTGGCCGCAATGCCCGCAGGCGTGGCTTCACCCGCCGCCTGCGCGGCCAGTAGCAGCAGCGCTGCCGCGTCATAGCTTTCCGACACGAACGAGCTGGCCCAGTTGATGCCGCCCGCTTCGCCGACCTGCGCCCAGATCTCGGCCGCTTCGCCAACTGCCGAAGGGATGGTGCCGATGGTGCCTTCAAGCGCTTCACCGACCGAGGCGATCAGTTCGTCGCCATACATGCCGTCGCCCATGAAGAACTGCTCGAACGCGCCCAGCTCATACGCCGTGCGGATCACCGAGCCACCGCCATCGACATAGCCCAGAACCACCAGCGCATCGCCACCGGCCGAGGCCAGCGAACCCACTTCGGACGAATAATCGCCCCGGGCTTCTTCATGCGGAACGGTGATGGTGATGGTGCCACCGCCAGCGGTGAAATGCTCGGTAAAGGCGTTGGCGAAACCTGCACCGTAGTCGTTGTTGGTGTGGGTCAGCGCCACGGTGTCAATGCCGCGCTCAAGCACGATACCGGCCAGAACTTCGCCCTGACGGGCATCAGAAGGCGCGGTGCGGTAGAAGATGCCGCCCGAATCAAAATCAGAGAAGCCGGGCGAGGTTGCCGAGGGTGAAACCATCGGCACGCCATTGCCCATTGCGACGTTCTCCAGAACAGCCCGCGTCACGCCCGAGCAGTCAGGGCCCATCAGGCCAACCACACCGTCCGAGGTGATCAGACGCTCGGCCGAGGCCGTGGCCAGCGCCGAGTCGACACAGCCCGAATCTGCGCGCACCGATGACACGGTCATGCCGCCCAGCAGCAGCCCGCTTTCAGACACTTCACGGATCGCCAGCTCGGCGCCATCAGCCATATGACCGGTCAGCGATTCAATCGGTCCGGTGAAGCCCAGGATCACGCCGATCTTGATGTCGTCGGCCAGGGCGCCACCGGCAGCAAGGGCCGAAACGGCGCTGGCGAGAAGTAGCTTTTTCATTGAGAACTCCCTTTGGTTTTTTATCTCTGCACCGACCTTATCGCCGGTTTTTTCGTTTGAACAGAGGGTTCCGGCGTGTTTGCTGCCCAAAGCGGGGCATGTCCGGCGCTTTTGGCAGGCATGCGGGCACACAGTGCGGATCGCTCAGTCGTCGAGTGGAGGATCGTCAGGATCAACAGGATCATCCAACCAGTCGTCCAGCCCCGGTTCGGCCCCGGCCTCGTCCTCCATCCCTTGGCTGCCGCGCTCGCGGTAGGGCGTGGTGCCGTATTGCGCACGGTAGCATTTGGAGAAATGCGAGGGCGAGGAAAAGCCGCAGGCCAACGCCACATTGATCACGCTCAGATCGGTCTGCATCAGCAGGTTGCGCGCCTTGGCCAGCCGCAGTTCCATGTAATAGCGCTTCGGGCTGCGGTTGAGGTAGCGGCGAAACAGCCGTTCCAGCTGGCGGGTGGACATGCCCACCTCTTCGGCCAGTTCGGCCGGTGAGATATGTTCCTCGATCGAGGCCTCCATCCGCGCGATCACCTGCGCAAGGCGCGGGTGGCGTACGCCGATCCGCGTGGGAATCGACAACCGCTGGATGTCGCGGTCGGTGCGGATTGTGGAATAGATCAGTTGATCGGCCACCGCATTTGCCAGATCCTTGCCGTGGTCATCGGCGATCAGCGTCAGGATCAGATCGATCGAGGCCGTTCCCCCCGCCGCCGTCAGCCGGTTGCCATCGATGGTGAACACGGTTTTCGTCAGGTCCACATCGGCGAATTCCTCAAGGAAGCCGTCGCGGTTCTCCCAGTGGATCGTTGCGCGCCGCCCGTCCAGCAGCCCGGCCTTGGCCAGCACATGCGCCCCGGTGCACAACCCGCCGATGACCGAGCCCCGGCGCGAGGTCTTGCGCAGCCAGTTCAGCACGCCCTGCGTGGTGCCGGTGCGGATATCCAGCCCGCCACAGACCAGAACCACGTCATCGCGCACAATCTCTTCCAGCCCCTTGTCGACAGCGATTCGCGTGCCATTAGAGCAACGCACCTCACGCCCGCCCTCGGCCATCAGGGTCCAGCGATACAGTTCCTGCCCGCTCATCCGGTTGGCAATGCGCAAGGGCTCGATCGCGGCGGCAAAGGACAAGAAGGTGAACTGGTTGAGCAGCACAAACACGAAATGACGCTGGCGCGGTGGTGGCGGGGCCATCCGGGCCGAGGCAGGTGCAGCCTTCTGGGCCAGCGAACTGCCCGCGTTTCTTTGGTTGCTGACGGACGAAGGGCGGGCTGTCATGGCGCGGTCAATCCTGTGCGGGGCTGGCAAGCAGCTGGCCTCCTCTTACCTTCCGCCATAGCGTCTTGGCACCAGCCGGGCAAGCAAATCAGAACGGCCCGGTGCACCGGGCCCGTTAGCGCTGCAAAGGGCGGGCGCATAGTCCGCTGTTTCAGGGTCGTCAAACCAGGGCCGAAAGGGGCCTGTACGCGCGTACAGGCGAGGAATACAGGCGGGAAATTGCTGGTTGCGGGTTTGCATGGCGCGGCGCGCTTGTGTAAGAAACCCGCAGCCCCCGCACGGGGCCGCGCTGTGGCCAGGATTGACCGGGCTACGGGCGCAAGACTTCGGAGGATGAGATGATCGAAGGCTGGACCAAATCAAGCTGGCGCGCGATGCCGCGTATCCAGATGCCGGAGTATCCTGATCCGGCAGCTCTGGCGGCTGTCGAGGGGCAACTGGCCCAGTATCCGCCGCTGGTCTTTGCCGGCGAGGCGCGCGCGCTCAAGCGCCGTCTGGGCGAGGCGGCCGAGGGCCGGGCATTCCTTTTGCAAGGCGGCGACTGCGCGGAAAGTTTTGCCGAGTTCAACGCCGATATCATCCGTGACACCTTCAAGGTGATGTTGCAGATGGCCATCGTGCTGACCTTCGGCGCCAAGGTTCCGGTGGTCAAGGTGGGCCGGATGGCCGGGCAGTTCGCCAAGCCCCGTTCGGCCCCGAACGAAGTTATCGGCGGGCTGGACCTGCCCAGCTATCGCGGCGATATCATCAACGGCTTTGACTTCACCGCCGAATCCCGTGTGCCTGACCCGGCCCGCATGTTGCAGGCCTATACCCAGGCCGCCGCCAGCCTCAACCTGCTGCGCGCCTTTTCCAAGGGCGGGTTCGCCGATATCCACCGGGTGCACAACTGGACGCTGGGCTTTGCCTCGGGCGAGAATGCCGAGCGCTACCGCGCGCTCTCGGACCGGATCTCGGACGCGCTGGATTTCATGACCGCCGCAGGCATCACCGGCGAGACATCGAACGCGATTTCCGAGGTCGATTTCTACACCTCGCATGAAGCTTTGCTTCTGGAATACGAAGAGGCGCTGTGCCGCATCGACAGCACCACCGGCTTGCCGGTGGCGGGGTCAGGCCACATGATCTGGATCGGTGACCGCACCCGCCAGCCCAATGGCGCGCATGTCGAATTCGCGCGCGGTGTGCAGAACCCGGTCGGCCTGAAATGCGGCCCCAGCCTCAGCGCCGAGGATCTGAAGGTGCTGATGGCGCGGCTGAATCCGGCCAACGAACCCGGCCGCCTGACGCTGATCGCGCGCTTCGGTGCGGGCAATGCGGGCGAGCATCTGCCGCGTCTGATCAGGGCGGTGAAGGAAGAAGGCGCGAAGGTGCTCTGGGTCTGCGATCCGATGCATGGCAACACCATCAAATCGCCCTCGGGCTACAAGACCCGCCCGTTCGAGCGCGTCTTGCAGGAGGTGTGCGACTTCTTTGCGGTGCACAAGGCCGAAGGTACCATCCCCGGCGGCGTGCATTTTGAGATGACGGGCAAGGACGTGACCGAATGCACCGGCGGGCTGCGTGCGCTGACCGACGAGGATCTGTCAGACCGTTACCACACCGCCTGCGATCCGCGCCTCAATGCCAGCCAGGCGCTGGAACTGGCGTTTCTGGTCGCCGAAGAGCTGTCACAGCGCCGCAATGATCTGGCGCGCAAGGCGGCTGTCTGATCATCGGTTGAACCGGTGGGCGCGTGATTGACCGGGGCTGACGGGTCCCGGCCTATTCTATCGCTGCGTAGAGCGCGTATTCCGGCGCGAGATGCGCGCGCAGCGCCTGCGCCAGGTCCTCAGGCAGCGCCACATCGGCGGTGGGCGAGACGTTCTCATGCGGCAGCTCAATGGCGAACCCCAGCCGCTCTTCCAGCCAGGACACAAAGGCGGGCAGGTTTTCATATCGAAACAGACGGTCCACCCCCAGCGCCTCGCCGTTCATGCCTGACAAAAACTTGTGCTGCGCGCCGACCTCGGCGAATGCCGGGCGCGGGTTGCTCATGTATCCGCGCACGAAATCGGCGAAGTCCATGCCGCGGGTGGAGTTTTCAGCCACCATCACATCCTCGCGCCGCCGGAAGCGATACCATGAGCCCAGCCAGTCCACCGGTTCGCGCATCAGCGCGACGGTGGTGAACTCGGCCCCGGCCGAGGCGCGCAGATAGGGGCGAATGAAACGCTGATAGCGGTAGGCGGGGGTATGTTTCAGCTCCGGCGGGCGGGTGATCGGCAACGCCGAGACGGACTCCAGCGCCGCCTCAATCGAGGTAGAGCCGGATTTCGGGGTCGCCAAAATCACCAGACGCTGTTTCCAGAAAACCAGCATTCCTAACCTTTCCGCTGTTTTAGAAACCTTTTCTTAACCAAACGCGCAGAAAGATGAAACGCGAAATGGGGCTTGCAATGTTCTCTTTTTGTGCGCATTCTGGTGAGAACAGGATGCGAACAAATCCCTATTGCTGCCCAGAACGGGCTATGAAATAAGAGGCTGAAATATGGCAACCGCGAGCTTACTCGACATGACCGACAAGCGTGCCCAGGAAAAGCAGAAAGCGCTCGATTCCGCGCTGGCCCAGATCGAACGGCAGTTCGGCAAGGGCTCCATCATGCGGCTGGGTGCCGACAATCCGGTGACCGAGATCGAGGCCACCTCGACCGGCTCGCTGGGCCTTGATATCGCGCTGGGGATCGGCGGGCTGCCCAAGGGCCGCATCATCGAGATTTATGGCCCTGAAAGCTCGGGCAAGACGACGCTGGCGCTGCATGCCATCGCCGAAGAGCAGAAAAAGGGCGGGGTCTGCGCCTTTGTCGATGCCGAACATGCGCTAGACCCGCAATATGCCAGACGGTTGGGTGTGAACCTTGATGAGTTGCTGATCAGCCAGCCCGATACCGGCGAACAGGGGCTGGAAATCGTCGATACGCTGGTGCGCTCGGGCGCAGTGTCGATGGTGGTGGTCGATTCGGTTGCAGCGCTGACGCCCAAGTCCGAACTTGAGGGCGATATGGGTGATTCGAGCGTCGGTGTGCACGCCCGGTTGATGAGCCAGGCGATGCGCAAGCTCACCGGTTCGATCTCACGCTCAAAATGCATGGTGATCTTCATCAACCAGATCCGTATGAAGATCGGCGTCATGTTCGGCTCGCCCGAAACCACGACCGGTGGCAATGCGCTGAAGTTCTACGCCTCGGTGCGTCTGGACATCCGCCGCATCGGTGCGATCAAGGACCGCGACGAGGTGGTGGGCAATGCCACGCGCGTCAAGGTGGTAAAGAACAAGGTCGCGCCGCCCTTCAAGCAGGTCGAATTTGACATCATGTACGGCGAAGGGATCTCGAAGACCGGCGAATTGCTGGATATCGGGGTCAAGGCGGGCGTGGTGGAAAAAGCAGGTGCCTGGTATTCCTATGGCGATGAACGGATCGGGCAGGGGCGCGAGAATGCCAAGACCTTCCTGAAATCCAACCCTTCGATCGCGCTGGAGCTGGAAGACAAGATCCGCGCGGCGAACGGGCTCGATTTTCACATGGCCCAGGATGATGGCGAGATCGTTGAAGAATGACCGGCTGTAAAAAATGACTGGCAAAGGGCAACCGGCGCGGGAAGATCTGGATGCGGCGCTCCCTCACATTCTGGCGGCACCCCGTGATCGCGCCCGGATCGGATGGGTCTGCTTTCGCCCCGGCTACAACCAGCGCGAATTTCCCGACCGCCTGACGCTGACACGCGCGCGGGGCATTCCCGGCGAGCGATGGGAAACGCGGCCCTGGCTGCGCGGCGCGGATGGTCTGGGGCATCCGGGGATACAGGTGTCGATCCTGTCGCAACGGGTGCTTGACCTTGTCTGGCGCGATCGCGTGGCGATGCCGCACCCGGGGGATACCTTCATCGCGGATATGGATCTGAGCGAAGCCAACCTGCCTGCCGGGCAGCTGCTGCGCGCGGGCAGTGCCGTGTTGCGGGTGTCGGATGTGTTCAACGACGGCTGCGTCAAGTGGAAAGCCCGCTACGGCGCGGCGGCCAAGGACTGGATCACCGCTCCCGGTAACCCCCCGCTGCGGTTGCGCGGTGTCTTGTGCAGCATCGAACAGGACGGTGAGGTCGCCAATGGCGACTGGCTGGAAAAGATCGACGCGGTCTAGCCCGGGCGTTCACTTGTGCCGTGGCCGTGCTGCCCCCGGTCTGGTGGTGGGACAGCGCACCGGCAGCCATGCGATATCGAACTCTCAGACCAAGTGACTTTGCAGGCGCTTCTTTCATGTCGATCGCCTATGGCGCGATATTGACAGGATCGCCCTGAGTAGGCCCGGCAGGCGGCCGCTCGCCTCATTTCCCGCCTGCGGGTTGCCGTTTCGTCGCCAGACGTGATTTCGAAACCTAGCAGGAAGCACCTGTGACGGCGCATCGCCCACTCAGCGTGCCATGTCATACGTCTCGGTCAGCCTTGTGCGGGTGCAATTCGGTCTTTGAACCGCTGGGGTTATCCATTAGAAACCGCCGGACACCGCCTTTTCCAAAGCAAGGTCCCCTCCGCAGATGGCAAGCCTCAACGATATCCGCTCGACCTTTCTCGATTACTTCCGCCGTCAGGGCCATACGGTGGTCGACAGCTCGCCCCTGGTGCCGCGCAATGATCCGACCCTGATGTTCACCAATTCGGGTATGGTGCAGTTCAAGAATGTTTTCACCGGGCTTGAACACCGTGATTACAACCGCGCAACCTCGTCACAGAAATGCGTGCGTGCGGGCGGCAAGCATAACGATCTGGACAATGTCGGCTATACGGCGCGCCATCATACCTTTTTTGAAATGCTGGGAAATTTCAGTTTCGGCGATTATTTTAAATCCGAAGCCATCCCCTTCGCCTGGGAACTGCTGAACCGGGATTTTGATATTCCAAAGGATCGCCTGCTGGTCACCGTCTATCACACCGACGACGAGGCGGCGGATATCTGGAAGAAGGTGGCTGGCTTGCCCGACAGCCGGATCATCCGCATTCCGACCGATGACAACTTCTGGCGCATGGGCCCCACCGGCCCCTGCGGCCCCTGCACCGAGATATTCTTTGATCACGGCGACCATATCTGGGGCGGCCCGCCGGGATCGCCGGATGAAGACGGCGACCGGTTCATCGAGATCTGGAACCTTGTCTTCATGCAGAACGAGCAGCATGAAGATGGTCGCATGACAGAGTTGCCGCGCCAGTCGATCGACACTGGCATGGGGCTTGAGCGGATTGGCGCATTGTTGCAAGGCAAGCACGACAATTACGACACCGATCTGATGCGCTCGCTGATCGAGGCCTCGGCCCATGCCACATCAAGCGACCCGGATGGCAAAGGCAAGATCCACCACCGCGTGATTGCCGATCATCTGCGCTCGACCGCGTTTCTGATTGCCGATGGCGTCATGCCCTCGAACGAGGGCCGGGGCTATGTGCTGCGCCGCATCATGCGTCGCGCCATGCGCCACGCGCATATGCTGGGCGCGCAGGACCCGGTGCTGCACCGGCTGGTGTCGGCGCTGGTGCGCGCGATGGGCGGGCACTATACCGAGCTGAAGCAAGCCGAAGCGCTGATCGCGGAAACCCTCCAGCTTGAGGAAACGCGGTTTCGTACCACGCTGGACCGCGGGCTGAAGCTGCTGGACGGTGAACTGGAAAGCCTGCCCGAAGGGGCCGATCTGCCCGGCGCGGCGGCGTTCCGGCTGTATGATACCTTTGGTTTCCCGCTTGATCTGACACAGGATGCCTTGCGTGAGCGGGGCCGGGGGGTGGATACCGCAGGGTTTGACGCCGCAATGGCCGAGCAGAAAGCCAAGGCGCGGGCGTCGTGGGCCGGGTCCGGCGAGGCGGCGGATCAGGTGATCTGGTTCGAACTGGCCGACCGGCACGGCAGCACCGAGTTTCTGGGCTATGACACCGAGACCGCCGAAGGCCAGGTGCAAGCGCTGGTGAAAGATGGCAAAGAGGCTGATACGGCGACGGGTTCTGTGCAGATCATCGTCAACCAGACGCCGTTTTATGCCGAGTCCGGCGGCCAGGTGGGCGATGCCGGGTTCCTCCGCTGGGATGGCGGCGCAGCCGAGGTGCGTGACACCCGCAAGATGGGCGGCCTGTTCGTCCATATTGCCGAGGTCACCGAGGGCAGTCTGCGCAAGGGCCAGCCGGTCAAGCTGGAGGTTGCGCATACAAGGCGTCAGGCGATCCGGGCCAATCACTCGGCCACGCATTTGCTGCATGAGGCGCTGCGCCGGGCGCTTGGTGATCATGTGGCGCAGCGCGGATCGCTCAATGCGCCTGACCGGCTGCGGTTCGATTTCAGCCATGCCAAGGCCCTGGACGGCACGCAACTGGCGCAGGTTGAGGCTGAGGTGAATGCCTTTATCCGCCAGAACAGCCCCGTTGACACCCGGATCATGACACCGGACGACGCCCGCGCGATCGGTGCGCAGGCGCTCTTTGGTGAGAAATATGGCGATGAGGTACGCGTGGTCTCGATGGGCCGTCAGCCGGGGTCCGGCAAGGGAACGGATGGGGGAACCTATTCGCTGGAATTGTGCGGCGGCACGCATGTGGCGCGCACCGGCGAGATCGGTGCCTGCGTGATTCTGGGTGACTCGGCTTCGTCTGCCGGAGTGCGGCGGATTGAGGCGCTGACCGGTGATGCTGCGCTTGCCCATCTGCGCGCGCAGGAGGCGCGGCTGGTGCAGGTGGCCTTGATGCTGAAGACGCCGGTGAGCGATGTGGTGGACCGCGTGAAGGCGCTGTCAGATGAGCGCCGGGCGCTGGCCAATGAGGTCGCGCAGCTCAAGCGCGAGTTGGCGATGGGAGGCGGCGGTCAAGGCGGATACGAGGCCCGCGAGGTTGCGGGCCTGTCCTTCGTGGCGCAGGTTCTGAGCGGGGTGTCCGGCAAGGATCTGCCGACGATGATTGATGAGATCAAGGCGCAGATCGGGTCCGGCGTGGTGCTGTTGATCGCCGATACAGGCGCGAAACCGGCGGTTGCGGCGGGGGTGACCGCGGATCTGACGGCACGGTTGTCGGCGGTAGATGTGTTGCGCGCGGCGGTGGTGGCACTGGGCGGCAAGGGCGGCGGTGGCCGGGCCGACATGGCCCAGGGCGGTGGTGCGGATATTGGCGGTGCCGAAGCCGCCATCAAGGCGGCGGAGGCCGTGATCGGAGGAACGAAATGAGTGCAGCACTGTGGATTGCCCATGTCGAGGTGACAGATCCTGAGGCCTATGGCCGTTACGCCGCGTTGGCGGGTCCGGCGATTGCCCGCCACGGCGGGGCGTTCATTGCCCGTGCCGGTCGCTATGTCACGCTGGAGGGCAAGGAGCGCGCGCGCCATGTTGTGGCGCGGTTTGCATCGCTGGAGGCCGCTGAAGCCTGCTATCGCTCGCCCGAATATCAGGCGGCGCTGGAGCATGCGCGGGGCGCATCCGAGCGTGATCTGGTGATTGTCGAGATCACGGAGTAAAGAAAACCGGGGAACCGGTATCACAGATACCGGGCCCTTGCCGGGGGCAGGGACGGGGGGGGGGGGGGGGGGGGGGGGGCCCCCCCCCCCGCCGCCCCCCCCCCCGCCCCACCCCCCCCCGCCCCGGCCCCCCGCCCGGCCCCCCCCCCGCAGC
>JAFIEK010000007.1 GCA_020832545.1 Pararhodobacter sp. | reverse complement strand
GGGGGGGGGGGTTCCAAAAAGCGGGGGGGGGGCCCCCCCCCCCGCCACCCCCCCCCCGGGGGGGGGGGCCCGGCCCCGTCATTCAGGCATTCCATGCGCGGTCGCCTTGGGCGTCCTTGACGCGGGTGGGCAGACCTATACGATCAAGGATCTCGAAAAACGGTTTTGGATCAAGCTCTTCGACATTGACCATGGTGCCGGTGTCCCAGGTGCCATCGGCAATCAGCATCGCGGCGGCTACCGGGGGCACGCCTGCGGTGTAGGAAATACCCTGGCTGCCGACCTCCAGATACGCTTCCTTGTGGTCGGCCACGTTATAGACAAACACTTCGGCGGGCTGGCCATCCTTCTGGCCCTTCACCAGCGTCCCGATGCAGGTCTTGCCTGTGTAATCCGGCGCAAGCGAGGCCGGGTCCGGCAGCACGGCCTTGACCACTTTCAGGGGCACAACCTCCAGCCCTTCGGCGGTTTTCACCGGCTGCTCGGACAAAAGCCCCAAGTTTTTCAAAACTGTAAAGACGTTGATATAGTGATCTCCAAACCCCATCCAGAAGCGCACATCGGCATGTGGATAGTGGGTGGCCAGCGAATGCACCTCATCATGCCCGGTCATATAGGCCTTTTGCTTGCCGACCACCGGCAGATCCCACTCCTTGCCGACCTCAAACATGGTGTTCGTCTGCCAGTCGCCGTTCTGCCAGCTGTAAACCGTGCCGGTGAACTCGCGGAAATTGATTTCCGGGTCGAAGTTGGTGGAGAACCAGCGCCCGTGCGAGCCTGCGTTGATATCGACGATGTCGATCGATTCGACCTGCGGCACGTATTCATCAATCCCGAAGCGGGCAAAGGCATTGACCACGCCGGGGTCAAAACCCACACCCAGAATCGCCGTCACACCCATTTCAGCGCACCGCTCGCGGCGCTTCCACTCATAGTTGGCATACCACGGCGGCGCTTCGCAGATCATCGCGGGATCTTCGTGAATCGCGGTGTCCATATAGGCGGCGCCCGCTTCCAGACAGGCCTCTAGCACGGTCATATTCACAAACGGCGAGCCCACGTTGATCACGATCTGCGCGCCGGTATTGCGGATCAGCGCGGCCACGGCCGCGCTGTCCATCGCATCAACGGCATGGGCTTCAAGAACGCCCTCAGATTTCATCGAGTCCTTCTCGCGGATTGAGGCGATGATGGCCTCGCATTTTGCAAGCGTGCGGCTGGCGATATGGATATCCCCCAGCACATCATTGTTCTGCGCGCATTTATGCGCCGTAACCTGAGCCACGCCCCCGGCGCCGATGATAAGTACGTTCTTTTTCATTTCACCCATATCCCTCCATACGTTGAGTTGATTGAAATCACGAAAGCGCGGCGGCGAAATCGTCATAGCCAAAGTCACGCACCAGCCGGACGGTTCCATCGAGTTCACGCACCGCGATGGACGGCATCTTGACGCCGTTGAACCAATTCTTCTTGACCATCGTATACCCCGCCGCGTCCTGAACCGACAGCCGGTCACCCGGTCTCAATGCGTCAGGAAAGCGGAATTCGCCAAAGATATCACCGGCAAGGCAGGATTTGCCGCAGATCATCCATTCATGCGGGCCTTCATTCGGTTCCATCCGCGCGGGCTGGCGGTAGATCAGCAAGTCCAACATATGCGCCTCGGTCGAGCTGTCGACAATGGCCAGATGCTTGCCGTTGTAGAGCGTGTCCAGCACCGTCACCTCCAGCGTCGCAGATCCGGTGATCGCCGCCTCGCCAGGTTCCAGATAGACCTGCACACCGTTTTCCTCAGCAAAACGCTTCAGCCGGGCCGCCAGTTTTTCAATCGGGTAGCCCTCGCCGGTAAAATGGATGCCGCCGCCAAGGCTGATCCATTCCATCTGCCGGATCAGAAAACCGAATCGCTGCTCGATATGGCTGAGCATCCGGTCGAAGCGGTCAAAATCGGCGTTCTCGCAGTTGTTGTGGAACATGAAGCCGGAAATGCGGTCAACCACGGTGGCGATGCGCTCGGGGTCATGCTCTCCCAGCCGCGAGAACGGGCGCGCGGGGTCGGCCAGATCAAAATCCGAGGTCGAAACACCCGGGTTCACCCGCAGCCCGCGCGTATGGCCCGCGCTTTTCGCGTCAAACCGTTCCAACTGGCCGATGGTGTTGAAAATGATCTTGTCGGAATGCGCCAGAACGTCGTCGATCTCATTGTCGCCGTAGGCCACCGAATAGGCATGGGTCTCGCCAGCAAACTTCTCACGCCCCAGTCGCACCTCATACAGCGAGGATGAGGTCGTGCCGTCCATGTACTGCGCCATGAAATCAAAGACTGACCAGGTGGCAAAACACTTCAGCGCCAGCAATGATTTCGCGCCGGAATGCTCCCGCAGCCAGGCGATTTTCTCCATATTCGGCAAAAGCCGGGCCTTGTCGATCAGATAGTAGGGGGTTTGCAGCATCTCGGGCCCTCCCGGGGGTCAAGGGGTCTGAGGAGCGATTCACTCGCGCGGGGCTGATATAGGCATACCCCAGCTCGAACAACAGTTTTCTGACAGTTTCGTCATGGCAAAAGAGGCACCATTGCCCCTTCATCTTGCCGGAAATACGCCCGGGGGCGGCCGAAGGCCGGTGGGGGCAGGCAGCCCCCAGGCGGCGCGAGGGGCCTCGATGGCCCCGAGCGCCGCACCCCTCTAGCGTATCACCCGGTTCACATGGCCCATCTTGCGGCCCGGGCGGGCGGCACCCTTGCCGTACAAATGGATCTGCACATCGGCCACGCGCGCCAGCTCCGGCACACGGTCGATATCCGGGCCGATCAGGTTCTCCATCACCACATCCATATGGCGCACGCCGTTGCCCAGCGGCCAGCCTGCGACCGCGCGGATATGCTGTTCGAACTGGTCTACCGCGCAACCCGCCTGGGTCCAGTGGCCGGAGTTGTGAACGCGGGGCGCGATCTCATTTACCACCAGCCCATCGTGCGCCACAAACAGTTCCACGCCCATCACGCCGACATAATCCAGCGCGTTCAGTATCTTGCCCGCCAGCAACACGGCATCCACGTGCTGGGACGGGGTCAGCTGCGCGGGCAAGGTGGTGGTGCGCAGGATTCCGTCTTCATGCACATTCTCACCGGGGTCGTAGCAGGCGACCTCGCCCGTCACCCCCCGCGCGGCGATGACCGAAACCTCGCGCTCGAATTGCACGAACCCTTCCAGGACGGCGGGCGCGCCCTGCATCGCGTCCAGCGCGGCCTCAGCCTGATCAGGGTGCATGATCCGGGCCTGTCCCTTGCCATCATACCCCAGCCGCGCGGTTTTCAGGATGGCGGGCGTGCCGATCCTCGCCAGCGCCGCTGTCAACGAAGCCGCATCCGTCACAGGCGCGAAGGGTGCGACGCGCAAGCCCAGCCCGGCCAGAAACTCCTTTTCGCTCACCCGGTCCTGTGACACGGCAAGCGCCTGTCTGCCGGGGCGCACCGGGCGCAGGCTTTCCAGCAGATCGAGGGTCGCAGCAGGGATGTTCTCGAACTCAAAAGTAATGACATCGACCGACTGCGCGAAAGCGCGCAATGCGGGCGTGTCGTCCCATTGCGCCGTGGTCACCTGCGCGGCGACATCGCCCGCAGGTGGCTGTGGCGACGGGTCATAGATATGGCAACGAAAGCCCAGCCGGCTGGCCGCGACCGAGAGCATGCGCCCCAGTTGCCCGCCGCCCAGAATGCCGATCACCGCGCCGGGGGCCAGCAGATCACTCATCACGCGGCTCCTCGGGGATTGAGGCCGTGAGATCTGCGCGCCATTTGTCCAGCCGTTCGGCCAGCGCCGAATCGTGCATGGCCAGGATCTGTGCCGCCATCAGCCCGGCATTGGCCGCCCCGGCCGCGCCGATGGCCATGGTGGCGACCGGGTAGCCCTTTGGCATCTGAACGATGGAATAGAGCGAATCGACGCCCGACAACGCCTTTGTCTGCACCGGCACGCCGATCACCGGGACACGGGTTTTCGAGGCCATCATACCGGGCAGATGCGCCGCGCCACCCGCCCCCGCGATGATCACCTGCAACCCGCGTTCCACCGCCCTGCGGCCATAGTCCCACAGCCGGTCCGGTGTCCGATGGGCCGAGACGATTTTGGCCTCATAGGCAATACCCAACTCATCCAGCACCGTCGCCGCTTCGCGCATCGTCGGCCAGTCAGACTGGCTGCCCATGATGATCCCAACCCTGACCGCCGTCATATCGCCCTCGCCTGTGCCGTCTGCGCGTCACTATACCGGGCGCTGGGGTGGGTGCAATGCGGGTTGCCGGGGCTGTCACGGAACGATTTTCCAATCGAAGCGTTGGTAATCATTCAAGACAACCCCATATTCAACTTAGTGAATGCCACAGGCAAGGAAATTTGACATGTCCACCGATGTAACGCTGAAAAACCTCAACCTGGCCCTGCAGATGGAATTGAGCGCCGCGCATCAATACCAGTTGCACGCTCATGTGCTGCAGGACTGGGGTCTGGAAAAGCTGGCCGAGCAGATGCGCGGTGAGATGGACGAAGAAATCGGCCATTCTGACCGGTTCATCGAGCGTATCCTGTTTTTGAAAGGCGATCCGCAGCTGGAGTTCGGGAAAAAGCCGCAGCGGGCGGGCACGCTGGTGGACATGTTCAGGACTGATCTGGCCGATGAGGAAGACGCGATTGTCTTTTACACCAAGGCCGCGCAGCAGGCAGGTGAGGTGGGGGACATCGGCTCGCGCAGGTTGTTTGAAGATATCGCGATGGAGGAAGAGGGCCACAAGGCATGGTTGGAACTTCAGCTTGATCTGATCAAGCGGCTGGGTGAACCGGTCTACAGTGCGCGGTTCATCGACACTGACGACGAATGAGCCGGGGGGTCAGGCGATGATGTCAGGTGTCAGTTCATCTTCGATGCGCGCGATCTGATCCTTGAGCGCCAGTTTGCGCTTTTTCAGCCGCACCATGGTCAGTTGGTCGGATGTGCCGCGATCCGCCATTGCAGTGATGGCGTCGTCGAGATCGCGGTGTTCGCGCTTGAATACCTCCAGCTTCACCCGCAACACCTCTTCATGGTTCAGTTCGTGCGGGGCGTTCATGTCTGGCTCGTCTGCTGGTCGGTTTCATTCTGTCTACCTCGTTTTTCTGCCGTGGCAAAGCGTTCAGCGCCCTGCGCGGCCTCTTGCGGGCATGCGGATGGTTGCCCATATGTCAGGCATGCCCGGTTGGCTGCCGTTGCGGGGACCGGGCGATGTGTCGCTGTAACGGGGCCTGAAAATGACCAAATTCGCCTTTCCCTCTCACCCACTTTTGCTGGGTTTCGAGCCGCTTGAACGGCTGGTAGAGCGCACTGCCCGTGCCGGTGCTGATGGCTATCCGCCGTTCAATATCGAAGTCACCGAAAACGGCATCTATACAATCACTCTGGCGGTGGCCGGTTTCCGCGAGGATGAGATCACCATTACGCTTGAGGATCGCCAGCTTGTCGTTCGCGGCCAGCAAACCGATCCGGGCGAAGACCGCGTGTTCCTGCATCGCGGGATCGCAACGCGCCAGTTCCGCCGGGTCTTTGCCCTGGCCGAGGGGGTCGAGGTGATGGGCGCGGGGTTGGAGAACGGGCTACTGACGGTGACCTTGCAGCTTTGCGAGCCAGAACCGGTGGTGCGCACCATCGCGATCACCCGTGGCTGAAGGAGGG
The DNA here is from genome assembly GCA_020832545.1 of Pararhodobacter sp. Classification (GTDB taxonomy): domain Bacteria; phylum Pseudomonadota; class Alphaproteobacteria; order Rhodobacterales; family Rhodobacteraceae; genus Pararhodobacter. The sequence goes on along the minus strand of JAFIEK010000007.1, from coordinate 126,018 downwards.
CGACATGAGTACACACTATCCCGATATTGCCGAACGGGGGTCTGAACCGGTAGGCCGGATCGCCTATATCCGCGAAGTGCCGGTTGATGCGCTGCCAGATGAAATCCGCACCCGACTGGAGGGCGCGCAACAGATCTATGGCATTCATACCGAGGCAGACGGGTGCATTGCGCTGACGCGGGATCGCAAGCTGGCGTTCGTGTTGGCACGACAGAATGATCTTGCGCCGGTCAGCGCTCATTGATCGCCATCTTTCAGGTACGAAAGGGTGGTCACCGGCCCTGAGAGAACGCGATTGAGCAATCGCGTTGCAGGGGCCTTTTCAAGGGGTTTGCCCCCGGCGCGGTTCAACTTTCCCAGGGCTGGGGTTGCTGACTGTAGCCAATATAGAGCGGGTGTTTAGGGTGTCCGGCCTTGCTCAGCCCCAGATGGTACAGCCGTTGCCCCGAGGCGCGCAACAACGCCTCGACAGCAGCGCCGCGTCCCAGATGTGCGCCATGCGTGCCCCATGCGCAGAGCACCCGGTCCGCCCAGAGCGCGCTCTCGGTAATTGCTGCATCGTTGTCTGGCCCCACCGGATCCGCCTGCGCGCGCATCACCCGCGGATCGGTGGCACGATACGCAAAGATATTGCACACCCGGAACGCGCCGAACCCCAGCGCCCGTGCCCGTCGCTCACAACGCTCCACCGTAGGGTCATTCTGCACTTCGGTCGCGGTGGAGGGGTTGAGCATGACAAACAGCGCCTTCGGCCCGTCAGGGTTCCAGACGCGGGTCAGCGTGTAGCGGTAGGTCTGGCAGGGTGAGTACAGCGCCGTGCTGGCCGCATCACCTTTGAGGTGTTCGCGTGTGATCATGGCCCGGTTCTAGCGCATATCCTCCGGGCTGCGCCAGCCGTCTGCCTGCCCCTTGGCGCGGGCCGGGCGAAAGGCTAGGGTCGGTGCCCGATTTGCATGAAAAGGCCCGCGCCCGTGACCCAACCTGCCCCCGCCCTGCGTATTCCACGCCAGATTGCCACCGAGATCAGTGCGCGCCCTGATCAGGTCAGCGCCGCCATCGCCCTTCTGGATGAGGGCGCAACCGTCCCTTTCGTGGCGCGCTACCGCAAGGAGGCCACGGGCGGGCTGGATGACAGCCAGTTGCGCACGCTGGCCGAGCGTCTGGCCTATCTGCGCGAGATGGAGGCGCGGCGGGCAAGCATACTTGAGACAATCCGCGGGCAGGGCAAGCTGACCGGCGCGCTGGAAGCAGCCATTGCCGGGGCCGAGACCAAGGCGGTGCTCGAAGACCTCTATCTGCCCTACAAGCCCAAGCGCCGCACCAAGGCGATGATCGCGCGCGAAAACGGGCTGGAGCCGCTGGCCGATGCCATTCTGGCAGACCGCGCTGCCGATCCACAGGCGCTGGCCGGGGGCTTTCTGTCCGAGGCCGTCATTGACACCAAGGCCGCCCTTGAGGGCGCGCGTGAGATCATTGCCGAGCGTCTGGCCGAGGATGCACGCCTCAAGGCGCAGTTGCGCGCGCATATGCAGGCGCATGCGTTGCTGGCCTCATCGGTGGTATCGGGCAAAGAGGCCGAGGGTGCAAAATTTTCTGACTACCACGCACATTCGGAAAAACTGTCCGGCGTGCCCAGTCACCGCGCGCTGGCCATGATGCGGGGCCGCAATGAAGGGTTTTTGTCGCTTGATCTGCTGATTGACCCTGATGCCGCGCCGGGCGACAGCCCTGCCGAGCGCATGGTTAAGGCTGCACTGGCGGCGCATGGCAAGGGCGCGGGCGATCTGTGGCTGGCGCAGGTGGCGGGCTGGGTCTGGCGGGTGAAGCTGAAACTCAGCCTCACCATCGACCTGATGACCGACCTGCGCGAGCGCGCGGAGGCCGAGGCGATCCGCGTCTTCGCCCGCAACCTCAAGGACCTGCTGCTCGCCGCCCCCGCCGGCGCACGGGCCACCATGGGGCTGGACCCGGGCATCCGCACCGGCGTCAAGGTGGCGGTGATCGACGCCACCGGCAAGGTGGTCGATACCGCCACCGTCTATCCGTTTCAGCCACGCATGGATGTCGAAGGCACGCTGGCCACGCTCGCCGCGCTGGCGCGCAAACATGCGGTCGAGCTGATCGCCATTGGCAATGGCACCGCCAGCCGTGAAACCGATGCGCTAGTGGCCGAACTGATCAAACGCCTCCCCGCGCCGCGGCCCACAAAGGTTGTGGTCTCCGAGGCCGGAGCCTCGGTCTATTCGGCATCCGAGCTGGCCTCGCGCGAGTTTCCGGGGCTGGATGTCTCGCTGCGCGGCGCGGTCTCCATCGCGCGGCGGCTGCAGGACCCGCTGGCCGAACTGGTCAAGATTGAGCCCAAGGCCATCGGCGTGGGGCAGTATCAGCATGACGTGAACCAGAGCCTCTTGGGCAAATCGCTGGACGGCGTGGTGGAAGATGCCGTGAACGCCGTGGGGGTTGAACTGAACACCGCCTCCGCCCCTCTTCTGGCGCGGGTCTCCGGGCTGGGGCCGGTGCTGGCCGAGGCCGTGGTGGCGCACCGCGACGCCAATGGCCCCTTTGCCAACCGCAAGGCGCTCTTGAAGGTGGCGCGGCTGGGGCCCAAGGCGTTTGAACAGGCGGCGGGTTTCCTGCGTATCCAGACCGGCGATGAACCGCTCGATGCCTCCAGCGTGCACCCCGAGGCCTATGGGCTGGTGCGGCGCATCCTTAAGGCGGCAGGGCGCGATGCGGCCGCTCTGACCAAGGATCCCGCCCCCCTGCGCCAGCTGGAGCCTGCCGAATTCACCGATGAGAAATTCGGCCTGCCCACCGTGCGTGACATCTTCGCTGAGCTGGAAAAGCCGGGGCGTGACCCTCGACCAGAGTTCAAAACCGCCACCTTTACCGAGGGCGTGAACGAGATCCGCGACCTGAAACCCGGCATGTCGCTGGAAGGCACGGTCACCAATGTCGCGGCCTTCGGCGCCTTTGTCGATATCGGCGTGCATCAGGACGGGCTGGTGCATGTCAGCCAGCTGGCTGATCGCTTCGTCAAGGACCCGCATGAGGTGGTCAAGGCGGGCGATGTGGTACGAGTGCGCGTGGTCGAGGTGGATGTGGCACGCAAACGGATCGGATTGACCATGCGCAAGGACAATACCGACACCCGCCCTGAACGCGGGGCGAAGGACGGGCCGAAAACCCGCACCCCCAACCGCACCAGCGCCGGACCCGCTGCCAAACCTTCAGCCCCCGGTGGCCTTGGCGCGGCGCTGCTGGACGCCATGAAAAAACGCTGAGCACCGACGCCCGGCCCCCCTCATCTTGCCACAAATACGCCGGGGGGTGAGCCGCAGAGCGGCGAGGGGGGCTGGCCCCCCTGCTCCCGTCGCGTCACGCAGCACAGATGAAATTTGCGTAACGGTGCAAATCGGCGCTTGCCAGCCTCTCGCGCATACGGCTTGATCGGTGCAAACGGGGGGCGCGTGCATGGCCGGTGTCAGAAATTCCAAACGTATCTGGGGCTGGTGGTGGTTCGACTGGGCCAACCAGCCCTACAACACCCTTTTGCTGACCTTCATCTTCGCCCCTTACTTCGCCGCCTCGGTCGCCCCTGATCCGGTCACCGGGCAGGCAATGTGGGGCTGGATGAATTTCGCAGCCGGCATGATGATCGCTGTCTTTGCCCCCATCCTCGGCGCGATTGCAGACAACACGGGACCCAAGAAGCCGTGGATTTGGTTCTGGTCGGTGCTCTATGTGGCCGGGGCCTGGGCCTTGTGGTGGGCAGTTCCGGGGGCCGATCAGGCAACCATCATCTGGGTGCTCATCGCCTTTGGCATCGGTCTGGTCGGTCTGGAGTACGGAATCATCTTTACCAATGCCATCCTGCCCACGCTGGGCGACCGTAATGAGATCGGGCGCATCTCGGGCTCGGGCTGGGCCTTTGGCTATGTGGGTGGGTTGGCCGCTTTGGTGGTGATGCTGGTGCTTCTGGCCGAGAACGAACAGGGCGTCACGCTGGTCGGGATCGAGCCGTTATTCGGGCTGGATGCCTCCATGCGTGAGGGCACGCGGTCGGTGGGGCCGGTCACGGCGCTGTGGTATGCCGTCTTCGTTATCCCGTTCTTCCTGTGGGTGAAAGAGCCGCCGGTGCCGACTGTGCAGCTGAAAGCGGCTGTCCGGCAAGGTCTGAGCGATCTTGGCCGCACGCTGAAACGGCTGCCAAAGCATTCCAGCCTGTTGTCCTATCTCCTGTCCTCGACCTTCTACCGCGACGGGCTGAACGGCATCTACGCCTTTGGCGGCATTTATGCCGCCGGGGTGCTGGGCTGGTCGATCGTACAGATCGGCGTCTTCGGTATTCTTGCGGCCACGATCGGCGCGATCGGTTGCTGGATCGGTGGGCGCGCCGACCGGCGGGTGGGGCCAAAGCCGGTCATCGTGGTCTGTATCCTGACACTCATCATCGTGTGCTGCATCATTGTATCGACCGACCGCACAATGGTGCTGTTTATGCCGGTCGCCGCAGGTTCGACCCTGCCTGACGTGGTGTTTTATATCTGTGGCGGGATGATCGGTGCCGCGGGCGGGGCCGTGCAGGCTTCCTCGCGCACAATGATGGTGCGCCAGGCCAACCCCGAGCGCATGACCGAGGCCTTCGGTCTTTACGCGCTTTCAGGCAAGGCCTTGTCCTTTATGGCGCCGGGGATGATCGCGCTGGCCACCACGCTGACCGGAAGTCAGCGGCTGGGCGTTTCGCCGCTTATCCTGCTTTTCGCGGTGGGTCTGATCCTGCTACTATGGGTCCGGCCAGAGGGAGAACCAAAAGCGACATGGGACGCAGAGAACGCCACATCATGATCCGTGCACTCGCGCTGGCAACTGCATTTGCCGCCGCGGCAGTGCCGGTGGCCGCGCAAGACCTGGCCAACCAGCTCTTTGGCGCGCATGCCATGCCCTCGCTGGCACGGCCGCAGGCTTATGGCAGCTATGCGCGAGGTTGTGCTGACGGACTGGTGGCCCTGCCTGAAAGCGGGCCCACGTGGCAGGCCATGCGGCTGTCGCGTAACCGCAACTGGGGCCACCCCGAGATGATCGCTTATGTGCAGGACCTGTCGCGCGCGGCGGTGCAGATTGGCTGGCGGGGGCTGTATGTCGGCGATATCAGCCAGCCGCGCGGCGGGCCGATGACCTCGGGGCATGCCAGCCACCAGATGGGGCTGGACGCAGATATCTGGATGCTGCCGCCCACACGTCTGGACCTGTCGCGCAGCGAGCGTGAAAACCTCAGCTCCATCTCGGTGCGGACCGAGGATCAGCGTAACGTCAACAGCAACTGGACTGCCCAGCACCATGCCCTTCTGCGTGCGGCCGCCAGCGACCCGCGGGTGGATCGCATTTTTGTAGCAGCCGCCGTGAAGATAGAAATGTGTCGCACAGCCACGCCCGCTGACACGCCCTGGCTGCAACGCATCCGGCCTGCTGTCGGGCATAATTTTCATTTCCATGTGCGGCTGCGTTGCCCGTCCGATTCTCGCCATTGCGAGACGCAGACACCCACGGTGGCCGAATTGTCGAATGGCGGGAACGGCTGCGATGATACGCTGATGTGGTGGGTGACCGATTTCCTGAGCCCGCCCCCGCGCACCGAACGGACCGAGCCACCGGCCCCGCGCAGGCGGCATCCGCGCGAGTTCACACTGGGCGATCTTCCCAGCCAGTGCACTGGGGTTGTGCGATCCGAATAACGGCGCAATCAACTGTGCAGACGTAAGCGGGGGAAAGCGCGTTGAGGGGCGCTTCGCCGCCCAGCTGCGGCATCCCCGGGCTTCACTTGCAGCCCGGTGGCCAGGTGCCTTGAATGCTTGCCGCGCGGCCTAGCCGTGTTCCTTGAGCAGGCGATGTTTCTGGCGGTCCCAGTCGCGCTTGGCCTCGGTGGCGCGCTTGTCGGTCAGCTTCTTGCCCTTTGCGACACCGATCTTCAGCTTCACCAGCCCGCGATGGTTGAAATACATCACCAGCGGCACCAGCGTCATACCGTCTTTCGCTGTCGCCGCCCACAGCCGGGACAGTTCGCGCTTTCCGACCAAGAGCTTGCGTTTGCGCCGTTCCTCATGCCCCCATGTCTTGGCCTGAGTATAGGGGGCGATATAACTGTTGATCAGCCACAACTCCCCGTCTTCGACATTGGCATAGCTTTCGGCAATATTGGCCTGGCCCGTGCGCAGCGACTTCACCTCGGACCCCATGAGTATGATCCCGCATTCCAGATCGCTCTCGATGAAATAATCGAAGCGTGCCCGGCGGTTTTCGGCGATGATCTTGTAGTTGGGGTCTGATTTCTCGGCCATTGTCGCCAGATAGGGGTTCGGCAATGCCCTGTCCAGTGGCTTGCGCGAAGCGGGGCAATGCGTCAACCTGTCTGCGGCGGTTTTCAGCGAAGGATTGGACCCATGCGTTATGTTGTTCTGCTGGCGACCTGCACGGCGCTGGGGGCCCGCGTCATGCCCACACCCGCGCCGCACCCCGATCCGATCGTGCGTCCGATCCCGCAACCGCATCCGGTGCCGCGTGAACCCCGGCGCGGCGAACGCGAGCTATGCAACGCTGAACGCTGGCAGTATCTGGTGGGAAGGCCGTTGCCCCAGCCCTTCCCGGCGCGTGGCAACGTGCGGATCTACCGCTCGGACATGTCGGTAACGATGGACTATCTGCCCAATCGCCTGAATGTCGAGGTTGATCCAGATACCGACAGGATCGTCACGATCAACTGTGGCTGAGGTTGGGGTGAGAGCGATCCGGATGCCCTGCAAGCAGGGCATCCGAACTGATACTCCGCTGTCTGGTCCCTTTCCGGGTGGGGGCCCGGGCAGGAAAGGACAGCACGCTCGTTACAGTGGGAAAATTGTGCGGAATGATCGGGGCGCGCGTTGGGCACGATTTGGACGGCGGCGCGGCGGTTGATTGTTTTTTGGCCCGTATACAGCCGTCCGGCTTGATTTATTCCGGCGCTGGCGTCAGTTTTGCAAGATGAACGTCCAGTCCTTTGTGCCTGCATCGCCATTCGTTCCAGACCGTGTCAGCTTCGATCGGCGCGAGCTGGGTGTGATCTTGTCTCTCTACGGGCGATTCGTGGCCGCAGGGGCGTGGCGCGATTACGGCATTTCCTGCCTGCGCGAGCGAGCGGTGTTCAGCGTTTTCCGCCATGCCACCGAAAACCCGCTTTACCGGATCGAAAAACTGCCCAAACTGCGGGCAAGGCAAGGGCTCTATGCGCTTTATGGCCCGGACGGGCAGGTGCTCAAGCGCGGGGCAACACTGGCACAGGTGCTTGCGCCGCTTGAGCGCAAACTGATCCGCGCGCTGGACTGAGCCGGGCCCGGCGCGGTAAGGGGCTGCATGAGCGAATTCATTTATGCCCCGCCGCAGGTGCCACTGACGATCCTGCATGCCGATGACGACATCGTGGTGGCTGACAAGCCTGCGGGGCTGTTGTCAGTGCCGGGCCGGGGGAGCGAGCGGGCGGATTGCCTGATCGCGCGGTTGCGTGCCGAATTTCCCACAGTGCTGCTGGTCCACAGGCTGGATCTGGATACATCGGGTGTGATCGTCTTTGCGCTGACGGGACAGGCGCAGGTGCATCTGGGCCGCCAGTTTGAAAACCGCCGCACACAGAAGCGATATGTGGCGATGGTCAGTGGTCACCCGTCCGAGGCAAAAGGGCGGGTGGACCTGCCGCTGATCGTGGACTGGCCGAACCGTCCGCGCCAGAAAGTCTGCCATGAAACCGGCCGCCCGGCGCAGACCGATTGGCGCGTCTTGCGCCAAGAGGGTCCGAACGCCCGGCTGCGCCTGAGGCCGATCACCGGGCGCAGCCACCAGTTGCGGGTGCATATGCAGGCTTTGGGCCATCCGATTCTGGGTGATACGCTTTACGCAGACGGGGCAGCGGTGCAATGGCCGCGCCTGATGCTGCATGCCGAAGACCTGCGCCTCGCCCATCCTGCGACGGGTCAGACGATGACCTTTCGTGCAAAGGTTCCGTTCTGAACTGGTGCCCATGTTCCGGCAAGCCGGGAAAGCGATTGCTCAATCGCGTTGCAGCGCCTTTAAAGGCGCTGCAGCCCCGCAAGCGGCAACAAGATGCCCTCAGGCGGCCTTGCTGTCAGGATGGGTGGTGAGAATCGCGAAAAGCTTGTCCGGTTCGAAGTTCGCGCGCAGCTTGGTGCACACAGAGGCGTCGCGCAGCGTGCGTGAGACCAGCGCAAGCGCCTTCAGATGCTCGACCCCGGCTTCGCGCGGGGCGAACAGGGCGAAGACCAGATCGACCGGCGCACGATCCACTGAGCCGTAGTCAAGCGGACGCTCCAGCCGCAGAAAGACCCCACACACGCTGTCAATTCCGTCGATGCGGGCATGTGGCAGCGCCACGCCATGGCCCACGCCGGTCGGCCCAAGGCTTTCACGTTCCTGAAGCGCATCCACCGCCGGGGCTTCGTCAATGCCATAGGCGATCGCAGCGATCTCGGCGAGATCGAGGAACAGGCGCTTCTTGCTTTTCATGTTGCTGGTTATCCGAACCGCTTCGGGCTTCAACAAATCGGCCAGCTCCATTCGCTGCTCCTGTTCTTTTCGTCTTTGCGGGCGACTGTCCGGGGCGCTGATCGGTGCGCCCCCGGACAGGGCCGGTAACTTATTGCGGGTCAACCCAGCCGATATTTCCGTCATCGCGACGATAGACGACATTCACGCCGCCATGGCGTTCGTTACGGAAGACAAGCACATTTGCATCCGCAAGTTCCATCTGCATCACCGCCTCACCTGCCGAGAGTGATGGAATGCGTGATTCCATCTCGGCGATGATGATCGGCTGTAGCGTTTCCGGTTCAACCCCGTTCGATCCTTCGTCAGCGGCGAGGATATACGACGAGGCTTCGGCGAAGGCAACCGGCCCGGGCCGGTCGCGGTGATGGTCCTTCAGGCGGCGTTTGTAGCGGCGCAGTTGCTTGTCCATCTTTTCGATACAGCCATCGAAAGCGGCGTAAATCTCGTTCGCCTGTGCCTTGGCCTGTGCGGTCAGACCTGAAGACAAATGCACCGTGGCTTCGCTGACAAAGGTATGCGCGTCACGGGAGAACACGATGTTTGCGTCGGTCGGTCGCTGGGAGTATTTCTCCATCACCACGCCCAGCTCGTTCTCTACATGCGTTTTCAGCGCCTCTCCGACATCGATCTGTTTTCCACTGATCTGGTAGCGCATTGGCCTCTCCTTCTACGGCGACGGACAGGCCCGGGCCGGTATGGCCAGGGTGTTTCCGCCTGATGGACCTGTCGTTTATTCCTCAGCTCTGGCGGCGGGGCCTTGTGGAACGGCGCCGCGCTGCCGTCGCAGGAATGCGCAGGTCTTGCCTGTATTTGGCGACAGTTCGGCGCGCGATGTCAACGCCTTCTGCGTGCAGTTGGCGAACAAGTTCCTGATCGCTGAGCGGTTGGCCACGGGGTTCGGCGGCGATCATGGCACTAATGCGCGCCTGCACTTGCCGCGCAGACACCTCGCCAGTGTCTGAGGGAATCGTAGCAGAAAAGAACACCGACAATGGCCACAGCCGCCCGTTGATCTCGATGGTCTTGCCCGCAATTGCCCGGCCAATGGTAGAAGGGTGCAGCTTGAGCGCCTCGGCCAGCCTGACCCGGGTCAGAGGGGTAATTGCCGCAGGCCCGTCATGAAAGAAGCCAGACTGATTCTCCAGCAGCCAGGCACCGATCCGTAACAGCGTCTGCCCGCGCTGATCAAGCGCGGCCAGCAGGGCGCGGGCGCGGGCCAGAAGTTCGGGCGCAAAGCCGTCGGCCTCGGCGCGACGGGCAAGCGATTCGTCCAGCCGGGCCGCAGGGCGCTCTTGCGCGAGGCCAACAGAGAGGGTGCCGTTCGCGCTGCTTTCCAGCCGCAGATCGGCGCGTGACAGCGTTTCCGGTGCCATTGGCGGCAGCGTCACGGGGCGGGTTGTCAATCCACGCGCCAGATCGGCCCGGCGTTCGGCCTGAGCGGGCGACAGGCCCAGAACCCGAGCAATCGCCACCCAGTCGCGGGCGACGAAAAGGCTCAGATGGGCAATGGTTTGCGCGGCCTCGGCGGGGGACAGGCCGCGATCCGTCAGTTGCAGGCACAGCGATTCGGTCAGGGTGCGCGCGCCCACCCCGGCCGGTTCACAGCGCTGAATGGCGTCAAGTGCCGCGGCCAGCACGTCACCATCGACACTCAGTTCTTCCGAAAGCACATCCAGCCCGGTATCGAGCATGCCGTCTTCACGCAGTTCACCGACCAGTAGCTGCGCTGCCGCCCTGACCGGGACGGGCAAACCCATCATGGCCAGTTGGCGAGAAAGTGACACCGCAAGCGAGCTTTCCTGCGCCGCCAGATCGTCAGGCGCGGTGCCTGTGGGCGTGGATGGCGGCGGGACATGCACCAGAAACGGGTTGCGTGCGGCTTCGCGGGCAAGCTCTTCGGTCAGTTCCAGCGGCGACATGCGCAGAACCGACAACGCGACGCGCATCTGTGGCGACAGCGCCAGACTTTGGGTCTGGCGCAGCTCCAGCCGTGGCTTCAGCGCCATGAAGTTACCTGGCTAGCGAAAAGTGTCACCCAGATAGACGCGCCGCACATTCTCATCCTGAACAACCTCGTCTGGGGTGCCGCTCATCATCACAACCCCATCATGCAGGATATAGGCCCGGTCCACGATCTCAAGCGTTTCGCGCACATTGTGGTCGGTAATCAGCACACCGATCCCGCGTGAGCGCAACTCGCCCACCAGATGCCGGATCTCGCCCACCGCGATCGGATCGACCCCGGCGAAAGGTTCATCCAGTAGCACGAAACCGGGATTTGAGGCGAGGCAGCGCGCGATCTCGGTGCGCCGCCGTTCGCCGCCTGAAAGCGCCAGCGCGGGCGAGTTGCGAAGATGTGTGATGGAGAATTCTGCCAGCAGTTCCTCCAGTCTGGTTGCGCGGCGATGGCGGTCGGGCTCGGCGATCTCAAGTATGGCCATGATGTTATCGGCCACGCTCAGCCCGCGGAAAATTGACATTTCCTGTGGCAGATAGCCAATACCCAGCCGCGCCCGGCGATACATCGGCCATCCGGTCACATCGGTGCCGTCTATGCTTACATGTCCGCCATCGGCGGGTACCAGCCCGGCAACGCAATAGAAGCATGTCGTCTTGCCAGAGCCGTTCGGCCCCAGAAGCGCCACCACTTCGCCCCGCTCCAGCGACAGGCTGACATCGCGAAGCACGGGGCGGCGCTTGTAGCTTTTTCGGAGGTTTTCAACCCGCAAGCCAGTTGCCGGGGGGGGCGCGACGTCACGCATGAGCGGTCACTCCAGATCGATCAGGGTCCGCACCCGGCCTGACATCCTGCCCGTACCTGCACGCAAATCGGCAAAGAACCGTTCTCCGGCCAGCACGTTCACGCCCTGAACCAACACCACATCGCCCAGCATTTCCAGCGTCTGATCGTTGAGCGCATATATCGCGGTGCGGGCCTCGACGGCCTCGTGCTCGGTGACCATCGTCACCCCGCCCTCCGCCACCAGCCGGTCAATCCGTTGCCGCCCGTTTTCGCCACTTGTGCCATATTCGATCCGCAGGCTGTCTGCCGTCAGGCGCATGCCGCCCTGCACCGCCACCACGCCACCGCCAAAGACCGACACCCCGGTCTCCTGATCAACCTCCAGCGATTCCGATGTGATCTCCAGCTGACGGTTCGTCAGGTTCAAGGATTGCCCTAACCTGAGCTGCATCTCTTGCGCCGAGGCCGCACCGGAAAAGGCCAGCATGGCGATCGTGACAGTCACAACAATGCGCAGCATCGGTCTCTCCTGGGTCTACGGCAGGTATATCAAACGCACACCGCTGCCAAAAACAAGCTTATAACCTGCCGCTGGCGGTGTGTTCGCCGTGATCAGCAAGTTACCGGCAAAAAACTCACCCGCCGGGGCTGTGCCGGACAGCGTGCCGGATACCTCCACGCGGGTGGTGTCCAGAAGGCCCGTCACGCGCTCGGTTTGCAGCCGGTAACCGGGTGAGGCTGCCAGCTCCACCATGCCGTCCATCGAAAAAACGCCCTCGCCACGGTCGATTGAGCCGCTGGCAGAGCGCGCCAGAACCGTTTCGCCATCAGGCCCGTCCAGATACAGTGCCAGCCCGGTGACATCAAAGCGCAACATGGCGTGGGGGTCGGTGCGCGCGGTCTCGGCCTCGATCCTGAGCGCGGCGCCGTCATCGGTGACCCCAGCGAAACGCGCGCCCGAAATGCGCGGATCGCGGGCGCGCTCTTCGACATCGATCTCGGCCATCTGGATGCCCCGGCTGGGATCAACCGGGCGCGCCAGCAAGAAGACCATCGACAACAGGACCAGCGCGCTCAGTGGCAGCACCAGCTTGAACCAGCCGATGAACCACGAGTAGCGCTGTGCGCTGGCGAGCGTGCGTTTCATGGCGCAGGCCTAGCACAGCTCAATGCGCGAAGATATCGGTATCCGGCCAGCCCGCCAGGTCCAGTTGCGCGCGCGTGGGCAGGAAATCAAAGCAGCTTTGCGCCAGTTCTGCGCGGCCCTCGCGCTCAAGCATGGGGTCCAGCGTAGCTTTCAGCCGGTGCAGATACAGCACGTCTGACGCCGCGTATTCCTTTTGCGCGGCACTCAGCGCGGCGGCCCCCCAGTCCGAGCTTTGCTGCTGCTTTGAGATGTCGACACCCAGCAGTTCCTGAAGCAGGTATTTCAGCCCGTGCCGGTCTGTATAGGTGCGCACCAGTTTCGAGGCGATCTTGGTGCACCAGACAGGCGCCGTCAGCACGCCGAAGCGGTGCGCCATGACGGCGATATCGAAGCGGCCGAAATGGAACAGCTTCAGCACCAACGGATCGGCCAGCATGCGCGTCAGATTGGGCGCAGCGGTCTGGTCCTGGGTGATCTGCACCAGATGCGCGTTTCCATCACCACCCGACAACTGCACAAGGCAAAGGCGGTCCCGATAGGGCAATAACCCCATCGTTTCACAGTCAATGGCAACGACAGGCCCAAGATCAAGGCCATCCGGCAAGTCGTTCTGGTAGATGTGAATTGTCATCGTCATATCCCTTTTGCCACTGGCGGAGAGATATGGTGCCCAGGAGAGGACTCGAACCTCCACACCCTTGCGAGTACTAGCACCTGAAGCTAGCGCGTCTACCAGTTCCGCCACCTGGGCAGGTTGCGTGGAGGGTGATTATCCCTGCCCCCTTGCACTGTCAACGGGGGAAAGCGGGGAAAAATCGATCCGTTGGAAAAAGTTTGTGAGGACCGGATCAGCGTGACGGTGGATCTGCGCTATGGTGGCGCAGATGGGGCCATATTTCTGGTTTTGGCTTGTCCGTGCAGGGGTGCGGCGGTAATGAGCATGGGACAGCGACGCAGGCGCGGAGGCGAGAATGACGAAACTGGTCACGATCATTGGCGGTTCGGGGTTCCTGGGGCGCTACATTGCGCGCCGTCTGGCGCAGGCGGGGTGGCGCGTGCGCGTAGCCACGCGGCGACCCAGCCAGAATCTGCAGGTGCGCACCTATGGCGTTGTGGGGCAGGTCGAACCGGTCTTGTGCAATATCCGCGATGAGGGCTCGCTTCGCGCAGTGATCGCGGGGGCAGACGCTGTAATCAATTGCGTGGGCATTCTGGCCGAGACAGGGAAGAACCAGTTCGGTGCCGTTCAGGCCGAAGGCGCGGGGCGCGTGGCACGGCTGGCCGCAGAGGCCGGGGTGGCGCGGTTGGTGCAGATTTCTGCCATTGGTGCCGATGCTGCGTCTGACAGTGAATATGCGCGTACCAAGGCCGCAGGCGAAGAGGCCGTGACGGCGGCCTTTCCGGGTGCCGTGATCCTGCGCCCGTCCATCATGTTCGGCCCGGAAGACCAGTTTTTCAACCGGTTCGCCGGCATGACCCGGCTCAGCCCGTTCCTGCCCATCGCCAGCGCCAGCACGCTGTTTCAGCCGGTCTATGTCGATGACGTGGCCAAAGTTGCGGTTATGGCCGCGCAGGGCACGGTTGCGGCGGGCACCTATGAGCTGGGCGGGCCAGATGTGAAAAGCTTCCGCGACCTGATGCAGATGATGCTGACTGAGGTCCGGCGCCACCGGGTGATCATCAACATGCCCGGTTTCATGGCGCGTATGGTTGCGCGGCTGCTGGGGGTCGCGCAGTTTCTCACGGCCGGGCTGTTCACGAATACTGTGCTGACCCATGATCAGCTGCGCAATTTGGCGCGCGACAATGTGGTGTCCGAAGGGGCGCAAGGTTTTGCCGATCTCGGGGTCGAGCCGGTGCCGATGGAGATGGTTCTGCCCGGTTATCTGTGGCGTTTCCGTCCGGCGGGGCAATACACCGCGATCCGCGAGTCGGCCGACGGACTTCGCCGCGAAGGGTAGGGCTCAGGAGTAGGCCAGCCACAGTAGCGTGGCACCCAAAAACACCCGATATACAACATAGGGCGTGAAGCTGACGTGCCGCAGCAGCTTCATCATCGTCGCCAGCGCCAGCCAGGCGGCGACAAAGGCGACAGCGCCAGCGATCACCGATTCGCGTGCCAGTGTGGCGACATCGTAGTCAGACTTGCGCAGTTCCAGCCCCAGTGCAGCACCCGTGGCGAGAGTGATGGGGATGGACATCAGGAGCGCCACTTTTGCGGCGGAATGCCGGTCAAATCCCAGAAAGCGGCCTGCGGTCATGGTGATACCAGAGCGTGACACGCCCGGAACCAGCGCAACCGCTTGCCACAGGCCCATGATGATGGCGTCGCGCAGGCTCCATTCCTCGGTCCGGCGCGCTTCTGGCATGACGCGATGGGCAACGTAGAGCAGCAGGCCGAACACGATCATCATCCAGCCGATCACGGTGATATTGCGCAGGTGATGGACCCATCCGGTCAGTTGCAGCACGGCGCCCAGAATGATGGCCGGCACTGTGGCGATCGCCAGACCCAGTGCCAGCCGGGCTTCGTAGCTGTCCAGCCGCCCGCGCAGCGCGGGCCGTATCCCGCTGAGCGCTGCAGCCACGTCATGGCGAAAATACAAGATCACCGCGCCGATCGAGCCCAGATGCACCGCCACATCCAACGCCAGCGCCTCACCGGACGGCCCGCCGATCTCATGCAGCAGGACCAGATGTGCCGACGATGAGATCGGCAGGAACTCGGTGATTCCCTGAACGATGGCGAGGATGAAGAGTTGGAAGAGTGTCATGGGCCGATCCAGCAGTTTTGGGCACAATAGCGGGCTGGCTGGTGAGGGAAAGGAGGTATATAGGTATCACTTGCTGACTTAATTTGGCTTATCTGAGGCAAAGTATTTTGCGCCGATCCCATTTTTCTTTATAATAGGTCACACATACTGACTTTTCATTGTCGCAAGCGCAGAGTATTTCCGCGCTGTACCTTTGGGAGGGCCTTCCATGGCAACGCAGCGCATGCTCACGTTTGTGACGACCCCTCGGCAGATGCCTGAAAAACGAATGGCAGACGAACGTCGCGCCGATTTTGACGAGATTTACCGCGAATATGCTGCCGAAAAGGCCGCCGAACAGGCCGGACGCTGCAGCCAGTGTGGTGTGCCCTATTGCCAGACCCATTGCCCGCTGCACAACAACATCCCTGACTGGTTGATGCTCACCGCCACCGGACGCCTTGAAGAGGCGTATGAGATGTCACAGGCCACCAACACCTTCCCTGAGATCTGCGGCCGTATCTGCCCGCAGGACCGGTTGTGCGAAGGCAATTGCGTGATCGAACAGTCAGGCCACGGCACGGTGACAATCGGCGCAGTCGAGAAGTACATTACCGACACTGCTTGGGAAAAGGGCTGGGTCAAGCCCATCAAACCAGCGCAGGAGCGCCCGGAATCGGTGGGGATCATCGGCGCTGGCCCCGGAGGGTTGTCGGCGGCAGACAGGCTGCGGCGCGCGGGCATTCAGGTGACGGTCTATGACCGCTATGATCGTGCGGGCGGGTTGATGACCTACGGCATTCCGGGCTTCAAGCTGGAAAAGCCGGTTGTCATGAAACGGATCGAGCAACTGGAGGCCGGGGGCGTGCAGTTCGTGCTCAACTGCAACGTGGGCGAAGACATCAGTTTTGCTGCCATCCGCGGTCAGCATGACGCCGTTCTGATTGCCACCGGCGTCTACAAATCGCGCGAACTGGATCTGGCGGGTGCGGAATTGCCGGGCGTTGTGCCCGCGCTGGACTATCTGACCGCCTCGAACCGTCACGGCTTTGGCGATGAGGTGCCCGAATATGACAACGGCACGCTGAATGCGGCAGGCAAGCGCGTGGTGGTGATCGGTGGCGGTGATACGGCGATGGATTGCGTGCGCACGGCGATCCGGCAAGGCGCGGAAAGCGTGAAATGCCTGTATCGCCGTGATCGCGACAACATGCCGGGCAGCCAGCGCGAAGTGCAACACGCTGAGGAAGAGGGCGTGGAGTTCGTCTGGCTTGCCGCGCCCGCAGGGTTTGTCGGCGAGGATACGGCCAGCGGCGTGCAGGTCCAGCGCATGCGCCTTGGCCCGCCCGATGCCACAGGCCGCCGCGCGCCCGAACTGATCGAAGGGGCCGATTATGTTGAAGAGGCCGATCTGGTGATCAAGGCGCTGGGCTTCGAGCCTGAGTCTCTGCCCGGTCTCTGGGGCGAACCCGATCTGGCCGTCACCCGCTGGGGCACCATCCGCGCCGAGTTCGCCACCCATGCCACAAACCTGCCCGGCGTCTATGCGGTGGGCGATATCGTGCGTGGTGCTTCGCTGGTGGTCTGGGCCATCCGCGACGGGCGCGAGGCGGCGGATGCGATGCTTGAATACCTCTCACAGGCCGGTCAGGCCGTGGCGGCAGAGTAGCGGGGCCGAGAACCCGGCCGGGCAGACCGCTCGCATTACGCCGGTCTGCCGGGGGCGGGGCCGGACACAGAGAATGACGGTCAGCCAGGCTGACCCTTTCCGGAAAGGAATAAACCGATGACGAAATTTGATAAAGAATGGGCTGCCGCCGAAGAAGCGAAGCGCCAGTGGATGGCCGAGAACAGCCTTTACAAGGCCGATGATGAACATGCCTCTTGCGGTGTGGGGCTGGTGGTGGCGATCGATGGACAGCCCTCGCGCAAAGTGGTGGAAAACGGGATCAACGCGCTCAAGGCGGTCTGGCACCGGGGCGCGGTGGACGCCGATGGCATGACCGGCGACGGCGCGGGCATTCACGTGCAGATCCCGGTGCCGTTCTTCTATGACCAGATCCGCCGTACTGGGCATGAGCCGGACATGAACGCGTTGATTGCCGTGGGCCAGGTGTTTCTGCCGCGCACCGATTTCGGCGCACAGGAACGCTGCCGCACGATCATCGAGTCTGAAGTGCTGCGGATGGGATACTACATTTACGGCTGGCGGCATGTGCCGGTCGATGTGTCGGTGCTGGGTGAGAAGGCCAATGCCACCCGGCCCGAGATTGAGCAGATCCTGATCAAGAACACCAAGGATATTGACGAAGAAACCTTTGAGCGCGAGCTTTACGTCATCCGTCGCCGGATTGAAAAGGCTGCCGCTGCTGCACAGATTCAGGGGCTGTATATGTGCAGCCTGTCGTGCCGGTCGATCATCTACAAGGGCATGATGCTGGCCGAGCAGGTGGCGACCTTTTACCCTGACCTGATGGACGAGCGTTTCGTTTCGGCCTTCGCGATCTATCATCAGCGCTATTCCACCAATACTTTTCCGCAATGGTGGCTGGCACAGCCGTTTCGGATGCTGGCGCATAACGGTGAGATCAATACGCTTAAGGGCAATATCAACTGGATGAAAAGCCATGAGATCCGCATGGCGTCGAACACCTTTGGTGAACTGGCCGAGGACATCAAACCGATCATCCCCGCCGGGGCTTCGGATTCCGGGGCGCTGGATGCCGTGTTCGAGGTACTGGTGCGCTCGGGGCGGAATGCGCCGATGGCCAAGACCATGCTGGTCCCTGAAGCCTGGTCAAAAACCACGATCGAACTGCCAAAGGCCTGGCAGGACATGTATGCCTATTGCAATTCGGTCATGGAGCCCTGGGACGGTCCCGCTGCGCTGGCGATGACCGATGGTCGCTGGGTCTGCGGTGGGCTGGATCGAAATGGCCTCAGGCCCATGCGCTATGTGGTCACCGGCGACGGGCTGCTGATCGCCGGATCTGAAGCCGGGATGGTGCCGGTTGATGAAATGACGGTGCGCGAAAAGGGCGCACTGGGGCCGGGGCAGATGATCGCGGTCGACATGGCCGAGGGCAAGCTTTACCGCGACACCGCGATCAAGGACAAGCTGGCTGCCAGCCAGCCCTTTGGCGACTGGATCGACAAGATTGTCAATCTGAACAGCTTGCTGCGTGAGGTGCCCGAAGGGGTGCTGCATCAGGGTGAAGCGCTGCGCCGCCGCCAGATAGCCGCCGGATATTCCATGGAGGAGATCGAACAGGTTCTGGCGCCGATGGCCGAAGACGGCAAGGAGATGATCGCCTCGATGGGCGATGACACGCCCGCGGCGGTGCTCAGCCAGGTCTATCGCCCGCTCAGCCACTATTTCCGGCAAAACTTCAGCCAGGTGACCAACCCGCCCATCGACAGTCTGCGCGAGGCGCGGGTGATGAGCCTGAAAACGCGCTTCGGCAACCTCAAGAACGTGCTGGATGAAAGCTCTGCCCAGACAGAGATTCTTGTGCTGGAAAGCCCTTTCATCGCCAATGAGGAATTCCGCGTGATGGCTGCGCAGTTCGGCGATGGGGTGGCCTATATCGACTGCACGTTGACGAAAGGCGAAGACGCCCTGCGCAAAGGGCTTGAGCGGATCCGAGCCGAGGCAGAGGATGCCGTGCGCTCGGGCGCGGGGCATATCGTGCTTAGCGATGACGCGCAGGGGCCGGACCGCGTGCCAATGCCGATGATCCTTGCCACCAGCGCCGTGCATTCATGGCTGACGCGCAAGGGGCTGCGGACCTTCACCAGCCTGAATGTGCGCTCGGCGGAATGTATTGACCCGCATTACTTTGCGGTGCTGATTGGCTGCGGCGCGACCACGGTTAACCCCTATCTGGCGCAGGACACCATCGCCGACCGGATCGCGCGGGGCCTGATCGAGGGCAATCTGACCGACGCGATGCGCCGCTACCGCGACGCGATCGATGCGGGTTTGCTGAAAATCATGTCGAAGATGGGGATTTCGGTGATTTCGTCCTATCGTGGCGGCCTGAACTTTGAGGCCGTGGGCCTGTCGCGCGCAATGGTGGCCGAGTATTTCCCCGGCATGCACAGCCGCATATCCGGCATCGGCCTGCATGGTATCCAGCGCAAGCTGGAACAGGTGCATGCCCGCGGTTGGGCTGGCGAGCCGGGTGTGCTGCCGGTGGGCGGGTTCTACAAGGCGCGGCGCTCGGGCGAGAAGCACGCCTGGGAAGCACAGACCATGCATCTGCTGCAATCGGCCTGTGATCGCGCCAGCTATGACCTCTGGCGCAAGTACTCCACCGCGATTCAGGCCAATCCGCCGATCCATATCCGCGACCTTCTGGATTTCAAACCGATGGGCCGCCCGCTTCCTATTGAAGAGGTGGAATCGATCACCGCGATCCGCAAGCGGTTTGTGACGCCGGGCATGTCGCTGGGCGCGCTCTCGCCCGAGGCGCATAAAACGCTGAATGTGGCGATGAACCGGATCGGCGCGAAATCAGACAGCGGCGAGGGGGGCGAAGACCCCGCGCATTTCCTGCCCGAGGCCAATGGCGACAACCCGTCGGCCAAGATCAAGCAGGTCGCCAGTGGCCGCTTTGGGGTGACGGCGGAGTACCTGAACGCCTGCGAAGAGCTGGAAATCAAGGTGGCGCAGGGCGCGAAACCCGGCGAGGGCGGCCAGCTTCCGGGGATGAAGGTCACCGCGCTGATCGCCCGGTTGCGCCACTCCACCCCCGGCGTGACGCTGATTTCGCCGCCGCCGCACCACGATATCTATTCGATCGAAGACCTTGCGCAGCTGATCTATGACCTCAAGCAGATCAACCCGCGCGCCAAGGTCACGGTCAAGTTGGTGGCATCTTCCGGTGTGGGCACGATTGCGGCAGGCGTGGCCAAGGCCAAGGCCGATGTGATCCTGATTTCAGGCCACAATGGCGGCACCGGCGCTTCGCCCGGCACTTCGATCAAATACGCGGGCCTGCCGTGGGAGATGGGCCTGACCGAGGCGCATCAGGTGCTCAGCATGAACAACCTGCGTGAGCGGGTGACGCTGCGCACCGATGGCGGTCTGCGCACCGGGCGCGATATCGTCATGGCCGCGATGCTGGGGGCTGAGGAATACGGCATCGGCACCGCCGCCCTGATCGCCATGGGCTGCATCATGGTGCGGCAGTGCCAGTCCAACACCTGCCCCGTGGGCGTGTGTACGCAAGATGAACGCCTGCGCGCCAAGTTCACCGGCAACGCCGACAAGGTGGTGAACCTGATCACCTTCTATGCGCAGGAAGTGCGCGAGATCCTCGCCAGCCTCGGCGCACGGTCGATTGACGAGATCATCGGCCGGGCCGATCTGCTGACGCAGGTGTCGCGCGGTTCGGCGCATCTTGACGATCTTGATCTCAACCCGCTGCTGATCACCATCGATGGCGCGCAGAACATCCGCTATGACCGTGACAAGCCGCGCAATGCGGTGCCCGACACGCTAGATCAGGAGATCATCCGCGATGCCGCGCGCTTCTTTGAAGAGGGTGAGAAGATGCAGCTCAGCTATGCTGTGCGCAATACCCACCGCACCGTGGGCACGCGGGCATCCAGCCATATCGTGCGTCGGTTCGGCATGAACAACGACCTTCAGCGCGATCATCTGACCGTCAAGCTGGCAGGTAGTGCCGGGCAGTCGGTGGGGGCATTTGCCGTGCGCGGGCTGAAGCTGGAAGTGTTCGGCGATGCCAATGATTACGTGGCCAAGGGTCTGTCAGGCGGCCTGATCGTGGTGCGCCCGCGCATGTCCTCGCCGCTGGTGGCCAGCGAGAACACCATTGTCGGCAACACTGTCCTTTATGGTGCGACGGCTGGCACGCTCTTTGCCGCAGGCCGCGCGGGCGAACGCTTTGCGGTGCGCAACTCGGGCGCGCAGGTGGTGGTTGAGGGCTGCGGCTCGAACGGGTGCGAATACATGACCGGGGGCGTGGCGGTGATCCTTGGTGATATCGGCGCGAATTTCGGGGCCGGGATGACGGGGGGCATGGCCTATATCTATGACCCGCAGGGCAAGGCGCGCTCGCTGATCAACATGGACACGCTGGTGGCGTGCCCGGTAAGTGTCGATCACTGGGAAGCAGAGCTGAAATCCCTGATCGAATGGCATGTGGATGAGACCGAAAGCACCAAGGGTGCCGAGATTCTGCGCCGGTGGGATGTGGAGAAAAACCACTTCCTGCAACTTTGCCCGCAGGAGATGCTGGCGCATATCCCACATCCGCTGGTCAGGGAGCCGGCGGCAATGCCCGCCGAGTAGCCGCGGCCTGATCGCCCCTGAGCCGTGCCCCGGCCCTGGCGGCGGGGGCGCGGTTTACCTTGTCTGGCCTATGGTTTAGCTTGGTCTGAAGGTCTCAATGGGGGTGCCCGATGCTGCCAGCCATTCTCAAGCGTGCGGGCCTCTTTTCCGCGATCTGGATCATGCTTACCGGGGCGGCACCTGATGCGCTGGCCTTTGGCGCGGCTGCGGTGGCGGCTGCAGTCTGGCTGAGCCTGCGGCTCTTGCCGCCGGTTGGTACGGTGCGGCTGTTGCGCATGCTGGCGCTGGTGCCGGGGTTTTTGTGGGGGTCGCTGTCGGGGGGGCTGGATGTGGCGCGTCGCGCGTTTCGCCCGCGCCCCGGCTTGCGGCCGGGGTGGGTCACATTTCCCACACGGTTGGGCGGCGGGGCGCGCGCTGCGCTTGGGGGCGAGTTGTCGCTGATGCCGGGCACGCTGGCGGCGGGCTGTTCTGACGGGCGTTTGATAGTTCATGTGCTCGATACCGGCGCGGGGTTCGATCAGGCAATCGCACAAGAGGAGAGGCGGATCGCCAGCCTCTCACACAGGGCATGAGCACCTGGCTGGCCGTTCTCGCGGTTGGGCTTTTGGGCAGTCTGGCGGCGGCGCTCTGGCGGGTCTGGCACGGCCCCGGACAGGCGGACCGGATGATGGCCGCGCAACTTGTGGGCACGGCGGGCGTAGGCTTGTTGCTGATCCTCTGGGCCATGGGCGAGCGGGCGGCGCTTGATGTGGCACTGGTGCTGGCGCTTCTGGCGGCGCTGGCCGCGGTGGGGTTTGTCAAAGCCAGCAGCGTCGACGGCGCGGGTGACCCTGAGGAAGAGGCCCCTGACCCCAGCATGATAAAGGGCCGGCGCCATGACCCTTGATCTGCTACGCCTTCTCCTGACCATCGCGCTGACCGGGGCAGGGCTGGTGTTCTATGTCGCCGGAACCCTCGGCCTTTTGCGCTTTCCTGATACTTTCAGCCGCCTGCATGCGCTGACCAAGGCCGACAATCTGGGCCTTGGTCTGCTGGCACTGGGGCTGGCCTTTCAGGCCCCGGGCTGGGCCGAGGTGGCCAAGCTGGCGCTGATCTGGCTGTTGGCGCTGCTGGCCGCCGGGACGGTCGCGCAACTGGTTGCGCGCGCGGCGCTGGGGCGGGGCGCGCGCTGATGGCGGTGTTCGATCTGGCTTTGTGCACGTTGATCCTGCTGGCCGCGCTTGCGGCAGTCGCCGGGCCGGGGCTGTTCCGGGCGGTGGTGTTCTTTGTGGTCTACGGCGTGCTGATCGCGCTGGCCTGGGTGCGGCTGGGTGCGCCCGATGTCGCGCTGGCCGAAGCCGCGATCGGCGCGGGGCTTACTGGTGTCTTGCTGCTGGGGGCGGTAGGGCGGCTGTCGCGCGCAGGCGCGGACGAGCCTTTGACATCGCGTATCGACTGGCCGGTGGCACTGGCGGCGGGGCTGGTGGGGGCGATGCTGGTCTGGGCGGTACTGTCGCTTGCGCCGGGGCCGGGCCTTGCGCCCGCAGTGGCCGAAATCCTGCCGCAGACCGGCGTCGAAAACCCGGTGACTGCCGTTTTGCTGAACCTGCGCGCTTGGGATACGCTTTTGGAAAGCGTGGTTCTGCTGGCAGCGCTCATCGGCCTCTGGCCACTGGCCCGCGGTGGGGCGTGGCAAGCCGCGGCAGGGCCGGTGCATCATGCGCTGCCCGATGGCGTTCTGGCCGGTTTCGGACGATTGTTGCCGCCTGTGGCGCTTCTGGTCGGGGTGTATCTGGTCTGGGCCGGGGCCTACCAGCCCGGCGGTGCCTTTCAGGGCGGTACAGTGCTGGCGGCGGCGGGCGTGTTGTGTGTCATGGCCGGGTTGGTGCGCGCGCCGGGCATGGCCGCGCCTTTGTGGCGGCTGGCGCTGGTTGCGGGGCCGGGCCTGTTTCTAGCTTTGGGCGTGGCGGGGATGGCATTTGGCGGCTTTCTGCTGTTCCCGACTGCGCTGGCCAAGGGCATGATTCTGGCGATCGAGATGGTTCTGACATTGTCCATTGCGGTGACGCTGGCGCTGATGGTGCTGGGCCCACCCGAAGGCGGGGGCGCGCAATGACGGTCTATGCCGTGACCGGGGCGCTTCTGGTGGCCCTGGGGCTTTACGGGCTGATCGCTGCGCGCGGGCTGTTGCGGCGGGTGGTGGCGTTCAATGTGGTGGGTTCGGGCGTGTTTTTGATGTTCGGCGCGCTGGGCTGGTATGAGGGGCACACGGACCCGGTGCCGCAGGCGCTGATCATTACCGGCATCGTGGTGGCGCTGTCGGCCAGCGCTCTGGCGGTGGGTTTGGTGGTGGCGCATGCGCGTGTCAGCGGCGGGCAGGTGCTGGAGGATGACGCGCCATGACACCGCTGATCGCCTTGCTGGCCCTGCCGCTGGCCGGGGCGCTGATGGCGGTGGCCGTTCCACACCGGGGCGCGCGGATCGCCGGGGTGGTCGTGGTGGCATCAGCCGGGGCGCTGATCATGCTGGTGGCGCAGTGGGGCATTCCCCATGCCGCCCCCGGCGGCTGGGGCGCGCCCCTCGGCATCATGCTGGAGGCCGACGGGCTGGCGCTGGCCTTCATGGCGATGGTTCTGGCGGTAATGGCAGGGGTCTGTGCCACCGCCGCACCTATGCGCGAACTGCCGACCCCGTTCTGGCCGCTGGCCCTGCTGGCCTGGGCGGCGCTCAACGCGATCTTTGTGTCGCGCGACCTGTTCAACCTCTATGTCGGGCTGGAACTGCTGACGCTTGCTGCCGTCGCGCTGGTGGCCACGGGTGGCGACAAGGCGCTGGCGGCTGCGTTGCGTTACCTGATTTTCGCGCTCACCGGCTCGATCCTCTATCTGGCGGGCGTGGTGCTGGTTTATTCGGCGCATGGCGTGCTGGACGTATCACTGCTGGCAGCAACCCTGCCCGCGCCGACCGACCGTGTGGCCATGGGTTTGATGACCGCCGGTTTGCTGATCAAGACCGCGCTCTTTCCGTTCCATGTCTGGCTGCCCCCGGCCCATGCTGCCGCGCCTGCCCCCGCATCGGCTATGCTGTCTGCGCTGGTGCCCAAGGCCTCATTCGTGATCCTGTTGCGCCTGTGGTTCGAGGCCATGCCCGATGCCGCCGACGACCGCCTGCTGACGGCGCTGGCAGTGCTTGGCGCGCTTGCAGTGGGGCATGGCGGGATCATGGCGCTCAGGCAGACGCGGTTGAAACAGATCATCGCCTATTCGACGGTGGCGCAGATCGGCTATCTGTTTCTGGTCTTTCCGCTGGCCGGCGGCGACGGCGCAGCGCAACCCTGGGCGGCAGGTGCCTGGACCGGCGCGGTCTTTCAGGCGCTCAGCCACGGGCTGGCGAAGGCCGCGATGTTTTTATGCGCAGGCCTGTGGATCATCGCTGTGGGGTCTGACCGGCTGGAGGATCTGCGCGGGCTGGCGCGTGGTCTGCCGATGACCGCGATGGCCTTTGCGCTGGCCGCGATTACGCTGATGGGCCTGCCGCCTTCGGGCGGGTTCACGGCGAAATATCTGATGATGACCACCGCCTTTGCCTCGGGGCAGGTGGTCTGGGCGCTGGTGCTGGCGGGTGGGGGGCTGCTGGCTGCGGCCTATCTTTATCGCCCGATGGGGGCGCTTTTTGCCCGTGAGATCCCCGCTTTCACGCCGGTTCCGCGCTATCTGCAAGCAGTGCCGCTGGTGCTGGCGCTGCTGGCGGTGGGGATGGGGGTGCTTTCAGACGGGCTCTATGCGTTTTTGCAGCTTGGTCGGCCCGGCACCGCCGAGGAGGGGTTATGACCGCGCTTCTTCCCGTGGCGATCCTGCTGTCGTCACTCATCCCGGCGGGGGTGACCTTTTTTCTGGCGCAAGACAGCCACCGTCTGCGCAACACGCTCAGCCTTGGCGGGGCGACTGTGAAACTGGCGCTGATCGTGGTGATGCTGGTGGCGGTGGGGCAGGGCGCAAGCTACGAGGCCCGGCTGAACCTTGCACCGGGGCTTTATCTGTTGCTGCGCATCGACGCGCTGTCGCTTTTGTTCATGACCCTCTCTGCGGTGCTTTGGCTGCTGACCACGGTCTATGCGATCGCCTATTTCGGCACCAAGGCCGAGCTGTCACGCTTCTTCGGGTTCTTCAGCCTCTGCGTCGGGGCGACAACCGGGCTGGCGATGGCAGGCTCACTGATCACCTTCTTCCTCTTCTTCGAGCTGTTGACGCTGTCCACATGGCCGTTGGTGGTGCACAAACAGGACGCAAAGTCACTGGCGGCGGGTCGCAGCTATCTGACCTTCGCCCTGCCGGGAAGTGCCGCGCTCTTGCTGGCGATCGTCTGGCTGGAAAGCGCGACAGGGCCGGTGCTGTTCACCGAGCCGCCCGACCTTTCGGTGATGCCGGATAGCCATTTGCGGATCATCTTTGCCCTGTTCATTGCAGGGCTGGGGGTCAAGGCAGCGCTGGTGCCGCTACATGGCTGGCTGCCGGGCGCTATGGCGGCCCCGGCCCCGGTATCAGCCCTGTTGCACGCGGTGGCGGTGGTCAAGGCCGGGGCCTTTGGGATTGTGCGGCTGGTCTATGATGTGTTCGGCATCGCTTCGGTTCAGGACCTCGGCCTTGGCACGCCGCTGGCGCTGCTGGCCTCGGTCACCATCCTCTGGGGTTCGGTGCGCGCGTTGCAGCAAGGCGAGATCAAGAAGCGGCTAGCGTTTTCCACGGTCAGTCAGGTGTCCTATATCGTGCTGGGGGCGGCACTGGCGGGGCCTTACGCCGCAATTGGGGGCTTGGCACATCTGGTGCATCAGGGGTTGATGAAAATTACCCTGTTCTTCTGCGCCGGGATATTTGACGAGCGCGCCGGTGCCAAGCGCATCGAGGATCTGAACGGGCTGGGCGCGCGGATGCCCGTCACGTCGGTCTGCTTTTCGCTGGGGGCGCTGGGCATGATCGGCCTGCCGCCAATGGCCGGGTTTGTCAGCAAAGTGTATCTGGGGCTGGGCGGTTTGCAGGCGGGCGCGCCATGGGTGTTGGGCGTTCTGGCGGCCTCGACCCTGCTGAACGCGGCCTATTTCCTGCCGCTTCTCTACCGGCTCTGGTTCCTGCCCGCCGCTGATGCAGCCACTGGCGATGAGCGCGCGCCATTGTTGGTCGCACCGGCTGCTATCACCGCGCTGGCCTCGCTCGCGGTGGGGGTCTTCGCGGCTTCGGCCCTCAGTCCGCTGGGCTGGGCGACGCTGATCGTCACGCGGGAGTATCTGCCATGACCCTGTGGACCGGCCCGTTTCTACCGCTTGCGGTGCTGATCTGGCCGCTTCTGCTGGGGCTGTCGGTCGTCCTGCCCATTGTACGCCCGCATTCCCTGCGCCTGTTGTTGCTGGCCCCCGCGCCTGCGCTTTGGCTGGCCCTTCGCGGTGCAGACGGGGCGAGCACGGCGCCTGAGCTGTTTCTGGGTGTCGAACTGTCGCTCGAACCCGCATCGCGGCTATTGCTGGGGATGGTGGCGGGGTTGTGGCTGGCGGCAGGGGTCTTTGCGCAATCGATGGCCGGGGGGCGCAACCTTGAGGTTTTCACTGGGTTCTGGTGCCTGACACTGACCGGCAACCTCGGCGTGTTTCTGGCGGGCGACGTGATCACCTTCTACCTTGCCTTCGCCACTGTCTCGCTGGCTGCCTGGTTTCTGGTGGTGCATTCCCGTACGGATGAGGCATTGCGGGCCGGAAAAATCTACATCGTGCTGGCGGTCGTGGGCGAGGTCTGTTTGTTGGCCGGATTCCTGATCGGCGTGCAGGCGGCCGACAGCTTTCTCATTGCCGATATGCGCGCGGCATTGGCGGAGGCACCGCTAAGGGGGCTGGCGGTGGGTTTGCTGATTACCGGCTTTGGGATCAAGGCGGGGATGGTGCCGCTGCATGTCTGGCTGCCACTGGCGCATCCGGCAGCACCGGTGGCGGCCTCGGCTGTGCTGTCAGGGGCCATTGTCAAGGCCGGGCTGGTTGGGTTGTGGCTGTTCATGCCGCCCGGGGCCTTTGGCGCAGGGTTAATGGCGCTGGGGATGGCCGGGGCGTTCGGCGCGGCACTCTGGGGGCTGACACAAGTCAATCCCAAAGCAATCCTGGCCTATTCCACGGTCAGCCAGATGGGGGTGATGGTGGCGCTTGTGGGCTCCGGCACAGCGGCGCAGGCTGTGGCGTTTTACGCCGTTCACCACGGGTTGGCCAAGGGCGCATTGTTTTTGTCGGTGGGGGCGGTCGCGGTCAGCGGTGGGCGGGCACGTCTGGTCATGTTGATGGCTGCGGGGCTGGCGGCACTGTCGGTGGCGGGCCTGCCGCTGACCGGGGGCGGCGGGGTCAAGGCAGCGGTAAAGCTGGGACAATCCGATTTGCTCGCCTTGCTGATCACCGCCACCGGGGTGACCACCACACTGATTATGGGCTGGTTCCTCTGGCGGCTTGCGCAGGCGGAGGTGTCCGGCACGCACGCCCGAGTTTACGAGCGACTTCCGGTTGTTGCGCTGACACTGGCGGCGGTTGGCGTGCCGTGGATAGTCTGGCCGCAGGCATTGGCCGCCACCCCGGACTATGCGCTGAGTGGGCGCGCAATAGCTGATGCGATCTGGCCCCCAGTGATCGCAGGGGCAACCGCGCTGGTGGCCTTGTTTCTGCGCCTTGGCCCGGACACACGCCCGCCGGGGGATCTGTTACGATTGTTGGTCTTTTCAGCCCCTGCGATCTGGACGCAACCAAGGGCTGCGTTTTCCCTTGACCCTGCGCGGCTCGTTGCCTTTGTGACGGTTGCTGTTGCTCGCCTCGTCGCCGTCGAACACGTGTTGTTGCGATGGCGATGGTCCGGGCTCGGGATTCTGGGCGTGGTGGTTGCCCTCGTTTTCCTGATGGATTGAGCGCAGGTTACAGCAGGTTGTGGCAAGTCGAGTCGAAGGCGAGCAGTTTGCCAACGGACCGGTAGATACGACAGATGCGTATGATGATCTTGCTGGCTTTCCTCGCGTCGCTCCGGGTTGGTATCGGTGCAGGGTGATGGACAGGCCAGATCTTGTCGCAAACTCGGCGGCCACGCCCGCCAGCTGCATCTCGATCCAAGGCCACTCCGACCGAGCTTTCCCGCACCGGTAACGCTTGGTGATCAGTCCCCGTTGTCACTCGAAATCGTCACTCGGACCAATGGCGCGCCATAGGCTCATTCCAGAACTTCCGGTGCCGCAGCTTGGGCACCTTCAGCTTCACCTCATCTGCCTTGGTGCGCAGCACACGCTCCTCACTGCCTGCGCGTGCGTCCCGGGCGCTCTTCATAGCACCCCGCGCCTCACAACCGGTCCGCCTCGGCGGTGAGCATCGCGTTCATTGGCTCCTTGCTCATGGCGGCCAACATCTCGCCAAGATGATCCCTGATCTGGCCCTCTTCAATCTGGATCACCTGACCCATCGCACCGTCCCTCTTCGCGTCAGCCACCTTCTTGCGCCTTCCGTTAGTGTGGAAGAAGCCTTCAATTCTGGGAGTGCGAAAGGTTCGCTCCGTTAACCAGAGCAGCAAACCCGAACGTGTTCGGACAATCCGACATAGGCGACAATGCTTCATTATTTTTCAGACGCTGATCAGAACAGCCACACATCCTGACCGTTCTGGCGATCGGAGGGATCAAGGATGTCATTTTGACCAAGCAGGCCTCGCGCAAGATCGCGAAGCGGAAGCGCTTGGGCCGCAGTTGCCGGATCGACCACGACTGGACCGTTCACCTGTTTGGCAATGTTGCCAGAGTACTGCGCGAGACACTCAAGAGACTGGCGAAGAAAGTCCACTTTTTGTAGTGTTCCCAGAGATTTGCTGTCTGTGTCTGCCGACATCTCAAGCTTCCCAATGGCGTGGTCAATGTTCCCTGCGAGCGTTGCGAGCGCGCACAGTTCGTGCGTCAAATTCATCAGAACGGTGCTCAAAGGTTGCGTGCTCATGGCTTTGCGGTTCCCAGGGTCAGAGTTTGCCGACAACTCGCTCGATACAGGCCTTCAGACCCTCGGGTGAAAACGGCTTCTTGATAAAATTGTTCATGCCAAGCTCCTGCCCACGCCGGACAACCACCGGATCCGCAACGCCCGTTACGAGGATAAACCCGATCCGCTGCGTGGTGCGATTGCGCCGCAACCCCTCCAAGAGAGCAAGCCCATCGGCCCCCGGCATGTTGAAATCCGAAACGACGAGATGCACCGGTTTCGCAACCAGTCGCTGAAAAGCAGTGTTTCCATCTGTCGCAAAATCGATGTTGCGAATGCCCATCCATTCAAGTGCTTGAATGATCAGGCCTCGACTGGTTGCCATGTCGTCAACAACCATAACATGTAGCTGATTCTTGATACTCATCCCAAAATTCCTTTCTTTCAGGATGCACCGGTCGTCGGATCGGGCGACCCATGCGTGCGGCGGTATTGAGTGATGCCTGTTGTGGTGAAAAAGCGCTCGGCAGATCGGCCAAGTCTTTCGGAATGGCCAATGAACAAGTGACCGCCGACCGGAATTAGCCCTGCAAAGCGTTGCCAGAGACGTTCCTGGGTTGCCGCATCGAAATAGATCACAACGTTTCGGCAGAAGATGACGTCGAAGGGGCCGCGTATCGGCCATTGACCGACCAGATTGAGCGGGGCAAATGTTATGAGCTCGCGCAGGGCACTGGACATTTCATAGCGACCATTGCGCAGCGATGTGTAGCGTGCGCGCCGGCTTTCGGGGATTCCAGCGCTTGCGGTTTCCGTATATTGACCAGTGCTTGCGACGGCGAGGACCTGTGGATCGATATCAGTTGCCAGGATGCGGATGTCGAGTTTTGCGGCGTCAGAGCAGAGTTCGAGTAGTTCCATTGCAATGCTGTAGGGCTCTTCTCCGGTTGAGCAGCCAGCCGACCAGATGCGGATTCGATCGCCGCCGCGCGCGCGGGCGATCAATGCCGGGAAAATCTGTTCTTCCAAGGATCGGAAATGGTGATCTTCGCGATAGAACTTGGTTACATTTGTGGTCAAGGCCGAGATAAGCTTGGACCGCTCGTCTGCCCCGTCTTCGGCCTGCAACAGGTGACAGTATTCACCGAAACTTCGCAAGCCGAGGTCGCGCAAGCGGCGCGCCAGGCGTGACACAACGAGACCCTTCTTGGCATCGGCGAGTACGATCCCACTTTCGCCATGAACGAGCTTCGCAAGAGCAGCGAACTCCCTGTCACCGATCGACAGTTCTGGCGTGCCGTTCATCGCAGTGGTGACTGGTGCATTCATGCGAGTTCTTTTCCATTGGCCGGAAGAACCTTGGCCAGATCGATTTTCCGGATCATTTTTTCCTGCGCAACAACCACACCGGAAATATATGCCCGCGCAGATTCTGATGCGATGTCCGGCACCGGTTGCATAGAGTCGTCGCTTACCGTCAGGATATCAGACACAACCTCAGCCAGAAGTCCGACGGTCTGTGTGCCAATGACAGTGATAATGATGACGTGGCGCGGACCGGGTTCAATCATACCGAGGCCCAGGCGTTCGGACAGATCTACGACCGGAACGACCGAACCACGCAGGTTAATGACACCCTTCACGAAACGCTGGGCATGCGGGAGGATTGTTGTTTCTGTCCAACCACGGATCTCTCGAACCGACATGATGTCGATACAAAAGTCCTGACCCGCAACTCGAAAGGCGACGACTTCGCGATCGACTGTGCGTGTTCCTGTTACATCATCAAGCATGGCATTGTCCCGCAGAGTAGAATTGAAGTTCAGCGCCGACTTGGCCGGCAGCATCTCTGATGATCCCGTCGGGATCGATGATCAGTGCAATCCGCCCATCACCAAGGATTGTGGCAGCCGCGACCCCGTTGACATGACCGTAGTTGCTTTCCAGACTCTTGATCACCACTTGGCGCTGATCCTGGATTCCGTCCACGATCAAAGCACAGTGTCGGCCATTATCAGTTTCAACCAGTAGCAGAACATGGTTGTCGAGTACGGCGGGCGCAGGCCGGAACCCGAAGACTTCGCCCAAGTCAACGATCGGGACAAGGCGCTCTCGATTGACCACGACGCGGCCATCCTGTCCGATTTGATGAATCTCGGCGGTTCTCGGTTGTAGTGTCTCCTGAATCGCCGTGATCGGAACAACCATCGTCTGATCGGCGACTTCGATAACCATTCCTTCCAGAACCGCGAGAGTCAGTGGCAGGCTGATGGAGAAAGTAGTTCCTTCTCCTGGATTGGACGTGATGGAGACCCGTCCACCCAGCGCCTGCACCTCGCTGCGAGCGACATCCAGACCGACACCGCGACCTGAAAGGGCTGACACTTCCTCTTTTGATGAGAACCCGGGCAGAAACAGGAGGTTGTCGATCTCTGTAGGACTGAGATCGGCTTCTGCCGACACCAGGCCTTTCCCTTCGGCGATTTTCCTGACCTTTGATCGGTTTATTCCACCACCGTCGTCAGAAATGTCGATCATCACGCGTCCGGAACGATGGGCCGCCGACAAGATCACAGTCCCTTCGTCCGGTTTGCCCGCGCTGCGGCGCGTTTCTGTGTCTTCAAGCCCGTGATCCACGGCATTGCGGATCATATGGGTCAAAGGATCGACCAGACGCTCAATGACTGTCTTGTCCACTTCGGTATGCTCGCCCTGTGTTACCAGTCGGACCCGTTTACCGGTTGCAATTCCGGCCTCGCGGACGATCCTGGACATACGCTGGAACATGGGTTTAACCGGCTGCGCGCGAATAGCCATCACGCCTTCCTGGATTTCACCGGCAAGCTGTTTCAGGCTTTCCAGGCCGACGGAAACCTCGTTCTCTGAGGGCAGAGCGATATTGGATATCGATTGCGAGAGCATCGCCTCCTTGATCACCAGTTCCCCAACCAGGTTGATGAGCTTGTCCACCCGCTCCAGATCAACCCGGATCGTAGCTCCACTGCCGCGGTTGTTCGTTTCGTTGCGACTACTGGCCTGCGGTTGTTTTGCAGTGCGCAAGGGTTCGTCTACCGGCGCGTCTGTCTGCGCGATGATGTCCTGTAGTGAAGTACTCGCGTCGGGGTTCTGAACGTCCAGCGCCTCGTCCTCGGTGATTTCAAGGCGGCACATTCCTTCCACGAACTCGAAGGTGTCAGTGATGGCATCAAGGGGTTCGGCACTTTCCAGCATGAGCAGCCAATGCAGATGCGGTTTCGTGCAATCCAGTTCGGTGAACTTGGGAAGGGCATCTGTGTCAATGCGGACCGTGAGCTTGCCGAGGCGGGACAGGGCGCGGAACAGGAGTGCCGGCTCATTGCCCGAACGGAAAAGTTCGGCCTCGGGTGCGAAATCGATCTTGTATCGGCCGGGCGACGCGGGACCGAGACACAGATCCATGTCCAGGCCCATTGGCTGAAATTCAACCGGAGCGATTTCTTCGTCCTGCGGCGTTGAGCCTATGGCTTCGTCCAACTCTGCTTGCAGGTGAGAACCGATACCTTCCTCCATCTCTGCACCCTCTCGGGCTGCGGCGACGAGGTCTGCAAGATGGTCGCCGCATCGCTGGAAAAGCGCCAGAACGTCATCGTCAAGGTCGAGTTTTCCAGAGCGCAATTTGTCCAGTGCGGTTTCAAAATGGTGGGCGAAATCCACCAGCTTATCCAGCCCAAATGCTCCTGCGCCACCCTTGATGGAGTGCACCGCGCGAAAGACTGCGTGAACGGTTTCGATCTCGTGCTGATCATCAGCCATAAGGCGAAAACCGTCGTTCATTGCTTCAAGCAGGTCTTCACATTCCTGGAAGAAGGATTCACGGAAATCGTCTGATATAATGATACTCATACTTCGCCCCTTGGCATAGTGACACGCTCTATCGCGGCGACGAGTTTCGTTTCATCAAAAGGCTTCACGATCCAACCTGTTGCGCCGGATGCCCGGGCGCGGGCCTTCAACTCCGGGGCGCTTTCCGTTGTCAGGACAAGGATTGGCAAGTGGCGGTTGCCCAGAGAACCTCGGATGGCCTCAATGAGGCCGAAGCCATCAAGTCTGGGCATATTGATGTCGGTGATCACAATGTCCGGGCTGGTTTCACTCAGCCTTTGCAATCCATCTTCACCGTCTTCGGCTAGATCGACATCAAAACCAGCCTGGACCAATGCGGCACTCAGGAGGTTTCGCATGGTGCGTGAGTCATCGACCGCTAGGACGCGCAAGGTCATTCTGGCACCTCTGACGGTTCCGGAAGTCCGATGTCGGCATTGCGGACCCCCATCTGTGCTATCCCGTCAAGAAAGGCGAGTGAGGGATCGACAATCTGAAAAGACTTATCGTCGTTTAACCATTGTCGATGGGCGACAATCAGCAGCTGCAGAGCAAGCGCACCAATGAATGAGACATTTCCGGCGTCCAGCGAAAGCGAGTGTCCGCGTTGATGCGCCAGTTCCGCCGCGAGATGCTCTGTTGCCAGGCTGTCCATGGACGCGGCGAGTTTGAGCGTTCCTTTCATTTTCTGATCCCTGATAGAGCGGAACACGATCGATTGAGCGGGTTCCGGTTGCAGTGAGATTTGCTGAGCTTGAAGGTGGGCAATCATGGGTTTTTGCCTCTGAAGCAGCCGCTGGAGACGCGATGCCAGACCATGCCTGCGGTGCGGAAAAGGGCAGCAATGGCGGTGACGGCCTGACCGGTCGTCGTGCGACGGATGAACTGGCACGTGGCCGCTTTGACAGCGAATGCCCCTTGAGATCGCGGTTCCAACCCCTGAAACCATGCGGCCCCAGTCACAAATTGCCGCTTGTCGCCAGGCACGTCGCCCGCCAGTCCTCGCACATTCATCTTCGTTCTCCGAATCATCGAAAGGCCCAAGTGTTTCTTCGACCTGTTCCGCATTCCGGGCGTTGTCCGGACTGCTCGAAGATCAGAATTAGGGCCTGGAAGTGAAAAACCTCTTAATCTGGGAAGATCAAAATCGGTCTCCTTAAATCGCTCCATGTTTCTGAGCTGTTAATCTTTCTGGTTCATTCAGGATCTGTGGCCGGTGTTCGCGGTCAGGATGCATCTGTCAGGATCCCGCCTCGTGTCTCGATTTCGTGTATTGCTTGCAGACGACCGGCCGCATCGATTGCGGCGGCTGGCACCTCAGTTCACGGCTGATGCGGCCATGGATCTCATGACCCCGGTCACCAACCTGACCGATTGTTACAACCTGACCGAGTTGCATCACCCCGATGTGGTGGTCATTTGCGAGGAGATGGCGGCGCAACCGGAGTTTCTGATGTACGGGGCGTTGCTGGATGCCTTGGGGTTGCGGTGCGTTATATATGGCAGGCCTGAATCGCGATACGCGCGTGGCGGAAGCAAGGCCGCGTTCGCCGTGATCGACGAATCGGTCAATGCAGATCAGATCCGCGCTTGCATCTCGGGGCGGAGTGGGACGCATACGATGTCGGGGCGGCTGGAACTCGGTGGCCAAGGCGGGCGTGGAGGTGGCGATGCAACCTATTCACGCTGCGTCGTCATCGGTTCGTCGACCGGCGGGATAGAGGCGCTTTTAAGTGTGTTGGCGAGTTATCCGCCGGATTGTCCGCCCACGCTGATCGTTCAGCATATTCGACCGGAATTCGTGCCCGGCCTTGTACAACGCCTGGATCGCCATTGTCTTGCCAAGGTTAGCGAAGCCCGGCAAGGGGCACCACTTGAGGTCGGGCGTGTCTATGTTGCTCCGGAAGATCAGCGTCATCTCGTGATTCGCGCAGGGCGATCTCCCTTTTGCAAGCTGATCCCCGGAGAGCCGGTATCCGGCCATCGACCATCGGTCGATATGCTGTTCCGTTCTGCGGTGGCGTTGGGTGAGGGCGTGGTCGGGGTTTTGTTGACCGGGATGGGACGAGATGGCGCCGAGGGTTTGCTGGAGATCCGGCGACATGGCGGCCGGACCATCGTTCAGGACCGGTTCACCAGCACTGTATATGGCATGCCCCGTGCGGCAGTCGAGATCGGTGCGGCGATGCAGGAATTGCCATTGTCGCGCATCGGCTCGGCGATTCTGATGGCTTGCCGCGATTCAAATGCCATGGCGGGCTAGGGACAGAGCAGAATGGTCCGGGGTCAGAATGTCATCAATGTCATCCAGGGCGAGTTCCGGATCGCGAGTCATCCGGACGATCTCATAACGACGATCCTGGGTTCATGTGTTGCCGCGTGTATTTTTGATCCATCGCGCGGTATCGGGGGAATGAACCATTTCCTTCTGCCGGGTGCCGATCCAAGGGATCGGCAGAATATCAAATATGGTGCCTACGCAATGGAGCAACTGATCAACGCCCTGCTGCGCAAAGGGGCGCAGCGCAGCGGGCTTGAGGCCAAGCTTTTCGGGGGGGCAAGTGTGGTCCGCACGCTGTCTGACATTGGCCAGAACAACGCGGCCTTTGCGAGATCTTTCCTTGAGGATGAAGGAATACCACTGGTCAGTGAGTGTCTGGGCGGGACGCAAGGCCGCCGGGTGCGTTTCTGGCCGCAAAGCGGGCGGGCGCAGGTGTTGAAAATGCAGGCAACGCGTGAAGAGCCGATGATAGCGCCTCATGTACCGCGCAAGCCGCCGTCACTCGCGTCAGACGCAGGTGACGTTGATCTGTTCTGAGCGATAGACCCATACCAGACGCAGGCTGCATAAAAGTGTCATGGCCGGTGGACGATGTCGCGTGCTGTCCGCCGGCGAAGCGATTGCAAACCCGTGTACTGCGCACCCGGTCAGCCCCGGATGATTGCAGCGCGTTTTACATGTCGCAGGACAAGATTGGTCTGGATATTGGCAATACCATCAAGCCGGAACAGGGTGCGTTCCATGAAGGCATTGAAGGCGTCCAGATCACGGCACAATATGCGTAGATGATAATCGGCTGTCCCGGTGGTGGCAAAACAATCGAGCACTTCGTCGTGGCGCAGCACTTCGGCAATGAAGCGATCGACAATCTCACGGGTATGGCGCGTCAGTTGCACATGGAGGATCGCATGAAACTCCATTCCGGCGCGGCGCGCATCCACCGTGGCACGATACCCTGCGATGATACCGGCCTCTTCCAGTTGACGGACCCGTCGCCAACAGGCTGAGGGTGACATCCCCAGCCGATCTGCCAGATCTTGATTGGTGAGGCGCGCATCGATTTGCAGATGCTCCAGAAGGCGCCAGTCTCGTTCTTCCAGTTCCATATTGCTTTCCGGATTGTCCTGCCGGTTACATGGCCGTTCACGAATAAATTTTCAACAACTAACCCGCAAAACCGGTAAATCTGGCACATCTTTTCGGACCGTTTGGGATAAGTTCCTTCAAGCTCACCGAGAAAGGCACAGCCATGAATGCTCCGCTCCGCCCGCTCGACGATTACGCCATTGCCGATCGCTATACCCGCCGCGAAGGCCGGGTTTTCCTGACCGGCACTCAGGCATTGGTACGCGTCGTGCTGGATCAGGCGCGGCGCGACCGGGCCGCAGGGTTGAATACGGGCGGTCTGGTATCAGGCTATCGCGGTTCGCCCTTGGGAGCGCTGGATCTGGAACTGTGGCGCTCAAGTGATTTGCTGAAGGACGGTCGGATCGAGTTTCTGCCGGCGGTGAATGAGGATCTGGCCGCCACCGCGATTTTGGGAAGCCAGCAGGTGGAAACCAATCCGCGCGCCGAGGTGCAGGGGGTTTTCGGCCTTTGGTATGGCAAGGGGCCCGGTGTGGACCGGGCGGGCGACGCGCTCAAACATGGCAATGCCTATGGCTCCAGCCCGCATGGCGGCGTTCTGGTCGTTGCCGGGGATGACCATGGTTGTGTCTCGTCATCCATGCCGCATCAGTCGGATGTGGCTTTCATGTCCTGGTTCATGCCCACGCTGAACCCTTCGAACGTGGCCGAGTTTCTGAGTTTCGGTGCCTGGGGCTATGCGTTATCGCGCTACTCTGGCATGTGGGTGGGTTTCAAGGCGGTGTCTGATGTGGTGGAAAGTGGCATGTCGCTGGAGCTGCCGCGCGACCCGGTTTTCATCACTCCGAACCATGAAATGCCCGCCACCGGCCTGCATTATCGCTGGCCGGATCTGCCTGGTTTTCAGATCGAAGAGCGGATGGAGGCCAAGAAACAGGCGGTGTTCGCCTTTGCCGACGCCAATCCGATCGACCGGCGCATACATGATCTTCCACGCGCGCGGTTTGGCTTTGTGAGTACCGGCAAGGCGCATCATGACCTGATGGAGGCGCTGCGGTTGTTGGGTCTGAGCCGCGATGAATGCGCGCGACTGGGGATCGATGTCTACAAGGTTGGCATGGTCTGGCCGCTGGCGCGACGTGCCGCGCTGGAGTTTGTCGCCGGTAAAGAAGAGATTCTGGTGATCGAAGAGAAGCGCGGGATTATCGAGAGCCAGCTGAAGGAATATTTTTATGACTGGGACGGCAGCAAACCCCGGCTCATGGTCGGTAAACGGGATGAGCGTGGCGAGCGGCTGATCCCATGGACGGGCGAATTGTCGTCGCGCCAGCTTCTGCCAATTGTGGCCCGCCGCCTTGACCGGCTGTTCCCGGATGAGGGCTTCACTGCGCGGGCCAAGGCCATTCTGGCCAAGCGCGCGCCTTTGCTCAACATCCCGGGCGCTACCCGGACGCCCTATTTCTGCTCTGGCTGCCCGCACAACACGTCGACCAAGGTGCCCGAGGGATCCAAGGCGCTGGCCGGGATCGGCTGTCATTTCATGGCGTCATGGATGAACCGTGAAACCACCAGCCTGATCCAGATGGGGGGCGAGGGGGTCAATTGGGCCGCCTCGTCCATGTTTACCGGCAAGGACCATGTGTTCCAGAATCTGGGCGAGGGGACTTGGTATCATTCCGGCAGTATGGCGATCCGGCAAGCGATTGCTGCGCGAGCGAATATTACCTACAAGATCTTGTATAATGATGCCGTTGCCATGACTGGCGGGCAGCCGGTGGATGGCCCGGTCAGCGTGCAGGCCATCGCGCAGATCTGCCGTGCCGAAGGGGTGGAGCGGCTTGCGCTGGTATCTGACGATATCGGCAAGTTCACCAAGGCCGACTTCCCGTCAGGCACCAGCTTTCATGAGCGTCGCACGCTGGATGCGGTGCAGCGGGAACTGCGCGAGGTGCAGGGGGTTTCAGTACTGATCTATGAGCAGGCCTGCGCCACCGAAAAACGCCGTCGCCGCAAGCGCGGCACGCTGGAGGACCCGCAGAAGTTTGTGATGATCAACGAGCTGGTCTGCGAGGGTTGCGGCGATTGCTCAAAGGAATCGAACTGCCTGAGCGTTGAGCCGGTAGAAACCGAATTTGGCCCAAAGCGGCGCATCAACCAGTCGAACTGCAACAAGGATTACAGCTGCCTCAATGGCTTCTGCCCCTCGTTCGTGACCATCGAGGGTGCCCCGCGGCTGAAACCGAAACCGCGCGCGCATTCGGCAATCGAGGCGGCACTGTCCGCGTTGCCAGAGCCCGAACTGTCGGTTCTGGACAAGCCCTATGACTTGCTGGTGACAGGGGTTGGCGGCACCGGGGTGGTGACGGTCGGCGCGCTGATCTCGATGGCCGCGCATCTGGAGGGGCGCGGGGCGTCGGTTCTGGACTTCACAGGTTTCGCACAGAAGTTTGGCCCGGTGCTGAGCTATCTGCGCCTTGCGCCGCGCCCGGCCGATCTGCAACAGGTGCGAATTGACGAGGCCAGCGCCGATGCGCTGATCGGCTGTGATATCGTGGTCTCAACCGCGCCCAAGGCGAGCGCCTGCCTGCGACCGGGTACCAAGGCGGTGGTGACACTGACCGGCATGCCGACTGGGGATATTGTACTCAACCGTGACGCAAGCCTCAAAATTCCTGAGCGTCTGCAATCGCTTGAGGCGGCGGTGGAGGCGCCCGTCGGTGCGATTGATGCGGGCAGGCTGGCCGAGGCGCTGCTGGGCGACACGGTCTATGCCAAT
Source organism: Pararhodobacter sp. (assembly GCA_020832545.1). Lineage (GTDB taxonomy): Bacteria > Pseudomonadota > Alphaproteobacteria > Rhodobacterales > Rhodobacteraceae > Pararhodobacter. The sequence goes on along the minus strand of JAFIEK010000007.1, from coordinate 86,512 downwards.
ATTCTGATGCTGGGTTTTGCCTGGCAATCCGGTCTGGTACCGGTGTCTCTGGGGGCGCTGGAGCGGGCAATTTCGCTCAACGGCGTGGCGATCAGTGAAAACCGTCGCGCCTTTGCGCTGGGCCGCTTGGCGGCGGTCAACCCGGCGCTTCTGACAGAAGCGGTGGGCGGCAGCCCAAAGGAACAAACGCTGGATGAGGTGATCGCCCGGCGCGCGGCGTTTCTGACGGAGTATCAGAACGCGGCCTATGCAGAGCGGTATCGCCAGAATTTACGGCCTGTTTTGGCCCTAGGCGATGATACGCTGTCACATTCCGCCGCCAGAAGCCTGTTCAAGCTGATGACCTACAAGGATGAATACGAGGTTGCCCGGCTGCATCGTGACCCGGTTTTTGCCGAACGGATCGCGCAGGGTTTCGGGCCCGGGGCGAAGGTGAACTATCACATGGCCCCACCGCTTTGGCCCGGCGGAACCGATGCGCGCGGGCGACCGCACAAACGCCGCTTCTCTGGTGCGCTGATGCGTCCGGCCTTTGCCCTGCTGGCGCGCATGAAAAGGCTGCGCGGCACGGCGCTGGACCCGTTCGGCTATCATCCAGAGCGAAAATTGGAGCGCGAGCTGATCACTTGGTTTGAGGAGCTTCTGGCCCGCGCCGCTGATGAAGCCCCGGCCGACATGACCCGATGGCGGGCAATACTGGCCGCGCCGATGGGCATTCGCGGCTATGGCCCGGTCAAGGCCGAGGCCGCAGGAAAGGTGCGCACCGAGGTGGCCGAGCGGCTGGGCTGAGCGCCGCTCAGCCCTTTGCCGCCTGCAACTGGTCCCAGCAATCCAGCGCCTTGCCTGCATACATGACCGACGGGCCGCCGCCCATCTGGATCGCCATGGCCAGAACATCGGCCAGTTCCTCGCGCATGGCTCCGGCTTTCATCAGCGCCTCCACATGAAAGCCGATGCAGGCCTCGCAGCGCACTGCAATGGATATCCCCAGCGCAACAAACTCTTTTTCCTTCACGCTGAGGACGCCGCCTTCCTTCACGTTTTTTGATAGTGCGCCAAAGCTCTTCATTGCGTCCGGTGCGGCCTTGGCCAATGCGCGGCTGCGGTCACGGGTTGCGGCGATGTATGCGGTGTAGTCCATGGCATTCCCTTTTTTGCTTGTTGCCGGGAACTCGCATGACGGTACCATCCTTGCCTTGACGTGAATCAAGTATGGGCAGGGAGTTGCATCACCAACATCAGGTTGCTCGCAGGCATTTCGTGCAAGGCGCGGGCGGCCAACCCGTGACCTGTCAGCACCGTTTCCACCCATTCGATGTTCTTGTAGCCGATTGCCGGGTCCTGCGCGCGCAGGCTTTCATCAAAGGCGCGGTCGCCTTCGCTGATCAGCGTTTCGGTGCGTTTGAACGGGCCGTACAGGCAGAACACCCCGTCCGGGGCCAGCGCACGGGCGGTTTCTGTCAGCAGGATCTCGGCCTCGGGTTGTGAGATCAGATGCAGAAGGTTTGTCAGGCAGATCGCAGCATTGCCACCGTGATCGGCTGCCCAACCTGCTGTGCAGGCATCCAGCAGGACCGGATCGCACAGGTTTTCACGTGGGGCATCAGATGCCCAGGCCCGGATCGAGGCCAGATTGTCCGGGTTGATATCGCTGGGTTGCCAGATCAGCCCCGTAAAACGCGCAGCAAAAAACCCGATATGCTGCCCGGTTCCGCTGGCCAGCTCCAAGGCGCGGCCCGTTGCGGGCAGATGTTGGGCCAGTACGGCGGCGATCGGCTCCATATTACGCGCGGCGGAGGGGGCGTGGCGCTTGGCCCCCTCGATCGGGCCGCCACTGTCGGGGAGGGTCAGCCGACGCATCAGGGACACGTCATGGGCGCGAGCATATGCGCCGACAGGTCCGCGATATTGCCGAAGCACCAAGCCATACTCAGCCTCCGCGCAGCACGTCGCTCAACCGGATCGGCCCGCTTTCGCCATTCAGAATCGCGCGATACAGGATCAGTGATTCCAGCACGCGCATGACATAATTGCGGGTTTCGGCAAACGGAATACGCTCCACCCAGTCGATCGGGTCAATCGAGGGGTCGCGCGGGTCGCCGAACTCGGTGATCCAGCGGCGCGGGCGGCCCGGGCCGGCGTTGTAGCCTGCCGCGACCAATGGCAGCGCGCCAAACTCGGTGATCAGTTGTTCCAGATAGGCCGCGCCCAAAAGGGCGTTGAACTCTGGGTCAGTGGTCAGGCGCGCGGGGTCATACTCGATACCAAGCCGCCGCGCCATCAGCTCTCCGGTACCTGGCAGAACCTGTAGCAGGCCGCGCGCATCGGCATGGCTGATCACCGCCGGATCGAACTCGCTTTCGCGCCGGGCAATGGCCATCACCAGATCGGCAGGCGCGGGCAGGGTGGCGTTTTCCAACCCGGTGAGCGGGAAATAGGCATTGGGCAGCACGATGCCCGATTGCACTGCCAGCTTGGCGATATTGATGGCGAAGTTAGGCTCGCCCCGGTCCAGCCAGAGCTGGGCAAGCGCGCCAAGTTCGGCCTCGTTGTCCAGCGACCGGGCCAGATGCAGCACGAAGCGCCGTGCCTCATGCCACTGGCCAGCGCGGTGTAAAAGCAGCGCAGCCTGCAAAACGTCCGAACTCGCGAGCGATGTCGCGCGCCAGTCGGGGTAGTCAGGGGTGATCAGTAGTGCAGGGTCGATAGGCAGCGAAACGCGCTCAGCAGCCAACTGGCCATAAAAGGCGGTCTGATGTTCGGCACCGAATTCATAGGCTGCGCGGGCGTTTTCAGGCTGGCCCAACGCCTCATAAGCGCGCCCCTCCCAATACCCGGCGCGGCCGAGGCTGATGGGGCTGGAAACGCGCATACGGATAGCGGCGAAATGGCGCAATGCAGCTTCGGCATCATCCAGATGGCGCAGCGCGAAGTACCCGGCCAGCCATTCCAGATCAACCATCTGCACGCCATCATCCAGACCGTGGCGTGACGCCAGCTCATAGCCCAGCTGGTAATCGCCCTCGGCAAGCGCGCGGCGGACAAGTCGCTGACGGCCGCTGGCCCAACCTTCAGCGCGGCCCAGCCGCTCCGGGTTCTGCGAGCGTTCGCGCAGCAATTCAGCGGCCTCGTCCAGCAGGCCACTCTGCATCCGCCACTGAAAGCGGTCATGGGCCAGACCGGGATCATCGGCCAGCGCGGCGGGCACCGCATTGATCAGTGCATTCACGCCGCTTTCGCGTGCCTGAAGCGCCAGACGGGCGCGGCCTAGTGCTGCCTCGCCCGCTGGCACGCGCTCCAACATGCGCGTGGCGTTCTGGGTGGCGCCGCGCCAGAGCATTTCATCCAGCCGTGCGACATGAAGTTCCGCCAGCGCCTGCCCATGACGCGCCAGCAGACGGTTCTCCTGATCGGTATTCAGGATCTGCTCTTGCCAAAGCGTTCGGGCCAGTGCCAGCGCGCGACCATTCTCACCGGTGGCTTCCAGCGCCGTGAAAAGCGCCATTGCCCCGGCCGCAGTCAGCGGTTCACGCTCAGTAAACCAGTTGATCACCGCTGCGTTTGAGGCATTCGCCAGCGTGGCCTCGGCCTGTCGGTGAAGGGTCTCGGTCAGGGGCCAGTCCGGATGGGCGTTCAGGAAATCTGCATAATCCTCCAGCCGGGTGCTGCGGCCCTCGCGCAGATGCTGCCAGCGCGCAATCCGGGTTCCGGTTTCACCGGCCAGCGCCTGAAGCCGGGTGGTGCGCGCGGAATCTCCGCCATCAAAGGCTGCAACCAATGCACCGATTGCCCCTGCCGCACGCGGTGGCGGGGGCACCTCCCGCGCGTTTGCGAGGCTGGTGGACATGGCAAGCAGGACTGCCACAGAAGGGAGGGCCTTGAGAGCTGTCTGGATGATGCGCATGGTTGTGTCTTGAAAAGGGCTGGAAGAGAGTCTAACCGCCTGAGGCGCACGCGCAACACACAAACCGTTCAGCGCCTGCTTGCAAAGCAGGTTCGCGCCACCGTCAGAAGGAGAAGAAAACATGTTTCGGGGATCCCTTCCTGCGTTGGTAACACCTTTCAAGGGCGGCGCGGTGGATTTTGAGGCGCTGGAGGCGCTGGTCGAATGGCATGTGACTGAGGGCAGCCACGGTCTGGTGCCGGTGGGCACGTCAGGTGAAAGCCCCACGCTGAGCCACGAAGAACATGAACAGGTGATCGAAGCGGTGGTCAAGGCCGCAGCTGGGCGCATTCCGGTGATTGCGGGCGCCGGGTCCAACAATACGGTCGAGGCCATTCGCTTCATGCGGCATGCCGAATCTGTCGGCGCGGCGGCCGCGCTGGTGGTGACGCCCTATTACAACAAGCCTACCCAGGCCGGGTTGATCGCACATTTCCGGGCGGTGCATGATTGCTGCGATCTGCCGATCATCATTTACAACATTCCCGGTCGCTCCGTCGTGGACATGATGCCCGACACGATGGGCGAACTGGCCCGGCTGCCTCGGATCATTGGCGTCAAGGACGCGACCGGCAAGATCGAGCGTGTCTCGATGCAGCGCGAGACCTGCGGGGCGGATTTCATTCAGCTTTCTGGCGAGGACGCGACGGCGCTGGGGTTTAATGCGCATGGCGGCGTGGGTTGCATTTCGGTCACCGCAAATGTCGCGCCGCGGCTTTGCGCCGAGTTTCAGGAGGCCACGCTGGCAGGTGATTACGCCAGGGCGCTGGCCTATCAGGACCGGCTGATGCCATTGCACACCGCGATCTTTCTTGAGCCAGGGCTGGCGGGTGCGAAATATGGCCTATCGCGGCTGGGCATGTGCGAAGACGAGGTGCGCATGCCATTGCTGTCGGTGACTGCCCCGGTGCGAGAGGCAATCGAGGCCGCCATGCGTCACGCCGGACTGATCAACTGATACGAAAACCCTGATTGGTGTGCCGGGTCAGGGGCCCTGTGGCATCAGATCCGTCCAGACCATGGCATGACGGGCCGGGAGCGGGGGCCAGACAAGGCCGCTGTCGCTGACCGTGATCGTGCTGTCAGGCAGGATATAGCTGACCCGCAGCGCACCGGGCCCATCCGGCCAATAGGCGGTGGCCGCGCTGTCAGCTTCGGTTCCGGGCCTGCGCCCGACGGGCCGGGGGTCTTGCAGCGCGGGATGCGATAACAATGCCTGCATCGCCGCATGGATGCCGTCACCGTGCTCCGGGTCCAGATTGCTGTTGCCCAATAAGACAAAGGGCGGCTCCGGGGGTGGAAAAGGCAGTGCGCCGTTCAGAAGGTGAAGCCAGAATGCGGTCTCGTCGTGATTGCGGCGACGGTTGCGGGCCAGCGGGCCACCAAAAACAGGCGGGCCAGAATGCCACGCCAGCAAGGTTAGGTGCCGACCGTCCGGCAATAGTACCGGCACCCGCCAGTGGCCCGTGCTGGATAGTCTTTGAACCGCGAACACCTCGTCGGAGGGAAAGGCCGCGCCGTCCCGTTGCGGGATGAGTGCGTCGGGGAGGTCACGCCACAGAAACGCCGAATAGTCATGGGCATGAGAGCTGACAACCGGCAGGCGCGACAAGATCGCCATCCCCCCCGCCCCGGCATAGCGGCCAAAACCCTGGGCGTCATCCGCTGTGCCGGTCCGGCCGTCGCCGACCATATCCAGCCCCGTAGCCATGCCTGTGTTGGGCCGCCACGCGAAATGGTGGGGCATGGTATGGCCACCTTCGTCCAGAAGCGCGGCGAAGGCACGCAGGGCCGCGGCATCGAGATCATAATCGAAACGCAGGAGCAGCAACACATCCGGGCGCATGGCCACAATGACATCGCGGATGGCGAGGATGTCTGCGTCTGATCGCCGGATGTCGCGCAGCAACAGGCCCGGTCCGTCCCTGCTCAGGCCGCTATGCAGGACGGCCAACCGCACCGGCGTCGCAAGCGCAGCAAGTGGCAGCAGGAGGAGAGCGGCAATCATGGCAAAGCGTGCCATGTCGAGGCAGGGTCGACCGGCTTGAATCAGGCTGTCACGAATGCGTTGCCTTCGCTGTCGGCAAAGCGACGGCGGTTGGCGCGGATCATCCGGGCCACGCGGATCATTGCCACACCGCGCATCATCAGACTGGCCGGCAGATAGGCCCACAGCACAATACCCCAGACAAACCCCATCGGAGACTGCAATGTCATCGGTTGCACCAGATGCGCCGACGCCACGATAAGCCCCGGCAGCAAGAATGGCAGCAAAACCCCTAACAGGATGTTAATGCGGGCGTGACGAAGCAGCCTTTTCACCACATCGTTGCCCGCCGTCGGGTCGAATGTGGGCAGATTGATCCAGACATTGAATGGCCCTGAGCCCATCGGCCAAACGTTCAGTCGGATGGCCGTCACAAAACCCAGCACGGTGGTTGCGCCCAGAACCAGCGCCAGTGAGGCCCCTTGCCGGACAAGCGCCAGATGCTCGGGCGGCAGGTTCTCAGGGAGCGAGAGCTCCAGAAAGCGGACGGGGCTTAAACCAAAATCAAGGAGGCGCGCACAGGACAGGGCAAGGCCCTGCGCCAGCGAGGACAAGGTGCCGGGATCGGACGGATGGCGCAAAAGCAGCGCGATCAACGTCGCCGACAGCGCCAGCATCAGAAACCGCGTACGGTTGAACGGTGCGGCGAACCGGAATTCGATCAGACCGGGATAGGCCGAGGAATACTCAGCGAAAACCACGCCCGCACCAAAGATCGCCAGTAAGATGACGATCTGCGCGACCTCTGGCGTAGTGCCCGGTACAAGAACCGCAGGCAGGATCACCAACACGGCGACCAGAAAAGCACGCAATGCGGCCCCGGGGTATTGTGGTTTCACCTTTGGTTCACCCATGCTCGTGGCGTATACCGGCCGGGTCTTGCCGGGCGCCTTGTTGTTTCGGCCGAAGTCAGCAACGGCTCGCCTCAATTTTGCCACAATTCTGCCCATTTGCGCCGACCCCTGCAATGCTCTTGCGAAGTGTCCGGAATCTCTGGTGCATTTTCGAGGTGAAACTGTCGCAGGTTTGCATCAACTTTCGGGAAAAAATAAGGCACCCCGCCGGGGTGCCCCTAGATGTTGTGTTGTGAATGACCTCAAGCCCAAGGATAGAGGGTTTTGGCCGTGTCCTCAAAAGTGTCGATTTTACGCACTTTCTCCAACGTCAGGCCGATATCATCCAGCCCGTTGAGCAGGCAATGCTTCTTGAAGGCGTCGACCTCGAACGGAAACTGCGTGCCGTCCGACGCGGTGACCACCTGCGCTTCCAGGTCAACAGTGATCCGCGCATTCGCGCCCTTGCTGGCATCGTCCATCAGATGCCTGACCTGATCTTCAGGCAGCACGATCGGCAGAATACCGTTCTTGAAGCAGTTGCTGAAGAAGATATCCGCAAACGAGGTGCTGATCACGGCGCGGATACCGAAATCCAGTAGCGCCCAAGGTGCGTGTTCGCGCGACGAGCCGCAGCCGAAATTGTCGCCCGCGATCAGGATTTCGGCGTCACGATAGGCCGGCTGGTTGAGCACGAAATCAGGGATTTCGTTGCCATTGTCGTCATAGCGCATCTCGTCGAACAGGTTCTTGCCCAGCCCTGAGCGCTGAATGGTCTTCAGAAACTGCTTGGGGATGATCATGTCGGTGTCGATATTGACCAGCGGCATGGGCGCGGCGATGCCGGTCAGGGTGTTGAATTTATCCATTTTTCTCTCTCCCTCAGACCGTCTCGGCCATCATCTCGCGCACATCGGTCAGACGGCCGGTAATCGCCGCTGCCGCTGCCATCGCGGGGCTGAGCAGATGGGTCCGCCCGCCGCGGCCCTGCCGCCCCTCGAAGTTGCGGTTCGAGGTGGCTGCGCAGCGCTCGCCGGGGGAAAGCTGATCAGGGTTCATCGCCAGACACATTGAGCATCCGGCCAGACGCCATTCAAAACCGGCATCCAGAAAGATCTGCGCCAGCCCCTCTTCTTCGGCCTGCGCCCGCACAAGGCCAGAGCCGGGCACAACCATGGCGCGCAGCCCGTCCTTGATCTTCTTGCCCTTCAGGATTGCGGCAGCGGCACGCAGATCCTCAATCCGGCCATTGGTGCATGAGCCGATGAAGACGGTGTCGATTTCGATATCCGACAGTTTCTGACCGGGCGTCAGGCCCATATATTCCAATGAGCGTTTCACGGCCTCGGCCTTGCCGCCGGTGAAGTCACCGGGCGCGGGTACGACGGCGGTGATCGGCAGCACATCCTCGGGTGAGGTGCCCCAGGTGACAACCGGCGCAATATCTTCGCCGCGCAGGGTCACAACCTTGTCGAAATGCGCACCCTCATCCGTGTAAAGCGTTTTCCAATAGGCCAGAGCGGCCTCCCATGTGGCACCCTTTGGGGCATGGGGGCGGCCCTTGACGTATTCAAAGGTTTTCTCGTCAGGTGCGATCAGCCCGGCGCGTGCGCCACCCTCGATCGCCATGTTGCAGACCGTCATGCGGCCTTCCATGCTGAGATCGCGGATCGCCTCGCCGCAGTATTCGATCACATGGCCAGTGCCGCCTGCCGTGCCGGTGGCGCCGATCACTGACAGGGTGATGTCCTTGGCAGTCACACCGGGGGCCAGCTTGCCAGTGATTTCAACCTTCATGTTCTTCGCCTTGCGCTGGATCAGCGTCTGGGTAGCCAGAACATGTTCCACCTCAGATGTGCCGATCCCATGCGCCAATGCACCAAAAGCGCCATGCGTGGCGGTGTGGCTGTCGCCACACACAATGGTCATGCCCGGCTGGGTCCAGCCCTGCTCGGGGCCGACGATATGCACGATCCCTTGGCGTACATCAGACACCGGGTAGTAATGGATGCCGAAATCGCTCGCATTCTTGTCAAGCGCTGCGACCTGAATGCGGCTTTCCTCGGGCATCTGGTCAGGGTTCTCGCGGCCCTCGGTCGTGGGCACGTTGTGATCGGGCACGGCAATGGTTTTCTGCGGCGCGCGGACCGTGCGACCGGTCATGCGCAGGCCCTCAAAGGCCTGCGGGCTGGTGACTTCATGCACCAGATGGCGGTCGATATAGAGCAGGCAGGTGCCATCATCGGCTTGATCCACCAGATGGGCATCCCAGATTTTATCGTACAGGGTTTTCGGAGCGGTCATGGCTCTTTCTCTTTAATGCAGGAGATGTGGCAAGACAGGTAGGGGGGACGCCGGCCAAAGCCGTGCGCGAGCGCGACGATCAGCGAAGTCGCGCGAGGACAGACCGGTTCTCACGGCTGAAGCGCTGTGGCAGGCGCGCGTGGTCGGTCATGTCGAAATATCTGAACATGGGGCTTGATACGCCTGAATCGTCACGTTAGCAACCAGATTGACGCGCCGCCCCCTCTCGCCGGGTTGGGCGGAAACGCGCTATCGAAAGCGCTGTGCATTGAGAATCGCCAGCGCCGATGTTATCTTCAATCTGATGTTGACACGCAGGAGGACAGTATTCTGTCGCATATCGACTTGGCCGCCCCTGCGGCCCCCGCCCCGAAGGCCGCGCCCGTGACCATCACAAGCGAAGCCATTCTGGCACTGGTCCTGCAATCGCTTGATGACGACAAAGCCGAAGAGATCGTGCAGATAGACCTGCGCGGTCGGTCTTCCATGGCCGATCACATGGTGGTCTGCTCTGGCCGGTCGTCGCGGCAGGTTGCCTCGATCGCCGGGAAGCTGCTGGATCGGCTGAAAGAAAACTTTCGCCTCAGCGCACGGATCGAGGGCAAGGAAACCGGCGACTGGGTGCTGATCGATACCGGTGATGTGGTGATCCATGTCTTCCGTCCTGAAGTGCGTGAGTTTTACCAGCTTGAAAAGATGTGGCAGATGACGCCCGGAGGCAGCCGCACCTGATGCGCCTTCATCTGTGCGCGGTAGGGCGGCTGAGGCCGGGGCCTGAACGCTCGCTGGTTGATGATTATCTGCAACGGTTCAACCGGACCGGCCGCGCGCTGGGGCTGGGGCCATTGAGCGAACATGAGGTCGAGGACCGGCGCGGTGGCGGTATGGCCGCCGAGGCTGCGCTGTTGCAGCGTGCCTGCCCGACAGGTGCGCGCCGCGTGGTGCTTGATGAACGCGGTGCGGTGATGACCTCGCCCGAATTTGCGGCCCTTCTGGCGCGCTGGCGCGATGACGGCTGTGCCGATCTGGCCTTCTTCATTGGCGGTGCGGATGGGTTGGAGCCGGAGTTGCGCGCGGGGGCCGATCAGGCGCTTTCCTTCGGGGCGATGGTCTGGCCGCATATGCTGGTGCGGGTCATGCTGGCAGAGCAGCTTTATCGTGCGGCCAGCATTCTGGCAGGCAGCCCGTATCACCGCGCCTGAAGGGGCTGATGGGGATGGCCCCTGGTCAGGGCGTCAGGGCCATCAGGGCCGGGGCGGCAAGGCCAGCAGATCCAGCAGCGCGCCGGGGTCATCCAGTTGCAGCCGTACCGGCAGCGTGAGCACTCTGGTGCGCAGGTTGCGTGGCAGGCGCACCACGTCTTTCTCGGTGGTTACCAGCTGCGCCTTCAGGGCCACCGCCTCCTGATCCAGTCGCCGAAACATGGGTGCGCCCAGCGGCTGATGGTCATCCAGTGCCTTGGTCGCGGCCAACTCCACGCCAAGGGCCTTCAGCGTGTCGAAGAATTTCTGTGGCCGCCCGATACCGGCAAACGCCAGCGCGCGCAGCCCCTGCCACTGCATCCCGGTTTGCAAGGGCACCAGTTCCCCGCCCAGAACCGGCGTGCCCGCCAGTTCCTTGGCCCACTGCGCCGCAAACCGCTGCCGCGCGGTGGCGCTGCCCACGGGCAGAACAAGATCGGCGCGCTTCAGCCCCACATCGACCGGCTCGCGCAAGGGGCCTGCGGGCAGGCAGCGGCCATTGCCGAACCCGGTTTCGGCATCGACCACCACAACCGTGCGGGACTTGAGCACCGAAGGGTTTTGCATTCCGTCATCCAGCAGCACCAGATCTGCCCCGGCCGCCTGCGCCGCCCGCACACCGGCGGCGCGGTCGCGGGATACCCATACCGGGGCGAAAGCGGCGATGAGCAACGGTTCGTCACCCACCTGCGCGGCGGTGTGGCGGCGCTCGATCACCTGCACCGGCCCGGCCAGCGTGCCCCCATACCCGCGTGAGACCACATGCACCGACCAGCCGCCCTCGCCCAGCATCTGCGCCAGCGCGATCACCACAGGCGTCTTGCCGGTGCCGCCCGCATTCAGGTTGCCCACGCAGATAACCGGCACATCGGCCCGCCATCCGGGCTGCGCCAGTCGGCGGCGCGTCACCAGAGCATAGAGCGCGCCGAGGGGCGCCAGCAGCCATGCCTGCCAGCCCGGCGCATCAGGCGGATTCAGCCAAAACCCCGGCGGCTTCATGCTGCGCCCCGTTGGTTGAGGTGCATCCAGTCGCAGATCGTGCGGGCCAGGTGATAGGTCGTGTCGCTGCCCTCCGTTGCAAACTGCCAGGCCTTCAGCGCGACCTCGGCACCGATCTCAGGGGACAGGAGCGCGCTCACGGCCTCACCCAACTCGCCCGCCGCTGCAATTCGCCGCCCGCCGCCGATCCTGCGCAAAGGCTCCAGAACGCTGCGGGCCTCTGGTCCGGCATGTGGGCCGAAGACCAGCGCCGATCCCAGCGCGGCGGCGGGCAGCGGGCTGGGGGTGCCGGAGTCCCGCGTCAGCGAACCGCCCAGATAGCTGACTTGCGCCAGACGCAGGAAAAGGCCCGGCTCGTCTTCGGCATCGGCGATATAGATCTGCGTGGTTTCGGTGATGTCTTCGTCCGGGGCGCGCCGGGCGCAGGCAAACCCCAGTTCGGCCGCGCGCGCAGCCAACGCGCTGCCGTCACGTGGATCACGGGGGGCGATGATCATCAGCAGGCGGTGCGAACGGCGCAGCGCCTGCGCATGGGCGGCGAGTGCGGCATCGGCCTCGTCCTGCGGCAAGCTATAGGCAAACCAGACCGGACGACCGGCGAGCGTGTCACGCATCGCCGCCAGCTCGACATGATTGCACGCCGCAGCCGGCGGGAAACGGGCCAGCGCGCCCCCGGCCATGACTGGCACCGTGCCGCGCATCTGCCGCGTGAAGGCCTGGGCCGAGGCCTCATCGCGCGCGTGGATCTGGGCAAATGACCGCAACAGGGCTGCGCTCAGCCCGGGCCACCAGCGCCACCGGCCCGGGGCAGCGGCATGAGTGGCATTGACCAGCATCAGCGCAATACCCCGCGCGGCGGCGCGCTCGATCAGGTTGGGCGGCAGAACCGGTCCCGCCAGAACAATCAACTGAGGCTGGCAGCGATCCAGCCAGGCCATGATCGCGCGCGGGCTCTCTCCGGGCCCGGGTTTCGCAGGCCCGCCCGACACCAGACATTGCAGTGCGCCCCGCATCTCGGTCAGTTGCGCGGCCAGCATCCGCAATGCGTCGTACTCCGCCGGATCGGTGGCATGCAGCCAGCAGGCAGGGCCGGTGCCGGTGGCGGGCAAGGCAGGCTCGGCAGATGACGTGGCGGCGCTATTGCTGCTCAGCATCCGGTAGGCCCGCAAGCCGGGGATACCAGCCATCGGGCGATCAGCCGATGCTTTGGGTGGGGCTGTTCTCATCGGCCTCTTCCATCAGCCGGTGCAGATGGGCGATGAAATAGCGCGTCGTGGCATGATCAACGGTGCGCTGGGCCTCGGCCTTCCAGGCGCGGAAGGCACTGGCGTAATCTGGGAACAGGCCGACAACATGGATCTGCGCCGGATCGACGAATTCATGCGACGACGGCGAGATCAGTTCGCCGCCAAAAACGATGTGAAGTCGCTGGGTCATGACGTTCTCCTGAACTTGGTGCTGGGTGTATCGTGGATCGCACGCGTGGAGGGCAGGCCGCGCGCGGCGATCAGGATCTGGTGGAGCGGGCCGGGCGCGGCCAGAACGCCCGCGTTGCGCGCCTCGGCTCGGTTGAAGCGCAATTCGGCCCCCTGACGGTCGCTGACGCTGGCGCCCGCCTCGGTGGCGATCAGCGCGGCGGCGGCGATATCCCAGTCCCAGGCATCGCGGAGCGTGATCAGCGCATCGAACGCACCCTCGCCAACCAGCGCCAGACGCCAGGCCAGCGAGGGGCGGAAATGGCGCTCGACATCGGGCACGCCGCCCGGCCAGTGTTGTGCTTCAAAGGCGGGGCGGGTGGCCAGAACCCGTGCGCCGGTCAGCGCGTTGCGGCTGGAGGCCTGCAACGGCGTGCCGTTGAGAAAGGCACCGTGGCCAACGGTCGCGGTATAGGTCAGCTCCAGCAGCGGCAGATGCACCACGGCCGCCACCGGCCTGCCCTCGATCACGACCGCCAGCGCATGGGCAAAACTTTTCTGCCCGTCGATGAAGGCGCGGGTGCCGTCGATGGGATCAATGACAAAGGTGGCGCTTGTTTTCAGGCGGGTAAGATCGCCCAGCGGGTCGCTTTCCTCGGACATCCAGCCATAGCCGGGGCGCGCATTCGTCAGCCGTTCGTGCAGAAAATCATTCACCGCGAGATCGGCCTCGGTCACCGGGCCCAGCCCGCCGCCCTTGTCCCACGACCGCGTGCCACTTGCGAAATGCCGTGCGGCGATCGCCCCCGCGCCTTCTGCCGCCTCAAGCAGAAGCGCCAGATCGGTGGCGTGGGGATCGGTTTCAGGCACCGGCAAGCGTTAATCCTTCTACCAGAAGCGAAGGCACTACCGTGCTCAGATGCGCCCGCGCGTCATTGGCCGGGGTGATCCGCAACAACATCTCGCGCAGGTTCCCGGCGATGGTGCATTCGTTGACCGGATAGCGGATCTCGCCACCTTCAACCCAGAAGCCCGACGCCCCGCGCGAGTAATCGCCGGTGGTGGGGTTGATTGTGGCGCCGATGAGCGAGGTGACCAGAAGCCCGGTGCCCATCTCGCGGAGCAATTCATTGCGGGTCCGGCTGCCCTGCGTCAGCGCCAGATTTGACAGGCTGGGCGACGGCGGGGCCGAGGGGCCGCGGCTGGCATTTGCGGTGCTTTGCAGCCCGAGCTTGCGCGCGGTGGCAAGGTCCAGAACCCAGCCCTGCAGCACCCCGTTTTCGACAAACAGGCGGCGCGCGGTGGCCAGCCCTTCGGCATCAAACGGGCGTGAACCGGACACCCGCTGGCGGTGCGGGTCTTCAATCAGCGACAGCGCGTCGGGCAGGATCTGCTGGCCAAGCGCATCGCGCAGCCAGCTGGAGCCGCGCGCGATGGCGGTGCCGTTGATGGCGGATACGAGATGCCCGATCAACGAGGCTGCGACACGTTCATCATAGAGCACCGGGAACGTGCCGCTGGGCGGTTTGCGCGCGCCCGCGCGCGCGGCGGCCCGTTCGCCAGCCTGCGTGCCCACGCTTTCCGCGCTGGGCAGATCAGCCTGAAAGATGCGCCCTTCGCTGGCCCAGTCACGTTCCATGCCCGTGCCAGAGCCGGTGATTGCCACGCAGGCGATCGAGCGCGAGGAGCGTAGGTAACCCCCGGAAAAGCCGTTGGACGCGGCCAGGTGCACCACGCGTCTGCCATAGGAGGCCGAGGATACGTCGATCTGGCTGATGCCGTTCACCGCCAGTGCAGCGGCCTCGGCGCGGCAGGCATCGTCTTGCAACATCGCGGGGTCAGGCTCGGGCGCCGGGTCGTGCAGTTCAAGGCCGGCGCCATCGCGCCAGGGTGACAGTTGCGCGGGGTCGGCCAGCCCTGCCCAAGGGTCTTCCGGCGCTTCGCGGGCCATCGCAACCGCGCGTTCGGCCATGTTCGCCAGTGTCTCGGGCCGCGCATCGGAGGACGAGACACAGGCCTGTCGCCGCCCGATCAGCACGCGCAGGCCCAGGTCCATCCCTTCGGCGCGTTCGGCGTGTTCCAGTGTGCCGCCGCGCACGTCCACAGATACCGAGGTGCCCTCGATCACAATGGCATCGGCGGCCTCCGATCCGGCCTTGCGGGCGGCATCCAGCAGCGCTTCGGTCAGTTGGGCGGGCGTCGGTGTTTGAGACATCTTCGGGCCTTGTTGTGGGCGTTGCCGCGTGATTAACGTGCTGCGGGCGCGAAGGAAACCCGCAACCACCTCTCAGGCCAGCCCCTCGGCGCGTGCAAGCTCCAGTACGTCATCAACCATGGACCCTGCCGATCCGGTGTAATTCCCCGGGTCCAACAGGTGATCAAGCGCCTCTGGGGTCAGATGGGCGGTGATGGCCGCATCTTCAAGGAGGGCCTTTCGCAACGTGCCGCCCGTTACCTGCGCCTTCCGGGCGGCGGCGGTCACCCGCTCATGCGCCGCGCCGCGCCCGATATGTGGAGCAAGGCCCATCATAACCGCCTCGGACATCAAAAGCCCGCCGCCAGCATCGAGGTTGGCGCGCATCTGCGTCGCATCAACCTCAAGCTTCTGCAACAGCGGCAAGGCATGGCAAAAGGCACCCGACAACAGCAGGAACGCATCGGGCACCACGGCCCATTCCACCGGCATGGCTCCGGTGCCGCGCTCATGCTCCTGCACCATGGCATCCAGTTGTCCGCCCGGCAGATCGCGCAGCCGCCGGGCAAGCGCGATGATCTGCGGACAAGCGACCGGGTTGCGTTTCTGCGGCATGGTGGACGAGCCGCCACGGCCTTTGATAAGCGGCTCGCGCAGCTCGGCCACCTCGCTGCGCATCAATAGCGCGATTTCGGTGCCGATCTTGCCCAGCGTTGCCCCGACCATTGCCAGCCAGTGCACCAGTTCGGCCCAGCGGTCGCGCGCGGTGTGCCAGGTGATCAAAGCCTCGCCCAGCCCCAGCGACTGCATCATCGCGGCGCGCACCGCCATCCCGTCATCCCCCAGCGTGGCCAAAGTGCCGACCGCACCGCCCAACTGGCCCACCAGCACCCGGTCGCGCAGCGCGGGCAGGCGGGCGCGGTGGCGCAGCAACTCATCCAGCCAGACCGCAGATTTGTAGCCAAAAGTGATGGGCACTGCCTGCTGCTGAAAACTGCGCCCGGCCATGACCGTATCGCGGTGACGCGCGGCCAATACGGCCAGCGCGCGGATGGCGGTATCCAGATCATTTGCCATAAGCGCCAGCGCATCACGGATTTGCAGGGTAAAGCCGGTGTCCAGAATGTCTTGCGTGGTCGCACCCCAATGCACCCAGCGCCGGGCCTCATCGCTGCAAAGCGCCCCCAGATGCCGCACCAGCGGAATGATCGCCACGCCTGAGAGGTCATATTCGGCTTTCATCGCCGCCAGATCCAGTGCGTCAACCCGGGCTACGCGCGCGATCTCGTCAGCGGCTTCGGGCGGGATCAGCCCTAGCCCGGCCTGCGCGCGCGCCAGCGCCACCTCGGCTTGCAGCCAAGCGCCGATCCGCGCCTCATCGGCAAAGACCGCGCGCATGGCAGGCGTGCAGAACTGATCGCGGAAATACGGAGAGGCGAGAACCGTCGTCATGCTATCCCGCCGTCAGCATGTAACCCTCACCGCGCACGGTTTGCAGATAGCGCGGGCGTTTGGGGTCAGGTTCGATCTTGCGGCGCAGGCGGGTGATCTGCACGTCGATGGCGCGTTCCTGCGTCATCTCGCCTGCGCCGCCACGGTCACGGCCCAGATGATCGACCAGCGCCTCACGGCTGACCACCTGCCCGGGCGAGGCCGCCAGCAGCCGCATTAGCGCGCCCTCGGTCTGCGTCAGGCGAACGGGGTCGGTGCCGTCATGCAACTCACCACTTTCGGGCTCATAGCGCATTCGGCCCAGTGCAAGGACCTGCGGCTTGTGCGCTGTCGCCTCGTTGCGGGGTGAGCGGCGCAGAATGGCGTTGATGCGCAGCACCAGTTCTCGCGGCTCAAAAGGTTTGGCGATGTAATCATCCGCCCCGGCCTCCAGCCCCGCAATGCGGTCGCGGGCCTCGCCGCGCGCGGTCAGCAGGATCACCGGCACCGGCGATTGCGTGCGGATCCAGGCAGCGAGGCTGATACCGTCCTCGCCGGGCATCATCACATCCAGCACGATCAGATCAAACGCCAGCCCCTGCAGCAGCCGCCGCGCCTGCGCCGAATCGCGGGCAGCGGTCACCATGAACCCCTGCCGGATCAGGTATTTCTGCAGCAGCCCACGGATACGCTCGTCATCATCGACGACCAGAAGATGGGCCGCGCCGGGATCATGCGCGCTCATATGCGGACCTCCTTGAGCGACAGATACTGCGCGCGGATCTGTTCGTCCATCATCGCCTCCAGCACCTGCCGGAAACCCGCCACCGCTTGCGGCCCGGCCATGCGATATGCTGCGCGCATCCGCGCGCGCTGGGCTTCGGACAACTGGCGCTCAAGCTCGCCACCTTTCGCCGTCAGATACAGCTGGCGCTCGCGCCGGTCCTTGCGACCGACCCGGCTTTCGACCAGTCCATCCTCGATCAATGTGCGCAACACGCGGTTAAGCGACTGCTTGGTTACTCCCAGCACCGTCAGCAGCGTGTTCACCGTCAGCCCGGGGCTGCGGTTGATGAAATGCAGGGCACGGTGATGTGCTCGGCCATAGGCCAGTTCAGACAGAATCCGGTCAGGATCAGCGGTGAAGCCGCGATAGGCGAAAAACATCGCCTCGATCCCTTTCCGCAACTGTTCATCCGTCAGAAAGAGCAGGTTTTCCCCGCTTGCGCTGGTGTCGTTCATGCCCTGCGGCCCCGGTCTGTCAATGGTCACAAAATTACGCTCGTGGGGTGCATTTTATGTCAGTCTTGTTGACTTTCCAAGAATCAATTGCTAGCGATTGCGCGTTTCGACGCAACATTATGTCCGGTTCGGCCCTAAGGGGCGCAACATTCGGAAAAATCTGGGGGTGAGCAATGGCAGCTTATGATGATCGCGACGGGTTCATCTGGATGGACGGCAAGCTGGTAGCGTGGCGCGAGGCCAATGTGCATGTCATGACCCATGCGCTGCATTATGCCTCGTCGGTCTTTGAGGGCGAGCGCTGCTACAATGGCAAGGTTTTCAAAAGCCGCGAGCATTCCGCGCGCCTGCTGGAATCGGGGCGGCTTCTGGACATGCCGATCCCCTACACTGTCGATCAGATTGAAGAGGCCAAGGCCGCTGTGCTCAAGGCCAACAACCTGACCGACGCCTATCTGCGCGCGGTGGCGTGGCGCGGCGCTGGTGAGGATATGGGTGTAGCGTCCAGCCGCAACCCGGTGCGGATGGCGGTGGCGGCCTGGGAATGGGGTGCGTATTACGGCGATGCAAAGATGCAGGGCGCCAAACTTGATATCGCCAAATGGAAGCGCCCCTCGCCTGAAACCATCCCCACGGCTGCCAAGGCAGCCGGGCTTTACATGATCTGCACGATGTCCAAGCATGCTGCCGAGGCCAAAGGCTGCTCGGATGCGCTGTTTTACGACTACCGCGGCTATGTGGCCGAGGCGACCGGGGCAAACGTGTTCTTCATCAAGGACGGTGAAGTGCACACGCCGCTGCCCGATGCCATTCTCAACGGCATCACCCGTCAGACGGTGATCGGCATGCTCAAGGACATGGGCGTGAACGTGCATGAGCGCTACATCATGCCCGAGGAGCTGTCCGGCTTTCAGCAGTGTTTCCTGACCGGAACAGCCGCCGAAGTGACGCCGGTGGGTCAGATCGGTGAGTATCATTTTCAGGTCGGCCAGCTGACCCGCGACATCTCGGCGGCCTATGAAAAGCTGGTGCGCAGCTGATCACCATGGCCGGTCGGCCAGCATCGGAAGCCTTCGCGCCTGACTGCTGTCAGACGCGGGGGCGTAGCGGATATCAGGTTTTCGCTCAGAAGTGGCCCGGCGACGGGCTGTAGGTGCGTTCGCTGATCGGGATGGTGGCGATGGCCGCACGCAAACGCTCCAGCAACGAGGTTTCGGCGCGGTTGAGCACGGCCTTGGGGTTCCAGACCAGATGGACATCAATGGCTGGCGGGTCGTCATAGGGCGGCAGCCGCCAAAGCAACCCGTCCTCCACATCGCGGGCCATGACATGGATCGGCAAGGGGCCGATCCCAAGCCCGGCGATCACCATGCGGCGGACCTCTTCAAGGTGGCTGGAGGTGCCGATGATTGTCTCGCTCAGCTCCAACTCGGCACGCAAAAGTGTGACAGAGCGCAAGGCGTCATGCAGCCTGTCAGTTTCAAAACTGACTGCGCTATGCCCGGCCAGATCTGTTTGTTGCAGGTCTTCACGCCCGAACAGCGGGTGGGGCGGTCCGCAGAACAGGCCAAAGAATTCGCGATAGAGCCGCATGTATTCCAGTTTCGGATCTCGCCGGTGCACAAGGCAGATCGCAAAGGATGCAGTGCGCGCTGCCACGCTGGCCAGCGCCTCTGACGATCCCAGCACCGAGATGGAGAGCGTGGCACGTGGGTGCTGGGCGTGAAACTCGGCCAGAACCTGATCAAAAACCGGGCACACCACATGGCTGGCCACGGCCAGACGGACATGGCCCGTTACCGCATCCGTCATATCGCGCATCAAGGTTGACAACCGGTAAACAGCGCCATGGATTTCAAGCGCTTCGCGAAACAGCAGCAAGCCCGCCGGGGTCAGTTCAAACCGGCCCGGTGCCCGGTCTATCAGGCGCTTTCCGATCTGTTCCTCCAGCCTTTTCAGCGCTGTAGAAACCGACGGCTGGGTCAGATGCAGCCGCCGTGCCGCATCGCTGACCGAGCGTGACTGCGCCATGACCACAAAACTGCGCAGCAGGTTCCAGTCCAGATCCCGCGTCAGACGATCGGCATTGTCAGGCTCGACCATTGATGAAGCCTATAGTGAGAATTCTAATTATCTATTTGTTTTATGCCTGCCAGCTTTGCATGGTTTTGGCAACCCGGTTGAACCGGCCTTGCCTGACGGAAGCGCATCGATGTCTGTTGAAGCCCGCGAGAAGCGGCAGCCCTGGATCCTGTTGTCGCCCGCCCTGGGGGCGGTGACACTGCTGCTGCTGGTGCCGCTGATCTTCATCGTGGTCTACTCGTTCTGGCTGCGCTCGGCGGTAGGGCCGGATATTCAGGGGTTCCACCCGGACAACTGGCAGCGCGCACTGACAGACCCGTTTTATCGCTACATCCTGCTCAACACGCTGAAGATCGCGGCCATCACCACCTTCTTTTGCGCGATCCTTGGCTATCCGGCTGCGTATTTCATCACCCGCTCAAGCGGCAACAAGATGCTGCTGCTGCTGCTTTTGATGCTGCCGTTCTGGATCAGCTACATCATCCGCACGATGAGTTGGATCAACATTCTGGGCAGCTCGGGCGCGCTGAACACCTTTTTGCTGTCGATCGGTGTGATCTCGTCACCGATCCAGATGCTCTACAATGAGGCGACGGTGATCCTGGGCCTGGTGCATTTCCTGCTGCCGTTCATGGTGTTGAACATCTATGTCAGCCTTGACGGGATCGACACCAATCTGGAGGGCGCGGCCACCTCGCTGGGCGCGACGCGCTGGCAGGCGTTCCTGCAAGTCACGCTGCCCCTGTCACTGCCCGGCCTCGCGGCGGGGGGCTTGCTGTGTTTCGTGCTGGGTGCGGGCACCTATATCACGCCGCTGGTACTGGGCGGGCCGCGCGATGCGATGTTCGCCAATCTGGTGTTCGAGGCGATCATCACCCAGCTCAACTGGCCGATGGGCTCGGCCCTGTCGCTGTTGCTGCTGCTGGTGCTGGGGGCGCTGGTGGCGGTCTACAACCGCTTCCTCGGCATGTCGCAACTGACGAAAGGGTTAGGCTGATGGGTTGGGCTGCGATCCGCGCATATACGATACTTGTCTATCTGTTCATGTTCCTGCCCGTGGCCGTGGTGGTGCTGCTGTCGTTCAACCAAAACCAGTTCGGCAGCTTTCCGATGACCGGCTTTTCGCTGAGGTGGTTCGAGGCGCTGTGGAACAATGACGCGGTGATGCGTGCCTTTCGCACCTCGATCGTGCTGGGCCTGCTGACGGCGCTGATTTCCACGACGCTGGGCGTGCTGGCAAGTCTGGCGCTGGTGCGCTACCGCGTTCCGGGCAAGAACCTGATCACCACCATCCTGATCGCGCCGATTCTGGTGCCCGAGGTGGTGCTGGCTGTTGCGTTGCTTCTCTTCCTCAACTGGCTGGGCATCGGCAAGAGCTTCGCGCTGTTGCTGGCGGGCCATGTGATCTTCACGCTGCCATTTGTCATTCTGGTGGTGCAGGCGCGGCTGGTCAGCATCCGCCGCGATGTCGAGGAAGCTGCGCTCAGCCTCGGCGCTTCGCCCGTGCAGACCTTCTTTTCGATCACCCTGCCGCTTCTGATGCCTGCGGTGGCGGCGGGCGGGTTGTTTGCCTTTACCATTTCCTTCGATGACATCACGGGCACGCTCTTCTGGAAACCGGGCGGCGTGGAAACCGTGCCAACGCAGATTTTTTCCATGCTGCGCAATTCGATCAGCCCCGAGATCAACGCGCTTGGCACGGTGATGATTATCATGACCGTAGGCCTGCCCCTGCTGGGTGCAGCGATAGCCCGAAGTCTGGCCCTCAAACGCGGCGTCTGAGAACCGCGATCAAACGAACCGATTTTCCAAACCAACAAGGAGACCGAACAAATGGACAATACCAAACGCTACGAACGCCTGCTGGAGCGCTTTCGCAATGGTGATCTGGACCGGCGCAGCTTTCTGGGCCTGATCGGCGCGGCCGGTGTCGCGTATGGGGTGCAGACCCCGTTCGCGCGCATGGCGTTTGCGCAGGACGTGACGCAGGTGCGCTTTGACGGCTGGGGCGGTGTGGTATCCGAGGCCTTCCGCCGGCACGCCTTTGACCCCTACACCGCGCAGACCGGAATCACGGTGGTCGATGGCACATTCTCAGGCGGGGATGAGTATCTGGCACAGGTCCGCTCCAGCCAGGAGGGTGAATACAACATCGCGCATCTGTCGGGCGTGTTCGACTATGCCCGCTATGTGAACTTTGGCCTCGATGTTGAACTGAACATCGACAACATCCCCAACATGGAACTGGTCATGGATGCGCTGACCAATGCTTTCAGCAGCATCACGCCTGACCATCTTTCGGCTGTGCCCTACAACTATGGCACTACCGGGTTGGCCTATAACCGCGCACATATCTCGGACGAGGAAATCCGCGAAAAAGGGGCATCCATCCTGATCGACCCGGCCTATGAGGGCAAGATCGGCGGCTGGAGCGACTGGCGCACGCGGTTGTGGTACGCGGCCCTGCAAACCGGGCAGAGCCCAAATGACATCCAGGACATGGAGGCCGCATGGGATGCCATCCGCAGCCATCGTGACCTCGCGCTGAAATACTGGGGGTCAGGCGCGGAACTGATGAGCCTGCTGGCCGAAGAGGAAATCTATGTCACCGAAGGCTGGTCAGGCCGCATTGCAGCACTTCAGGAACAGGGCCATGACATTGGCTATTATGATCCACCCAGCAGCTTTGGCTGGCAGGAATGCCTGTTCGTGATCAAGGGTTCACCGGTTGAGGCCTGCGAGGAGCTTCTGAACTTCATGCTCGCGCCGGAAACCTCGATCGCGGTGGCCGAAGGGCAGAACTATCCGCCCGCGCTGGATGGCACCAAGGTTGATCTGGGCGAGAAGATCCCGACATTGCCTGCCTATGACCCAAGCGGCACGCTGGAGGCGCTGACTTTTGCCGATCCGGCCTACTGGAACGGGAACGAGGCCGAATGGTCCGAAACGTTCAGCCGCGTACAGCGCGGGTTCTGAGTTCCCGCCCCCGTGCCTGATTTCGGGCGCGGGGGCACAATCCAGACGCTGTCCTGACAAGGGGGCACTGCCCGTGAGTTCCGTTCAACTCAAGAATATCGTCAAGCGTTTCGGCGCCTTCACGGCGGTCGAGAAAACCTCGCTGACCATTCCCGATGGGGCGTTCACGACGCTGCTTGGCCCCTCGGGCTGCGGCAAGACCACGACCTTGCGCATGATCGCCGGGCTGCTGGACCCCACCGAGGGTGAGATTGTCATCGGCGGCAAGCGCGTCAATGACGTGCCGATCCATAAGCGCAATCTGGGGCTGGTGTTTCAGAATTATGCACTGTTTCCGCACAAGTCTGTGGCCGAGAACGTGGCCTTTGGGCTGCGCTACCGCAACGTGTCCCGGGCCGATATCGCCCGCCGGGTGCAGGATGCGCTGGATCTGGTGCAGCTGCCCGATGTCGGCGCGCGCTATCCCAAGGCGCTGTCGGGTGGGCAGCAGCAGCGTATTGCACTGGCCCGCGCCATTGTCATTGAGCCGGATGTATTGTTACTGGATGAACCGCTCTCGGCGCTTGATGCCAATCTGCGCGAGGATATGCGCGTCGAACTCAAACGCATTCAGGCGCGCATCGGCGTGACGACGGTTTTTGTCACGCATGACCAGTCCGAGGCGCTGGCCATGTCCGATGAGATCGTGGTGATGAGCGATGGCCGCGTCGAACAGGTGGGCGCGCCGGAAGATGTCTATAACACCCCTGCCAGCGAGTTTGTCGCGCGGTTTCTGGGGGCGTCGAACATCCTTGGCGGCCAATGCGTGTCACACGGGGCCGATGGGGCTGTGCTGGAGGTGCCGGTGTTCGGTCAGGTCGCAGTGCCTGCTGCCAAGTCCCCGCATCTCACCGGGCCGGGGCCCGCCAAACTGGTGATCCGCGCCGAAAAGCTGCTGCTGCGTGCCGCAGCCCCCATCGACGGCACCCTTACCGCCCCCGCAATCGTCGAGGCGGTGGATTATCAGGGCCAGTCGGTGCGCTACTTTGTGCGTGCGGGCGATGAGACATTTCAGGCCATCAACATGATTGACGGGCGGCCCTTTGCGCAGGGCGCGCAGGTTCATCTGGCCCTTCGGCCACAAGACTGCGCCGCCTTGCCCGGATAACCGCATGAACGCCCCGCAAAGCCATCTTTTTTACCAGTCTCGCCTCCGTCGCCCTGTGCTGGAGCAGGCGCATGGTGTCTATATGTGGGATGTGGACGGCAAGCGCTATCTTGACGGATCGTCAGGGGCAATGGTGTGCAATATCGGCCATTCCAACGAACGTGTGCTGGACGCCATGCGACGGCAGATGGAAAAATCGACATTCGGTTACCGGCTGCATTTCGAAACAGAAGCCTCTGAACGGCTGGCTATGAAAACCGCAGCGCTCTGCCCGGACGGAGTGAACAAGGTCTTCTTTGTCTCGGGCGGATCCGAGGCGGTGGAAACGGCAATCAAGCTGGCCCGGCAACATGCGCTGGCCGTGGGGCAGGGCGCGCGCTGGAAGGTGATCAGCCGCAGCCCGTCCTATCATGGCTGCACGCTGGGCGCGCTGGCGATCACCGGCTATGCCCCGCTGACCGAGCCCTTTGCACCGATGATGCGCGCAATGCCGAAAATCCCTGCGCCGCGCGCCTATCTTGACGGGCTGGACCCTTCTGATCCTGCCACTGGCGAGCATTATGCACAGTTGCTGGAACGCAAGATCATCGAGGAAGGCCCGGACACCGTGCTCGCCTTCATGGTTGAGCCGATTGGCGGGGCCGCAACCGGCGCGCTGGTGCCGCCCGTGGGGTATATGGAAGCCGTGCAGGACATCTGCCGCCGCCACGGCGTTTTGCTGATCCTTGATGAGGTGATGACCGGCGCGGGCCGCACGGGGCGCTTTCTGGCGGGTGAGCATTGGGGCCTGTCGCCCGATATCATTGCGTTGTCCAAGGGTTTTGCCGCCGGCTACATGCCGCTGGGTGCGATCGCCGCGCGCGATGATCTGGTGGCAGCGGTGCTGGATGCGGGCGGGTTCGCGCATGGGTTCACTTATGCCGGGAATCCGCTTGCCTGCGCCGCTGGGGCTGCGGTGATCGACGAGATCGATCGCCTTGGGCTGGTAGCGAATGCCGACGCCATGGGCGCTGCTTTGCGTCAGCGGCTGGAGGGGTTGATGGCGCGACATCCGATCATAGGCGATGTGCGCGGCAAGGGGCTGTTGCTGGCCTTTGAATTCATGGCCGAGCGCACCCGTAAGACACCGTTGCCCCCGCATCTGAACGCACATCAGCGTTTTGTCGATATCGCCTATGAGATGGGGTTGATCGTCTATGCGCGCCGCACCCGCGACGGGGTCGCGGGCGACCATATCATGGTCTGCCCGCCCCTGACCGTGACCTTGGCCCATCTGGATGAGATCACGCAGACGCTGGACGCGGCGCTGGCCCGGCTGACGGATGACATTGCGCCCGCGCTGACGGGCATGGCATAGGGCCGGTCGCACGGCTTTTTCGTCACGCAAAACGGTGGACAAGGCATGAAATTCGAATCCCGCAGCCTCTATCTGAAAAAGCGGTTTCCGCTGCGCATCTCGCGCGGTGAGATTGCAGGGGGCGAGAATCTGTTTGTCTCCGTCACTGAGGGCGGGCTGACCGGCTGGGGCGAAATGGCGCCGGGTGCGTCTGAGGGTGCGGCAACCGTGGCCGAGGGCGCGGCGCAGTTGCAGGCGTTTTGCGAAGGCGGGCTTTCGTGGGCGATCCATGACATCTGGGACGCGGCCCGCAAGGCCGGTGTTGGGGCCTGCGCGCTGGCCGCGCTTGACATGGCGCTGTGGGATCTGCGCGCGAAACAGGCGGGCATGCCGCTTTATCGGCTGCTGGGGCTGGCGCGGCGGGGCGTGGTTTCGTCGCTGACCGTGGGTATCAACCCGCCCGAGGTAGTGCGCGAACGGGTGCCGCTGTTGCTGGCGCGTGGGGCGCGGGCGCTCAAGATCAAGCTGGGCAGTACTGACGGGATCGAGGCCGACAAGGCAATGTTTGCCGCTGTCGTGGAGGCCGCAGCCGGCAGCGGTGCGGCGCTGCGGGTGGATGCCAACGGCGGCTGGTCGCTGGAAGAGGCGCGCGAGATGATGGGCTGGCTGGCCGCGCGCGGCGCGGAATATGTCGAACAGCCGCTGGTGCACGGGGCCGAGGACCAGTTGCCTGCCTTGTTCAAAGACCGTGCGTTGCCGGTTTTCGTGGATGAATCCTGCCGCTTTTCAAGCGATATTCCCAGTTTCGCCAGTTGCGTGGACGGGGTGAACCTGAAGCTGATGAAATGCGGCGGCATCACCGAGGCGCTGCGCATCGTGGCCACCGCGCGGGCCTTCGGGCTGAAAACCATGATCGGCTGCATGGGCGAAAGCTCGGTCTCCATTGCGGCCGGGGCATCGCTATCGGCGCTCTTTGACTATATCGACCTCGACTCTCATCTCAACCTTGATCCTGACCCGGCCGCAGGCGCGCCCTTTGACGACGGTATTACCCTGCCCGCCGACCGCCCCGGCCACGGAGGAACCCTGCGCCATGCTTGATCCAACCCTGCCCATCGCCCTTTACGCCGAGGCGACCGCGGGCACGCTCAACGCCAAGATGTCCGAGGGTATCCTGCGTTATGGCCGCAACCCTGTCGTTGCGGTGATTGACAGCACACAGGCGGGCAAGCGCATGCGCGATCTCAGCCCGCTTGACAGCGATGTACCGCTTGTCGCCACGCTGGCCGAGGCGCAGGCACTGGGCGCAAAGGTGCTGGTACTGGGCACCGCGCCATCGGGCGGGCGGGTGCCGCCGGAATGGATGGCCGTTCTGCACGCGGCGGTGGCTGGGGGCATGTCCATCGTCAACGGTATGCACGACCGGCTGGAGCCGGTTCTGGGCGCGGGTCTGCATGCGGGGCAATGGATATGGGATCTGCGCGTGCCGCAGGGCGAGCCGCCGCCCATCGCTAAGGCACGCGCGGCGGCGCTGTCCAACCGGCGGGTGCTGATGGTCGGCACCGACATGGCCATTGGCAAGATGACAGCGGGGCTGGAACTGACGCGCAGCCTGCAGGACATGGGGCGGGATGCGGCCTTTCTGGCGACCGGGCAAACCGGGATCGCCATCACCGGGCGTGGCATTCCGCTGGATGCGATCCGCGTCGATCATGCCGCCGGTGCGGTAGAGCGCATGGTGCTGGAGGCCGCCGCGCATGAGATCGTCGTGGTGGAGGGGCAAGGCTCGCTCTTGCATCCGGGAAGCACCGCGACGCTGCCGCTGATGCGCGGCAGTTGCTGCACGCATATGGTGCTGTGCCATCGCGCGGGGATGCAGACCCTCGATGAATTGACCGAAATCAGGGTCCCGCCGCTGCGCGAAGTGATCGCACTCAACGAGGCCGTGGCGGCGGCGGCAGGGGCCTTGACGCCTGCGAAAGTTGTGGCAGTCGCGTTGAACACCGCGCGCATGTCAGCAGCCGAGGCCGGGGATGCCGTGCGGCGGGTAGAGGATGAAACCGGCTTGCCTGCCGCAGATCCGGTGCGCGACGGGGCAGGGCGGCTGGCCGAAGCTGTGACCGGGGCATGACAAACTTCGGTTCCCGGCGAAGGCCTATTCGGCGGCGGCCGGTTGAGGCTGCACAAGGGCCACGATATCCATCATGATGCGGTTCAACTCGAAATCCTTAGGCGTGTAGACCGCCGCCACCCCCATCGCACGCAGGCGCGCGGCGTCATCTTCAGGGATGATGCCGCCCACGATGACCGGGATATCGCCCAGCCCGGCGTCCTGCATCTGGCGGATCAGCTCTTCCACCAGCGGAATATGGCTGCCGGACAGGATGGACAGGCCCACGACATGCGCCGTTTCCTCGATTGCGGCGCGAACGATCTCGGCGGGCGTCAGGCGGATACCCTCATAGTGGATGTCCATGCCGCAGTCGCGCGCGCGCGCGGCGATCTGTTCGGCGCCGTTGGAATGGCCATCCAGCCCCGGCTTGCCGACCACGAATTTCAGCCGCCGCCCCAGCGCCGTGCTGACCGTATCCACCGCCGCGCGGATTTCATCCAGCCCCTCGGTGCGGTTTGACGGGTTGCGCGACACGCCGGTGGGGGCACGATATTCACCGAAGGCCTGGCGCAGCATAAGACCC
The DNA here is from genome assembly GCA_020832545.1 of Pararhodobacter sp. Classification (GTDB taxonomy): domain Bacteria; phylum Pseudomonadota; class Alphaproteobacteria; order Rhodobacterales; family Rhodobacteraceae; genus Pararhodobacter. Next base: position 58,626 of record JAFIEK010000007.1, on the reverse strand, counting down.
CATTCGCCCGTCGTCGCCCCGGCCTTTGCAGCCTTGATCGAAGCGGGCATGATGTTGGTGCCGCTGACCGCGGCCTCGCGCAGCTCGGACAGCGCGGCCCTGACCGCCGCGTCATCGCGCGACGCGCGCCATGCCTCCAGCCGCGCGATCTGGTCGGCCTCGGCCTTGGGGTCGGCCATCATGATCGCGCCTTCGCCGGTGGTCAGGGGCGAGGGCTCGGTGGTGATGAAGCGGTTGACGCCGACGACTACGGTTTCACCGCTCTCGATCCGGGCTATGCGCTCTGAGTTGGCTTCAACCAACCTGCCCTTCATATATTCAATCGCCTGCACCGCGCCGCCCATCCCGTCGATCAGTGCCAATTCGGCGCGCGCACCTTCTTTCAGCGCGCTCACCTTGCGGTCCACTGCGGGGTTGCCGTCGAACAGATCATCAAATTCCAGAAGATCGGTCTCATAAGCCAGAATCTGCTGCATGCGTAGTGACCATTGCTGATCCCACGGGCGCGGCAGGCCAAGCGCCTCGTTCCATGCAGGCAGTTGCACAGCACGCGCGCGGGCGTTCTTGGACAGCGTGACCGCCAGTGCCTCGATCAGAATGCGGTAGACGTTGTTTTCCGGTTGCTGCTCGGTCAGGCCCAACGAATTGACCTGCACGCCATAGCGGAAGCGGCGGAACTTGGCGTCCGTCACGCCGTAGCGCTCAAGGCAGATCTCATCCCACAGATCGACAAAGGCCCGCATTTTGCACAGCTCGGTGACAAACCGGATGCCTGCGTTCACAAAAAAGCTGATCCGCCCCACCATCTGCGGAAACTTCTCTTCCGGCACCTTGGTCTTCAGATCATCCAACACCGCACAGGCGGTGGCCAGCGCGAAGGCCAGTTCCTGTTCAGGCGTCGCCCCGGCCTCTTGCAGATGGTAGGAACAGATGTTCATCGGGTTCCATTTGGGCAGGTGCTGGCGGGTATAGGCCGCGACATCGGTGATCATGCGCAGGCTGGGTTTGGGTGGGCAGATATAGGTCCCGCGCGACAGGTATTCCTTGATCAGGTCGTTCTGCACCGTGCCATTCAACCGGCTGACATCGGCCCCTTGCTCCTCTGCCACCGCGATATACAGCGCCAACAGCCACGGCGCTGTGGCGTTGATCGTCATCGAGGTGTTCATCTTTTCCAGCGGAATTTCATCAAACAGCATCCGCATGTCGCCCAGATGGCTGACCGGCACACCGACTTTACCAACCTCACCGCGCGCCAGCTCATGATCGCTGTCATAGCCCGTCTGGGTAGGCAGGTCGAAGGCCACCGACAATCCGGTCTGCCCCTTGGACAGGTTGTTGCGGTAAAGCGCGTTCGAGGCGGTTGCCGTGGAATGGCCCGCATAAGTCCGAAAGAGCCACGGCTTGTCGCGGTTTGGCTGGGTCATGCGGGGCCTCCTGAATCGCGTCTGGGCAAGAATCTTGCCGATGTTGCGGTAATATTGGAAAGAATATGTCCCTGTCAATCGCCGCGCTGCAGCAGGGAATTTGGCGGCGCGGCGACGATTGGACATTGCCGATCCCCCCTGCGGAAACTAAGCCTTTGTCCCATGACGAGTGTTGTTGAAATGCCGATCTGGCTGCTGGTTGTGGTGTTGGGTCTGGCGGCCGTCGCCACGCTGGACCGCATTATCGGACCGGGCCTGCGCTGGTTCCTGCGCCGCCGGATGGAACGCGCTGTGGAAGAGCTGAACAAGCGCCTCGAACGTCCGATCCGGCCTTTCAAGCTGATGCGCAGGCAGGATCAGGTGATCCGGCTGATCCATGACCCGCAAGTGATGGAAGCGGTGGATGAATACGCCCGCGAACAGGGCGTGCCACATAACGTGGCCTTTGATCGCGCCCGTTCCTATGCGCGCGAGATCGTGCCGGGCTTTTCCACCGCCACTTATTTCGGTTTTGCCATCAATGTGGCACGGCGTCTCAGCCGGGGGTTCTACAAGGTGCGTCTGGGTCGGGGCGATGCCCAGACGCTGCGCGCGATCGATCCGCGTTCGGCGGTGGTGTTCGTGATGAACCACCGCTCGAACATGGACTATGTGCTTGTGACATGGCTGGCCGCCGACCGGTCGGCGCTCAGCTATGCGGTGGGCGAATGGGCGCGGGTCTGGCCGCTGAAGGCGCTGATCCGCGGGATGGGCGCCTATTTCATCCGTCGGCGCTATTCCAGCACGCTCTACCGTGCGGTGCTGGCGCGGTATGTGCAGATGTCGATCAGCGAAGGCGTGACGCAGGCCATGTTCCCTGAAGGCGGCCTTAGCCTGAGCGGGGCAGTGGGCCAGGCGCGCAAGGGGCTGCTGCATTACATCGTGCGCGATTTCAACATGGCACTGGAACGTGATGTGGTCTTCGTGCCGGTGGCCCTGAATTATGACCGGGTGTTGGAAGACCGGGTGCTGATCAAGGCCGGGCAGGACGGCGTGCGCCGGTTTCGCGTCAAGATGGGCGTGGCGCTGGGTTTTGTGGTGCGGGTCCTCTGGCAAAAGGCGCGCGGCACGTTTCGCCATTTCGGCTATGCGGCAGTGTGCTACGGCAAGCCGGTTTCCCTGCGTGAGTTTCTGGAAACCGAGGTCGACGCCAGCACCGAGGCGCTGGCAGAGCTGTTGATGGTGCGCATCCGTGCCGCCGTGCCGGTTCTGCCGGTGCCTCTGGCGGCGGCTGTGGTGGCGCAGGCTGGAGGCGCGCTGACGCGGGCGGAGTTTCTGGCGCAGGGCGCGGCACTGGTGGAAGAGTTGCGGCTGAAAGGCGCGCATCAGCATCTGCCCGGCGGCGATGCCGCCGCTGCTTTGGGCGAAGGGCTGGAGGCGCTGAACCTGCGCGGGATTATCGAGGAAAGTGCAGAACTGCTAAAGATTGTGCCGGGGCAGGAGGGGGCGCTGGGCTTTTACGCGGCCTCTGTGCTGCAACGTCTGTCCGAGGTTCAAATTCCCGGTCAGGAAGCCGTCGGGATGTTGGAGCTGCCTGAGGCGGGAGAGACATAAAGTTACAAAACTAGCATTATCAGGGTTGCATTGTTGCGCGGTGGATTTTATTGGTGCTGCAACTGCCGCATCGATTCTGCGTTGCGGCGTAACCAGACGCAGGAGAGACGCATGGCCCTCGACCAGACCCCCGGCATCGCCCCCTACGATGCGCCCGAGAAGGACCTTTACGAGATTGGTGAAATGCCGCCGCTCGGCTATGTCCCCAAGCAGATGTACGCTTGGGCGATCCGCCGCGAGCGCCATGGCGAGCCTGAGACCGCGATGCAGGTTGAAGTGGTTGATACCTGGAAGCTGGACAGCAATGATGTGCTGGTTCTGGTGATGGCAGCGGGTGTGAACTACAACGGCGTCTGGGCCAGCCTTGGCGTACCGATCAGCCCGTTCGACAGCCACAAGCAGCCCTATCACGTCGCCGGGTCGGATGCCTCGGGTATCGTCTGGGCGGTGGGTGACAAGGTCAAGCGCTGGAAAGTCGGCGATGAGGTGGTGATTCACTGCAACCAGGATGACGGCGACGACGAGCATTGCAACGGCGGTGACCCGATGTATTCGCCCAGCCAGCGCATCTGGGGCTACGAGACGCATGACGGCTCGTTTGCGCAATTCTGCCGCGTTCAGTCACAGCAGCTCATGCCCCGCCCGAAACACCTGACCTGGGAAGAGTCTGCCTGCTACACCCTGACGCTGGCAACCGCCTACCGCATGCTCTTCGGCCACGAGCCGCATGACCTGAAACCGGGGCAGAACGTGCTGGTCTGGGGGGCGTCGGGCGGTCTGGGGTCCTATGCGATCCAGTTGATCAACACGGCAGGCGCCAACGCGATCGGCGTGATCTCGGAAGAGGACAAGCGCGATTTCGTCATGGGGCTGGGCGCCAAGGGGGTGATCAACCGCAAGGATTTCAAATGCTGGGGTCAGTTGCCCACCGTTAACACACCCGAATACAACGACTGGCTGAAAGAGGCGCGCAAGTTCGGCAAGGCGATCTGGGAGGTGACAGGCAAGGGTGTCAGCGTCGACATGGTGTTCGAACATCCCGGCGAGGCGACCTTCCCGGTCTCGGCGCTGGTGGTCAAGAAGGGCGGCATGGTGGTAATCTGTGCAGGCACCACGGGCTACAACTGCACCTTTGATGTGCGCTACATGTGGATGCACCAGAAGCGCTTGCAGGGATCGCATTTTGCGCATCTGGCGCAGGCGTCTGCGGCGAACAAGCTGATGCTGGAGCGCCGGCTGGACCCCTGCATGTCCGAGGTTTTCCTGTGGGAGGATATCCCCGCCGCGCATATGAAGATGCGCCGCAATGAGCATAAGCCGGGGAATATGGCGGTGCTGGTTCAGGCCCCGGTGACCGGGCTGCGCACCTTTGAGGACGCGCTGGAGGCCGGGCGCAAGCGCTGATCGGTCCTTCAGTTGTGGTGTTCGGGGGGATCGCCTGCAAGGGCGATCCCTTTTTGTTCGCATTTTCGGGGCGACGTCAATCCTTTGTCAATCATGTTGCCGCTAGGTTTGTCCGAGTGATGGAGAGCAACGTGAAACACGACTGGATGATCCGCGTTCTGGAAGACCTGCAAACTTATGCCCGTGCCAACGCGATGGCCGCCCTTGCCGAACACCTGGATCAGGCGCGGCTTCTGGCCCTGACCGAGGCCGCCAGCCTGCCGGATGATCCGGCGGATACGGATGAGGGTGATCTTGCTGCTTTCGGCGATTGCGCGCGCTAAGGGCACGGGACTTTGCACATGCGGGACATAAGCGCTTGCGCGCGGTGCTCTGGGCCATGGTGCCGTGCTCTGGCATGTCGCGGGATGGCCGCCAGGATCGCCCTTGGCCGGTTCGGCTGGCAGAGCGCATGGCCGGTCGTGACTGACTGAGTGGGTGGCAGAGGGCCTTCAACAGCGCAGAAAGCGCCTTGAAAGGCGCTTGAACGCGGCTTCGAAACTGCGTTTCACGGCCAGACAAAATGCCATGCCCGGCAATGTTTCGGGCGCAGGGTTCCCCCTGCGCCCGGGTCAGCGTGCAAGCTGGAGATTGTTGCAGCCTCAGTGCACAAGCTTCATACGCGGGCCGTCGTCCTCGCCATCACGGGCCTGCCCGGCGATGACAAGCCCCTCCGCCCCGGCGCTGACGGGCACCGTGGTGCCATCCAGCAGGTCGCCCGCCAGCAGCATCTGGGCCAGCGGATCTTGCAGATGGCGCTGGATCACCCGCTTAAGCGGGCGGGCGCCATAGACCGGGTCATAGCCCTTGTCCGCCAGCCAGGTCCGCGCGCTGTCATCCAGCTCCAGCACGATCTTGCGGCTTTCCAGCCGCTTCATCAGCCGCCTCATCTGGATCTTCACGATCCCGTCCATATCGGACCGTCCCAGCCGGTCAAAGATGATGGTCTCGTCCAGCCGGTTCAGGAACTCGGGACGGAAATGCGCCCGCACCGCCTCCATTACCTGCGCCTTCGCCGCGTCGGCATCGGCGCCATCCGGCAGCGTGCTCAACGCCTGGCTGCCGAGGTTCGAGGTCAGCACGATCAGCGTTTGCTTGAAATCGACTGTACGCCCGTGGCTGTCGGTCAGCACCCCGTCATCGAGCACCTGCAACAGCACGTTGAAGACATCCGGATGCGCCTTTTCCACTTCATCAAACAGCACCACCTGATATGGCCTGCGCCGCACCGCTTCTGTCAGCACGCCTCCCTCTTCATAACCGACATAGCCCGGAGGGGCGCCGATCAGCCGTGCAACCGAATGTTTCTCCATGAATTCCGACATGTCGATACGCACCATCGCGTTGTCGTCGTCAAACAGGAACTCGGCCACCGCCTTGGTCAGCTCGGTCTTGCCCACGCCGGTGGGGCCAAGAAACAGGAACGAGCCCAGCGGCCGCCCCTCATCATTCAGACCGGCACGCGCCCGGCGTACCGCATTTGCGACTGAGCGCACGGCCGTGTGCTGGCCGATGACGCGCTTGTGCAGCCCCTCTTCCATGCGCAGAAGCTTCTCGCGCTCACCCTCCAGCATCCGCGTGGTGGGGATGCCGGTCCAGCGCTCCACCACCTCGGCGATCTGTTCAGGGCGCACCGCGTCGCCGACCATCTTTTCGGCCTCGCGCGCTTCGGCCTCAGCCAGCGCACGCTCCAGTTCCGGGATACGGCCATATTGCAGTTCACCAGCCTTGGCGAAATCGCCCTGCCGTTTGGCCTGATCCAGCTCGGCACGCGCGCGGTCCAGCTGCTCTTTCAGATCGCGCGCCGCTTCCAGGCGGTCGCGCTCGGCCTGCCACTGGGCAGTCATTTCCGCTGACTTCTGCTGCGCCTCGGCCAGTTCACCGTCAAGCTTGGCCAGCCGGTCCTTGGATGCCGCATCGTCCTCTTTCTTCAGCGCCTCGGCCTCGATCTGTTTTTGCAGGATCTCGCGGTCCAGCGCATCCAACTCCTCAGGCTTTGAGTCGATCTGCATGCGCAGCCGGCTTGCCGCCTCATCCACCAGATCGATTGCCTTGTCGGGCAGGAAACGGTCTGTGATGTAGCGATGGCTCAGCGTTGCCGCCGCCACCAGCGCAGCATCGCTGATCCGCACACCGTGGTGGAGTTCATACTTCTCCTTGATGCCGCGCAGGATGCTGACGGTATCATCTACCGTCGGTTCAGACACGAACACCGGCTGGAATCGCCGCGCAAGTGCCGCGTCCTTTTCCACATGCTTGCGGTATTCATCGAGCGTGGTGGCCCCGACGCAATGCAGCTCACCGCGCGCCAGCGCCGGTTTGATCAGGTTTGCGGCATCCATCGCACCCTCGGACTTGCCCGCGCCGACCAGCGTATGCATCTCGTCGATGAAGAGGATGATCTCGCCTGCCGCCGAGGTGACCTCATTCAGGACTGCCTTTAGCCGTTCCTCAAACTCGCCACGATATTTCGCACCGGCAATCAGCGCACCGATGTCGAGGGCCATCAGCGTCTTGTCCGCCAGGCTTTCCGGCACATCGCCGTTGACAATCCGCAGCGCCAGCCCCTCGGCGATGGCGGTCTTGCCGACGCCGGGTTCGCCGATCAGCACGGGGTTGTTCTTGGTGCGGCGTGACAGCACCTGCATGGTGCGGCGGATTTCCTCATCGCGGCCGATAATGGGGTCGATCTTGCCATCGCGTGCGGCTTCCGTCAGATCGCGGGCGTATTTTTTCAGGGCTTCATAGCTGTCTTCCGCGCTCGCGCTGTCGGCTGTGCGGCCCTTGCGGATGTCGTTGATCGCACTGTTGAGCGCCTGTGCATTCACGGCGCCGGTCTCCAGCGCCTCGCGTGCCGGGGATTTCACCAGTGCCAGCGCCATCAGAACCCGCTCGACCGGCACAAAGCTGTCGCCTGCCTTCTTGGCGATCTTCTGTGCCTCATCCAGCACGCGCATCAGCGCCTGATCGGTATAAATCTGCGTACCCTCGCCAGACACCTTGGGCAGTTTGCCAAGCGCCAGATCCACTGCCTGCAACACCCTCTCAGGCGCGCCGCCAGCACGGCGGATCAGATTGGCGGACATGCCCTGATCATCATCCATCAGGGCCTTGAGCAGGTGTTCGGGCGTCAGGCGCTGGTGGGTTTCGCGCATGGCGATGGTCTGCGCCGCTTGCAGGAACCCACGGGCACGTTCGGTGAATTTCTCAAGATTCATCAACTCTCTCCATCACAAGCGCCCGATATCCGGAATGCCTGACTGTCAGCGCATGTCCCTGCGGGCCTCACCCTCGTATTTGGGTGGCGGAGCGGGGGGCTACAAGGGCGGCTGCGTGATTTTTGCAACACCCGGGCCTGAGGGCGGCGCAAGTATCCCCCCTGCCCGAGCCTTGACTCGCTGCCGCACCGGTCGCATATCCCATGCAAACGGAGGCCGCACATGTTCATCCAGACTGAATCCACCCCCAACCCCGCAACGCTGAAGTTTCTGCCCGGCCAGAATGTACTGGGCCAGGGCACGGCGGATTTTCCGAATGCCGAGGATGCTGCCAGTTCGCCACTAGCGCGCACGATCTTCGCTCAAGACGGCGTGACCGGGGTGTTCCTTGGGTCAGATTTCATCACCGTGACCAAAGCCGAGGCGGTGGACTGGGCGCATGTCAAACCCGCAATTCTGGGCGCGATCATGGAGCATTTTCAGTCTGGCCGTCCGGCGATCGAGGGTGAGGCCGCTGATGCCCATGCCACACAGGACGGACCGGACAGCGAGATTGTCGAGCAGATCAAGGAGTTGCTCGATACCCGCGTGCGCCCGGCCGTGGCCCAGGACGGGGGCGACATCACCTTTCACGGGTTTGAGCGTGGGGTGGTCTATCTGCATATGAAAGGCGCTTGCGCCGGTTGCCCCTCGTCCACGCTGACGCTGAAGATGGGCATTGAAAACCTGCTGCGCCACTATATCCCCGAAGTGACCGAGGTGCGCCCGGTTGCCGTCTGACACGGGCTACGGCCCGGCAGTTTTCGGTTTTGACACCTCGGGCGGCTGGTGCCGCGCGGCAGTGCTGCGCGGGGTAAGCGTGCTTGCCAGCCGCAACGAAGCCATGACGCGCGGTCAGGGCGAACGGCTTGTGCCGCTGCTGGAAGAGGTGCTGGCAGAGGGCGGGCTGGCATGGCGCGATCTGGCGGCGCTGGGTGTGGGCATTGGCCCCGGAAATTTCACCGGCATCCGCATCAGCGTGGCCACGGCGCGCGGGCTGGCGCTGGGGCTGGGCGTTCCGGCCATCGGCGTGTCACGGTTTGAGGCGCTGGCGCTGGACGGCCCTGCGCTGCCCGTCCTGGTGGCCGCTCCACGCGGGCAGGGCTGGGTTCAGGCAGGCACCCAGTCACCTGCTCTTATCGACCCTGCGTCGCTCAGCGGCCCGGTGATTGCCGAGCCCTCAGATTTTCCCACGCTTGCCGCCACGCCCCCCACTTATCCGCTCGCCGTGGCCATCGCACGCATTGCGAGCGACCGCATGGCCACGCCACAGCCCCGCCCCGCGCCGCTTTACCTGCGTGAGGCCGATGCGGCACTGCCCTCTGAGGCACCGCCCGTGCTGATCGACCCATGACCCCCGCCGATCTGGCCCGGCTCCATGCGCTGTGCTTCACGGCCCCGCCACCCTGGAATGCCGCCAGCTTTTCTGAACTTCTGTCCAGCCCGCATGTTTTCCTGCTCATCGCCCCCGGCGCGCACGCGTTTGCGCTGGTGCGCGTCGTCGCGCCTGAGGCCGAGCTTCTGACCCTCGCCACCGACCCCGCAGCGCGCCGTCAGGGCCTTGCCTCCGGCCTTGTGGCACGCGTGGAGGCCGAGGCGCGCAGCCGCGGTGCCGAAACCCTGTTTCTGGAGGTTGCCGAAGACAACACCCCGGCCCGCGCTCTATATTCGCTGTGCGGCTTCACGTGCACAGGCCGCCGCCCCGGCTATTATCGGCCCCCCGAGGGACAACCGGTCGCGGCATTGTTGCTTTGCAAGTCGATCGGCTGAGAATTAACCTGCACGCTCAAGGTGATTCCGGAGACTTTTTCGTTTGGTAAAAAAACACTTGACTGCCAAGCGGGCCATGGACCTAGATCGAGGGGCAGGCCGGGCGGTTGCGCGTTTTCAGATTGTTCCGCTGCGCCTCGGTGCACAAGGCCTCAACAGGGAGACAAATCCATGAAACTGACCCGTAAATTTCTTGGCGCGACCGCCGCCACCGCGCTTTTCGCCGGAACGGCGCTCGCCGATCCGGCGATGGTCTATGACCTGGGCGGAAAGTTCGACAAGTCCTTCAATGAAGCCGCCTATGGTGGTGCTGAACGTTGGGCCGAAGAGACCGGCGGCAGCTATCGCGATTTGGAGATGCAGTCCGAGGCACAGCGCGAACAGGCGCTGCGACGGCTGGCTGAATCAGGCTCCAATCCCATTGTCATGACGGGCTTTGCCTTCATGTCAGTGCTGGAACAGATCGCGCCCGACTATCCGGATACCACTTTTACAATCATCGATGGTGTTGTTGACGCGCCCAACGTGCGCTCGGTTGTATTTACCGAACATGAGGGCTCATTTCTGGTGGGGATGCTGGCGGGCATGGCCTCGGAAACCGGAACCGTCGGCTTCGTCGGTGGCATGGACATTCCGCTGATCCGCCGTTTTGCCTGTGGCTATGCGCAAGGTGTGATGGCGGCCAACCCGGATGCCAATGTGATCGTCAACTACACCGGCTCTACCCCCGCAGCCTGGAACGACCCGGTGCGCGGCGGCGAGATCACCTCGGCGCAGATCAGCCAGGGCGCCGATGTGGTATTTGCTGCAGCGGGTGGTACCGGTGTGGGTGTTCTGCAGACGGCAACCGATGCGGGTATCCTGTCGATCGGGGTGGATTCGAATCAGAACCACATGCATCCGGGCCATATTCTGACCTCGATGCTCAAGCGTGTCGACAACGCAGTTTATGAAGCCTTTACCGAAGGCGCCGAGATGGAAACCGGTGTGCATGTCATGGACCTGGCCGCCGGTGGCGTGGGCTGGGCGCTTGATGAACACAATGAGGGTCTGATTACCGCCGAAATGCACGAGGCTGTCGACGCCGCCGAAGCTGCGATTGTCTCGGGCGAAACCGTGGTGCATGACTATATGTCCGACAATTCCTGCCCAATCTCGGTCAACTGAGGCCGGGCCGGCATGGGCAGCCCGGACACGACGGAGCGGCAGGATACTGCCGCTCCAGCCATTGAGCTTCGAGGAATATCCAAGGCGTTCGGCCCGGTTCAGGCCAACAAGGATATCAATATCCGGGTGCGCAAAGGCACCATTCACGGCATCATCGGCGAGAATGGCGCGGGTAAATCGACCCTAATGTCGATTCTCTATGGGTTTTACCGCGCGGATGCCGGTGAGATCCTGATCGATGGCCAACCCGTGCAGATCACCGACAGTCTGGCCGCGATCCGGGCGGGCATCGGCATGGTGTTTCAGCATTTCAAGCTGATCGAAAATTTCACCGTTCTGGAAAACGTGGTTCTGGGGGCCGAGGGCAACATGCGTCTGGGCCCCGCGCTGGGCAAGGCGCGCAAACTTCTGGCCGATCTGGCACGTGATTATGAGATGCAGGTTGACCCGGATGCACTGATCGAAAACCTGTCGGTGGGTCATCAACAGCGCGTTGAGCTTTTGAAAGCGCTCTACCGGGAAGCCAATATCCTGATCCTTGACGAGCCGACAGGTGTGCTGACACCAGCCGAGGCCGACCATCTGTTCCGCATCCTCAGGGGGCTGAAGGATGAGGGGAAAACCATCATCCTGATCACCCATAAACTACGTGAAATCATGGATATAACCGACGAAGTGTCGGTTATGCGGCGCGGTGAGATGGTGGCGACCGTCCAGACCGCTGACACCAGCCCCACAGCGCTGGCCGAGTTGATGGTGGGCCGCAAGGTGTTGCTGCGGGTTGAGAAAACACCTGCCAAACCCGGCGCGGTGGTGTTGCAGGCCGAGGGGCTGCGCGTGGTCGATCGCCACGGGGTGGAGCGGCTGCGCGGCATTGGGTTCGACATCCGGGCGGGCGAAATTCTGGGCATTGCGGGCGTGGCCGGCAACGGGCAGTCAGAGTTGCTGGAGGTGATCGCGGGCATGATCCCCGGCACCGGAAGTCTGGTGATGAACGGCAAGCCGCTGGACCTGTCGTGCCGCCACGACGATGCCCACAAGCGCCGCATGGCCGGGATCGGCCATGTCCACGAAGACCGCCACCGCTGCGGGCTGGTGCTGAATTTCATGGCCTGGGAGAACGTGGCCTTTGGCCATCACCACGCGCCGGAATACAACCGTAACCGCCTGTTGATGGACAATGACGCCATCCGCCGCGATGCGCGCGGCAAGATCGAGCGGTTCGACGTGCGCCCGGACAATTGCTGGTTGACGGCTGAAAGCTTTTCCGGCGGCAACCAGCAGAAAATCGTCCTCGCCCGCGAGATCGAGCGCAACCCCGATCTGCTGCTCGTCGGTCAGCCCACGCGCGGGGTGGATATCGGTGCCATCGAGTTCATTCACCAGCGGCTGATCAACCTGCGTGATGAGGGCAAGGCGATCTTGCTGGTGTCGGTCGAACTTGATGAAATCCTGTCATTGTCCGATCGCATTCTGGTGATGTTCGATGGCCGCATCATGGGCGAACGCTTGCCCGATCAGACCAATGCGCGCGAGTTGGGCATGATGATGGCAGGCATGACAGGGGAAGCCGCATGAGCGCGCGTGCCATGCCACGCTGGGCTGACGTGACGCTGGTGCCGCTGATCTCGCTGATCCTGGCTTTTGGGCTGTCGGCGCTGGTCATTCTGGCCATCGGCGAAGACCCGGTCCGCGCCACACAACTGATGGTCACCGGCGCGCTGGGGTCCAGCTATGGCTGGGGTTATACGCTGTATTACACCACGAACTTCCTGTTCACCGGGCTGGCGGTCTCTATCGCGTTTCAGGCGCGGCTGTTCAACATCGGTGGTGAGGGACAGGCGATGCTGGGGGGGCTGGGTGTCGCCATGGTCGCGCTCTTCATCCCGTGGCCCAACTGGTGGCTGGCGTTGATTGCCGCAATCGCGGCCGCAGGGCTGGCGGGTGCGGCATGGGCGGCGATTCCGGCATGGCTACAGGCCAGACGCGGCAGCCATATCGTGATCACCACGATCATGTTCAACTTTATCGCCTTTTCGCTGCTGAACTACATTCTCAGCCATGTCCTGCGCCCTCCCACCTCGATGGATCCGGCGACCGCGCGTTTTGACAACACCCTTCGCCTGCCACGTCTGGCTGATGTGCTTGAGCCGCTGGGCATCGAATTCTCGCGCTCCGGCCCGGCGAATGTCACGCTTTTTGTAGCGCTGGCGGCCTGCGTGCTGGTCTGGGCGCTGCTGTGGCGCACGCGGCTTGGGTTTGAGATCAGGGCCTTCGGCGAATCGCATCCGGCAGCGCATTACGCGGGCATTTCGGGCGTGAAGATCGTTATGGTGGTGATGCTGATTTCCGGTGCGCTGGCGGGGATGATGGCGGTCAACTCGGTGATGGGGGGGCCGCAACGGCTGGTGATGAACGCGGTCGAGGGGGCGGGGTTCATCGGTATTGCGGTGGCGCTGATGGGCCGCTCGCATCCCATCGGCATCATCCCGGCGGCGCTGCTGTTCGGCTTTCTGTTTCAGGGTGGCTCGGAACTGGCGATTGAAACCCGCATCCCGCGCGAGATGATCGTGATCATTCAGGCGCTGGTGATCATGTTCACGGGCGCGCTGGACAACATGGTGCGCCGCCCGCTTGAGGCGCTGTTTCTGGCATTCAGGGGGCGGGCGTGATGGATATCGCAACGCTTGTTCAGATCCTGGATTCAACGCTGCGGCTGGCCACGCCCCTGCTGTTCGCCTGCCTTGCCGGGCTGGTGTCGGAACGCGCCGGGATTTTTGACATCGGGCTTGAGGGCAAACTGCTGATCGCGGCCTTCTTCTCGGCGGCCTACGCGCATTACTCGGGCTCGGCCTGGGTGGGACTGGGCGCGGGCGTGCTGGCATCGGTGGTGTTTGCGCTGTTGCATGGCGTGGCCTCGATTACATTCCGCGGCAACCAGCTCATTTCCGGCGTGGCAATCAACTTTCTGGCGGCGGGCATGACGGTGGTGGTGGCGCAAAGCTGGTTTCGTCAGGGCGGCCGCACCCCCTCGTTGACAGGCGATGCGCGCTTTCAGCGGTTGGAGCTGCCATTTGCCGAGGCGTTGCGCGATGTGCCACTGGTCGGTCAGGTCTACAGCCAGATCCTGTCCGGCCATTCGATCCTGGTCTATCTGGGGCTCGCGATGGTGCCGACGGTCTGGTACGTGCTCTACCGTACCCGCTTTGGTCTGCGTCTGCGCGCAGTGGGCGAGAACCCGGCGGCGGTGGACACGGCAGGCGTGTCGGTGGTGGGACTGCGCTATATCGCGGTGATCATCGCGGGCGTGCTGTGCGGCATCGGCGGGGCGTATCTGGCAACCTCGCTTTCGGCGGGGTTTGTGAAAGACATGTCGGCAGGTCGCGGTTTCATTGCGCTGGCGGCGATGATCTTTGCCAAATGGCGGCCCTGGCATGCGCTGGGCGCGGTCTTGCTGTTTGGCATGCTGGAGGCCGTGGCAAACCGCTATCCCAGCCTTGATCTGGGCTTTGTTGTCTTGCCCGGCCAGTTCATGGCGGCGCTGCCCTATATCCTGACAGTTGTGATCCTGGCCGGTTTTGTCGGCCGGGCGATTCCGCCACGCGCGGGCGGCGCGCCCTATGTCAAGGAACGCTGAGGCAGGAAGCCCACAACCTGATCAAATCGAATGCGAAAAGTGCCAAAGCCCCTGTCCAACGCGGGGGCTTTGGCCTATCCAAAGTCATGCAGATCTATTTGCCCATCGCCGAGGTATCTGCCAATGCCCTGACGCTTCTGGGCATCGGAGGAGGCGTGGGCCTGTTATCCGGCATGTTCGGCGTCGGCGGCGGGTTTCTGATCACGCCGTTGTTGTTTTTCATCGGCATTCCGCCCGCCGTGGCGGTGGCGACCGGGGTCAATCAGGTGGTGGCCTCGTCGGTGTCGGGGGTGCTGGCGCATCTGAAACGGCGCACGGTCGATCTGCGGATGGGCACGGTTCTGCTGGTGGGCGGGCTGATTGGCGCGGCGCTGGGGATTGCGCTGTTTCGCTATCTCAGTGCGCTGGGCCAGATCGATCTGGCTGTGCAACTGGCCTATGTGGTTTTTTTGGGCATCATCGGCCTTTTGATGCTGCAAGAGGGGCTGCGTGCCTGGTATCGCGCCAGTCGCCCAAATGCGCCCCGGCGCAGGCTGCACACCCACAACTGGGTGCACAAGATGCCCTTCAAGATGAAGTTCCGGGTGTCGGGCCTCTACATCAGTGTCATTCCGCCTATCATGGTGGGCATTCTGGTGGGCCTTTTGTCGGCTGTGATGGGGGTGGGCGGCGGCTTTATCATGGTGCCCGCGATGATCTATCTGCTGGGGATGCCGACCAAAGTGGTGATCGGCACCTCGCTCTTCCAGATCATATTCGTCACGGCCTTCACAACAGTGATGCATGCGGTGACCAGCCATTCAGTGGATATCATTCTGGCGCTCTTTCTGATTCTGGGCGGCGTGGTGGGGGCGCAGGTCGGCACGCAGGTGGGGCTGAAGCTGAAGGCCGAGCAGTTGCGTATTCTGCTGGCGCTGGTTGTGCTTTCGGTCTGTTCCAAGATCGCGCTTGATCTGCTGCTGCGCCCTGATGAGTTCTATTCGATTACCATTCCGGGGCGGCACTGATGGCGCGGATACTGGCATTCTTGTTTCTGATACTGGGGCTGCTACCTGCCGCTGGCCCCGCGCGCGCGGGTGAGATCGTTGGCGGGCTCAGCCAGAACCGGGTGTCACTGACCGCCAACTTTTCGGGCTCGGAGATCCTGATCTTTGGCGCGATCCGCCACGATGGCGCCGCTGAGGAGGCCGCGCCCTTTGACGTGATCATCGTGATCGAAGGGCCACGCCAGCCGGTTGCCATCTGGCGCAAGGACCGGCGCTTGGGGATCTGGATGAATGTCGAATCGGTCTCGATGGCGTCGGTGCCCAGCTTCTATGCCGTCGCGACGACCGGGCCGCTCTCGCAGATTCTGGAACCGGCTGAGGATGCGCAATACCGCATCTCCGCCGCCCATGCGATCCGCGCCACTCAGGCGGTAGGAAATGTGGATGATCCTGTGCTGTTCACGTCGGCGCTGTTGCGCATCCGCGAGCGGGCAGAGCAGTATCAGGCGCTTGACCGGTGGGTTTATCTGGACCGTGATATCCTGTTTCGCGCCAATGTGCGCCTGCCTGCGAACCTCACAGAGGGCGCCTATACGACGCGGATGTATCTGGTGCGCGAGGGGGCGGTGGTGCACCAGTTCCGCACCGCGATCTTTGTGCGCAAGGAGGGGATTGAGCGCTGGTTGCACCAACTGGCCTATGACCAGCCGTTCCTCTATGGTTTGCTGGCTTTGCTGATCGCCCTGACAGCAGGGTGGGGCGCGTCCGAGGCGTTCCGATACCTGCGGCACTGACAGCTGTGTCATTGCCCGGGCCGGGCAGCGACGCTCGGCCCCCATCGAGGGGGCCTCGCGCCGCGGGGGCTGTCGCCCCCGCATGTTGTGCCCTGGCCTCGGCCGGGCAGCGCCTGTCCACCCGGAAACCCCGGAACGGGAACGCTTAGCCCCGCCCCTGCCAGGGCATGGTGGTGGCGGCGATTGTCAGGAAGGGGATATTGGCCTCGGGCGGCAAGCTGGCCATATGCAGAACCGCATCAGCGACATGCGCGACGTCCATCCGCGCCTCGGGCATCAGTGATCCGTCGGCCTGCATCGCCCCTGCACCGATCCCGGCGGTCATGTCGGTGGCGGCATTGCCGATGTCGATCTGGCCACAGGCTATGTTAAGCGCCCGCCCGTCCAGCGACAGCGTTTTTGTCAGCCCGGTGATGGCGTGTTTGGTGGTCGTATACACAACAGAGCCGGGCCGGGGAACGTGCGCCGCGATCGAGCCATTGTTGATGATCCGCCCGCCCTGTGGCGACTGACGGCGCATCTGGCCAAAGGCGGCGCGGGCGCACAGGAACATGCCGGTCAGGTTCACATCGACCGCGTGGCGCCAATCTTCCACCGTGATTTCGTCGATCAGCGCGCCTTTGGGCATCAGGCCTGCGTTGTTGAACAGCGCATCGATCCGCCCGAAGCGCGCCACGGTGGCGGCAAAGGCAGCCGCGACCTGAGCCTCATCAGTCACGTCGCAAGGAAGGGCAAGGGCCTCAGGCCGGTCCTGAGCGATCTCATCCAGTGCTGCCGCTCGGCGGGCCAGCAGTGCGACCTGCCAGCCCGTATCCAGAAAGCGCTCTGCACAGGCTCGCCCGATCCCGGCGCTGGCGCCGGTGATCACTATGACCGGCATCAGAACGCCTTGAAGGTCATGGTGGTGAGCGTGCGCGAGATGCCGGGGACGTCGAACAGGTTCTCGGTCAGGTAATGCCCGACATCCTCGCCCTCGGGGATATAGACCTTGGCAATCAGGTCATATTCGCCACTGGTGGAGTAAAGCTCGGACACGACCTCCCGGTCGTAGACCGCTGCGGCGACCTCATAGGTCTTGCCGGGAATGCACCGGAACTGGACGAATACGCAATTCATGGCGCGATCCTTGGGGTAGGGGGCTGGCGTCCAGCCTATGCCAGCGCGGGCGACGGGTGCAAGGGCTCAACCCATCAGCGGATAGTGGACCAGCGGATCATGGACCGCGCCATCAGGGCGCAGGAGTGAGCGCATCAGCAGAAACTCCTCGGCGTCGAAGGGCGGGATATCCAGCGCTCCGATCTGGCCGATCGCCGCGGCCAGTGCGGCGGCGCTCGCTTCGCCGGGGGCAAAGCGGCCCAGCGTGACATGCGGCGTGAAGCGGCGGGTTTCACGGGGCAGGCCGGTTTCATCGATGGCACGGGCGATGCGGGCCTGAAGGGCGTTCAGCGCCGGTTCGGGTTTGAGCGTGGCATGGACGGCGCGGGGCTTGTCGCCGCCAAAAACGCCCAGCCCGTCAATCTGCAAGGTGAGGGGCGGGGCGGACAGGCCCGCCAGCGCAAGGTGCAGGTCTTCCAGCCGGTCCTCGGGTTGGCTGCCCAGGAAAGCCAGCGTGAGGTGGAAGTTCTCAGGCGGCGTGGGGCGGGCGATGGGCAGCAGAAACTGGGTGACTGCCAGCCGGGCGCGGATGGGTTCGGGGATCGGGATTGCTATGAAGGCGCGGATCATGCGTCTTGCTAGCCCATCGTCCTGGCGGGGGGAAAGCGGTTTTCACAGCGCCCTGCGGTCTTTGCTTCATCTTGCCGAAAATACGCTGGGGGGTGAATTTGGCAAAGCCGAAGAGGGGGGCAGTGCCCCCCTCCGCCGGTACCCTTAGCGTGGTTCGTCCATCAGACCGCGTATCAGCGTATAGCAGGCCAGAAGCAGCACGATGGCGAAGGGAAAGCCGGTTGAGACCGCCATGGCCTGCAAGGCCCCCAGCCCCCCGCCGATCAGCAGCGCCGCCGCGACCAGCCCTTCAAAGCTGACCCAGAACACCCGCTGCGACACCGGCGCATCGATCTTGCCACCCGCCGTGATTGTGTCGATCACCAAAGAGCCGGAATCAGACGAGGTGACGAAGAACACAATCACCAGCACGATCGCCACGAATGAGGCAATCATCGTCAGCGGCAGCTCGGTCAGCATCTCAAACAGCTTCAGTTCAAGTGCTGCCTCCTGCACACCGGTAAAGCCACCATCGACCAGCTGGCTCAACGCCGTGCCACCCAGCGTGGTCATCCACAGGATCGACACCAGAGTGGGGATCAAAAGCACGCAGGTGATGAACTCGCGCACCGTGCGCCCCCGGCTGACGCGGGCGATGAACATGCCCACAAAGGGTGACCAGCTGATCCACCATGCCCAGTAGAACGCCGTCCAGCCCTGACGGAAGTTGTCATCCTCGCGCCCGAAGGGGTTGGACAAGGGTATCAACTCGCGCCCATAGGCCACCAGATTCTGAAAGAAGCCGGTGAGGATGGCCAGAGTAGGACCCACCACGATGATGAACAAAAGCAGGATCGTGGCGAGGATCAGGTTCAGCTCGGACAGCCGCTTTACCCCGCCGTCAAGGCCGCGCATCACCGAGATCAGCGCGGCCCCGGTGATTGCCACGATCAAAAGCACCTGCGCCGTGGTGCCGACCTCGATGCCGAACAGATAGCTCAACCCTGCATTTGCCTGTTGCGCGCCGATCCCCAATGAGGTGGCGAGGCCGAAAAGGGTGGCGAACACGGCCAGAATGTCGATCACATGACCCGGCCAGCCCCAGATCCGCTCGCCAAAGAGCGGATAGAAGATTGAACGCACGGTCAACGGAAGGCCCTTGTTATAGGCAAAAAGCGCCAGCGACAGGGCCACCACGGCATAGATCGCCCAAGGGTGCAGGCCCCAGTGATAGATCGTGGCTGCCATACCCAGCGCCCGCGCGGCATCGACATCACCTGCTGCTGCGCCCAGGGGGGCCCAGTCAGTGCGCACCCCGCCCTCCGTGGCGGTGCCGCCAAAGGCCGCATCATAATGCGACATCGGCTCGGACACGCCAAAGAACATCAGCCCGATCCCCATGCCGGCGGCAAACAGCATCGCGAACCAGCCCATATAGCCGTAATCAGGCGTTGCATCGCGCCCGCCGATCCGCACCCGGCCCAGCGGCGAGATGACAAGGAACAGGCAGATCAGCACGAAGACATTGCCCGCGATCAGGAAGAACCAGTCGAGCGAGGCGGTCAGCGCGTCCCGCAGCGCCTCGAACATCGGGCCGAGGTGGTTCTGAAAGGCCAGTGTGAACAGCACGAACACAACCACCGACAGCCCTGAAATCGCAAAGACCGGGTTGTGAATGTCCAGCCCGAAAGGGCCGATCCGTGGGTTGATGTTGTCCTGACCAACTTCGTATTCGGTTTCGATCAGATTTGCCGGTCCCTCAGGTTGGGGCAGCGGTTCGGCGCCATTTGACTCAGACATGGTCGCACTCCCTTACTCTGTTGAATTCGTGTTCAGGCGTTGGTGTCGGGTGCGCTCAGCGCACCAGAAAGACCGAAATCTCGGTGTGGGCGGCCAGTCTCGCGCCATGCGCTGCCCAGAAGTAATCCGCCAGCCCCGGCCGATGCGAGGCCATGACCACCAGATCTGCGCCGGTGTCGGTGACCGCCTGCAAAAGCTTCTTGTCGATATCGATGCTCGGATCGGTTGCGGCATAGGCCTTGGCCTTTATAGGGACACCCAGCCGCGTCGTCTGCTCGGCGGCAAAGGCTGCGAGCTTGGCCTCGAACTCCTGCGGGTTGTGGGCGATTGCCGTGGGGGCTTCAGCCGTGATCGAGACAAAGGTGAGTGCGGCACCATAGTGGCGCGCAAGGTCGCCCGCCGTGTCAATGGCCCGTGCGATCTGCGGCAGATGCGCAAGATCGACCGGAACCATGATGGAAGTATACATGATCGGCCCTCCTTGACTGTCGTACTTCTCGTGCCCGGATGGGCGAGGCTAGCAGCCCTCAGGCAGCTTTGCACCCGTTGGGCGCAGCGGATAGCAAAAAAACGACATCATTATAGTCGTTTTTCGCCGTTTTACTCGCCACATACGGGCATCACAGCGTTTCGCGTCGATTGACAAGGATCAAGGCGCAAAGTGGCAAAAGATGCATGATTGAGAGATACAGAAGGAGGGCAAGATGTTTGAGTGGATACGACAACTGGCAAAACGAGACAGCGACACCGCCGCAGTTGCAGCCCTTGGCGCGCGCGATCTGGCGGACATGGGCGTGAGCCGCGATCAGGCGCTGACGCTTGCCGCAATGCCTGTCGCAGTGTCGGAACGGGTGCGAGCGATGGGCCGGGTCTTCGGTGTGTCAGCTGATGAACTGGCGCGCGATCGCCGGGATTGGGTGCAGATGGTGGAAACCTGCGCCCAGTGCCGCAGCACGTCACAGTGCCGCAGTTTCATGCTTCAAGACGGCCATCCCGGCCCCAATGGTGCCGGTTTCTGCCCCAACCGTGAGACCTTCGCGCATCACGCCCACCCAGCCTAAGCCGTCAGAGCCTGACGTCTGCGCCGCTATTCCTGCTCACTGGCCAGGGTCAGCGGCGCGGGCGTGCCGCCCAGATCGTCGATCCTCAGCGGCGCTGACGGTCGCGCCAGCCGGTTGCGCACCACCCAGTGCAACCTGTGCTCGGCCCGCGTGATCGCGACATAGGCCAGCCGCTTCCACAAGGGCACCCCGGCCTCGATCCGGCCATGACGGGCGGCGGCGTAAAGGTCGGGTGCAAAGACCTGCACCTCGGGCCATTGCGAGCCCTGCGCCTTGTGGATCGTCACTGCCGCGCCATGCAGAAAGGCCGCGCCCATGTTGGCAGCAAAGGGGATGAACGGCTCTTCCTCACCTTCTCGCTCGATCTTGATGATTGAGGCTGCCGAGACCTGCGGCTCCTCGGCGCCGATCACATGCAGGCGCGAGAAACCACTGCGCTTGCCCGGCCCCAGGTAAATCACCTGCGCCCCCTTGATCAGCCCGCGCGCTTCCAGATCAATGCGTTTCTTGCGGTGTTTCAGCGGCAGCTCCAGCCCGTCGCAGACCAGCGGCTCGCCCGGTAACAGCTCGGTCTCGGGCGCGCCAAAGGCGGCGCGAAAGGCATGGATTAGTCGGATGCGCGTGACATTGCGCCAGACCAGCACCGGCGAACGCGCCATCAGATCGCTTTCGACCCGTTGCGCCCAGACCACCCGGTCATCACGCCGCGCTGCGTCCTCGATCTGCGCCTCGAAATCCTCAAAGCGCAGGTCAGGGTCGGCCAGCGCATGGGCGAGGTCCAGAATGGGGTTGCCCTCGACCTGACGGTGAATGCGACTCAGCGTGACGCGCTTGGCCTCGGGCAGGGTGTCAAACACCATCTCGCCGGACTGACCCACCGGGGCCAGCTGCGCCGGGTCGCCAAACAGAACCAGCGTCTGAAAAATCTCGTGCAGGTCCTGAAACTGTCGGGTGTCCAGCATCGAGCTTTCGTCGATGAAGCCTATATCCAGCGGGTCTTCGCGCCGCTTCCAGCCCTTGATGAAATCGCTGCCCCGCAGACCCGCCGCCGCCAGCGCCCCGGGGATGGATTTGACCGTGGCATAAAACGCCTGCGCCCGGTCCAGCGCGGTGTCGCCAAGGTCAGGCATCTCCGGGCGCGGGCCGTTCCCGGCCAGCCATTCGGCGATCTTCTCGTATTCGGGGTCATACACCGGGGTGTAAAGGATACGGTGAATGGTTGTGGCGGGCACGCCCCGGTTGCGCAGCACGGATGCGGCCTTGTTGGTCGGCGCCAGAATTGCCAGCGTGCGCCGCTCCTTGCGCCGTCGCCCCTCGTAATCGCCGGAGACCACCTCAACCCCGGCGGCCAGCAGCGCCTTGGTCAGTTCGGCCAGCAACATCGTCTTCCCCGATCCGGCCTTGCCCAGAATCGCCAATACGGCAGCTTCGGCGTCAGGGTCGGGCGGGTCAGTCTCCTCGTCCAGAAGCCGGATACCGGCGCGACCCAGCAATTCAGCCATCTGATCCCAGGCCTGCGCCTGATCTTCCGAGAATTCCGGGCGGATCGCTGGCACAGGCGACGCGGCTACATCCGGCTGGAAAAGATCAGAAGACATGACTTGGGCATTCGGGGCTTGGGCATTCGGGCTGCTGGTCATGGCCCTGAGTCTAGGCCAACCCGTCACGGTATGGAAGCGCCCCCTGCGCCACTCCTTCATCTACTCAAAAATATCCTGAGGGGTGAATTTGGCGCAGCCAAAGTGGGGGGCGACGCCCCCCACACCCGGTCTCAGCCTTCCAGTAGCGTGGCAATCTGTGCCCGCAGGTCGTCAATTGCCTCGGCTGCCGCGCGGCGGGCATCTTCTGTCGCGGCAATTTCGGCATCGATCGTATCAACTCGCGCGCGGCGCTCACGGTTGGCGGCGCTGTCATCGCCCAGTTGCACTATCAGGTTGACCAGCCGCGCCTGCTCCCTTTCCAGTTCCGCGATCTGCTCTGCGGTGCGCCGCTGGCGGGTTTCGGCCTCTGAGATCGCCCGGCGCAGCCCGGCCAGTTCGGACAGCGTGGCGCTCAATTCGGGGTCCACGGCGCGCTGCTCCCACAAGGCGAGCGTCGGCAGGTCGATATCCATCAGCCCTACGCGCCGCAGCCGAGGCTGGCGCTCGATCACGGTATGGGTGACGGTGTCGCCTGCGGGCACGGCAATCTGCCAGCGCAGGGCATCCAGGGTTTCTTCGGCATCTTCTGGCCCGGTCACTGACCAGTCGGTCCGGCGCGGGTGGTCCAGCGTCAGCTGCCGGTCGGCTTGTGGCGCGCCCTCGATGCGGTAGGTGGTACGCCGTTCCAGATCCTCGGTGACCTGCAACACGCCGCGCACCAGCCGCATCTCGCGCAGCCGTTCGGTGGTGCCGGTCTCCTCGCGGATCTCCATTGCGGTATCGTTGGCGAAATCGACAATCTCGATCGCTCCGGGGGCCAGTTCGGGGATGAGCGCATCGCCGGCATGGCCGCGCCCCTCTTCATACAGTGTCAACACGCCCGCAGGCAGACGCAATGGCAGTGGGTTTTCCAACGCCAGCGCGATCGCCGGGTGGCGCGTGCGTTGCCCGCCTCGATAGAGCGTCAGCCGTGCATCGGGCAGGGTTTCAGACAGGAACGGCAGGCTAATCATCTCGCCCGCCGGCAGTGTGACCGGCATGGACAGGGTAAAGCGGCTGAAGCTCTCGCCATCATCGGCGCTGACATCTGCGGCAGCACTGTCGGCCATTGGCGGCATTCCAGCCGCAGACATTTCCATGCTGCGCGCCATCGGGGCCACGACCGGAACCGATTCCGCCAGCAGCGCCTCTTCGCGATGGGCATGGCGGCGCTCATAGAGGCGCGCGGCGATGTTGCGGGTCGCGCCGGTGGCCAGCGTCAGCTGCACACCCTGCCAGTCGTGGCCCGTGGCGTTCTCGACCACCGCCCAACCGATCAGGCGCACGCCCTCGGGGGTATCCACCGCGCGCCAGGCTGTGCGCCAGACCGGCGCTTCCTGGAGCCAGATCAGCCCCACCTCGCGCGGGGTATCATCGTCCGAGCGCAGCGCCAGCGCCACCCGCCGGTCATCGGCGCGGTCGCGCCAGGCTGCCAGCGCGGCGCTGATGTGGGCACGATCAGCGCTGTCCGCAAAGGTGAAGCTGAGCGCGTCGTTGATTTCAAAGCTGCGCAGGCTGCCATCCGTGGTTTGCAGGTTCAGAACCGGACAGGGGCCATGCTCACAGGGGCGATCCGTGACGCCCATGTTGACCCCCTCCCAACGCTCGCCCCGCCGCTCGACAATGATCGGTGCGCCCATCATGGCGCGCAGAAGCCGTGCGGGGTCGGTGACATCTTCGGGCGCAAGGGGCAGATGCGCGAAGGCATCGTCAAACGCGCCGGGGCCGGTCATTGTCAAATGCGCCAGGGCACCCGAGGGGTCCAGCACCCAGAGTGTTTTCAGGAAATCATCGATATCGGCGCGGGCGACCGACAGGTGCAGAGGGTCCTCGCCCAAAGTGGCGGTGGCCTCGATCATGGCAATTCCGGCAGTGGAGAGCGTGATCGCCCGGACCGAGGTATCGGCCTGCAGCGGAAGCGCCAGAACCAGCCCGCTCAGGGCAAGAGTCACCGCGCGGCGAAATTGTGGGATGGGCATAGACATCGGCATGAATGGCCTCCGGTCATGTTCGCAGACACAGTGCCTCGCGGCTGGGGCGACCGCAATCGCCCCGTGCTTCACCTTTCGGCGATTGGCGAGGTGCCGCCCGAGGGGGGGCAGGCGGACGCGCTGCCACCGCGTGCCGTGTTGTCAGCGATACGGTCTGATCTCGCCGGCGCGCAGCCGGGCCAGATAGGCGTTCAGTTCGGCCTTCACCACCGGCATCAGGCAGTAGAGGCCAATGATATTGACCACCGCCATGGAAAAGATCGCCGCATCCGAGAAATCGATTACGGCATCAAGGCTCGACACCGCGCCGACAAAGACAAAGACGCAAAACAGCAGTTTGAAGGTCAGTTCTTTCTTGCGTCCCTCGCCCCACAGGTAGGTCCAGGCCTTCATCCCGTAATAGGACCAGGTGATCATGGTGGAAAAGGCAAACAGTACGACCGCCAGTGCCAGCGCATAGGGCGCCCAGCCAAATGCCGAGCCAAAGGCCGCCGAAGTGATCGGCACGCCCCCCGTCGCGCCCGATGCGGTGGCGATCCGCCCCGCGTCATCCAGAATGTAGCGCCCCGTCGCTGCGTCTTGCAGCAGCTGGCCAGTGATGATGATCACCAGCGCCGTCATTGTGCAGATCACCACTGTGTCGATGAAGGGTTCCAGCAATGACACGAACCCTTCGGTCACAGGCTCCGCCGTGCGCACAGCCGAATGCGCAATGGCCGCTGATCCGACCCCGGCTTCGTTGGAAAAGGCCGCCCGGCGAAAGCCCTGGATGATGGCACCGACCATCCCGCCCATGATGCCGGTATCGGTGAAGGCCCCGCGCACGATCTCGCCCACGGCCCAAAGGATCATGTCGGCATGCAGTGTCAGGATTGCCAGCGCCACCAGAAAGTACCCCACCCCCATGAACGGCACGACCTTTTCGGTCACCCGCGCGATCGACCGGATACCGCCCACGATCACCGCAAAGACGACCCCTGCCAGCACCAGCCCTGTCACCCATGTCGGTACGCCCAGAACGCCCTCGACCTGCGCCGCCGCCTGATTGGCCTGAAACATGTTTCCCCCACCCAGTGCGCCGAGCACACAGAAGATGGAAAACAGCACCGCCATCAGCCCTCCCAGCGGCAGGCCACGCTCGGCGAAGCCCTTCTTGAGGTAGTACATCGGCCCGCCCGAGACCGTGCCATCGTCGTATTCGTTGCGGTATTTCACCCCCAGCGTGCATTCGGTGAACTTGGAGGCCATGCCCAAAAGGCCTGCCATAATCATCCAGAACGTCGCCCCCGCGCCGCCGATGCTCACGGCCACCGCCACGCCCGCGATATTGCCCAGCCCAACCGTGCCTGACAGTGCAGTGGTCAGCGCCTGAAAAGGACTGACCTCGCCCGGTTGGCTGGGGTCGGAATACCTGCCACGCACCAGCGCAATGGCATGGCCGAAAACGCGGAACTGTATGAAACCGAAGTAAAGCGTGAAGACAGCAGCCCCCATCACCAGCCAGCCTACAATCCACGGCAACCCCGTGCCCGGCACCTCGGCAAAGACCAGCGCCACAAACCATCCGGTCGCCCCGGCGAACAACCCGTCGAGGGTTTCGCCGACAGCGGCCCGGGCCGGATCTGCGGCAAGGAGGCCGGGCAAGGCGATCAGGGCCAATCCTAGTTTCGTGCGGCGCATTGTGACTCGTTTCTTGGTTTTCGTGACTCGGCCCTGCGTGCATGTCGCGCAGGTTTCACCATTTGGCAGCCGCTCGGGGCGATCATGTGACGAAATGCCACGAAGTGAAAGACCGATCCCAAAAAACGCATTTGTGCAGTCGCTTTGGCATTTTGCGCTGCGGTCCCGGCGGCGGTGGCCCGGGCTCTGGGCCTCTCTGAGCTTGCTCCTCGGCGTACTCTCGCCTACACCGCCGGGGAAACAATACGGAACTGGCCATGGCCGAGACCTCCCTGCCAAAGAGCGAAGAACGCGCAGCCTCGCGCAAGATCGGGGCTTTGGCAGAGCTTTGGCCTTATCTGTCGCGCTACCGGCTGCTGCTGGGCGGGGCGCTCATGGCGCTGGTTCTCACGGCAATGGTCTCGCTGGCATTGCCACTTGCCGTGCGCCGGGTGGTGGACGGTTTCGGGGCGGGCGATCTGCAACTGCTGAACCAGTATTTTGCGGCCTCGCTGGGGGTTGCCGCGCTTTTGGCCTTTGGCACGGGCATGCGCTACTACATGGTCACGCGTCTGGGTGAACGTGTGGTGGCCGATATCCGCCGTGCGATCTTTGCCCGCGTGATCGGCCTGAGCCCGGCGTTTTATGAACGGATCATGACCGGCGAGGTGCTCTCGCGTATCACCACCGACACCACGCTCATTCAGTCCATCGTCGGTTCGTCCATTTCGGTGGCGCTGCGCAATGTGCTGATGCTGGTCGGTGGCCTGGCGCTTCTGGCGCTGACCTCGGGCAAGCTGACCGGGCTGGTCTTGCTGCTGGTACCTGCGGTGATCGTACCGATCGTGGTGCTTGGGCGGCGCCTGCGCCAGCTTTCGCGGGAAAATCAGGACTGGATCGCCGCGTCATCGGGCAATGCCTCCGAGGCGCTGGGCGCGGTGCAGACGGTGCAGGCCTTCACCCACGAGGCCCCCAGCAGTGCTGCATTCGACACGGTGACCGAAAAGGCCTTTGACATCGCGCTCAAACGCATCGCCACGCGCGCGGTGATGACGGTGATCGTGATCATGCTGGTGTTCAGCGGCATTGTCGGTGTGCTGTGGGTTGGTGCGCTGGATGTGCGCGAAGGGGCGATGACGATTGGTGAGCTGGTGCAGTTCGTCATCTATTCGGTGATTGTGGCGGGCTCGGTGGGGGCGCTGTCGGAAATCTGGGGCGAGCTGCAGCGCGCGGCCGGCGCAACCGAGCGGCTGGTGGAGCTGTTGCAGGCCGTGGATCAGGTGGAAGATCCGGCGCAACCCCTCGCATTGCCGCAGCCCGTGCGCGGTGCCGTCGCTTTTGAGGATGTGCGCTTTCACTACCCGTCGCGCCCCGGTCAGTCGGCGCTGGATGGTGTGTCGTTGCAGGTGGCACCGGGGGAAACCGTCGCGCTGGTGGGGCCTTCGGGCGCGGGCAAGACCACAATCATTCAGTTGCTCATGCGGTTTTATGACCCGCAGCACGGCACAATCCGGCTGGATGGCGTGGATATCCGCGACCTGAGCCGCACGGATCTGCGCGCGACCATGGCGCTGGTGCCGCAAGACCCGGTGATCTTTGGCACCACGGCGCGCGAAAACATCCGCTTTGGCCGCCCAGAAGCCAGCGATGCCGAGATCGAAGCCGCCGCCCGCGCTGCCGCCGCGCATGAGTTCATCCATGCCCTGCCGGAAGGTTATGACACCCAGTTGGGCGAACGCGGGGTGATGCTGTCGGGTGGCCAGAAACAGCGCGTGGCGATTGCGCGAGCGATCTTGCGCGACGCGCCGGTGCTGGTGCTGGACGAGGCCACTTCGGCGCTGGATGCCGAAAGCGAACGCGCAGTTCAGCGGGCTGTCGAGCATCTGTCAAAGGACCGCACCACGCTGGTGGTGGCGCACCGTCTGGCGACAGTGCGCAAGGCCGACCGGATTGTGGTGTTCGATCAGGGCCGCATTGTTGCCGAGGGCACGCATGAGGCGCTGGTGGCGCAGGGCGGGCTCTATGCACGCCTCGCGCGGTTGCAGTTCACCGAAGGAGAGCACGAGTTTTCGTGACCCCGGCAAAGGGCAAGGCGCATTGTCCTTGGCGCAGTTAATCGCCATGTTGAGGTGATGCGCAAGGGAGGAAACCATGCCCAACACCCGTTTTGCCTGCCTCAAGGACCGCGACGCCATCCAGTCAGCCATGCCGTGGAGCGAACGCAATCTGCCGGTCAGTGTCTATGAACAGATCACCCGCACCCGCAACCAGCATGGCAGCCGCAACGCCATCTCGTTCCAGATGTTTTCTGATCCGGGCGCCAAGGCGGAAACGCTGAGCTGGGGCCAGTTTCACGCCAGGATCACACAGGCGGCCAATCTGTTTCGCAGCCTTGGTGTGGGCGAAGGCGATACGGTCGCCTTTGTCCTGCCCACCGTCAATGAAACCGCAATCACGCTCTTTGGGGCGATGACGGCGGGGGTGGTAAACCCGATCAATCCGCTGTTGGAGCCCGAAAAGATCGCCGGAATCCTGCGCGAGACCAAGGCGCGTGTTGTAGTGACGCTGAAAAGCTTTCCCAAGACCGATGTCGCGCAGAAGGTGGCCGAGGCCGTGGGCAACGCGCCCGATGTGAAGACCGTTCTGGAGATCGATCTTCTGCACTACATGAGCCCGCCCAAAAGCTGGATCGTGCCCTTCATCCGCCCGAAAAATGATGTACACCATACCGCCCGCGTGCTGGATTTCAACGCAGAGCTGGCACGCCAGCCCTCTGACCGGTTGACCTTCGAGTTGTCGGGGGAAGACCGGGTCTGCGCCTATTTCCACACCGGCGGCACGACCGGCACACCCAAGGTGGCGCAGCACAAGGCCTCGGGCCTTTTGTACAACGGCTGGCTGGGGGCTGAACTGCTGCTTGCACCCGAGGATGTGACGCTTTGCCCCCTGCCGTTGTTTCACGTCTTTGCAGCTTATCCTGTCATGATGGCGTCGGTTTGCGCGGGCTCGCATGTGGTGTTCCCCACGCCGCAGGGGTATCGCGGCGAGGGTGTGTTCGACAACTTCTGGAAACTGGTCGAGCGCTGGCAGGCGACCTTTATCATCACCGTGCCCACCGCCTTGTCGGCACTGATGCAACGCAAGGTGGATGCCAATATTTCAACATTGCGTAACGGATTTTCTGGCTCTGCGGCATTGCCAGTAGAACTTTACAAACGTTTTGAGCAGGCAACCGGCGTTTCCATCATCGAAGGCTACGGCCTGACCGAGGCGACCTGCCTGGTCTCGGCCAACCCGGTGGACGGCGACAAGAAGATCGGCTCGGTCGGTATTCCGTTCCCTTATACCGAAGTGCGGATCCTGAGGCTGGATACCAACGGCGACGTAAACCATGAATGCGCCATCGACGAAGTGGGCGAGATCTGCGTGAGCTCGCCAGGGATCTATGAGGGTTCCACCTATACCGAAGAGGCCAAGAACCTCGGGCTCTATGCAAAGGGTCGGTTTCTGCGCACCGGCGATCTGGGGCGCATCGACGGCGACGGGTATCTGTGGATCACCGGCCGGGCCAAGGATCTGATCATCCGCAGCGGGCACAATATCGACCCCGCAATGATCGAAGAGGCGCTGCTCAGCCATCCGGCGGTGGCCTTTGTGGGCGCGATCGGGCAGCCCGATGCCAAGGTGGGTGAAATGCCTTGTGCCTATGTCGAACTGGTCGGCGGTGCGAAGGTTGGCACGCGCGAGTTGCTGGAGCATGCCGCTAACCGCATTCCTGAACGCGCGGCGGTGCCAAAATACATCGAGATATTGCCAGAACTGCCCAAAACCGCTGTCGGCAAGGTGTTCAAGCCCGATCTGCGGCGCAAGGCGATCATCCGGGTGTTCGAGGACCTCTTTGATGAACACAAGCTGAAGGCCCGGGTGGCCAAGGTGTTTGAAGACAAGAAGCGGGGGCTGGTCGCGCAGATAGAGCGCACGGGCGAGGTGGATGAGGCTGCGGTGGCGGAACTGCTGGGCGCGTTCACAATTCCCTGGGATTGGGCCTGACCGCCTGGGGGCGGGGCTTTCGGTGTCGCGTCATTCTGACTGGCTTGCAGGCACCTCAAGCTGCGTATTTCCGGCAAGATGACGCGATGAAGGGCGCTCAGGCGATCAGATCAGGCCACAGCGCCCGGTTGCGGGGCGAGAATGGCGCGATATGGCCGACGCATCGCAGCCCGTAGTCGGCAGGGGTGATGGTCTGGTGGCTGAGGGTGGCGGCGGGCATCCAGTCGCCCAGCCGCCAGACGGCTTCGGGCGGGATCATCACATCGTCAGCGATAGCAATCAGCTTGACCGGGCAGGTCAGCCCCGGGCGTTCGGGGGCGGGCAATGCCGGGTCGCCCATCAGCGAGGCGCGCTGTGTGCACCAGAGCCGCCATTGGCGAAAGACCGGCGCGGGCAGGTCGCTGCCCAGCCCCAGCAAGCGCCCCGGCAGATAGCCCAGCAGTGTCACTGACACCGGGCCCAGCAGATACCACAGCGCCAGCGCCTGCGCCCGGAAAGGCCAGGGGTGTTCGCTGACATGGCCGGGCCCCGCCGCCACGGTGATCGCGCGGTTGATCTGGCCCAGCTCTGGCTGAAAGGGCAGCGCCATGCCGCCCAGCGAATGGCCGATCACCCAGAGCGGAAGATTCGGCAGGCGGGTGCGCAGCCATTGGCGGGCCGCGCTGGCATCATGCACGCCCCAGTCTGTCATGCTGGCGTGCGAGGCGCGTATGTTCCCTGAAGCCAAGGACGCAGAGGCGCCGAAATCGCGATAGTCAAAGAGCAGACAGGCCGCTTGCCGCTCATCGGCTAGCCATTCGGCGAACGCGCGGTAATAGGCGGCGGGCGCGCCTGTGGCGGGGCTGATCAGCACGGCAAGCGCGGGGTCTGGCGGCAGGATCAGCGTTCCGGCCAGACTGGCCCCCCGGCTTTCAATGTTGACGGTTTCGGCATGTGCCATGCGCCCCTCCTGTCCTGATGCGGGGAGCGTAGAAAGGCACACATTGACGGTAAAGCCTGCGGGCAGATTGCCCTCGCGTCAGCGACGCAGGGTCACGCGAAGGCGGCCCTGAGCGCGATTTCCATCATTGCGCCGAAGGAGCGTTCGCGCTCAGGCGCGGGCAGGGCCTCGTGGCTGAGCAGGTGATCGGAGATCGTCAGAACAGCCAGTGCCCGCACCCCGTGCCGGGCTGCGATGCTATAAAGCTCTGCCGCTTCCATTTCCACACAGAGAACACCGTGGCGGATCATGATCTCGTTCAGGTCAGGCCGTTCATCATAGAAGACATCGGAGGAATATATATTTCCGGCATGGACCGCCACGCCCTGTTCCTGAGCCGCTGCATGGGCTGCCAGAAGCAACCCGAAATCGGCCACCGGAGCAAAGTTGAGTTCGCGGAAGATCCCGCGCGAGGGGGTGGTGAGCGTGGTGCAACCCATCGCCAGCACAATGTCGCGCAACCCCACATGCGGCTGCATGGCCCCGGCCGAGCCCACGCGGATCAGGGTTTTTGCGCCATAGTCGCGGATCAGTTCATTTGCGTAGATCGCCAGCGAGGGCATGCCCATGCCCGAGCCGTGAATTGTCACCCGGTGCCCCTGCCATGTGCCGGTATAGCCCAGCATGCCGCGCACTTCGTTGACCAGAACCGGATTGTCGAGAAACGTCTCGGCGGCCCAGCGGGCGCGCAGGGGGTCGCCCGGCATGAGCACGGTTTCGGCGATTGCGCCGGGTTCTGCGCCGATATGAACGGTCATGCACGCTCCTGCGGTTGGTTGCACCAGTCTTTCCGCATCTGACGGGCGAGCGCAAGTGCGCTGTCAGGCGATGATAAAACAGGGCTCGATGGTCACCGGAAAGGCCACCGAGCGGGCGATGAAGCAGTAGCGATGCACCTCTTGGTGGATTGCCTCGGCGCGGTCGAGATCGGTGCCGGGAAGAACGGTGATCATCGGGCGCAACCGGGCCGACAGGAAGCGACCCGCGCCATCAGGAGCAGTTTCGCCGATCCCTTCGGGAGCATCCTCATAGGCGGTGACGGTAATCCCGGCCACCGAGGCAAGGTGCAGATACCAGAGCATATGGCAGGCCGAGAGCGCACTGAGGAGCAGGTCTTCGGGGTTCATCAGGGCCGGGTCGCCGCCCATCAACGGGTCGTTGGAACAGGGGATTTCCGGCTTGCCGGGCACCATGACGGACCAGTTGCGGTCATAACTGCGATAACTGGCCGTGCCCTGTCCGCGATTGCCGGTCCAAACCACGCGGGAGGTGTAGGGATGGGTTTTAGTCATGCTTCCTCCGATGTTGGGTCTTGTGCCGTTCAACGCTCGCTCCACCAGTCCTGTGCCTGAAGCTTCCAGTAGGTCATCTGTGCAGCCAGCAGCCCAACTGACCCGCCCGCCCAGACCAGTCGGAACGGTGCGAAATGGCGGATGCGGTCAGTTTCGCCCAACACGGCCTCGGCCACGACACGGCCGCCGATGGCGGTGGTGTTCAGCCCGTGCCCGCCAAAGGCCGTGGCATGCCAGACACCGGACGAAAGCGCCCCGATCTGCGGCATCAGGTGGCGGGCATAGGCCATGAGGCCGGACCAGGCGAGTTCAGTCTTCAACCCGGCGAGCTGCGGGTAGACGGTCAGCATCTCATGGCGCAATTCCCGCACAATCCCTTGGGGCTGGGCTGCGCGGGTGGTGATGCGCCCGCCCCATAACAGCCGCCGCCCGCCGTCAACCAGGCGATAGTAGTCGCCCGCGCGGCGGTTGTCGCTGATCGCAGCGTCGGTGCGGATGGCGCTGGCCAGTAGATCAGGCGCCTCTTCGCTGAGCATGACATAGGTGGCGATCGGCAGCATCGCCCGGCGAAGGCGTCCAAGCAGCGGGCCGGTGTAGCCCCCGGTGGCGAAGATGACATGCGGGGCCTGCGCCTGACCCTGTGCCGTGGTGATGGTCTTGGTGGCATCACTCAGTTGGTGACCAGTTGCAGCGCTCGCTTCATAGATGCGCCCGCCCAGTCGGGTGATCTCGGCCGCCAGCCCGCGCGCGTAATTGAGTGGATGGATATGAAAGGCGCGATGGTCCAGCAGGCCGTGATGATAGCGGTCGGTGTCCAGCCGCGCGCGAATGGCGGCGCGGTCCAGATAGGTGAGCGGGTACTCATAAAGGCGCGCCATCGCTTCGGCTTCGCGGTGCAGATCGGCTGCGCTGTCATAGCGGCGCAGGCGCAGTTTGCCCGCGACCGGGTCAACGCCGGGCATGGCCAGCGCCGCGATCTCGCGGCGCACCATTTCGGCTCCCTCGATGGACAGGTGGTGCAGATCCTGTGCGGCCTGTGTACCCACCTGGCGCGCAATGGCCGCGCCGTCACACGCATAGCCGGCCGAGACAAAACCGCCATTGCGCCCCGAGGCCCCCCAGCCCACGCTCTCGCTTTCCAGCACGATCACCCGTTTGCCCGCCCGCGCCAGATGCAGCGCCCCGCTCAGCCCGGCCAGCCCGGCCCCGATGATGATGCAATCACCCTCTTCGCGCCCGATCAGGCCCGGATAGGCGTGCTCAATGGCAAGTGTGCGGGTATAAAAACTGTCAATCGGGGGCATGCGGGCGGTCCTGTGCGGGGCGGCGCGCGCGACCCTAGAGCGGTGCCGCGCGCGGTGCAATGGGGCATGCGCGAAGTGGCGCGAACGGGTGTGCAGCGCACTGGCGGCTGGCCCGGCGCTCAGGTATCATGGCGGCAAAACACGGGCAGCAGAAACGGGCAAACCGCAGGCAATGACCGCGCTGACACAGTATCAACGGCTGGAAGGCCCCGGATTATGGCGCGCTCATCCGGATGAGCAGCGGCGCGACGTGGTTGTGGCGTTGGGCGATGCAAGCCTGGTGATCACCGACAGCCGCAGCGGTGCAGTATTGAGCCACTGGTCTCTGCCCGCCGTTCACCGCCTCAACCCGTCGCGGCAACCGGCGATTTTTGCGCCGGGCCCGGAAGACCAGACCGAGACACTGGAGTTGGACGACGAGACCCTGATCGGCGCGCTGGAGATGATCCGCGATGCACTGGTGCAGCGGCCACGGCTGCGGCATTTGCGTCGGGGGCTGGGGGCCGCTGCGATCTTGCTGGCGCTGGGGCTGGGGGTGTTCTGGCTGCCCGGCGCACTGATCACGCATACCGCCGGGATCGTGCCCGGTGCCAAACGCATCCAGATCGGGCGCGAGGCGCTGGACACGCTGATCGCCGCGCAGGGTTCGGTGCGGATCTGTGCTGATCCGGCAGGGCGGCAGGCGCTGACCACGTTGCGCAGCCGGGTACTGGGCGCAAGCGACCGGGTGGTGGTGGTGGACGGGCTGCCTGGGCTTGAGGCCGCGCATCTTCCAGGGCGGCTGGTGGTATTGGGGCGCGAACTGGTAGAGCGGCTGGACAGCCCCGAGGCACTGGCGGGCTACATGATCGGCGAGATTCTGGCCGCCGAAGCGCAAGACCCGCTGCGCGACCTGTTGCGCCATGCCGGAATTCGGGCAACCTTTGCCTTGCTTACAACCGGCAACCTGCCGACAGACGCCTTTTCAGCTTATGTGGGTTTGCGCCTGTCCCAGCCGATGGCGATGCCGGATCCGGTGCAGATGTCGGCGCGGTTCGATGCGCTGGGCGCGCCGGTTTCCGCCTATGCCCTGACCTTGCCACCCGGGGCCGAGGCCTATGCGCAGGCGCTGGCGGATCAGCCGATCAGCAGTGTGCGCAGCCTGTCACGGATGCTCAGTGATGGCGAATGGATCACCTTGCAGAACATCTGCCAGAACTGAGGATACGTTGGTGCCGGTCTTCGTCATGCAAAAGCCCCCGACGCATGGCCGGGGGCTTTTCAATGTCTCACTGTGTGGGTTCAGCGCAGGAAGGCGTCGCCAAAGCCCAGCGACCGGGCTGCCCCCAGCGCGGCCTGAGCTTCGGCCGGGCTGGTGAAGGGTCCGGCCATGACCACCTCAAGCGCCTGTCCGCCACGCTGTACGCTGCTGGTGGCCACCGGCAAGCCCTGGTTCTGTAGCCGGGCTATGGTGTTCTGTGCATTGGCCGCAACACCAAAGGTGCCGACTTGCACATAACGACCCTGCACGCTGGCCTGCGTGTTTGTGGCGGGTGCAGGGGTGCTCATGGTGGACACGCGCACATGCGGCGCCTCGGCCTGCGCAGAGCGTTGCGCGGGCGGCGTAGCGTGGCCCTGCGGGACTGAACGTTGCTGCAGATGCGCATCCGGCCAGCGTGGAGCATAGGCGGGCGGCAGTTGATAGACATTCGGGTCCATCGGCGAGGGGTTCACGCCGTCCCACGGCTCCCAGACATTGCCGCGCGGTGCCAGCTCGCGCACTGAGTCGGTGGTATGACGCTCTTGCGGGCCACAGCGCAGCGGCAACTCGGGCATGGCAGGCGAGGGCACCATATACATCTGGCTGTGCGGGCTCAGGTTGGTGCAGGGCGAGGGGCCGGTGCGGTCATAAAAGCTCCAGCGGGTGTCCAGCCCCTGCGGTCCCGAGGCGTGATGCACTTGCGCAGGTGCGGCCACCTGCGTCCGGGGGCGGCTACGCTCTGGCGGGACCGAATAGGGGATGCCGCCAGACACCCGGGGTGCCGCAGCAGGTGCCGCCGCCGGAGCGGTGCGCGGGGCTGCGGTGGCTGCGGTGGTGGCAGGTGCGGAAGCCACGGCCACCGGGGCGCTGCCGCCAGCGGCCATGCTCGGCGTAAAGCCGCACATCGGCTGACGGTTATCGCCGAGCCGAGGCACCCAGTTGATGCGTCCGTTATACCCGGCGCGGATGAACACGCATCCACGGCTGTCGACATATTGCCCGCCGACGTAGCTGGCGGGCGGAATTTCGGCCGGGATGACCGGGCCGCTGCGGGTTTGCGCCGTGGCAGCGGCGGCCCCCATCGTCGCGAACAGCGCCGCGACTGAGACAAGTTTCACAAACATCGCATATCCCCTGGTAACATGGTTGTCAGGATGCAACGATGGCGTGATTGAGTAAAGCCTTATTTACCCGTCACTTGGTGCCATAGAGTCGATCTCCGGCATCGCCCAGCCCCGGCACGATGTAGCCGTGATCGTTCAGATATTCATCCAGTGCTGCTGTGACGACAGGCACATCCGGATGGGCCTCTTTCATGCGCCGGACACCTTCAGGCGCGGCCAGAAGGCACAAAAAGATGATATTCTTGGCCCCGGCTGCTTTAAGCAGATCAATGGCCTTGGCCGAGGAATTGCCGGTGGCCAGCATCGGGTCAACGACAATCACCACCCGCTCATCCAGTTCCGACGGCAACTTGCAGTAATACTGAACGGGCTGCAGCGTCTTGGGGTCCCGGTAAAGGCCCACAAAACCCACCCGCGCCGAAGGGATCAGCTCAAGTATGCCATCGAGCAGCCCGTTGCCCGCCCGCAGAATCGACACCAGCGCCAGCTTGCGACCCTTGAGCGTAGGGGCCTCCATCGCGCACATCGGCGTTTCGATGGTCTGCGTGGTGAGGGGCAGGTGGCGGGTGACCTCATAGGCCAGCAACATGCTGATTTCCCGCAGCAACTGGCGGAACTTTGCGGTCGACGTGGTTTTGTCGCGCATGATGGACAGCTTGTGCTGCACCATCGGATGGTTGACGACGGTCAGGTGCTCGGTGGTGGAGTGCTCGGTCATGGGCCGCCCTTTCATTGATCAGTCTCTTCTTAACGGCAGTCTCTGGGCGGGAAAACACGCAAACGCTGCCGCAAGCTCAATCGCTTTTCAGCCGGGTGAGCAGGCGCTGGCGGGTCTCCTCGTCGCAAAAGGCCGCGCGGGCGGCGTCTGCATTGATGGCGCGGAAATCTGCCTCCGTCCAGCCAAAGGCGCGGGCCAATGCTGCATATTCATAGGTGTTGGTGGTGTGAAAAAACGGCGGATCGTCGGTTGACAGGGTGATTGTGACACCGCGTTCGCGCAGGCGCGCCACCGGATGGGCTTTGAGCGACGGATAGAGGCCCAGGGCCACATTCGATCCCGGGCAGACCTCAAGCACTGTGCCGTTCTCAGCCAGTTCATCCAGCAGTGCGGGGTCTTCAATGGCGCGCACCCCGTGGCCGATACGTTCGACACGCAGATGGGTCAGCGTATCGCGCACCGATTGCGGGCCACCCCATTCGCCCGCATGTGCCGTCAGCTGCAAGCCGGCTTCGCGTGCCATGTCGAAAGCATAGGCAAAATCGCGCGGGTGGCCTGCGTTCTCATCGCCCGCGATACCGAAGCCGGTCAGAAATTCGCCCGCCGTCTCGGCAGCACAACGCGCTGTGGCGCGGGCTTTTTGCGGTCCGAAATGGCGGATGCAGGTGACCACACCGCGCATGGTGATGCCCATGGTCTTTTCGGCCTGCACTGCGGCCTCGGTGATGGCGTGCAGATACTCACGCCATGCCGTCAGATCACCTCTGCCGCAAAAGTCAGGCGAGAGGAAGGCTTCGGTATAGATCACCCCGTCGCGGGCACTTTGTTCCAGCACCGCAAGTGTCAGGCGATGGAAATCTTCAGGCGTTTGCAAGGTGGTGCAGGCGGCTTCGTAAACTTTCAGGAAATGCGGGAAATCGCGGTAGGCGTAATGGCCCTGCGCGTCGAATATGCCGTCGATATCGATCTTCTTTTCCTGCGCCAGCCCGCGGATGAAGGCAGGCGGCGCGGCCCCTTCAAGATGCAGATGCAACTCAACCTTGGGCAAGGCGGGATCGATGGGCTCGATGGTATCGGTCATGGCAGAAAGCTCTTTCCGGGGCCGCGCTGGCTGAGGCCCAGATGCGCAGCCACCGATGCCGCGACATCGACAAAGGCGCAAGCCCCGATCTCGCCCGGGCCATACCCACAGGCGAGAACCGGCACCCGTTCACGCGTATGGTCGCTGCCCGGCCAGGTGGGGTCATTGCCGTGATCGGCGGTGAAAACCGCCAGATCACCGGGTTTCAGCCGCGCCAGAAAGGCCCCTGCGCTGGTATCGAATGCCTCAAGTGCGCGGGCGTAGCCTGCCACGTCGCGTGGGTGACCAAAGAGGCTGTCAAATTCGACAAGGTTGCAAAAGGTAAAGGATCCGGGTTCTGCAGTAGCCACCAGCCGGTTCATATGCTCGATAAGTGCCACGTCATCTTTGCCCTTGTGGCTGACCGAGAGGCCTTGGCCCGAGAAGATATCCGCGATCTTGCCGATCGCATGTACCACCCGCCCCTCGCTTTGTGCCCAGTCCATCAGTGTGGGCGAGGGCGGCGGTATCGCATAGTCGCGCCGGTTGCCTGTACGCGAGAACTTGCCAGGAGTGCCGGTGAAGGGCCGGGCGATCACACGGCCAACACGTCGCGCGTGCAGAAAGGGCGCGAGATTGGCACAGAGCCGATACAGGCGCTCCAGCCCGAACGCTTCCTCATGCGCGGCAATCTGGAACACGCTGTCGGCGGAGGTGTAGCAGATCGGCCAGCCGGTTCGCAGATGCTCCTCGCCCAGATCACGCAAGATCGCCAGTCCCGCCGCGTGACAATTGCCCAGAATGCCTGCGGTGCCCGCATGGCGCATCACCTCTCCCACCAGCGCGGCGTCAAAGGCGGGTTCGGTGTGGGGAAAATAGGTCCAGGCCCAGGGGACCGGCACGCCCGCCAGTTCCCAATGGCCAGATGGGGTGTCCTTGCCCTTTGACACCTCGGTCGCCGCGCCCCACAGCCCTGTCGGCGCCGCCCCCAACCCCGGCGCTTGAAAGCCCGAGGCCAGTTCAATGGCCCGGCCCAGCCCCAACCCGTCCAGCACCGGCATATGCAGCGGTCCCTTGCGCCCGGTGTCGGCCCGGCCCGCCGCGCATTCGCGGGCGATATGGCCCAAGGTGTTCGCGCCTTCGTCGCCAAATTCGGCGGCATCGGGCGCGCCGCCGCACCCGACAGAATCGAGCACGATGAGGAACGCGCGGTTCACGCGATACGCTCGTGTACCAGTGCGCCGCGCATTGCGCGTTCGCCGATCTGATAGGCGGCGCGCAACGCAGCGGCGGCGGCCACGGCGCTGGTGTCGTCTGTGGCATGGACACGGGCCAGCGGGCGTTCGGCCCCGACCAC
This sequence comes from Pararhodobacter sp., assembly GCA_020832545.1. GTDB lineage: Bacteria > Pseudomonadota > Alphaproteobacteria > Rhodobacterales > Rhodobacteraceae > Pararhodobacter. Next base: position 19,534 of record JAFIEK010000007.1, on the reverse strand, counting down.
GTCGCCGATGGTGGCAAGGCCGGTGAAGCCCACGCTGGGGTCGATCATGTCGCCATCGCGCCTGCGCCCGCCCCCCAGCGCGACCACCGCCAACCCAACGGCGCGTGTGTCGATGGCGGCGACCGGTCCCGGCGTTTGGGCAAAGACATCACGTTGAACAGGGGCGGCGGGCAGATGACTTTGCCATGCGTCTAGAAAATCCACCGGCCCGCCCAAGGCCGCCACCATCCGGCCAAAGCGCTCGGCCGCCGCGCCAGAGCGTAGTGCGCCCTCGATGCGCGTGGCCCCGTCCTGGCTGTCAGCGGCCACACCCGCCAACGCCAACGCCTCACCACCCAGCGCCACTGTCAGTGCCCACAGGTCATCATTGCGGGTGGCCAGTGTCAGTAAGCGCATGATTTCCGCCACCTCCAATGCATTGCCCGCCACGCCGCCCAGGGGCGCGTTCATGTCGGTGATCAGCGCCGATGTGCGGCAGCCCGCATCATTGGCGGTATCGACAAGCGACCGGGCCAGTGCGCGGGCCTGATCCGCGCCGGGCAGGAAGGCGCCCGAGCCGACCTTGACATCCAGCACCAACGCATCCAGCCCCGCCGCCAGCTTTTTGGACAGGATCGAGGCGGTGATCAGATCGATGGATTCTACCGAGGCGGTCACATCGCGGATAGCGTAAAGGCGCCTGTCAGCGGGGGCGATGCGGGCAGTCGCGCCGACAATGGCGCAGCCCACTTCGCGGGTGACAACGCGCAATTGCGCTTCGGATTGTTCGACGGTGTAGCCCGGGATCGCTTCCAGCTTGTCGAGCGTGCCGCCGGTATGGCCCAGTCCCCTGCCAGAGACCATCGGCACAAACACCCCGCAGGCCGCCAGCGCCGGTGCCAGCACCAGGCTGATGCAGTCACCCACACCGCCGGTGGAGTGCTTGTCCACAACCGGGCCGGGCAGGTCCCAGCGCAGCACATCGCCGGAATCGCGCATGCCCAGGGTCAGTGCGGTGCGCGCCTCTGGCGGAAGGCCGCGCAGTTTGACAGCCATGGCGAAGGCCCCGGCCTGCGCATCCGAGACCGTGCCATCGGCCAGCCCGCGCGCGAACCAGTGTAGCGATTCGGGTGTGGCACTGGCGTCGATCACCGACTGAATGATGCCCGCGGCGCTGGTCATGCGCGGCTCATATGGTCAGGGGCAAAAGCGCCGGGCAACAACTGCTCCATCGTCATGGTCAGGGTCTGGCCGTCGGTGGTGGCCATGGTAATCTGCGCATCCGGCCCGGCGAACTCGCGCAGTTTCTGGCGGCATCCGCCGCAGGGCGGAACCGGCGCGGGGGCATCGGCGACGACACACACCTCGACAATCTCGGTGTCACCGCCAGCAATCATGGCGGCGATCGCCCCGGCCTCGGCGCAGGTGCCTTGTGGATAGGCGACATTTTCCACATTGCAACCCGGATAGACCGCGCCGGACCGGGCCCGGATCGCAGCGCCCACTTTGAATTGTGAATAAGGAACATAGGCGTTTTCGCGCACCCGCAGGGCGGCTTCGAGAAGGGACATGAAAAAGGCTCCGTGAACGGGTGCGTTTGCGGTAACCTTCCTATGCGGGCTGCCCAGTTTCAAGCCCGCGTGATGCCGCGTCTGAGGCCGGGCCAGAATTGGCGCCACAGGCGGCCCGGGCGACAAGTCGCTTGAAAGGGCGGGCGCATCCGGGGTATTACGACTGAGGAAAAATAGTTTAATATTAAACTTGTCTGAAACCGCCCGGGGAGGGGCTGCGATGATCGACCGAAGCAGCGATATTTTCCGCCAGACCGCTCTGGATTATCACGAATTCCCAAAGCCCGGCAAACTGGAGATCCGCGCCACCAAGCCGCTGGCCAATGGCCGCGACCTTGCGCGCGCCTATTCGCCCGGGGTGGCTGAAGCCTGTCTTGAAATTCAGGCCAACCCGGCGAATGCGGCACGCTTCACGGCGCGGGGCAATCTGGTGGCGGTGGTCACCAATGGCTCGGCTGTGCTGGGCCTCGGCAATATCGGGGCGCTAGCGTCGAAGCCGGTGATGGAGGGCAAGGCGGTTCTGTTCAAGAAGTTCGCCAATATCGATTGTTTCGATATCGAGTTGAACGAATCCGACCCGGTGAAGCTGGCCGAGATTGTCTGCGCGCTGGAGCCGACTTTCGGTGCGATAAATCTGGAAGATATCAAAGCCCCAGATTGCTTCATCGTCGAGCGCATCTGCCGCGAGCGGATGGGCATTCCGGTGTTTCATGACGATCAGCACGGCACCGCCATCGTGGTGGGGGCGGCGGCGGTGAATGCGCTGCATCTGACGGAGCGCAGGTTTGATGAGGTCAAGGTGGTCTCCACTGGCGGGGGCGCGGCGGGGATCGCCTGCCTGAACATGCTTTTGAAGCTGGGGGTGAAACGCGAGAACATCTGGCTGTGCGATATTCACGGGCTGGTTTACGAGGGCCGGGCCGAGGACATGAACCCGGAAAAGGCGGCCTTCGCTCAGCGCACGGACCTGCGCGACCTGGGGCAGGTGATGGACGGGGCGGATCTGTTTCTGGGCTTGTCCGGCCCCAATGTGCTGACCCCTGAGATGGTGGCGCGCATGGCGCAGCGGCCGATTATCTTTGCACTGGCCAATCCAACGCCAGAGATCATGCCGGATGCGGTTCAGGCCGTGGCCCCCGGTGCGATCATGGCCACCGGGCGCAGTGATTTTCCCAACCAGGTCAATAACGTTTTGTGCTTTCCCTTCATCTTTCGCGGTGCGCTGGATGTCGGTGCCTCCGAGATCAACGACGCCATGCAGATCGCCTGTGTGGAGGGGATTGCGCAACTGGCCCGCGCCACAACGTCGGCCGAGACGGCGGCAGCCTATCAGGGTGAGAAGCTGGCGTTCAGCGCCGAATACCTGATCCCCAAACCCTTTGATCCGCGGCTGATGGGGGTCGTTGCCACGGCAGTGGCGCGCGCGGCAATGGAGACCGGTGTGGCGGCGCGCCCGCTGGAGGATATCGACGCCTACAAGCGCAAGCTGGACAGTTCGGTCTTCCGTTCGGCGATGCTGATGCGCCCGGTATTCGAGGCGGCGAAAAGCGCCTCGCGCCGGATTGTGTTTGCCGAGGGTGAGGATGAGCGGGTGTTGCGCGCGGCACAGGCGATGCTGGAAGAAACCACCGAAGTGCCGATCCTGATCGGCCGCCCCGAGGTGATCGCCCGGCGCTGCGAGCGCGCGGGCCTGCCGATCCGGCCCGAGCGTGATTTCGAGATTGTGAACCCTGAAAATGACCCGCGATACCGCGAATACTGGGAAACTTATCACGGTTTGATGGAACGAAGGGGCGTCACGCCGGATGTCGCCAAGGCGATCCTGCGCACCAACACCACGGCGATTGCGGCGGTGATGGTGCACCGCGAAGAGGCCGACAGCATGATCTGCGGCGCGTTTGGCCAGTATCTGTGGCACCTGAATTATGTCCGCGAGGTTCTGGCGCGCGACGGGCTGCGCCCGCTGGGTGCGCTGAGCCTGATTATCCAACCTGAAGGGCCGCTTTTCATCGCCGATACGCAGATCAATGCCGAACCGACGCCAGAACAGATCGCCGAAACGGTGATTGGCGCGGCGCGGCATGCACGTCGGTTTGGTGTGGCGCCAAAGATCGCAATGTGTTCGCATTCGCAGTTCGGCACGTTGGAGACATCATCCGGGCAGCGGATGCGCGGCGCGCTGGAGATCCTTGATGCAATGGAAATGCCCTGCGAGTACGAGGGCGAGATGCATGTGGACGCCGCCTTTGACCCTGAATTGCGCGAGCGCATCTTCCCGCGCTCACGGTTGCAGGGGGCGGCGAATGTGCTGGTGTTTTCCTCGACAGATGCGGCCAGCGCCGTGCGCAACATCCTGAAAGCGCGCGCCGGTGGGCTTGAAGTGGGGCCGATCCTGATGGGTATGGGGAATCGCGCCCATATCGTCACCCCTTCGATCACCGCAAGGGGCCTTTTGAACATGGCCGCGATTGCCGGAACCCCGGTTTCGCATTACGGCTAGGGCGATTCTGTCAGTGCCGGAAATGCAAATCCGCAGCATACAACTTTGCAAAGTGTTGTCGGGATTCTGTGGAATCGTCGGGTTTCTCACCTGCTTTGCAAACTCAACTGCGGCGATTTGCCGCTTTTCTGCAAATCCCGCACCAGTTGCGCAGTCTGTTAGCCGGTAACAGCGTTGCACGAACGCGCCCTCGTCAAGTAACTGAATGTCAGGACCGAGGAGGAGACATTCATGCGCTACGCCGATCTGCATCGCTGGTCGATCACTGATCCCGAAGGCTTCTGGATGGAGCAGGCCAAGGCCATCGACTGGGTCACGGCACCCGAGCGCGCGCTTTTCGATGAACGCGCTCCCATTTACGAGTGGTTCAAGGAGGCGCGCGTCAACACCTGCTGGAACGCGTTGGACCGGCATGTTGCTGCGGGCCGTGGCGAACAGGTGGCGCTGATCTACGACAGCCCGGTGACGCATACCAAGCAGACCATCACCTATGTCGAGTTGTTGGAGCGCGTTGCTTCGCTGGCGGGCGCGCTGAAGGCGCGCGGAGTCGCAAAGGGCGACCGCGTGGTGATCTATATGCCGATGATCCCACAGGCGGTGGAGGCGATGCTGGCCTGCGCCCGGCTTGGGGCAATCCATTCAGTGGTATTCGGCGGGTTTGCTGCGCGCGAACTGGCCACGCGGATTGATGACGCCAAACCAAAGGCAATCCTTGCAGCCTCATGCGGGATAGAGCCGGGGCGGGTGGTGCATTACAAGCCGCTTCTGGACGCGGCGATTGAACAGGCGGCCCACAAGCCTGACTTCTGCGTCATCTACCAGCGTGAACAGGAGGTTGCAAAGCTCACAGAGGGCCGTGATCTGGACTGGCACGGCTTTCAGTTCGGCGTGGAACCGGCTGATTGTGTGCCGGTAGAGGGCGATCACCCGGCCTATATTCTCTATACCTCGGGCACCACGGGCCAGCCGAAGGGCGTGATACGTGCGACAGCCGGTCATTTAGTGGCGCTGGCCTGGACGATGAAGAACCTTTACGGCGTCAACCCCGGCGAGGTGTTCTGGACAGCCTCGGATGTCGGCTGGGTGGTGGGGCACAGCTATATTGTCTATGCGCCGCTCTTGCACGGGGCCACCAGCATCGTTTTCGAGGGCAAGCCCGTGGGCACGCCCGATGCCGGCACATTCTGGCGCGTGATTGAAGAGCATGGCGTTGTCAGTTTCTTTACCGCGCCCACCGCATTCCGCGCCATCAAACGCGAGGACCCGGCGGGCGAGTTCGTCAAGAAATATGATACATCCAGCCTGCGCTGCCTCTATCTAGCGGGCGAGCGGGCGGACCCCGATACGGTGATCTGGGCACAGGAAAAGCTGAAGGTGCCGGTGGTTGACCATTGGTGGCAGACAGAAACCGGCTGGCCGATCTGCGGCAATCCGCAAGGGTTTGAGCCGCTGCCGGTCAAGATCGGTAGTCCCTCGATGCCGATGCCGGGCTATGACGTGCAGGTGCTTGACGAAGGGGGGCACCCGGTCAAGGCGGGCTCGCTGGGCGCTATCGCCATCAAACTGCCCCTGCCGCCGGGCACGCTGCCGAACCTGTGGAACGCCGAGGCGCGGTTCGTCAAATCCTACCTCAGCACTTTCCCCGGCTATTACGAGACAGGAGATGCCGGGTATATCGACGAGGACGGCTATGTCTACATCATGGCGCGCACCGATGATGTGATCAACGTGGCGGGCCACCGCCTGTCCACCGGCGCGATGGAAGAGGTGCTGGCGGCGCATCCGGATGTCGGCGAATGCGCGGTGATCGGCGTGGCGGATGCGCTGAAAGGGCAGCTGCCGCTGGGGTTGTTGTGCCTCAACAAAGGGGTTGCGCGCGACCCTGATGACGTGGCGCGCGAATGCGTGGCGCTGGTGCGTGATCGCATTGGCCCGGTGGCGGCGTTCAAGCTGGCGGTGGCGGTTGATCGGTTGCCAAAGACACGCTCGGGCAAGATCCTGCGGGCAACCATGGCCAAGATTGCAGATGGCGAAAGCTACACCATTCCCGCCACGATTGATGACCCCGCCATATTGGATGAGATCGCCCTTGCGTTGAAAAGACTGGGCTATCCACAGGGATGACAGGAAGGTTTGCGAAACGGCTGGCGGGAACTCAACACAGGTTTCCCGCGACACAAGTAAGCCCGATTCATCCCTTGATTGTGCCAGGAAATGGCGACACAGTGTTCTTGGTTTTTCAGTGAGAAAAGTATTTTAGATGAACAAGAACCTTGTTTTTGATGATTCGAGCGCCTTGTTCGCGCTAAACATCGACGAATCTGTCCTTTCAGGCATTTTCGAATTCGGTGATGAGGAAATGCGCATCGAGCTTTGCAATCAACTGCTGGATGATTACCGGCGCATGGCTGCGGCGCTGGATGGTGGCGAGCCGGTGATCGTGGCCAAGGTCGCGCATGAGTTGAAAGGCCTGTCCTCGACGATCGGTGCGCAACGACTGGCCGATCTGGCCGAGACGCTGCACACCACGGCGGAGCGGGTCAGCCCCAGCGCACTGTCGGTGCTGACCTTGCCGGTCCGGCAGGAAGTGGACGCGGTTCTGTCGCTTCTGGAAACCTGTGCCAAGGCGTTCAGGCGACCATGAAACACGAAAGCCTCCCTTCCGATACGATCCTGCTGATCGAGGATACGCCGTCGTTGCAAATGATCTACGCCTCGGCGCTAAAGCGTGCGGGCTATACCGTCGTAACCTGCGGCACCGCGGCCGAGGCCATGGCCGAGTTTCAGCGCCTGCGGGCACAGGTTGTGCTGCTGGACCTGATGCTGCCAGACCGCACCGGGCTGGAGGTGATGCAGGATTTTCTTGCGATGGAGCCACAGACCTGCATCACTGTGATCACCGCCAATGGCTCCATCAACAAAGCCGTGGAAATGATGCGCGCAGGTGCGCACGAGTTTCTGGTGAAACCGTTTGATGACCAGCGTTTGCTGGCGGCGGTGGACAATGCGCGCCGATCAGTCCGCCATCGGGTGCCGGTCAAGCCTGAAGCGGCCGAGCCGATGGTGCTGCCGCCGTTCATCGGCCGTTCGCGCGCCATGCAATCGGTCTATGACAAGATCCGATCGGTCGCCCGGTCGATGGCGACTGTGTTCATTACTGGCGAAAGTGGCACCGGCAAGGAGCTGTGCGCAGAGGCCGTGCACAAAACCTCCTCGCGTGCGCGCGGGCCATTCATCGCGCTCAACTGCGGTGCCATTCCGGTGGATTTGCTGGAATCCGAGGTCTTTGGACATCTGCGCGGCTCGTTCACCGGGGCGATATCCGACAAGATCGGCGCGGCGGCGGCGGCGGATGGCGGCACGCTGTTTCTGGATGAGATCTGCGAGATGGATCTCAACCTGCAAACCAAGCTGTTGCGCTTCTTGCAGACCTCGACCATCACGCCGGTGGGGGCGACAAAGCCGCGCAAGGTCAATGTGCGCATCATCTGCGCCACCAACCGCAACCCGCTTGAAGAGGTGCGGTGCGGTAATTTCCGCGAGGATCTGTATTACCGGCTGCATGTGGTGCCAATCCACATGCCCCCCCTGCGCGTGCGCGGCGAGGATGTGATTGAGATTGCCGACAAGATGGTTGCCAAGATGGCCGAGGAAGAGGGGCATGTCTTTCTGGGGCTGGACCCGCGTGTGCGCGATCTGTTTCGCAGCCTGCCCTGGCCGGGAAATGTGCGCCAGTTGATCAACGTGCTGCGCAATGTCGTGGTGCTCAACGACGGGCCGCTGGTCACGCCCGATATGCTGCCCCCGGATCTGCAATCTGAACCCCGCACTGAGCGTCTGAACGGCACCGCCCCGCCAACCGGCTCTGGTCTGGGCGATCTGGCCGGGCGCACGCTTGCACAGATCGAGCGTATGGTGATCGAAGACACGTTGCAGCGACATGGCGGTTCTGTGCCGCGCGCGGCGCGCGAACTTGATGTTTCGGCTTCGACGATCTATCGCAAGCTCGAAGCCTGGGCCAAACTGGACGCGGGCTGAGCAAAGGTTCGCGCGCCATGTCCGATTCCCGCCCCGTGGTGCTGATCACCGGTTGCTCGTCCGGTATCGGGCTGGATGCCGCCCGGACCTTGGCGGCACGCGGCTGGCGGGTGTTCGCGGCCTGCCGTCAGCAAGCGGATTGTGCGCAGCGCATCGCAGAGGGGCTGGAAAGCCCGCATCTGGACTACGCTGACCCACCCACGATCGCCGCCGCAGTGGATCAGGTGCTGGCGGCAACCGGCGGACGGCTGGATGCGCTTTTCAACAATGGTGCCCACGCGACGCCCGGCGCGGTTGAAGATCTGCCAACCGATGCGCTGCGCGCCATATTCGAGGCCAATTTCTTTGGCTGGCATGAACTGACGAGGCGTGTTCTGCCGGTGATGCGGGCGCAGGGCTATGGGCGGGTTGTGCAATGCTCGTCAGTTCTGGGTTTCACGCCGATGAAATGGCGCGGGGCCTATGTGGCCTCGAAATACGCGCTGGAGGGGCTGACCCATGTGTTACGGCTGGAAATGCGCGACACGCCGATCCATGTGATCCTGATCGAGCCGGGGCCGATCACCAGCCGCTTCCGTGTCAATGCGATTGCACATTTCGAGCGCTGGATTGACTGGGAAAACAGCCCCCGCGCCGAACAATATCGCGACAGCCTGCGCAAACGCCTCTACGCAAAAAAGTCAACGCCGGACCCGTTTGAGCTGCCGCCATCGGCGGTTAGCGCAAAGCTGATCCACGCGCTGGAAAGCTCCCGCCCAAAGCCGCGCTATTTTGTCACAACACCGACCCGCGCCATGGCCATTCTGGGCCGCCTGCTACCGATGCGGGCCATGGACTGGCTGGTCGCCAAGGGCTGATCCGTGATAGAGGGCTGGCATTGCCCGACAAAGCCGCTACATCAGCGGTCATGGAAAGGAGGCGCGCATGCTTCTCAATGATCCGCTGTTTGTGGTGGCGGCCCTGGCCTCGCTGGCTGTTCTGGTGATTTTGATCATCGGTGTCGGCAGTTTTGCCAAGGGCGGTGAGTTCAACCGAAAGCACGCCAACCGCCTGATGCGTTACCGGCTGGCGGCGCAATTCGTGGCCGTGATTCTGATCGTGGCCTTTGCCTGGTTCAAGATGGGAAGGTAAGCGATGGTCGTTCTTAACAAGATCTACACCAAAACCGGCGACAAGGGCGAAACTGCGCTGGGCAATGGCGCAAGGGTGCCGAAATACGCGCTGCGCGTGGACGCCTATGGCACGGTCGATGAGACCAACGCCACGCTGGGGCTGGCACGTCTGCATGCCGATGGCGCGCTGGCAGAAGCCTTTGCCCGCATTCAGAATGACCTCTTTGATCTGGGCGCCGATCTTTGCCGCCCCGACATGGAAAAGGACCGTGAGGCAAGCTACACGCCCCTGCGTATGAATGATGCGCAAGTTGACCGGCTGGAGGCCGAGATTGATGCGATGAACGCCGATCTGTCGCCTCTGCGCAGCTTCATCCTGCCCGGTGGTTCAGCACTGGCGGCGCATCTGCATCTGTGCCGCACCGTGTCGCGCCGGGCCGAGCGCCTGACGGTCGAACTGTCGCGCAGCGAGGATATCAACCCTGCCGCGCTACGCTACCTGAACCGGCTGTCGGACTGGTTCTTTGTGGCCGGACGCGTGGCCAACAACAACGGTGCCGATGACATCCTATGGGTGCCCGGGGCCAACCGCTGACGCTAACATTTCCGCACCGCGGCAAAACGCGGCGTCTATGGCGGGCTTTGGGGCGTTTTTTCTCTGTTGTCCCCGGATCAGAGTGGTTAGGAAGCAGAAGCATGAATCCATCTGGCCCGCTGCGCCTGCAGCGTGCCTTGAGCGAGGGAGTGGACGCGCATGAAAGTATTGGTCCCGGTCAAGCGGGTGATTGATTATAACGTGAAAGTCCGTGTGAAGGCGGATGGCAGCGGGGTTGATCTGGCGAATGTGAAGATGTCGATGAACCCTTTTGACGAGATTGCCGTGGAAGAGGCGATCCGGCTGAAGGAAAAGGGCGTTGCCACGGAAGTGATCGCCGTGTCGATCGGCGTGAAGCAGGCGCAGGAAACGCTGCGCACGGCGCTGGCGATGGGCGCTGACCGTGCGATCCTGATCATTGCCGCCGATGATGTGCACACCGATATCGAACCTTTGGCGGTTGCCAAACTCCTGGCCGCCGTGGTCAAAGAAGAAGAGCCCGGGCTGGTTCTGGCCGGCAAACAGGCGATCGACAACGATATGAACGCCACCGGCCAGATGCTGTCGGCGCTTCTGGGTTGGAGCCAGGCGGCCTTTGCCTCCGAGGTGAATGTCGAGGGCGACACGGCCGTGGTCACGCGTGAAGTTGACGGCGGGTTGCAGACGATCAAGTGCAAGATGCCCTGCATCGTCACGGTCGATCTGCGCCTGAACGAGCCGCGCTATGCCTCATTGCCGAACATCATGAAGGCCAAGAAAAAGCCGCTCGATGAAAAGACCGCCGCTGATTACGGCGTCGATGTCGCACCGCGGCTGACGGTGGTGAAGACCACCGAGCCTGCCACGCGCAAGGCGGGTGTCAAGGTGGGCTCGGTCGATGAGCTGATTGCGAAACTCAAAGACGAAGCGGGGGTAATCTGATGGCCGTTCTTCTTCTTGCCGAAGTGACCGACGGGGCGCTGAACCGCGATGCGACTGCCAAGGCCGTGACGGCAGCCAAGCTGGCGGGCGATGTGACGGTGCTCTGCGCCGGTGCGCGCGCGGCTGACGCGGGCACTGATGCCGCGAAAATCGATGGCGTGACCAAGGTGCTGGTTGCCGAGGATGCGAGCCTGGGTCACCGGCTGGCCGAACCGACCGCCGCGCTGATTGCCAGCCTGGCCGATGGCTACAGCCACATCTTTGCGCCCGCCACGACGGATGCCAAGAACATCCTGCCGCGGGTTGCGGCCCTGCTGGATGTGATGGTGATTTCCGATGTGTCGGGCGTGGTCGATGCCGACACCTTCGAGCGCCCGATCTATGCGGGCAACGCCGTCCAGACCGTCAAGTCGTCGGACAAGGTGAAGGTCGTCACTGTGCGCACCTCGACCTTTGATGCGGCGGGCGAGGGCGGTTCGGCCCCGGTTGAAACCATCGACGTGCCCGCCAACCCGGGCCTGTCGGAATGGGTGGAAGACAAGGTCGCAGCCTCGGACCGGCCTGAGCTGACCTCGGCCGGGATCGTGGTTTCGGGCGGGCGCGGTATCGGTTCGGAAGAGAATTTTGCCATGATCGAGGGGCTGGCCGACAAGCTGGGCGCCGCGGTCGGCGCCTCGCGCGCGGCGGTCGATTCGGGCTATGCGCCCAACGATTGGCAGGTGGGCCAGACCGGCAAGGTGGTGGCGCCGCAGCTCTATATCGCGGTCGGCATTTCCGGGGCGATCCAGCATCTGGCGGGGATGAAGGACAGCAAGGTCATCGTCGCCATCAACAAGGACGAAGAGGCCCCGATCTTCCAGGTGGCCGATTACGGGCTGGTCGGCGATCTGTTCCAGATTGTGCCGGAACTGACCGAAAAGCTGTAACGCAAACCCAAATGACCCCACGGCCCGCCCTTGTTGGCGGGCCGATTGCGTTTCAGGCATAAAGCGGGGCCAAAGTTGACCCGAGGGCGGTGCGCAGCCTGTTCGCGGCGTCCGCCCGGTCGGCGCAATCGACTGCCAGCACCGGTTGCTTGCACCTGGCAAGTTCGGACACAGGAAGGGGCAGCCAGGCGGGGCCGGGCAGATGCAACAGCAAGCCCTGCTCCGGCAGCTGCACCAGCAGCGCCGACAGCTTCTCAAGCCAGTTCTGTCGCAGTATCTGCCGGGTCTCGGCAAAGCGCTCAGCACAAGTTGCGGCAAGCGTGCCCAGCATGTGGCCGGTAAAATCGAACTCGGTGAAATCAACTTCGGGGAACAGGGCCTTCAACGCCGGACGGGCGGTCAAGAACCTGTCGTTGCGGCGGGGATGGACGCTATAGAGTGAGTTCCCCTGATTGCCGAGTGGCGGCAGCAGCATGACGAAGGCCCGCGCCGAGGCCGCCCGGTCGATCAGAACAGGGTCATTCAGGCGACTGTCCACCCCTTCGATCTGGGCCTGTGGCGACAGGAGCCGCTGCACCACGCGCCACAAAAGCGGATCATACAGCAGTGTAGGCCCGCCTGCGCCAATCAGCATAAGCCCTTCATGGCGCGACGAAGCGGCCATTGTGAGAGAAACAGGCAAAACGCCCGAAAAGTCCGGTTGAATCCGTTGCATGACACCACTTCACTTTCTACACCCGGTTCCAAGTATCCGAGCAAAGCGTTACCAAGCCCTTACCGTGAGGGGATCACCGCGCTAAAGGCTTGCGCCCGTCGCGGCGTGGGGCATAAGGTCACCCCAGAAAAGTGCGCGAGGGCAGACATGGATATCAGAACCGTCGGGATCGTGGGTGCGGGGCAGATGGGCAATGGCATCGCCCATGTTTTCGCTGTTGCCGGGTTCGATGTTCTGCTCAACGACATCGCTCAGGAGGCGCTGGACAAAGCCGTGGCGCTGATTGACAAGAATCTGGAACGTCAGGTCTCACGAGAGAAACTCTCGGCTGAGGACAAGGCCGCGGCTATGGCGCGGATCCGTACGACCACGCGGCTGGCAGATCTGGGTCCATCGGATCTGATCATCGAAGCCGCGACCGAGCGCGAGACGATCAAGCAGGCCATCTTCGAAGACCTGCACCCGCATCTGAAACCGCACACTATCCTGACCTCGAACACCTCGTCGATTTCGATCACCCGGCTGGCCAGCCGCACCGACAGGCCCGAGAAATTCATGGGGTTCCACTTCATGAACCCGGTGCCGGTGATGCAACTGGTAGAGCTGATCCGCGGGATCGCCACTGATGACGCGACTTATCAGTCGATGCTGAAAGTTGTGGAAACACTGGGCAAAACGGCGGCGAGCGCCGAGGATTTCCCGGCCTTCATTGTTAACCGGATCCTGATGCCGATGATCAATGAGGCGGTCTATACGCTCTATGAAGGCGTCGGCAATGTCCGCTCGATCGACGAGTCGCTGAAGCTGGGCGCGAATCACCCGATGGGGCCGCTGGAACTGGCGGATTTCATTGGGCTGGACACCTGTCTGGCGATCATGAATGTGCTGCATGACGGGTTGGCAGATACCAAGTACCGGCCCTGCCCCTTGCTGACAAAATATGTCGAAGCGGGATGGCTGGGACGCAAGACACAACGCGGATTCTACGATTATCGTGGCGAGGTCCCGGTTCCGACCCGCTGATACCGCGTCAGAATGTTTCGCCGAAGCGTTCGTCGACCAGCTTTTCCAAGGCATCGATAAGGGCCTCGGATTGCGTGCCTGTGGTGCGTACCAGAATTTCAGTCCCTCGTGAGGCGGCGAGCATCAAAAGGCCCATGATCGAATCGCCTGACACGCTCATGCCGTCCTTTTCCACCTCGGCGCTGGCGTCGAATTTTTCGACGACCTCGACAAACCGGGCAGAGGCGCGGGCATGCAAGCCCTTCTCGTTGACGATCTTCAGTATGCGCTCAGCACTCAAATTCCCTGCCTCCCGGTCACTTCAAGGCTGTTGATATATTTTCGCCCGGCTTCCAGTGCCAGGGCGGTGGCCTCGGCCACGCTGTAATGTCTTGATTTTGCGAGCTTGATCAGCATCGGCAAGTTAGCACCGTAAAGGATGCGCCGGTTGGCGGGAAGACAGGCGGGCAGCGACAGATTGGAGGGCGATCCGCCGAACATGTCGGTCACCACAAGGACCCCTTTGCCGGTATCCACGGCATTCGCCGCCAGGATAATCTCATCCTGCTTTGCATTGCGATCATGATCATATTCGATCGAGATCGCGCGGATACCTTCTTGCTTGCCGACAACATGTTCGACAGCCGCCAGATATTCCCGCGCCAGACCTCCATGCGCGACGATCACAATTCCGATCACGCCCTTATCCTTGCTTCCCGCTTGGCCCGTCTTTCGACTGTCGTTCGAGCTCTCTGTGCCTCTTTGACACCCGCCAGCCCTGATCCGCAAGCGTTTTGGCCAATCTTTCGGCCATGGCGACGGAACGATGCTTGCCGCCGGTGCAGCCGAAAGCGATGGTCAGGCTGGTCTTGCCTTCATCCACAAAGGGTTCCAGCAGCGAAGCGGTCAGCTCGTGCACCCGCTCAAAGAACGGTGAAAAGCGCGGATCGGCCTCAATATGTGCGACAACATCCGGATTCCGCCCGTCAAGGGCCCGAAGTTCAGGTTCCCAGTGCGGGTTGGTCAGAAAACGGCAATCAAAAACCATATCAACCCCGCGCGGTAGACCGCGTTTGTAGGAGAAGGACTGCACCGACAAAGTCATCGGCATGCCAGCCTGCGGGGCGAACCAGTTCCCGATTTCGGCGCGCAGTTGATGCGGGGTCAGGGCCGAAGTGTCAATCAGCACATCGGCGCGTTCGCGGATCGGCACCAGAAGTTCCTGCTCGCGCAGGATACCGGTGAGCGGCGTGTCATCGGGGCTGAGCGGGTGTCGGCGGCGGGTTTCGGAATAGCGGCGCACCAGCGTGTCAGTGTCGCAATCCAGAAACAGAAGTTCGGCGCTGACACCCGGCGCACGGTGCAACCGGTCCAGAAGTTCGATCATGCCATTGGTCGAGAAATCGCGGTTACGCACATCGACACCCAGCGCTACCGGGCGGGGCAAGGGCGGGCCGTCAAGAAGGCGCGGAATGATCGACAGTGGCAGGTTGTCGATCGCCTCGAAACCCAGATCCTCAAGCGCATTGATGGCTGAAGACCGCCCGGCACCGGACGGGCCCGAAACTATCAACATATTGACCCTTTGACCGATCTGCCCGGACATCTGCCTGCCTTACTGCTCCTGTTCCAGCTTCATGATATAGTGCCGGATCGCAATTGGTAAAAGCGGTGTCGGCCCCGGATGCAAAAGCGGTAGCGTTACGCCGGCAATAGTGTGGGTCCGCAGGGGGGGCAGTCGAGTGTCTTCAGTATGGGTAAGGTCGATCACCAGCCGGATGCGAGCCAGTCGTCGCGGGGGCAGGCGGATCAGGCCAAAGCCCCTAACCTCGATCAGGCCGGCGATGGGTTGCGGCGCGCGGGCAAAAAGGGCGGCGTCGACGCGGGCGATCAGGGTCTGGTCGTCTGCCACAAGCTGCGCGCCCTGGTCGATCAGCGACAGCGCCAGCGTGGACTTTCCTGACCCTGACGGCCCGGTTATCAGGACCCCCGCCTGGGGGCCGAAGGCGATTGCACTGGCGTGAAGGTTTGGCGGTGCGGGGGCTGCGTTCACAATGGCAGACCGACGACAAACCGCGCGCCCAGTGGCGGCGAATTCGGGTCGGCGTGGGTGGGGCGAATGTTCTCGGCCCAGATGACGCCGCCGTGGGCCTCGATGATTTGTTTGGAAATTGCCAGTCCAAGGCCCGAGTGATTGCCGAACTGATCCTGTGGCCGTTCGGAATAGAAGCGCTTGAACACCTTGGTCAGGGCCTGTTCAGGAATACCCGGTCCGGTGTCCTCAACCACGATGAGCACCCGGTTTTCGCGTTTGCGCGCCCAGATGCGAACCGCATCCCCCTCGTTGCAGAACGAAATCGCGTTGGTGATGAGGTTCACGAAGACCTGCGCCAGCCGCGCTTCCAACCCTTGAATCAGGATGGCCTCGCGCGGCAGTTCCGAAATGAATTCGACCCCTTTTGCCTGCGCTTCCTGCGCCAGATGCTGGCTGAGATTGTCGAGC
Source organism: Pararhodobacter sp. (assembly GCA_020832545.1). GTDB lineage: Bacteria > Pseudomonadota > Alphaproteobacteria > Rhodobacterales > Rhodobacteraceae > Pararhodobacter. The sequence continues at coordinate 3,672 of JAFIEK010000007.1, read as the reverse complement.
GTCTTGCAAAGGTTGAAGGTCTCTTCCTCTTCCCTGACCAGTTCACTGTCCAGGCGCGAGGCATTCGATGTGTCCGAAATCAACCGATCCAGGCGACGCACATCATGCTCGATCACGTCCAGAAGCCGGGTGACCTGATCTTCGCGTCTGGCCACGCGCAGCGTGCCCACTGCCGAGCGCAGGCTGGCCAGTGGGTTCTTGATTTCGTGGGCGACATCGGCGGCGAACTGTTCATTGGCGTCGATCCGGTCATAGAGCGCCGTGACCATGCCGCGCATCGCCGATGACAGGCGCCCGATCTCATCCGGGCGACCGGTCAGATCGGGGATGCGCACGCGGCCGGGCGACATGCGCCGCGCATTGCGGTCGCGGCCGAGTTCGGCTGCGGTGGCCAGATCTGAGAGCGGGTTGGCGATGGTCGAGGCCAGTACCAGACTGAGGCCCACCGAGACCAGCAACGCCACCAGAAACATCTGCAATACCTGCTCGCGCTCGGCGCGGAGCATGCGATCGATCTCAACCGGGATCTGCTGCATCACGACCGAGCCGACGGGCTGGCCGTCGGCGAACACTGGCGCGGCGACGACCATGCGAAAGCCGCTCTCAAGCCGGATCACCCGGCCAGTGCTGGTTCCGGACATCGCGGTGTCGTGCAGTTGCGCCACAAGGGTTGCGGAGTCTGGCGCCATTGTGCCCTGCGACGGGCTAAGACGGGCCAGCAGATGCCAGATGGAATCAAGCGCGTCCGAGATCACGGTGCGACGGTCGTCCAGCGCCAGCTGATCGACCGGGGTTGACGTCCGTGCCCGCTGGCCGCGCTGTGCGGCTTCGATCGTGCCGTCGGCGGCAATCAGAAGCACCTCGGTCTCAGGGGACAGGGTCAGGCGGGTCAGGGCTTGTGCGCGCAAGGCCTGTGATTGCGGGTCGTCATAGGCGTCCAGCCCCCCGATGGCAGGCAGCACCGCAAACAGATCGGCCAGCCCCTCGGCCTGCGACACCAGCGCGGTCTGATGCTGGCGCGCGAGGGTGTCGCGGAACGGGTTGGTGAACAGCACCCCCGAAACCAGCAGAACCAGTGCGAGCATGTTGAAAAGGATGATCTTGCGCGCAAGTGGTGAGCGAAAGATCGACAAGATGCCGCGGCGCGCGCGGCGGATGCGCACCTCGGTGTCGACCGCGCTCTGCGGGCGAACCCAGTCCTCGCCCAGAACGACCTCGTTGCCCGATCCGCCGGTCTCTCTGATCACCTGTGTCTCTGCGGCCATGGGGATTGCAGGTCTCGGTTACGCGCTGTTCTCAGGCTTCATTGTATTTGTAGCCGATCCCGTAGAGCGTTTCGATCGATGAAAACTCGGAATCGACCGACCGCATCTTCTTGCGCAGGCGTTTGATATGGCTGTCGATGGTGCGATCGTCGACATAGACCTGGTCATCATAGGCCACGTCCATCAACTGGTCGCGGCTTTTCACAAAGCCGGGCCGCTGGGCAAGTGCCTGAAGCAACAGGAACTCGGTCACCGTCAGGGTTACGTCCTGACCTTTCCATGTCACCGAATGGCGCAGCGGGTCCATCGTCAATCCGCCCCGCACCATGACCTTGGTTTCCTCGGTCGTGCCGACCTCGTCGTTCTCCACCGCCTGCTGGCGACGCAACAGAGAGCGGATCCGTTCAATCAGAAGCCGTTGCGAAAATGGTTTCTTGACATAGTCATCGGCCCCCATACGCAGGCCAAGAACCTCGTCGATCTCATCATCCTTGGAGGTCAGAAAAATCACCGGCATCTGCGTTTTCTGGCGCAGACGCTGCAACAGTTCCATCCCGTCCATCCGGGGCATCTTGATGTCAAGCACCGCCATGTCCGGCAGCTTGCGGTTGAAGGCGTCCAGCGCTGACTGGCCGTCATTATAGGTCTCAACCTCGAATCCTTCGGCCTCAAGCGAGATCGCGACCGAGGTCAGAATGTTTCTGTCATCGTCGACAAGGGCTATCTTCGACATGGGCCTGTCCTCATACTCTGCTCTGGTTATATTTTTTCGCTATTGTCTGTTTTTTGTTGTCGAGAATCAACTGAATAGTACGAATCGGGCACAGAATAGCCGCGGAAAAGTCGCCTTTTCCCTAAAATGCAGCCACAATCTTCGCGCTGAGCGTGAGTTTGCGTTAACAGCCCATTGGTTGCGCTAACTGCTTGATTGTGTCCTGTTCCTTTCTGCGGCGAGCGTGATATAGCGCCCTTGACGACGCCAGTTTCCGGCGCCGCCGATCCCCCGGGAGGCAGGGGGGCTGGCTTGACAGCCATGTCTGGCACGACACGAGGAGCGAGCAAATGTTGGCAGGACGCGTGAATCCCAAGCAGCGACTTGAGGATCAGGGCATCACCGGGCTTGGTGCGGTTGCATATAACCTGATCGAACCTGCGCTGGTGCAGGCGGCGCTGGAGCGCGGTGAGGGCACGCTGGGCAAGGGCGGGGCGCTGCTGGTCCAAACCGGAAAGTTTACCGGCCGCTCGCCCAAGGACAAGTTCGTTGTGCGCACACCATCGGTGGAAGACACCATCTGGTGGGAAAACAACGCCCCCATGGCCCCCGAGGCGTTTGACCGGCTGTATGACGACATGCTGGCGCATATGAAGGGCCGCGACTACTTTGTGCAGGACCTCTATGGCGGCGCTGATCCGGCGCATCGGCTGGATGTGCGTCTTGTGACCGAACTGGCGTGGCACGGTCTGTTTATCCGCCATCTCCTGCGGCGCCCGACGCATGAAGAGCTTGGCAGTTTCGCGCCTGACTGGACGATCATCAACTGCCCCTCTTTCAAGGCTGATCCGGTGCGCCATGGCTGCCGCACCGACACGGTGATTTCGCTCAATTTTGACCGTCGGCTGATCCTGATCGCCAACACCGAATACGCGGGCGAAAACAAGAAGTCCGTGTTCACGCTGCTGAACTATCTGCTGCCGGAAAAAGGCATCATGCCGATGCATTGCTCGGCCAACCATGCGATTGGCGACACCGAGGAATCTGCTGTGTTCTTTGGCCTGTCGGGCACAGGCAAGACTACGCTTTCGGCTGATCCCGGGCGCACTCTGGTCGGCGATGATGAGCATGGCTGGTCAAAGTCAGGGATCTTCAATTTCGAAGGTGGCTGCTACGCCAAGACCATCAACCTTGACCCACTGGCCGAGCCTGAGATCTATGCCACGACCTCGCGCTTTGCCTCGGTGGTCGAAAACATGGTGTTTGACCCCGAAACGCTGGAACTGGATTTCGAGGATGACAGCCTGACGGCGAACACCCGCGTTGCGTATCCGCTGGAGGCTATCTCGAATGCCTCTGAGACCTCGCTGGCAGGGCATCCGAAGAATGTCATCATGCTGACCTGCGATGCATTCGGCGTGCTGCCGCCGATCGCGCGGCTGACCCCGGCGCAGGCGATGTATCACTTCCTGTCAGGCTTTACTTCGAAAGTGGCGGGCACCGAGCGTGGTGTCACCGAGCCCGAGCCCACCTTCAGCACCTGCTTCGGCGCGCCGTTCATGCCGCGCAGGCCCGAGGCCTATGGCAAGCTGCTTCAGGCCAAGATCAATGCGCAAGGTGCGGATTGCTGGCTGGTGAACACCGGCTGGACCGGCGGTGCCTATGGCACCGGCTCGCGCATGCCGATCAAGGCCA
>JAFIEK010000082.1 GCA_020832545.1 Pararhodobacter sp. | reverse complement strand
CGCGTCTGCGGCATCGGGCCGTCGGCGGCGTTCACAACCAGGATCGCGCCGTCCATCTGCGCCGCACCGGTGATCATGTTCTTCACATAGTCGGCGTGGCCCGGGCAGTCGACATGCGCGTAATGGCGCGCTTCGGTCTCATACTCAACATGCGCCGTCGAGATCGTGATCCCGCGCGCCTTCTCTTCCGGCGCTCCGTCGATCTGGTCATAGGCCTTGAAATCACCGAAATACTTCGTGATCGCTGCCGTAAGCGTCGTCTTGCCGTGGTCAACGTGACCAATGGTCCCGATGTTCACATGCGGTTTGTTGCGTTCAAACTTTGCCTTCGCCATCAGGGGCTCCTTTGTCAGATCGATCGGTGGGTCGGGCCCACCCCCCGTGTTGGGGCAGTCATGTTGCGGTAGGGTGGGGGTACCCCACCTGCTGGCCCGGCCAACAACGCGCGCGTCCTACTCAGGATGCGCGGAAAAATCAAGCCATTAGAGAGGGGTATTTGCGCGGATTTGTTTCCAGGGATTTGCTTGGCGCGGCGTCAGGCCTCGGCCAGCTCTTCCTCGATTTCGTCCTCGGTCAACTGGTCTTCGCTGTCGTCTTCATCTTCCTCCGCATCCTCTTCATCGGCTGGTTCGTCAGCCTCTTCATCGGTGGCGGCGGACTGGGTGTTGAACCACTGCGGGTTGTCGGCCAGCCAGTTCTCGATCTGAAGGGCTGCATTGGTGGACAGGTTCTGCATCTGCTGTGCGGCGCTTTGCGTCAGGCCCGAGCTGACCAGCGTCTCGCCCGAGAGGCTTTCCAGCACGGTCAGTTGCTTGCGCTCTTCATTGAGCGGGCGGCCCAGATCGTCATCCCACAGATGCACGCCGATGATCAGTGCCGAACGCGGCGAGGCCACCAGCGGCACACCGGGCATTGCCAGCACATAGCCATCGACCGACACCGCGATGTGATACAGCCGGTCGCCTTCATAGCGGTCAAACCGGCGCGCGACGGCGGTGCGGATAGATTCTTCCCAGTCTTCGTTCGATGCCTCGCGCGAGAAGGGGCCCATCTGGGCATTGCTGGCCACCACGATATTGTGCGCCAGCCTGAAATCGCCCAGCTGCGCGCGCTGCTCGCCAAGGTTGCGGCCATCGGCACAGGCGGCGAGCACGGCAACGACAGCCAGAAGCGGGAGAAGGCGCAGGCGGGTATAGATCGCGGTCATCAGCATATCCTGTAGATTCTGCCCAAGAGGTAAAGCAAAGTCCGTTTCAAGACAATGCGGGGGTCAGGTAAAGCGGTTGTCACGCGGAAATCCGCGCGGAGCCATGCGCCCGGCCCCGGCGCGCTTGCCCAGCCATTCGCCCAGATCGCCCTCATGCCGGGTGCGCCCCGCCGGGTCTTTCCAGTTCAGCCCTTCGGACAGGGTCAGTGTGGCCAGATCGCTCAGCCCACCGTCCTTGTATTTCTGCAACCGCACGCCCTTGCCGCGGTTCATCTCGGGTAACTCGTCCAGCGCAAAGACCAGCAGTTTGCGGTTCTCGCCCACCACGGCGACATGATCATGATCGCCTGCCACCGGGCGGCAGATCAGCGCGCGCGTGCCTTCGCGCAGGTTGAGCACCTGCTTGCCCGAGCGGGTCTGCGCCAGAATATCGTCCGCCGGGATGATGAAGCCGTCACCCTCGCTTGACGCCACAATCAGCTTGCCGCCGGGCCGGTGTTTGAACAGATCGACGATCTGCGCCTCATTCGGCAGATCGATCATCAGGCGCACGGGCTCACCCATGCCGCGCCCGCCGGGCAGATTGGCACCCAGCAGCGTATAGAACCGCCCGTTCGAGCCAAAGAGCACGATCTTGTCGGTGGTTTCGGCGTGGAAGGCAAAGCGGCCCTCGTCGCCATCCTTGAACTTGAACTCGGTCTCGGGCGCGACATGGCCTTTCATCGCCCTGATCCAGCCCATTTTCGAGCAGACCACGGTGATCGGTTCACGGTCAATCATCGCCTCAATCGGCACGTCCTCGGTCTGCGTGGCCTCGGCAAAGAGCGAGCGACGGCGGCCCAGCTCGGTGGTCTTGCCGAACTCCGCCTGCACCTTGCGCAATTCTTCACCGATGCGTTTCCATTGCAGGCGGTCAGAGGCCAGCAGGTCATCCAGCGCGGCCCGTTCGATCAGCAGGGCATCACGTTCCTTGCGCAGTTCGATCTCTTCCAGCCGGCGCAGGCTGCGCAGGCGCATGTTCAGGATCGCCTCGGCCTGCACCTCGGTCAGTTCACCCTCGCCGGGGGCGGGCGAGACGTAGTCCTTTTCATCGGTGGCGCGGGCGATAGGGCGGCCCCAGGTTTCGCGCATCAGCGCATCGCGCGGGGTTTCATCATAGCGGATGATGTCGATCACCCGGTCGAGGTTCAGATAGGCGATGATGAAGCCTTCCAGCACCTCCAACCGGTGATCGATCTTGTCCAGCCGGTGTTGCGAGCGGCGCAACAGCACCTCGCGGCGATGGTCAAGAAAGGCGCGCAACACCTCTTTGAGACTGCACACCTTTGGCGTGCGTCCGTCAATCAGCACGTTCATGTTCAGGCTGAAGCGCACTTCCAGATCAGAGTTGCGAAACAGCATGCCCATCAACAGTTCAGGGTCTACGTTCTTTGAGCGGGGCTCCAACACGAGGCGCACATCCTCGGCCGATTCGTCGCGCACATCGCCCAGGATCGGCACCTTGCGCGTCTGAATCACCTCAGCCAGCTTTTCGATAAGCCGGGATTTCTGCACCTGATAGGGGATCTCGGTGACCACAATCTGCCAGACCCCGCGCGGCAGTTGCTCCACCTCCCATTTTGCCCGCAGCCGGAACGCCCCGCGCCCGGTGCGATAGGTCTCAAGGACCGAGGCGCGGGGCTCCACGATCACGCCGCCGGTGGGGAAATCGGGGCCGGGGATCAGGTCAACCAGCGCGTCATCGGGCATGTCGGGGGTGGCGATCAGGGCAAGGCAGGCCTCGATCAGCTCATCAAGGTTGTGCGGCGGGATGTTGGTGGCCATGCCCACCGCGATCCCGCTGGAGCCGTTTGCGAGAAGGTTGGGAAAAGCCGCAGGCAGGACGATCGGTTCTTCCAGCGTGCCGTCATAGTTGGGCCTGTAATCAACCGCGTTCTCGGTCAGCCCTTCCAGCAACGCCTCGGCGGCGGCGGTCAGGCGGGCCTCGGTGTAACGGCTGGCGGCGGGGTTGTCGCCGTCGATATTGCCGAAATTGCCCTGACCGTCGACCAGCGGATAGCGCACGGCAAAATCCTGTGCCAGGCGGGCCATGGCGTCATAAATCGCGGCATCGCCATGCGGGTGATAGTTGCCCATCACATCGCCACTGATCTTGGCTGATTTGCGAAAGCCCCCGGTCGCCGTCAGTTTCAGCTCGCGCATGGCAAACAGAATGCGGCGGTGCACGGGTTTCAGCCCATCGCGGGCATCGGGCAGGGCGCGATGCATGATGGTGGACAGCGCGTATTGCAGATAGCGCTCTCCCAAAGCGCGGCGCAGCGGTTCCGCCAGCGGGGCTTCAACCGGGTCGATCGGGGGTATGATGTCGTCACTCATGGGCACTACATAGCGGTTGGCGCGCGCCGGGGGAAAGGGGTTTTTGGATCACAGCTGCCAGATCGCGGAGCCCGGATCACAGGGGAAGCCCGCGAAAGCTTTTCAGCTGGTCCATGACAATCTGGCTTTGCACCCGCGCCACGGCGGGGTGGGGCAACAGTCGTTCATGGATCAGCCGGTTCAGGGCGGCCAGATCGGCGCACCAGATGCGCAGCAGGTAATCGGCCTCGCCGGTCAGGGTCCAGGCGTTGACCACCTCGGGTAAAGTGGCGATCAGCCGGGCGAAGGCCTTGGCCGGTTCGGGGGCGTGGGTCGCCATCTGAACCTGCACGAAAGCCTGCACGTTCAGGCCCACTTTGGCCGGGTCGATACGCGCGACGCAGGCGGTGATATACCCCTCTGCCTCAAGCCGCGCACGGCGGCGGGCGGCCTGACTGGGCGACAGGTTGATGCGCGCGCCCAGCTCTTGCGCCGTTAGCAAGGCGTTATCCTGTATCGCTGCGAGGATTCGGGTGTCTGTATCGTCAGGCATGACATTTCATCGCATGATTTTTGCAAAACACGCGTGATCAGCGCATTTTGTTACTTATCCATGGCATACTTCGCGCACCCGGCGCAAGCGCTTCGCCCTATCCTGCATCTGAAACACAGCTTTGGAGGAATTCATGGGCCCTTTCCCGCACGCCGCCCCCCGCGCCACCATCTCAAAAGAGAACCCCGCCGGCACCGACGGGTTCGAGTTTGTCGAATTCGCCCATCCTGAGCCCGAGAAGCTGCGCGAGTTGTTCACCCGTATGGGTTATGTCAAAACCGCCCAGCACAAGACCCGCGCCATCGAGCTGTGGCAGCAGGGCGATATCACCTATGTCCTGAACGATGAGCCGGGCAGCCATGCACGTGAATTTGTTGAAGTGCATGGCCCTTGCGCCCCGTCGATGGGCTGGCGCGTGGTGGACAAGGACAAGGCCTATGCCCATGCCGTGGCCAGCGGGGCCGAGCCCTATGAAGGCCCCGGCAAGATGATGGACCTGCCCGCGATCAAGGGCATCGGCGGCAGCCTGATCTATTTCACCGATGCCTACGGCACCGACGATCTGACCGGCCCCTATGCGGGTGAATTCGATTTCACCGCCGATCCCAAGCCCGAGGGCGTGGGCTTTTATTACCTCGATCACCTGACCCACAATGTCCACAAGGGCAACATGGATGTCTGGTTCAAGTTCTATGGCGAGATATTTGGCTTCAAGGAAATCCGGTTCTTTGACATCGAGGGCAAGCACAGCGGTCTTCTGAGCCGCGCGCTGACCTCGCCTTGTCAGCGCATCCGCATTCCGATCAACGAAGACCGGGGCGAGACCGGGCAGATTGTCGAATACCTCAAGCGCTATAACGGCGAAGGTATCCAGCATATCGCGGTGGGCACCGAGGATATCTATTCCAGCGTTGACACCATTGCCGAACGCGGCCTGAAGTTCATGCCCTCGCCCCCGCCCGCCTATTATGAGCTGAGCCATGAGCGTGTCGTCGGCCATGACGAGCCGCTGGACCGGATGATGCAGCATGGTATCCTGATTGATGGCGAGGGGGTCGTGGATGGTGGTGAGACCAAGATCCTGCTTCAGATCTTCTCTAGAACCGTGATCGGGCCGATCTTCTTTGAGTTTATCCAGCGCAAGGGCGATGATGGCTTCGGCGAGGGTAACTTCAAGGCATTGTTCGAGTCGATCGAGCGCGATCAGATTGAACGCGGCGCGCTGAAAACCGGCTGAGCAGCCTACAAATCGGAAAAACGCCCCGTCTCCTGCTGGAAACGGGGCGTTTTTTCTTGAAATCCGGCCATGCCTGCGCCCTAATCGGCCCCGGCGCAGAATGACGCCGCGAAGCCGGGGCATATCCGGCAACAGAGAACAATATCAGGGAGTGAATTCATGTCCGATAGCTTGATGCGCAGATCCGTCCTCGCCGCCGCGCTGGCAGTTCCGATGGTCGGTCTGGCCGGGTTGGCCGAAGCCAACGAGCCGCGCAGCTATATTCTGACGACCGCCGGAACCGGCGGCACCTATTACCCGGTGGGCGTGGCGCTGGCCACGCTGGCCAAGATCCACCTGCAAAACGAGCATGGCATCGACATGTCGGCCATCAGTTCGGCGGGTTCAGGTGAAAACACGGTGCTGATGCGCGAGAATCAGGCGCAGTTCGCCATTATGCAGGGGCTGTTCGGTGCCTGGGCCGCCTCTGGTACCGGCGCACTGGAAGAGGCCGGACCACAGGAAAACCAGCGCTCCGTCGCCATGCTCTGGCCGAATGTGGAGCACTTCCTGCTGCACACCAGCCTTGTTGAGACCGGCACCGCGGCTGATCTGGAAAACCTGACCGGTCGCGGTTTCTCGATCGGGGCGCGCAACTCGGGCACCGAGCATTCCAACATGTTCCTGCTTGAGAATTTCGGCCTCGACTATGAGAGCTGGGATCTGGTCTATCAGGGCTTCGGCCCCTCGATCGATACGCTGATCAACGGCGGGATCATGGGTGTGAACATCAATTCGGGCATCGGCGTGGGCACGGTGACACGGGCCAAGGCGCAGATGGGCGACCAGATCACGCTGCTGTCCGTCACCGATGAAGAGCTGGAGCGCTTTGATGGCGGCACCGGGCTTTATTTCCACATCACCATTCCCGGCGGCACCTATCCGGGGATCGACGATGATCTGGTGACCATTGCCCAGCCGAACTTTCTGGCTGTGAACGACGATGTGCCCGAAGAGGATGTCTATCTGTTCACCCGCACGATCTATGAGAACCTCGGATTCCTGTGCAACATCCACCCGGCGACCTGTGACATGTCGCTGGACAACGCCCTTTCGGGCCTGCCGCTGCCCCTGCATCCCGGTGCCGCGCGCTACTACGAAGAGGCGGGGCTGACGATCCCCGACAACATCGCTCCGATCGATTGATCCGGAGAACTGTCTGATCGCAAGATCAGCAGGCGCGCCAAAGCGGCGCGCCTGCAAGCGTTGCATATGACAGGGGCAGGGGATGCAGCAGTCAGCCAATACCGCACTTGATACCGGCGAGGAGCCGGCACGCTATGAACGTGGGATCGACAGCCTGCCAGGGCAAATCGTGTTCTGGTTCGGTGTCGGATTCGCGTTGCTGCACATTTGGATGAATACGCTGGGCACGATGTCCGAATTGCGGGCCAGCGCCATCCATTTCGCCGGTTTTGGATTCATGTGCGCGCTGCTCTACCCCGCGTGGCAGGCGCGTACAGCAGGCGGCCAGCGGTTGGTGCTGGGCGTCGATGTGGTGCTGGCGCTCGCCGCGCTCAGCCTGTTTCTGTATCTCTATGTCGAGGAACTGGCGTTTTACCGCCGGATGCAGACCACCGGGTTTCTGTGGTATGACTGGGTGTTCACGGTGCTTGCCCTGTTGCTGGGGATCGAATTTACCCGCCGCACCACTGGTTGGATCATCCCTGTTCTGATCATCGTGTCTTTCACCTACATAACTTTTTGGGGCCGTTATGTCGGCGGGATGCTGACCTTTTCAGGTCTGCGCACGGATACGATGCTGTTTCGCATCTTTTTCACCGATGATGGCATGTTCGGCACCGTGGCGCGAATTTCCTACAGTTTTGTCTTCATGTTCATTCTGTTCGGCGCATTCCTTCTGCGCTCAGGTGCGGGGGCGTTCATTATCGAATTCGCGCAGGTGCTGGCGCGGCGGATGATGGGCGGGCCGGGGCTGGTGGCGGTCATCGGCTCAGGGCTGATGGGCACGATCTCGGGCTCGGCGGTGGCCAATACGGTATCGACCGGGTCGATCACTATACCGCTGATGAAGCGTGCTGGAATGCCGCCAAAAACGGCAGCAGCGACCGAGGCCGCAGCCTCGACCGGCGGGCAGATCATGCCGCCGATCATGGGCGCCGGGGCCTTTGTCATGGCCAGCTTTACCCAGGTTCCATATCTCACCATTGCCGCGCTGTCGGTCCTGCCCGCGATCCTGTTTTTTGCCTCCATCGCGTTTTATGTGCGGATCACTGCCAAGCGACTGAACCTTGACCCGCAAGGCGGTGACCACAAGACGCTGTGGCAGGTGCTCAAGGATAACGGGCTGTCGTTCTTCCTGCCGATCAGTGTGCTGGTGGGGCTGATGGTCTGGGGCTACACGCCCACCTATGCCGCCGGGATCGCCATTGCGGCGGTTGTGGTGTCCAGCTGGGTGACCAAGAACCCGATGGGCCCGCGGGATGTGCTGGAAGCGCTGGCGCTGGGTGCGCGCAACATGATCATGACCGCTGTCTTGCTGGTGTCCATCGGCGTGGTGATCACGGCGGTGACTGTGTCCGGGGTGGGCAACACCTTCTCGCTGATGATCGGGCAATGGTCCGGCGGGTCGGTTTTTGTGGCGATCGTGCTGATCGCGCTGGCCTCGCTGGTGCTGGGCATGGGGCTGCCGGTGGCGGCGGCCTATATTGTGATCGCCACACTGGCTGCGCCTGCGCTGGCCGACCTGATTACACGCACTGAGCTGATCACGGTGATCGCCGCCGGCACGGTGCCGGAGTCGGTGGGGGCGATGCTGATGATGGGTTCGCCCGATCTGGCTGCCCAGATCGGCCAGCCGATGAGCCGTGAGATGGCCGAGCAGGTTCTGGCCGCCGCCCCGATCGATTTTTACCGCATGATCGTCGATCAGGCACTGAGCCCGGCCACCATCACAACTGCGCTTCTGGCCGCGCATCTGATCATCTTCTGGCTCAGTCAGGACAGCTCGGTCACACCGCCTGTCTGCCTGACGGCCTTTGCCGCTGCCGCCATTGCGGGGTCGCGCCCCATGGCGACCGGCGTGCAGGCATGGAAGATGGCCAAGGGGCTTTATATCGTGCCGCTGCTGTTTGCCTATTCGCCGATCCTGCACGGTACGCTGTGGGAAAAGCTGGAGGTGACGCTCTTCACGCTTGCCGCGCTTTATGCCATGGCCGCCGCGATCGAGGGGCATATGGAGGCCGGGATCAACTGGCTGATGCGCGCAGTCATGGCCGGGCTTTGCGTGATCCTGATCTGGCCGGTGACGGCGAACTGGCATTGGGCGGCGCTGGCGGTGTTCGGGGTGATCATGACCTGGAATGTGATTCAGGATCGGCGCGGGTACAGGGTTGCGGCGTAGGGGGGCTTTTGCAGCCCCCCTCTTGCGCTGCGCGC
>JAFIEK010000081.1 GCA_020832545.1 Pararhodobacter sp. | reverse complement strand
GGGAACTGCTTGGGGGGGCCCGTGCCGTAAAACACACACCCCTTGGCTGGTAACCCGCGGGGGGGGCTGGGTGTCTTCCGCCGGGGGCGGGGGGGGGGGGGCCCCGCCCCCCGCCGCCTGCGGCGACTCCCCCCGGGATACTTTTGAATAGGTGAGGGGCCGTGATGGGGATCTTGACCAGCCGGATCGATGCAAAGGCATTTTCGGAGAATGCGGCGCGGATGGCAGAGGCGGCAGAGGGGGTTCGTGCCGTCGAATTGCAGGTGGAGGCTGCGGCAGAGGCGCAGCGCGCGCGCTATGCAAAGCGCAAGATGCTGTTGCCGCGTGAACGGTTGGCGCTGCTGCTGGACCCGGGCGCGCCGTTTCTGGAGCTTTGCGCGCTGGCCGGATACATGCGCTATGGCGACAAGGATGGCACCGGTGCGGGTGCGGGGGCGATTGCCGGGATTGGTTGCGTGAGCGGTGTACGCTGCGTGGTTGTGGTTGACAATTTCGCCGTCAAGGGCGGGACGGTGACGCCGGACGGATTGGCCAAGAAGCTGCGCCTGCAGGAGGTGGCGCGCGAAAATCGCTTGCCGCTGGTCTCGCTAAGTCAGTCGGGCGGCGCGAATCTGAGTTATGCGCATGAGGTGTTCATTCCCGGCGGGCGGGGGTTTGCCAATCAGGCGCGCCTGTCGGCGCTGGGCATTCCGCAGATCACGGTAGTGCATGGCTCGGCCACGGCGGGGGGTGCGTATCAGCCCGGCCTGTCGGATTACACGATCATGGTGCGGGGCCAGGCGACGATGTATCTGGCCGGGCCGCCGCTTCTGAAGGCCGCCACCGGCGAGGTGGCCACAGACGAGGAACTGGGCGGGGCGGAGATGCACTGCGCGGTGGCCGGGACCGGGGATTATCTGGCCGAGGATGATGCTGACGGGATCAGGCTGGCGCGCGACGTGTTGGCGGCTTTGCCATGGCGCGATGCGGTGCCAGCGGCACCGACGCCCGCTTTTGCGCCGCCGCTTTATCCGCGCGACGATCTGATGGGCATTGTGCCAGTTGACCCCCGCCAGCCCTATGATTGCCTTGAGATCATCGCGCGGTTGGCCGATGGCTCGGAATTTCTGGCGTTTAAGCCCGAATATGACGCGCAGACGGTTTGCGGGCATATGAAGGTTGAGGGGATGGCCTGTGCGGTGATCGGCAACAATGGCCCGATTACCGCGCAGGGTGCGGCCAAGGCCGGGCAGTTCATTCAGCTTTGCGATCAAGGCAATGTGCCGATCCTGTTTCTGCACAACACCACCGGCTTTCTGGTGGGGACCGAGCCTGAGCGCGCGGGGATCATCAAGCATGGCTCTAAGATGATACAGGCCGTGGCGAATGCGCGGGTGCCGAAGATTTCCATCGTGGTGGGCGGCTCGTATGGCGCGGGGAATTACGCGATGTGCGGGCGCGGGTTTGACCCGCGGTTCATCTTTGCCTGGCCGAACAGCCGGACCTCGGTCATGGGTGGTGCGCAGGCCGGGAAGGTCATGCGCATTGTCACCGAGGCGAAGATGCGCGCGGCGGGTGCGGTGGATGAGGCGAAGCTGGACGCGCTGGAGGCGGGCACCGCGCAGATGCTGGAGGCGCAAACCACGGCGCTGATGTCCTCGGCCAGGCTGGAGGATGACGGCATCATCGACCCGCGCGACACCCGCGATGTGCTGGCGATGGTGCTGGACATATGCTGCGAAGCGGAAGTGCGGGCCTTGCAGGGCAATACATTCGGGGTGGCGCGGCTATGAGTTTCGAGACGATCCTGATTGCCAACCGGGGCGAGATTGCCTGCCGGATCATCCGCACAGCGCGGGCGATGGGGTATCGCACGGTGGCGCTGTTTACGGATCCGGACGTGGGCGCGCCCCATGTGCTGGCGGCGGATGCGGCGGTGCATATTGGTCCGGCGATGGCCTATCTGGATGGCGCGCGGATCATCGCGGCGGCGGAGCGCATGGGCGCGGGGGCGGTGCATCCGGGCTATGGGTTTCTGTCGGAAAACGCGGGTTTCGCGCGGGCCTGTGCTGAGGCCGGGCTGGTGTTCATCGGCCCCGGGCCTGAAGCGATCGCGCTGATGGGGTCCAAAGCCGAGGCCAAAAAGGCAATGGAGCGGGCAGGGGTGCCATGCCTGCCGGGGTATGCGGGCGATGAGCAGTCAGAGGCGGTGCTACTGACCGAGGGCGCGCGGATCGGCTTTCCCTTAATGGTCAAGGCCGCAATGGGTGGTGGCGGCAAGGGGATGCGGCTGGTGCGCGAGGAGGCCGCACTGCCAGACGCTTTGCAGCGTGCGCGCTCGGAGGCATTGAGTGCCTTTGGCGATGGTATGCTGATACTGGAGCGCGCGCTGGAAGCGCCACGCCATGTGGAAATACAGGTGCTGGCCGACGGTCAGGGCAATGTTGTGCATCTGTTTGAGCGTGATTGCTCGGTGCAGCGGCGGCATCAGAAGGTGGTGGAGGAAGCGCCATCACCCGCTGTTGACGAGGCACTGCGTGCGGCGATGGGGGTGGCGGCGGTGAAGGCGGCGCAGGCCTGTGGTTATGTCGGGGCGGGGACGGTGGAGTTCTTGCTGGACGGCGGCGCGTTCCATTTTCTGGAGATGAACACGCGCTTGCAGGTTGAACATCCGGTGACTGAGGCGGTGACCGGGATTGACCTTGTCGAATGGCAGATCAGGGTAGCACGGGGCGAGGCGCTGCCGTGGCGGCAGGAGGAGATCGCGCTGGAGGGCCATGCCATCGAGGCGCGGCTTTACGCCGAAGACCCGGCACAGGGTTTTCTGCCACAGGCCGGACGGCTGGTGCGCTGGCGGCCCGCGCCGGGGTTGCGGGTGGATCATGGGCTGGCCGAGGGGCAGGTGATCAGCGCCGATTATGACCCGATGCTGGCCAAGCTGATCGCTCATGGCTCCGACCGGGACACCGCGCGGCGACGGCTGATCCGGGGGCTGGAAGAGACTGAGGTTCTGGGGCTGCGCACCAACAAGGCGTTTCTAATCAACCTGTTACGAGAAGAGTGTTTTGCGCGTGGCGATGCGACCACAGCCTTCCTGGAGCGAGAATTTGCCGGCGATGCAAGCCTGGCGCCAGTCACGCCTGGCACGGATCTGCTGGCGCTGGCCGCGTTCTTATTCGCTACGCGGCGCGGGGGGGCGAGTGACCCCAGCCACCCGCGCTTTGGCTGGGGCAATGGCCCGCGCCCTGTGGTGCGCTTCCGGCTGGCGGACGGGGGTACGGTGCATGAGGGTGCCGTGACTTTCAGGCGCGATGCGGCCGGGCTTGAACTGGTGCACGAGAGCGGTGTGCTTGAGGGGGTCACGCTTGAGCCGGGCCTGTGCCGGTTTCTCAGCGACGGCGAGGCGGGGCAGCTGATCTGGGCATTTGAGGGCGACGTGTTGCATCTGGAGGGCGTGAGCCTGCGTGACATCACCCACGCCCCCGCCGAGGCCACAGATACGCGCGGCGAGGCGGTTGTGCGTGCGCCGATGGCGGGGACGGTGATCGCGGTTACTGTGGCACCCGGCGACGCGGTAGAGAAGGGGCAGGTGCTGGCGGTACTGGAGGCGATGAAGATGGAGCATCCGTTGCGCGCGGGCGTAACAGGCCGGGTGAGTGCGGTCCTGGCGGTCGCCGGTGCACAGGTGAAAGCGCGGCAGGACCTGATTGAAATAGAGGGGAACGGGGAATGATTGAGCTGTGGCATTGCAAGGATTCGCGCTCACTCAGGGCATTGTGGACGCTTGAGGAACTGGGTTTGCCGCATAAGCTGCACCTGTTGACGTTTCCGCCACGCTTTGCCGATCCGTCATATGTTGACAAGAACCCGCTGGGCACCGTTCCCTTGCTGATCGACGGCGATACCCGGATGACGGAGTCGAGTGCGATTTGCCAGTATCTGGGCCAACGCTACGGCGATGGGGCATTGGTGCTGGCCGCCGATCATCCGGAATATGGCCATTTCCTAAACTGGCTTTACCACTCTGACGCGACACTGACTTTCCCGCAAACGCTGGTGCTGCGCTATGGCAGATTCGAGCCGAAGGAACGCCGCCAGCCGCAGGTGGTGGCAGATTATACGCAGTGGTATCTGGCCCGGCTGAAGCTGCTCAATGCGCATATCGAGGGTCGCGACTGGCTTTGCGACGACCGATTCACGGTGGCTGATATTGCGGTGGGCTATGCGCTGTATCTGGGCGAAGTGATCGGCGTAAGCCAGCACTACAAGCCGCAGACTGCCGCCTATCTGGAACGGCTGAAGGCGCGCCCGGCGTTTCAGCGCGCCAATGCCCACGGTTCCCCCTTGCCCGGAGTGTGACATGCAGCTTGACCTGACCGATGACCAGCGCGCCATCTATGATGCGGCATTCCGCTACGCCGAGGCCGAGCTGCACCCGCTTCTGGCGAGGATGGATGATGATGACTGGTACCCAGACCATCTGATCGCCAAACTGGGGGCGGATGGCTACTGCGGCCTGACCGCCCCACAGGCACTGGGTGGCGCGGGGCTGGATCTGATGGCGGCGGGGCTGGTGGCCGAGGCGTTCGGCTACTGGAACACGAACGCCGCCTTCATCTGGGGGCCGCATGAGAATCTGTGTCTGAACAACTTCCTGCGCAACGGCACTGACGACCAGATTGCGCGCTATGTCCCTGATCTGTGCGCAGGTCGCAAGGTGGGTGCGCTGGGGCTGACAGAGCCCGGCGCGGGGTCGGATGCGTTGGGGTCGATGGCGTTGAAGGCTGTGCGCGACGGGGATGACTATGTGCTCAACGGGCGCAAGATGTTCATCTCCAACGGGCCGGTGGCCGATGTGGTGCTGACCTATACCAAGACCGCGCCCGAGCGTGGGGCCAAGGGGATATCGGCCTTCATTGTCGATACCGATACGCCGGGGTTTTCGGTGGCACAGGTTCTCCGAAAGATGGGCTGGCGGGGCTGCCCCACGGGCGAGCTGGTGTTCGACGATGTGCGCGTGCCTGCGCGCAACCTTCTGGGCGCGGAAAACGCCGGGGTGGGCATCGTGATGAGTGGGCTGGATATTGAGCGGGCGTTTCTGGGCCTGCCCTATATCGGCGCGGCGCAGAGGTGCCTGGATCTGTCGCTGGACTACGCGGCAACACGCAAGCAGTTCGGCCGCGCGATTGGCAGCTTCCAGATGATACAGGCGCAGTTGGCTGACATGTATACGGAAATCGAGGCTGCGCGGACCCTCGCCTACCGGGCGCTGGCGGCGTGTGATGCGATGGCACGCGGCGAGGGTGGGCGCGGCGAGATCCACAAGCTCTGTGCGGCAACGGTGCTGTTCGGGGCCGAAATGATTGCTTCGGTCACCGACAAGGCGGTGCAGATCCACGGCGGGAACGGCTTTGTCTGGGAGACCGAGGTGAACCGCCATTATCGCAATGCCAAGATTGCTTCGATCGGTGGCGGCACGAGCGAGGTGCGTCGCCTGATTATCGCCGAGGAGCTGTTTCGCAGCAGGGGACTGAAGCTGGGCTGATCCGATAGCACCGTGGCAGCGTATCCCCTTGGTCGATTTTGGGGAGGATGACATGCTGCGCGCCCTATTCAAACATTTGCTGCCGGTCTTGGCTTTGTCGGGCCTCATGTCGTTTGGCGCCCTGCGGGCCGAGGCCCAAACAGGGCCAGCGGTCGAGGCCGTGATCACCGGCCAGATCGCCGCCTTTCAGGACGATGATTTCGAGGCCGCGTTCGATTTTGCCAGCCCGTCAATCCGCATGATCTTTCAGACACCACAACGCTTCGGTGAGATGGTGCAACAGGGCTATCCGATGGTGCACAGACCAGACTCGGTGCGCTTTCTGGAGCGGAGAGAGCGGCGCGGCTTTGTGTTGCAGCGGGTCATGATTGGCGATGCCGCCGGGCGCTTGCATCTGCTGGAATATCAGATGCTGCAAACGGATTCCGGCTTTCTGATCAATGGGGTGCGGCTGCTACCCCCGGCTGGTACGGGCGTCTGAACGAGGCAGCGAACGCTGCTCCCAGCCGCTCTTAACCCTTGATTGATAGCTCTTGATGCCTGCGGAGATCTGGCAAAGTGGACCGGTTTCTCACAGCATTTTCAGTGCTTTCAATAGACAGGGGTCTTTCATGAACAAGGCAGTCACCGAGGGTTTGATCCTGATGCCGCCGCCCTTCGAGGACGGGCTGAACGTCTGGTCCAGCGGCAATGGCACGCCCGGATCGCCGACCTATGACGGGGCGGCCAATGCCGCCTTTGTACCCTCCGATCCTGATTTCGGCGGCTGTCTGGAGTTGCTCAAGACCGAAAGCACGCAGCGGCTGCGCTGGATGGGCCAGGTGCCGATGATCGCGGGGCTCTATATCCGTGTGACGGTACGGATGAAGGCCATGAGCGGTGCGCTGCCCTCGGTGCGCATCGCCGGTTTTGCGGCCAATAGCGGGGGTGGACAGGTCAGCGGGGTCACCACGCAAGCGCCGAGCGTTACGCTGGATCAGTTTGGCAGGGTGATCACCGTCAGTGCGATTATCGGAACCGGCGCACGCGGCGGCGTGGACATGGACTGGCACGGTGTGGCCTATGGTCATCTGGGGCTGGACCTGACAGGCGCCAATGGTGGCGTGGTACGCATTGATGACATCCAGATCGAGGATGTGACCCGCTACTATCTGCGCGACATGATGGACTGGGTCGATGTGCGCGACCATGGCGCGGTAGGTGACGGGACTGCGGATGATCGCCCGGCCTTTGTGGCTGCGGCAGCCGAGGCTGCGCAGAAGGGCTGCTCGCTGTTGGTGTCGGAGGGCAGCTATTTCATTGGCTCGACCCTGACAATTGACGTGCCGGTAAGGTTTCAGGGCACGCTTTTGATGGCGCAGGCCAGCCGGTTGCAACTGAGCCGGTCATACGACTTTCCCACCTATGCCGCGGCATTCGGGGATGAAGATCTGGGCTTTCGCAAAGGCGTTCAGGCACTCTTTCATTTCACCGAACATGTTCATTTTGACTTGCGCGGTCGGCGGGTGCGGATCTCTTCGCCGGTTGATGTGTCGGCACTGGCCGGGCTGACCGCTTACGCGCAGCGCCGTCAGATCTGCAATGGCCAGCTGGACATCGAATCCGGCACGGCATGGGACACGCAGGTGGTGACGTCGCAGGCCACCTACAACGCCAATCAGTCCTTTCAGTTGAGCAGCGTGGCCAATGTCGCCAATGTCCCGGTCGGCGCGCGTGTCTCGGGCCCGGGCGTGGGGCGCGAGGTCTATGTGCGCTCTAGGAATGTCTCGGCCGGAACCCTGACGCTCAGCCAGCCGCTGCATGGCGGCTCAGGCACGCAGAATTACACCTTCAGCAGGTTTAAGTATCTGCTCGATCTTTCGGGCTTTGACACGCTGGACCGTTTTGAGGTCAATCAGATCGAATTCCTGTGCAAGGGCGAGGCCAGCACCATTAACCTGCCAACACAGGGGCATATCTTTACCGCCAATTCCTGCACGTTCAATCGCCCGCGCGACAAGGCCATCACCTCAACCGGCTCGGGGTGTCAGGGGCTGATCGTGGACAATTGCCAGTTCATTTCGAACGAGATGGCCATATCCGCGCAGGACCGGATTTCGGTGGCAATCAACG
The DNA here is from genome assembly GCA_020832545.1 of Pararhodobacter sp. GTDB lineage: Bacteria > Pseudomonadota > Alphaproteobacteria > Rhodobacterales > Rhodobacteraceae > Pararhodobacter. Next base: position 1,306 of record JAFIEK010000081.1, on the reverse strand, counting down.
CCAACGCTAACGATGTGAAGCTGCGCAACAACCGGGTGGTCCGGTTCCTGCATTTCGCGGTGCTGGGTGGGACCGGAAACCTGATTCTCGGCAACCATTTCTTTCAGGGGGATACCCAGTCAAATGCCCCGCGCACAGCGGGCTTGGTGTTCACACGGATCAACCTGCTCAGCACGGTGACCGGAAATTATGTGGACAACTGCTTTATCGAGCTGACCAACGAGCATTCGGCCAATCCGGAATGGAGCGGGCAGTTCTCATTCGGTGGGCTGACCGTGACGGGAAACTTCTTCTTGTGCTCGAATGTGGGTTCGTGGTTCCGGTTCTTTGTGATCAAGCCCTATGGTCCGGGCCATTTCATTCAGGGTTTGCAGGTCAGTGGCAATGTATTCCGCACGCTCAACGGCAACATTGCGCGGGTAGAAGAGGTGGATACCACGCATGCCAGCCTTGATTTTGGGCGCTTTCGCAACGTGATCTGGGAAAACAACGCCTATAACGGCATCAACAATACTGCCGAGAGCCCGCTGGTTCTGCGCCATGACCAGAATAGCGCCGCCAGCAACTGGAACATCGACACCGGAGGCAAGCTGCCCTTCCAGGGCTGGGCGCGCACCGTACAGTCTTTTGTCATGGAGGGGGCCCCGAACGGGCCGGGCAACGAGGTGCGCACCGGCATGCCCTATGCCAATGTTCAGCACGGTGCCAACCGTGACCGGGTGCGGCTGACATGGCCTTCCAGCACGCGGGGGCGGGTGGTGATGACCATCCGGGTGGATAACCCGCTCTGAGCGACGCAAATGGAAAGGGCCGGCACCAAGTGCCGGCCCTTCGCCTTTTCGCGGACGAATCACCCCGGTGGGCACGGTCGGTCTGATGGTGACAGGCCCGCAATGAGCGGCGAGACAAAATTGCATGGATTGCGGTGTCAACCGATGATAACCGTAAGTTGTGACGTGGCGTCAGCTCGCTTGCCGGTGGCCAAGCGGGCAGCAGACTGAAAAGCAAGAAGTATTCTTTCTGCCTGTCACGAAATTTACAAAAACTCGCGCAAATCCGAAAAAAATTTACAAAAAAATCCTTTGTAAAAAAAGAGTTACCCAAAAGTTGACGAATGCGTTACACTCCGCCGCAGGATGGAGGAGGGTCACGCAGAACTCGCACGAAAATGTGCGATCTCCTGCGTGCCGCACGACAGGAGGAGCTATCATGTCCGATCAGGCCAATTCTGAACTTTACAGCGCATCGGCGGATTTTACTGCCAGGGCGCATATCGATGCGGCGGGGTATGAGAAGCTTTATGCGC